>NZ_JBALDU010000099.1:0-282053 GCF_036917235.1 Nostoc sp.
CTCAACACCATTGTGTTCAGTTTAACCATTGAGTTTTACCCACTTGACAAAACTCTAATTTTCTTAACTTGACACCAATGGCAGGATGCCCACCCACAAGAATCATCCCTTAATGCGCATCGCACTTTAATTATGCGAGAAATTAAAGGTTTGAATGATGCCATCTCAGTCTCTATCGTCGATCCGATTATTAGCGACCAGGGATGGATGTTTTCTGAAGCACCGGGAGCTATTCCTGATTGGGTAAATCACACTCAATATTTGCAAGAGATTTATCAATTTGCGGCGAATTATCGACTATCCAAATCTCTGGAATTATCTACTAGACCTATATCAGCGTCCTGAGTTCAAAACGACTTGCAATCTAGACTATACCAAGCGCGGCTATTACATGAGTATGACTGATATTAATCCAAATCGAATTGTGCCGAAGGGGCCGATTGTTGATTTTGACCAACGGCACGATCGCGATCGCTGACCTTGGTCCAGTACTTAACTTATCATTTTCCGATCCTGATGGTATGCATATCGAAGTTTGCCTCATCGTCGATGCTTCACTCCAGGGTTTTCACCAACCGCAGCCATATCTAGAGACTATCAACCAATAGGTTGAAGTTAGCATTAGCCCCCTTCGGTGTTTGTGGTTAATTAATAGTGTAGCTCTTGTCTGCTTATTTTCAACTTGCGATCGCACTTTGGAATGGCGAAGATTCTATTCTCAAAGAAAGAATTTTTGGTCTAACTGGTAGCGAAGGAAATCATGGGGAAGATGTTAAAAAATATTATTTTTATCTAGACAATGATTCCCACAGTCATTGCACCCCACCCCCAGCCCCTCCCGAAAAGCGGGGAACTCGGTACCCCCTCTGGGGTTTAGGGGCAGGGAGACAAAGCGTAGCTTTGGGGGGGTGGGGTTCTTGGGTTTTAATAAGTAATCAAACGGACATGATATAAGCCAACTCCTACCTCATTCTCATTAAAAAGACTTGTTATTTGCCTTTATTCTTTCTGGTTAAATAGCAAGATTTACTTTTAATGTCTGCGTTCAATCAAGCTATAAATTTAAAAAAATAGGATTAAAAATTTTAAGGTAATTCTCAGCGGAAATTAATTTAATTACTAGTAAATGCATTTAAATTATTAGAGAATGATTCGCGGAGTTGAAAGAGCGATGAAATAAAAATATTTAGCGATATTTTTGGAAGGGGCTGCACTTTTCGCTGTAGGTATGCAACAGATATAAATAAAGATATAGATATAGCGGTTAACAGTAACTTGACATTTACCAGTCTGATTTTATTTTTCCAACCTTATTAAACACCTAAAACGCAATCTGAATCGTGAAGCAAATCATAAAAATTGGGATAAATATAGATCCATTTTCCTTACAATCACGCCTCACGGTTGGTATTGCATCATTTTCAGCTTTGGTATTAGGTAGCCTTGCTACATGGACTAGTTGGAAAATGCAGCAAATTTTAGTTGATAGTCATAAATATAATATAGAACAAATTGCCAAGCGCTTGCCGCAAGATGTGCAAATTTATAGTGAAATGATGCAACCTGTAACTGGGTTGCAAAAGGCTATTAATAATTTGGCAAATACCAATACATTATTATGGCTAAAAAGTCCTGATAATAAAATTATAGCAAAATCTACCACTTTAAATTTATTATCTGATACTACGGTAGGTGAGTTAATGACCCTGACTAAGATGCCAATTAAACCACAAGTTTACAAAGTGAACCAAAGCTATTTTGTTTTATGTGGTAGTACTGTGCAAGTGCAGGGTAAATTACTGGGTGAGTTATTTGTAGTCAAGGATATTACCCACGAACAGAGAATGTTTGTGGTAATGGTGCAGAGTTTAGGTATTACTAGTATTTTGGCAATTATTGTTTTAACTGCTGCGATCGCATTTTATATTAAGCGTTCTCTGCAACCTCTGCGTCAGCTAAATCAAATGGCTTCTGTGATTTCCGCTGAAGATTTAGGACAAGCGCAGCTATATCTTGATAATGCACCCAGTGAAGTTAAAGAATTAGCCCAAACTTTAACCATGCTGTTATCACGCCTTTCCCAATCATGGGAGCAAGAGCGAGAATTTGTGAGTAATGTTTCTCATGAATTACGCACACCATTAACAATTGTACATGGATATTTACAAAGCGTTTTGCGAAGGCAGAATAACTTAACCCAAACTCAACAAGAAGCTTTAGAAACTGCGGCATCAGAAGCAGAACGCACTATCCGTCTGCTACAAGATTTACTTGATTTAGCACGTGCAGATAGCGGATACCTATATTTTCAAATTAAATCTTATGTGCTGAATGACTTGGTTGAAGAAGTTGTCATGATGGCAAAAAAATATAGCGATCGCACAATTACAATCGAGTCAGAAATTTATCCAATTGAGATCAAAGCAGATTATAGTCGCTTTAAACAAGTGTTATTAAATTTAATTGATAATGCGATTAAGTATTCTGACGCTGATACACCCATAACTTTTAAGTTAGATCGGCTTCAAGATCGGGTTATTATTCAAGTTTGTGACAAAGGTTATGGCATTCCTTTGCAACAGCAAGCACGGATATTTGAGAGATTTTACCGTGTAGATGAATCTCGCTCTCATACCACTGGGGGTTGTGGTTTGGGTTTATCGATTGTTAAGACACTTGTAGAAGGTATGGATGGTAGTGTCAGTGTGGAATCAAAGTTGCGAGAAGGGAGTATGTTTACAATCAGTTTACCTATATATAGCAATCCTATTTGATTCGTGAAAAATTATAAATAAGAAAACGAACCGCAAAATACTCGTTAGAGAAGGGCGCAAAGGGAAGAAACAAGAAAGAGATATATAATTTTCACAAATAATTTAGGACTGCTATATAGTAGCTCTATCTGATTTGTAAAAATTGCAAGACTTAGATTCCCAGTTTCTTGATTTGATTGCAGACATAGTAAAGATGACAGAGAAATTTGGTGTTGCTGAATTCCAGGATGAAAATGATTTTGCGTGATTTCAAAACCTTTGTAGATAACTTGCAATGCAACATTTATACACCAAGATTCATACATCTAATCAGCAATGCCAGAAATTTAAGCATCGGGTAATCTATTTGGAAGTCACCCCGTTTCCTGTGAGAATAAAGGCAGCCCTCGTTTAACTGGCAAAGCAGATTTGGGTTTATCGATTGTGAAACACCTAACCGGAGGTCTGGGAGGCAAAATTGCCATCCTTTCAAAGCTAGGCTATGGTAGCACTTTTATTCTCACATTACCTGCTTTAGGAGCAAAAATATGACAGCACATATCCTTTTAGTGGAAGATGAAGTCAAACTGGCGCGATTTGTCGAATTAGAACTTAATAGCGAAGGATACCGGGTAAGTGTCGCCCATGATGGCATCGCGGGCTTGACTCTGGCGCGAGACTCCTCACCAGATTTAGCGATTCTGGATTGGATGCTTCCAGGGTTGACAGGTTTGGAAATTTGTCGGCGTTTGCGAACAACAGGTAGTACAGTACCAGTGATTTTGTTGACAGCAAAAGATGAAGTGAGCGATCGCGTCGCCGGATTAGATGCAGGAGCCGATGATTATGTAGTTAAGCCCTTCAGCATTGAAGAACTATTAGCTAGAATTCGCGCTCATCTCCGGCGCACCCAAGAAACAGACGAGGATTTGTTGCAATTTGAAGATTTAAGCTTAAATAGGCGCACTCGTGAAGTATTTCGGGAAAAACGAAGCATTCAGTTAACAGCAAAAGAATTTGACTTATTAGAATATCTCCTTTCACATCCCCGTCAAGTATTTACTAGAGATCAAATTTTAGAGAAAGTTTGGGGTTACGATTTCATGGGTGATTCTAATATTATTGAAGTATATATTCGTTATTTACGACTTAAGTTAGAAGAAAATAATGAAAAACGTTTGATTCATACAGTCCGTGGTGTAGGCTATGCACTACGGGAGTAATCGTAATGACTTGGTGATTTCAAGAAAAAGCTACATATTAAAGATAAAAGAGAATTATGAAGAAAAAATGGGCTGTTAAACGACTGACAGTAAATCTCACAACCGAGGAAATGAAGAAACTTGAACAATACTGTACTCTCACAGGCAGACCAGCAACAGACGTAATTCG
The DNA here is from genome assembly GCF_036917235.1 of Nostoc sp. Lineage (GTDB taxonomy): Bacteria > Cyanobacteriota > Cyanobacteriia > Cyanobacteriales > Nostocaceae > Nostoc. The sequence continues at coordinate 4,146 of NZ_JBALDU010000099.1, forward strand.
AGAATTGCTCCGAAGTCTTGAGGTTGAGAATACTGAAAACTCTGAGATGGGAAAAGCAGACTCAACAATAACTATTGGCAGTGGGTCAAAATCACAGTAAATATCGACTCGAATATAGCATTTACTAATCAGAATGAGGTACAACTTAACCTCACCCCCAACCCCTTGATAACAACAGGGGTTGGAGGTGAGGTTTTAATATGTACTTCATGCACCTGGAAACTTTTATAAATTAACACTTTTACGCCTTTTGCCTTTCCTATGTCTTAACAAGCATCGATTATGGGCATCATAATCCCAGTCCGAATACATCAGCTAGCAGCCAGAAAACTATTTGGCAGTAAGTTTTTCATTTCAAATATAGTATCAACCGATGGTATATAGTTTTAGACCCTATCTCTTTGTTTCTCCATATAGTTTGTACGCTGTATTTCTTTTGGGATGCCTACAGATTCAATTGGGAGTAATCTGTAGCGTAGGTATTTGGATATTATCAGAAGCTAAATTACAAGCAGCCCAAGCACATCAGACCTGGAAATCACCTTCAGAATTGACCAAGCAAGTCACCACAATAAATCCTGAGTCAGCACAATACTCAAAACCACTCCCCTATCGATTAAAATCAACACCTATTTTGCTGGCGGCACCCGAAAACTTCAATCCTGATTTGCGATTACCACCATCGCAACCCGAACCACCGCAGAATTCTAGCCCACCATCGCAACCCGAACCACCGCAGCAGAATTCTAGTCCACCAACAACTGCCACCGAAGCAAAAACGCCGGATGCAGTTTTGGAAAGTATTCATACAGATTATCACTATGAGACAGACAACTTTGGTCAAACTAATTTTTTCTTAGAACCAACAGTTCAGTTTCGATTGAGAAATGGCAATAAAATATTTTTCAAGACAGGTTTTAACTTCTTTGAGCAACGCGGTGTTGAATCAATTACCAATTTTCCCTTGCAAGTTGGATGGCAAGGAAAAATTGGACAAGTGACTCTACAAACAGCAGCCGGAGTCGATGTGTTCAATCGTTTACCTACAGCTATCAATCTCAATGTTAAGGTAGATGCTCCCATTTCGCCGCCGCGAGTTTCGTCATCAGGTCGATTGCTATCGGCAGTAATAATATCAGGTAATTTAGAACAAGGGCCTTATAAATCTAATGCTCGAACTTTAGACAATCAAATTACTGCTTGGCGATTTGGTCCTGATTTATACTGGCAGATTGACCGTAATACCAGCTTGTTTTCGTCATTGCGTTTGGGTAGTTACAACGATGGTAATTCTGAGGTGCAGTCTTTTAGTAGGTTAGAGCGCAAGTTCGGACAATTTTCTTTGGCAGCTAACTTATTCACTTGGAGTTACGATCGCGATTTAGAACGCACAAGCGGTTATTTTTCTCCACCAGATTTTCTAGTTTACAACGGTGAGGTAGCTTGGGAGGGAGATATTGCTCAATTCTTACGCTGTCGCCTTGCTGCCAACTTAGGACGACAGCGACTTAAAGGAGAATTTGACAATGCCAATACCTATCAAACGCGCTGTACGGTAAAACTGTCGCCCAGTATAGAAGCAGACTTGGGCTATAGCTTTAGTAATATCCGCAATCAAGAAGCCGGCACAAGCGCCTACGGTGGTAATTCCTTCACAGGACAGTTGCGGGTCAAGTTTTAACACAAAAGAATTCAGGAGTCAGAATTCAGAAGTCAGAATTCAGAATGAATATAGAATCAAGCACTATATATTTTTGATTTTAACTTCTAACTTCTAACTTCTAACTCCTGGATTCTGAATTCATAATTATGAATTCTGTTTTTAAAATCCAAAATGGTATGAAGCCGGAGAATGAAAGCACCATTACCTGATAACGAAACACAGCGAATCGAATCTCTTTTGCAGTATAAAATACTCGACACTCCTTCAGAAGCAGCCTTTGACGACCTCACCTATTTAGCCTCGTATATTTGTGGAACTCCCATTGCCTTAATCAGTTTAATTGATACTAATCGTCAGTGGTTCAAGTCAAAAGTTGGTTTGGATGCCCAACAAACACCCCGCGACTTGGCATTCTGCGCCCATGCTATTCTGCAACCTGAAATTTTTGTTGTGCCTAATGCAACAGTTGACGAAAGGTTTGCGACAAACCCGCTAGTCACCTCTGACCCAAATATTCAGTTTTATGCTGGTATCCCGCTGACTAATCCTGAAGGATATGCACTAGGAACACTTTGTGTAATCGATCGCGTACCAAGAAACCTCTCTCCAGAACAACTTGAAGCATTACGAATTATTGGTCGCCAGGTAATTAAGCAACTAGAAATGCGCCGCAATTTAGCAAGTTTGGTATTGGCAAGTGATACACGCAAACAGACCCAGCAGACACGCAAACAATTTTTTCTAAGGATAGCCGGAGGGTTTGGGTTAGCATCGGCAATTTTAGTTTTGATTGGTGTGATTTCTTTTCAAAACACACACAGGTTGATTGATACGAATAATCAGGTACAACAAACCCAAGAGAAAATCAATAAACTAGAAGAATTACTGTCCGAGATGAAAGATGCTGAGACTGGACAACGCGGTTACATCCTCACTGGACAAGAAAGTTATCTAGAACCCTATCAAGCAGTAGTTGGAAACATCGATCGTAAAATTGTAGAACTGAAAGATTTAATCGCAGATCAACCTAACCAACAAAAGCAGTTCGCAACCCTTGAATCTCTGATAGCTGCAAAACTTGCCATACTCAAGCAGACTATATACCTGCGTCAAAATCAGGGATTTGAGGCGGCATTGCAGATAATCCAGACAAATCAAGGAAAACATCTCATGGATGATATCCGCAAGATCGTCCATGAAATAGAAAATCAGGATAGAGAGTTACTTCAACAGCAGTCACAAGCTGCAAAAGCCACTGCTAACAACACAGTTTTGACACTGGCGATCGCTATTTGTTTAAGTTTTCTGATTCTGGCCATAGTCTACTACTTTATTTACCGTGAAGGAAAAGAGCGGAAATTAACAGAAGAAATACTGAATCAAGAACGCAATTTTATTGCAGCAGTCCTTAATACAACCAGCGCTTTGGTAATAGTTATTGACCCGAAAGGGCAAATCGTTCGCTTCAATCAAGCTTGCGAACAAATTACTGGTTACTCATTTGATGAGGTGAAAGGAAGGCATTTCTGGAACCTGTTTCTACTTCCTGAACAGGTAGAGCCGGTTAAAGCAGTTTTTGAGCAGTTGCGATCTGGTGAAGCGCCCAAAGAATACGAAAACTATTGGGTAACTAAGGATGGCAGCCGACGGCTCATTTCTTGGACTAACACTACCTTGAAAGACTATGAGGGGCACGTTGAATACATTGTTGCTACAGGTATTGACATCAGCGATGTCTTTGAGGAACTTCGCTTACGCAAACGAACTGAACAGCATTTGAAAGCAGAGTATGTTACAACCCGTGTCTTGGCAGAGTCAAGCACAATCAATGAAGCCATGCCCCAAATCTTGCAAGGAATCTGCGAAAGTTTGGGATGGGATTTAAGTGAATTTTGGATGGTAGATCGGCGAGCAAATCTACTGTATTTGCTAAATTCATGGTATAAAATCTCCTTCGAGATGCAAGAATTTGACATTCTCAGTCACCAGACCAGATTTGCACCAGGAATTGGGCTGCCTGGCCGTGTCTGGGCTAGTCTTGAACCTGTTTGGATCGCTGATGTCGTTAAAGATCGGAGTTTCATTCGCTCTCAAATCGCTGCCGAAGCAGAACTACACGGAGCTTTTGGTTTTCCGATCCGTAGTGGTAAAACAATCATCGGTGTGATTACCTGCTTGAGCCATGAAATCCAGCAAGCTGACCCGAATTTGGCAAAAGTCATGAATTCGATTGGTGAGCAAGTAGGACAGTTTATTGAGCGCAAGCAGGCAGAAGAACAACTCCAACGCCAAAACTTGCGATCGCAACTATTTACTGAAATCACCCTCAAAATTCGTCAGTCTTTGCAAATTAAAGAAATTCTCCAAATCACTGTCACCGAGGTACAAAAAATTCTCCATAGCCATCGAGTTTTGATTTATCAGCCTTTGGCAGATGGCTCTGGAGCCACGGTAGTTGAGGCAGTCATTTCTGGCTGGCTGGCAATTAAAGATAAAGAGCTAGTCGATGCTTACTTTCAAGCCGAATATATCCAGCAGTACTATTTACAGCAGTACCGTCAAAAACCGAATCTAGAGCTTGCTGACTTGGATATAGCTGAAGTCCAAAACAACCATCTCGAATTACTGCAACAATTTGGAGTCCAGTGTAATTTAGTCATACCCATTCTTGTCAAAGAAGAACTCTGCGGTTTACTTATTGTCCATCAGTGCGGCAGTTCCCGCCAATGGTCTAGCTTTGAAACTCATCTTTTACGGCAAATAGCTGACCAAGTAGGTATTGCCTTAGCCCAAGCCCAAATGTTAGATGCAGAAACTCAACAACGACGAGAACTCGAAATTGCCCGTCACCAAGCTGAATTAGCCTCCCAAACCAAAAGTGCTTTTTTGGCCAACATGAGCCATGAAATTCGGACTCCCATGAATGCTGTGTTGGGGATGACAAGCTTAATGCTAGAAACTCCCCTAAACTCCGAGCAGCGGGATTTTATGGAAACGATTCGCATTAGTGGCGATGCTCTCTTAAGCCTGATCAACGAAATATTGGATCTTTCCAAACTAGAAGCTGGGGAAATGGCACTAGAAACTCTAGATTTTAACTTATCTACCTGTGTAGAAGAAGTATTGGAATTATTGGCTCCCTCAGCCCATCATAAGGGATTAGAAATTGCAGGATTAATCTATAGCAACGTCCCTACCCACCTCCAAGGCGATGCTGGCCGTCTGCGGCAAATTCTTATGAACCTGATTAGCAATGCAATTAAGTTCAGCAGCAAGGGTGAGGTAGTATTACGAGCAGAATTGCGATCGCTTTCCCTAACTACAGCCACCATCTATTTTGCGATCGTAGATACCGGTCTTGGCATTACCCCTGAAGATCAATCCAAACTCTTTAAGCCATTTACCCAAGTAGATGCTTCCACCACCCGTAAATATGGCGGCACAGGTTTGGGATTAGCTATCTGCAAGCAACTGGTAAACTTGATGGGAGGAGAAATGGGCGTAGAAAGTCGCTTGGGGAAAGGATCTAAATTTTGGTTTGAAGTAACTTTTGCCAAGCAACTTGACTCTATTTCCTTAGAAGGCGAACGCGAACTTTTGGTCAATCGCCGCTTGTTAGTGGTGGATGATAATGCTACTAATCGCAAAATTATCTACCATCAAGCTACCCGTTGGGGGATGCTGGTAGATAATTTTGCTTCGGCTACTACTGCCATCAAAGCTATTCAGGAAGCTGCCAAGCAAAACAAATTCTATGACGTTGCTGTGATTGATATGCAGATACCAAAAATAGATGGCATGACTTTAGGAGAACAAATTAAAGCAAATTCAGCGATCGCTGGGCTACCTTTAATTATGCTTACCTCTACTAATCAACGCGATGAAATTCAGCGATCGCTAAAAATAGGATTTGCGGCTTATTTGGTCAAACCTATTAAGCCATCGCGGCTCCTCGATACCATCATGACTATTTTAGGAACACAGCCAGAAGAGGAGACAGAAGTCAAAATTCAGGAGTTAGAATGGGCTACGCCCCGCTTCTCTACGAGACGCTGCGCGAACGCTAACAGAAGTCAGGATTTAAAACTGAAGAATTCTGAAAACAACCGCAACTATTATTCTCCTAACTCCCACAAATTAAGAATTCTCTTAGCCGAAGATAATTTGGTGAATCAGAAAGTTGCTTTGAAGCAACTCAAAAGTCTGGGTTATAGTGCTGATGTTGCTGGGAATGGGAAAGAAGTTTTGCAGCTATTAGAAAAAATTCCCTACGATTTAATTCTGATGGATTGCCAAATGCCAGTTCTCGATGGTTTAGAAACCACAAAAGAAATTCACCGTTGGCAAGAAAGCAGCTTTGCTGGTGGTTATCGTCCGGTGGTAATTGCAATGACAGCTAACGCCATGAGAGAAGACCAACAAATGTGTCTAGATGCCGGAATGGATGACTATTTGAGCAAGCCAGTAATAAAAGAAAAATTGGCGGCGACGCTAGAGCGTTGGGGAAATGTGATATTCGAGGCAAAAGAAACAGCTGCCACAGAGCAAACAGTTTGTACAACAGAGGTAGGTTCAGTTAACCTCCCAATTGATTGGGAACGTTTGCACCAACTCTCAGAAAATAACCCAGAATTTGAATTGGAACTACTGCAAATATTTGTTGAGGATATTCAACCTCGTCTAGAGTTAATTAAAATAGCGATCGCAGATCATGACTTTGAGCAAATAGTACTCCAAGGTCATCAAATTAAAGGTTCTAGTGCCAATATGGGAGTTACAACGATGCATCTAGCAGCAGAAAAGCTAGAACAATTAGCTTATAAGCAAGAGCGTCGAGGTACTAGTAACTTAATCGTAGAGTTAGAAGACTTTATTAAACGCATCCAAGAATTTTTAAACTATATTTCTACAAGAGATTATGTTGGTTAACTCTAGTATCTTTAAGGGAAATTATTTCAACTGTGCGGAATCCGAGTACCGCTAAGAGATTATTTTCGGGCAATTTGACGGGAGCAGGTTGATCGCCGTGACCTGGAGCGGGGAGGGGATAAGCAGTCGCCGCAGCAGTGTGGAAGCGAATATTGCCTTCGCTGTGTTCAATCACCTGATGGATGTGTCCAGTTAACACTGTTACCGATGCAAAGCGAGATAGCAGTGAAACCAACTTAGCCGAATCAGCAGTTGCCCATCCCCATTTGGGATAAAGGTCATACAGGGGAATATGGCTAAAAACAACTATAGGCGTATCCTGTTTCTGCGCTGCTAAATCTTTTGCCAGGTAGTCCAATTGCGCCTGACCCAGTTTACCCGTACCGGTTGCCCCAAAGTCTAATACATTAGTTAAGGAGACAAAGTGTATTCCCGCCTGATCCCAAACCTGTAAGCCTTCTTTGACATCCTTTCGGTTAAAGGCTTCTTCGTAGGCTTTGCCGCGATCGCCAATTGTATCGTGTTCCCCTGGTAGAGTAAACAGTGGGACTTTCAATTGAGAAAGCAGTTGTTTGGCTTGATCGAATTCTTCTGGTTTAGACAAATGGGAGATGTCTCCGGTGTGAATGACAAAGGCGGGTGGAGTGGGTAAAGCATTGATTGCATCGATCGTTTTCTGGAGCGTATCGGTTACATGTTCATTTGCAGGTTTTTTGAAACCGATGTGCGTATCGCTAATTTGAACGAAGGAAAACGGTAAAGCCGTGGATGATTTTTGAGCATTTGGTTCTCCTACCTGACAGGCAGTCAATAAGCCATTTCCGCCAACAGTCCACACAATACCGAGTCCTGTCCAGCCTACGTGTTCAATAAATTTTCTGCGTTGCATTGGTATTCCTCTGGTTAATTTTTCTTTTGTGTTACGGTCAACGTCCCTTTCATAAAGGGATGAACTGAGCAAATATAGGGATAGATACCCGGTTTAGTAGCGGTGTAGTTCCAGGTTTGATTGGTATCTAGTGCTTTAGAGTTGAAAGTACCATCCGTAGACGTAGCCGTGTGGGGTTCTTCATCGACATTGATAAATTGAACAGTTTTACCAACAGCGATCGCCAAATTCGCTGGCTCAAATTTGAAATTACGAATTTTGACCGTAGTATCGGCAGTTTGTTGGCTAGTTTGGGGTTGGGACTTGGGTTGTTTCATCACCATTGGTTGGCTAGTCGTTGCCTTGTGGTTCGGACTACAGGATGACAACGACAACAGGATGACCAAGAAGGCACTGGCGATCGCTATGAAAAAATAAGAAATGTATTTCATGGGCGTTCTTCCATCCGCTTTGGTTGACGGCGTTTAGCAAACAGTCCAGTCATGCTCACTCCGGTAGCCACTAAGCCAATTAGACCTAGCCCATTTAAAACTGGCACAATGGCATCGAGTTTGAAGATTTGCAAGGTGTGAACAGTGATTAAAAATCCAGCCAGCTCTTCTTGATGCAACCATGTGTCGGCGATGGCAACGAAGCAGCCAGTCAGAGCAGTAAACAGTAACGGCAAACAAAAGAGTGTGGCAATTAGCCGATGGTACTTGCGAAGTGTGTTTTTCATCGTTTGAGTATTCTTGCAAGGGTGTTATTAGAAGGCATCAAAATTTGATTGGTAAAAGCAAAGCATTGGTTAATCAAGTGCTGGAAAGGTTTCTAAGATGAATGTCCGAATGCTTCAAAATGCACGTTGAATCGCGGTGTTGTTTCACACTTGGGTGATGATTAATCCTCTTTTATCACTTTGGCAGAACCAATCGCTGAAAGCCTTTCGGAGCTTTAATTTATAACTTTTGGCTATAAATTTTAGTTTCTGTTAGAAAATAAAGGCTCAAAGCTTGATTCAATCAAAGGTTGAAAATTTCGCTTCAATTATTGTTTTCCGAAAGTGACAAAACAGGGTTAATCCAGCAACTCCAGTTTTTTAGTCTGCTGTCAATTCTTGTAGTTGGTCTTCAAGGTTATGGCGATAGCCTTGATCGTTTAGTGTTTGCTCAGGTAGTCGATTCGTTTTGACAGCAGCTTGAATAATATCTTGAGCCGTAACTGTTCCAGAAGCGATCGCTGACATCAATGCACCATTGCTGGGAATGCCTTGGTCTTTTAAGTAGCCTTGATAGGCCAGATAAGCCAGATTAAAAGGTCTGATCTGGTTTGCCCTATGTTGATTTGCCGCATAGGGATTGAGGCTGGTTAGTGCGGTTTGGGACTGCGCCGCAGCAGGCAAAATGGCAGCGCACAGAAGCAGTGTTGTTAACATCGTAGAAATAGAGCGTCGCATAGAATTACCTCTGGGATCGGTTATTTGGCTACAGCGGTTTTACTGACCTTCAATGCTTGGATGCAGCATAAACTTTCAGGTAAATTGGTTGAATCCAAACTGCTAAAGGTGCAAAATTATGACAAGCTAAAGAAGAACTTTGCGGGTTGACGATATAAATTTCGTCGAGACATTGCAGTGCAATGCCCAGTTTTAAAAGCTGTAGGAGTGGGCAGGTAAGCAATTAGCGTAATTTCAGAAATTTAGTTGCAACTTATGCCTGAAAAGAATGCTAATTGGGTTACTTACTTGTCTCTACCTTTAAGACGACTGGGAATCAATTTTGGATTTAAATTCTTCAAATGCCCTTGCTGGCTGATGTTCACGGTTCATTCAGTTTGGGGTGCAAGCTAATCTTAAGAAATCAAAACAAAATAACCCACTTCTACAAAATTTTGAGGCTACACTCATCCAATTAGCTTCACCAATCGTTTTAAAGATGAAAGTAAGTTTGCTCTATACTCAAAAGAAGTTGTGAAATCAGGATTGGAACTCACGTTGCAAGATGCATTGGGCATTTTTGCAGAGAAATTAGCCTCGGTCTATTCACCTGAATCTATGGATCTAAGTTCTCCCGATCGCCGTTCATCAGAACCGTCATCCAAGAGTGATGCCGCACTCTTGGATGACTTGAAGGCACATCTTCCAGCGGCCTTAGGGTGTCTCTACGATCGCTATGGCAGCGTGGTGTATGGAGTGGCGCTGAAAGTGTTGCAAAGCCAGCCGGAAGCAGAAGACCTGACTCAGGAAATTTTTCTATCGCTATGGCAGCGCCCGGTTGACTCTGCTAAACACGGTCATTTGATGGGCTACCTGATTGTCATGACTCGATCGCGGGCGATTGACAAACTGCGATCGCACAGTCGCACCCTTAATTTGGTGCAACGTTGGGGGCAGAACGTCACTGCTGCACCCTCCACGCCTACTCCGGTTGAGCAGGCTGTTTTCAATGAGCGATCGCAGCAAGTGCGGCAGGCATTAGCTCAACTTTCCGCTCAACAACGGCAGGCGATCGAACTAGCGTATGATGCCGGACTGAGCCAATCGGAAATCGCCCAACAACTGAATAAACCCCTGGGAACTGTGAAAAGCTGGACTCGCCAGGGACTCCTGAAACTGAAGCAACTTTTACGGGACTCAATTGACTAAGGTTATGACTGAACCTCTCACCCCTCAAGCAATCGAAACCTTAGCAGCAGGCTATGTAGTGGGCGACCTCGATCGCACTGAAGTCGCAGCTTTCGAGCAACTGCTGATAGAAAATCCGGCATTGGTGGCACAAGTGAATCAGTTGCGAGAGGTCTTAGACCAGGTGGCTCGTGACTTAAACAGCGTTGAACCCCCTCCCCATCTCCGGTCTGTCATCCTGGCAACGGCTACTACCACTCAACTGACCTCCCGACACAAACAGCCTCGACTCTTCTGGTATACCGTCATGGGTAGTGTCGCGGCACTCCTGATTCTGTGTTTAGGAGTAGATAACTATCGCTTGCGACAAAATTTGGGCATGGCTCAAAACATCAATACCTTACTGGAACAGTCCCAGACGCAACTTTTCTCTCTCAAGGCTGTGAATGCGTCAAATACTGCTGCGGGTAGCTTTGTTGTGAATCTAGGACAACGGCAGGGAATTCTAGTCGTGCAAAATCTGGTGGCTCCACCCACAGGTAAGGTCTATCGACTTTGGGCGATCGCTGATGGCGAAAAAATTCCCTGTGGCACTGTGAAAATCAATCGCCAGGGAAAGGTACTAGATAAATTTTGGATGCCTGCCGACTTTTATGACACAGGTATCTCTGGGTTATTCGTGACCTTGGAATCGTCTGAAACTAGCCGTTATCCAACCGGAGCTATTGTGATGCAGACTAACTCATCGTATATTTAGATGCGTTTGCCCTGGTATTTCCCCACTTTCTACTCCGATCCTTTTTTGTAAGATTTACTAATAAATAAACAGTAACGATTATCTCCTGTCGGCTCATAACTCAACTTGTCAGCAATGGCAAACATGATTTTTAAACCCCGCCCGCGCTCTCGATCGTTATCCTCAAATTCAGATGTTTGGCACAATTGCTGTTCTAAGTTAAATGCTTTGCCTTGAGACCAAATGCGAATTTCGATGTATTCATCTAACCGCACAGCTTCCATCTCAATCGGAGTTTCAATAGGTAAATTTTTGTGGGCGTGTTCAACAATGTTAGTAAAGCCTTCTATCATCAGCGTTTGACATTGCCACCAAATTTCTTTATCGGTAATAGGTGGTTGATTCATTTGCTCGAACCAAGACAAAACTTGAGGTGAAGCTGTCAGGTCTGTATTGACTTTGAGATAAATTTTTTGATTCACTTCTTAACTAAGAAAATTTTTTGAAATAATCATATTCGTTAATTAGTTTATTTAATTTGAGTATTTTTACTATACATTAAAAACTAAATTGCATATAACTTAAATTAAAGCAACTATTTACCGAACATTTTACTTAGTAAATTGTAATTTATGTTTAAAATTTTGGTTATTGATGATGACCCGACGGTGCGAGCTGTACTGAAAGCTACACTCCAAAGGCAGGGTTATGAGACTACTGTAGCCAGCAATGGCGAAGAAGGAATTAGACAAGCACAACTGCTACATCCGGCTCTGATTATCTGTGACTGGATGATGTCACAAGTAGATGGGTTAGAAGTGTGTCGTCGAATTAGAACAGATCCAGAATTGGCAACTACTTTTTTTATTCTATTGACGGCTAAGGGAGCAGCTCGAGGAGAAGAGGAAGATAGAGTTAAGGGACTTGATGCGGGAGCGGATGAGTTTATCTCCAAACCAATAGAGATGAATGAATTGAAAGCACGAGTAAGAGCAGGACTAAGATTACACCAGCTAAATCAGGATTTACAAAGTCAAAAGCAAGCTTTGGAGACACTAAATCAGGATTTGCAAACTCAAAAGCAAATTTTGGAAGCAGAATTGGCTGAGGCCGCTGATTATGTGCGATCGCTTTTACCCTCACCCCTTGTAGGAGCAGTAACTACAGAAAATCTGTTTATTCCCTCAGCACAGCTAGGGGGTGATTGCTTCGACCATTATTGGATTGACGAGGATCATTTGGCAATTTATTTGTTAGATGTATCTGGTCATGGGGTGGGTTCAGCCCTCCTATCGGTATCCGTACAGAATGTTTTGCGATCGCAATCTCTACCTAACACTAACTTTTGTCAACCAAGTGAAGTCCTAAAAGCTCTCAATTATGCCTTCCAAATGAGTAAGCACGGTGATAAATACTTTACAATCTGGTATGGAGTTTATCACCGCCTTAAACGTCAACTCATTTATGCCAATGCCGGACATCCACCAGCTTTACTGTTATCTAATACCTCCACTAAGAACATCGAAGTTAAACAGCTAACTTCTTTAGATTTACCAATTGGCTTTTTGCCTGAAGTTCAATTTGAGGATGCAGTTTTGGAAGTCGAAGAAAACAGCACTTTATACATTTTTAGTGATGGTGCTTATGAAATTAATCAGTCAGATGATAAAATCTGGGGGATCGATGCTTTCATTGAATTACTAACCAAATATAGTCAAAAACATACTTGCAACCTCAATCAAGTATTAGCAAAGATTCTCACCTTAAATGCTCAAGACAATCTTGATGATGACCTATCTTTAGTAAAAGTTAATTTTGGTTAGAATAGTCAAATATGCATAGTTATAGTTAAGTTTGGATTGGATAATAGCTTATTGTGTTGCCAATATTTGGCGGTGAAATTCATCTTTGTCAGCAAAGGTTTGAAAAATCCTATCCATTTTAGTCAGTTCAAACAACATCCTGACTTGATCGCTTATCGAACAAACAAACAGTTTAGCATTAGCAGTTCGTACCATTTGCATCGCTGATACTAAAGCACCTAAACCAGAGCTATCAATAAACTTGACTTCTTTCATGTCGATCAACAAAATATCGGCTCCGTTTGCTAGCATACCTCTAACTTCACGACGTAGTTCGTTACCTCTAATACCATCTAAAATTCCAGATATTTCTAGTACTTTTACACTCAAATTCATGGTTTTATTTCCCTATTCTATAGTTATATTTTGGCATTGACTTCATGCAAACTGCAAGAGGTATCTACAATTATTTTTGTTTTACTACTTGCTGATTACTATTATTTGCTATAGCAGTAAAAAAGCTAGCGTCAACCCATTGCCGAGAAATTTCAAAAGCTTCAAAATAGCCATCTTTTTGACCTAACTCTCGTGCCCAAAAGCGAGATAGAACAAGTATGGCATCAAGTTGCATAAATGCTTTATTTAACTCGGATTCATAACAACCGATGGCTGCGACTTTTTCCTCAATTACAGAGGTAATATCCACAAAAAAGTTGGGTTCAAAACCCCGCAAAAAAACAGGTGGTGCTGAATACCATAAAGGTATATTTTTGCGGGTAGCAACATTAGAAACTGCGATCGCACACACTTCATGATCTCTATGCCCATATTTTTCCGGTTGTGGTGCGTGAGTAATAATCAGATCCGGTTGCCAGCGTCCAAGAGCTTCTTCAGTAACTTTAATCACTGCTTGTGTTGAGAAATTGCACTCCTCAAGTGCATGAAACTCATAAGTTGCACCGATGATTTTACCAGCTGCATCCGCTTCTTGATGACGTGTACCCTTAACAGGCGAACTAGAAAGACCACCATCAGTCAAAATTAAGCAACGAACATTCCATCCTGCTTGAGACATCAGACTGAGAGTACCAGCAGCAGGTAGAACTTCATCATCAGCATGAGCATAAATTGTTAAGACAGTTCGCTGACCAAAGTTTTTTGAGTCTGAATGAGTGTTCATAGCTGTTTTCTTTCTAGACTGGATTTACAAGTCGGTAGTCAGTAGTTATTCTCCTTCTTCCCTCTGCTCACTCTTCTTACTTACCTTTTAAACCTCTTTTGGAGGCTACCAAACAGATGCGCGGATGATCGCCCACAAAAGTAATAAATTATAGATAGCCCATGCACCATTGAGTAGGTGAACATCAGGATTATTTAAATGGCCAATTGCGAATTGGTAAAGGCTCCATAACATCCCCAAGATGGTAAGGATAAAAACAACCAACTGTGGCCAAACAAGCCGGAGATAAATCCCGGATTGGCGTTGCTTAGGTGTGACTTGGAAATTGAGCTTTTGTCCTGTTAACACACTCCATACAGCTTGGATTAATAAGGGGAATAAAGCGATCGCATATTGTTCTGAACGCCATACTTCTCTAGCTGGAATACCCCAGGTGGCTGTAAGGAAAGTCAGACGGTTAATAATAAAAGCTGGGAAAAAGTGTATGGCAAAGTCAGACCCGTAGGTTTTAACTGGAACAATGTCCGTAAAAAAATAGATAATTGGACAAGAAATAAAAACCAGAGTTGCAAAACCAGAGAAATAACTATACATTGTCTTGAAATATTGCAACCTTTGCCAAAACGTTAGCCCTGATTTTGTCAGTGGATTTTCTCTCACTAGCACTTGGATAGTTCCTTGTGCCCAGCGTAGCCGCTGTTTAAGAGTAGAACTTAGATCGTCTGGGGCTAAACCTTCTGCCAAAAGTTCATTGTGATAAATAGATTTCCAGCCAGCACTGTGCAGACGCATGGCTGTATTCATATCTTCCGTAATGCTATTACTGGATACACCACCAACTAAATCAAATTCATCTAAACGTTTTTCATCTTTGGCAAATTCATCAGCAAAATTTTGCAATCCTACACTAACTAATGCCTCACGTCTGAGGATCGCATTTGTGCCCGTATAAAACGCGGCATTCATGCCATCTTTACCTTGTTGAAGTGGCCCATAGAATAAATTTGCTCGATGTCCAAAAGGATCGCCTGGAGGAATATTGTAAAAATCTTGGCGGGTCTGTACAAAAGCAATTTGATTCTGGTCGTATTTTCCGGTTGAAAGATTATAGGCGTAGAAATAAGGCAGAACTCGCTTGAGAAAATTTCGCTTGGGAATGTGGTCAGCATCTAGAGTAACAATAAAATTTCCTGAAGTTTCTCCAGAAAAAATTGCGTAATTGATGTTGCCTGCTTTGGCATGATGTGCTACACCAGGCGTCTTAGGACGAGCAATGTAGCGAAAACGAGTGAGTTCAACTAGTTCTAATTCTTTTTTGTAAATAGCTTCTTCTAAAGTTTTCCGTTCGGTAATTAGGCGTTCGCGTAGCGTCTCCGCAGGAGAATCGCGAATACTTTGATGAGTCGGAGGTAGCCAAAGAATCAGCGATCGCAAACTTTGCACAAATCCAGCCGCAGGCTGATTCACCACTGATTCTGATGTTTGCAGCCATTGTTCGGCAGCTTGAGTATTAGGTGTCAGATTTTCCAGTTGCTTCAAACGCTCCAACAAACCAGAATGTTCTGCATCAATCCGTTCCGCTTCTAGCTGTAATTGTGCTGACTGCAAATCTTCAATACACAATCTTTCTGTCATCGCTCGCATATCAGCCGAGTTACCATCATCCAGCACATAAACGCGTAACTTGATTGGTGGATAATCCATTGCCAGAGCAGCTTTAGCAGTTTCTTCGACAATTTCCGCCGGCTCATTGTAGCAGGTTACAAACACATCTACTGTTGGCCAGTCGGCTCTGGGTATGGGTGGGGTCATCTGGTCGAGAGATTTAACTTGTCTAACTAAAGGTCGCCATAACCCAATTACAAACATTACGCCACCGAAATAGCTGTAAATCTCAGCTATCAGCAAAGGAATAGATATCCAGAGGGCATCAAAATTGATCGAATGAGTGACGCGCCATTGCAAATACCAGATACCAAAAATTAAATTGATTTCTGCCAGATAACGAAATAACAGCGTTCTTTTTTTGAGTAATGAGCGGCTGTTCCCAGAAAAGTTTGTCAGAGAAACTGAAGTCATCTTAGTACCGATAGTTAATGTATCTGCATCCCCATCAAAATAAGTATTCCCTAGTTAAATTTGCGACTAACAACCTTTGCTCAAGCAACCCAAAATTGGCGTTGCTGAATTGAGTTATGAATCTGGATGTAGAGACATAGCACTGCTACGTCTCTACAAGGATTTTGGATTACTAGGACTTATACAAAACTACATACTGTAGGGGCAATTTTATGAACATTGGTGATAACTTTTTGCCCTCACCCCCAGCCCCTCTCCCATCCGTGAGAGGGGAGCTAGATATTCAATTCCCCTTCTCCCAAGGGAGAAGGGGTTAGGGAATGAGGGCGTGAGGGATTTGCAAAATGCCTGTCCGATATAGTTTTCGGCTTAAGTTGACACCAATGTTTTATGAATTGCCCCTATCTGAAAATCAGGATTTTGGTTATGTTATTTTGTGCCAGTTACTAGGTGAGTCTTTTCACTATCTGAAACCCAGTAACTTCCAGAACTATCAGAAGTTAACTTGGTTTGTTGTGTGGCAGTATTTGGTAGACCTCGCCCAGAATTTCCCTTGGTAACTGTCTGCCACCAAAGGGAGTTTATAGTGGTCGGACGAATTAAGGGTTGTCGATTTGTCACATTGTATAACAAGGATTGCAAAATCATGCTGTTGGTGCTGCTGGTGAAACCAACTGCTGTTTTACCGGTGGTTTCGTAGAAGCCCTCATAAAATCCAATTAGTGGATTATATAAGTCAGTCGTTCCTTCCTGTAACTGTTGACTATACTTATTGTCTGGAAGCAGGGCATGATAGGCAAAAGCGATCGCTGTACTGACCAGTCGCCCTTTTGGTACTGCTTGACCATCATCTCCTAAAGCTACCCAAGACTCTCCTTGTCCAGTAATTGTACTGTGGACAGTGTAAGGTTTACGATCGATTAAGGTGGTGGCTGAGGCTGTGAGAGTGCCGGTGCGACGGTAACGTTCAGCTTGTGCTTGGAAAATTGGTTCAAAGAGCGATCGCATTTTTGGATCTAGTCCAAACTCCAATGCATAGAGTACAAAAGGATTGCTAACGGTGTATTGGTTTTTGGAATTAGTATCTGTGCGATGGCGTTGAATTGGGACTTTCAATCCCTCCACTGAGGCAGTTTGATATTCACCCCCAACAGCAGAACGATCGAGATTAAACCCCCATAATTGAAAAGCACGAGCCGCATATTCCTCATAACCCAAGCGGATTTCTGGGTTAACGCGGGTGAGATATCGCCCATCTTCCTCTTTAGTAACGGTGGCACTAGAAAGAATACCTTCGCGCACCACACGCAAGTATGACCAATCCAGAACAATTTTATCTACGGCTGTCGTGTATTCTGGATGACAGCTTTTTAAGTTGTAAAGCGCTGCCAGCATTCTACCTAAATCTAAAGCTGACCAACCATTTCCTTCGGGAACTGGATTGCCACCATAATCGACCGGTTGGAGCGATCGCGTATCATAACTCCGACTTGGCAATTCACCCGCAAGTAACGGTAACTTTGTCAAGGCTCCTAAGAGATGGCGGGTGCGCTGGTCAAATTCTTTAGGGGTAATTGTATCGAGCGATCGCGCCGCATGGAGTGCTGCAAGATAATCTCCCAATCCCCAGAGGGTTGCACCTTTGAAATCACTGCGATCGTCTATCAGCCCACTCTTAGCGTGATAATTCGCTTGAAAGTATCGCCAAGCCGCTTCTGCATAGCGCCGTTCAATAGGCGTTAGCGATCGATCTAGTTTCAGGTTAGATGATGGCTGGGGACTATCCACTGGTGCAATAGGTGCAACAGCTACTTCTGTAGGTTTAGAAGTTGTGATCGGAGTTGTAACAGTAGAATTCGGTTGATTTGCAGGTGTTGCGATCGGAGTCGTAACAGTAGAATTCGATTGATTTGCAGGGATTGCTGAAGAAGTATTCTCACTAGGCTTGCTAGTAGACACACTCGCAGAAGTGGAAGCAATTAAGGGGTGATTTCCCCTAGCTTTGTAGTATAAAATCTCCAAAATTAACCCATTAGTATTACCTGTCAAAGCTTTATTGGGTTGTTTTGATTCTTCATAGATCCCAGCATAGTAACCGCTATCTTCAGGACTGCGGAGATCCTTGACTGCATCAAAAACTTTTTGGGCATAAGCATTATCTGGAAACAGATAGTGCCAGCCAAAAGCAGCTTTTGTACTGAGGCTGCGAAACTGTGGATAAGGTTGATTGGTATCGGTAATAGTTGCCCAATTTGTACCGTTGGCGTAAACGGTGTTGTAAAGAAAATAAGGTGCTTGGTCGATATTATCTTCTGTCACCGCAGTTAACTGACCTGTGGTATCAAAACGCCGTTTTTGCACATCTAAAACCCTGGCAGCAAAATCAGCTAACTCACCCTGCAAGCCAAATTCAATCCCATCAAGGATATAAGACTCACTCACAACGTAATTATTAGCATTGGTGCTTTGAAAGTCACGGCTATCAACAGGGATTTGCACACCATTAATTTCGACTAACTTAAACGGTTCTAAGGCAATAGCCTTGGGTGCTGAGAAACCCCAAAGTTGATAACCCCTAGCGCCGTATTCTTCGTAGCCGAGTCGTCCTTCTTGTACTAGTAAGGTTTTGTTATCAGGGAGAACAGTAGCGCCAAAAAGTTGTCCATCTTTGAGCGATCGCGCCACCTGCCACTTCGCTATAATTCCTTTGAGCCAGTCATTATATTGAGGATGACAGGTACGGATGACATCAAACGCAGCCATTATTCGCCCAACATCCAAAGCAGACCAGCCAAGACCACGCTCTAGGGGATTGTTACCATAATCAACCATCTGTGCAGTGGCTGCGTTATAGACTTTATTTGGTAAGGCATCTTCAAATAACTTCAGACTGCTAAGAGTCGTCAAAAACTTATTGAGGCGGGAATCAAAGTCTGCTTGATCGGTAAGATTCAACCATCGTGCAGTATTCAATGCCATCAGGTAGTTACCCATATCCCAGAGTGTACCTGAAGGATAACCCCCAGTAGAATTGGTAAATCCCGTTGCTGGCTGATAATTTTTGACAAAATACTGCCAAGCCGCACGAGCATAAGTTTGTTCTTCAGATGTAAGCGGAGTTGTAATATTGCTACAGCTATTAGAATTTTGAGATAAGACTGGTGTCGGGATGTAAAACAACAATTGCAGAAATGTTCCAATTAGGAACAATGCAATCCATCTCAACAGCTTTTGTTGACGGTGCTTGTATAGCATACGCAAAGAAGGAGTTAGGAGTTAGCAACGTCATTGCACATCTATACAGCTATATTCATAAATAGAGATGTATCGAATGAGTCAAGTAGCGCTAGTAAATGATATTCGCAAAAATTCTGGACATCAGGGTGAATTATACGGAAATTTTCTATGCTGTTTCCTTGAACGAGGACTGTATACGGAAGAAGTTTGTATTTAGCCCAAAAAGAGATTTTATGGAAAAGTTTTTTATATACTTATGACGGATTGGGTAAATAAACGGACAATTTTTGGTATATTTTCAAAATTTAAGAAAAGTTCTACATATATAGTCGGTCTGCACCGACTTTGTCCTGATAACATCAATTTCAACTGCCCTTGGCTAAAGATTTGTCAGTCAACTAAGCTCAGGGGTTTTATGTACTTACCCTAGATAAAGTGATGGCATGTAATGCACAAGCAAAAAGACTCTCCTAGCCAGCAGTTAGAATCAGCTCGTTCCAAAATTATTAATTCCTACCTTACAACAATTGAAGATAGTTTTCGAGAAAACCGTTCCCAACTCAAACTCATCAATTATGGTACAGGGTCAGGATTCAAAAAGCGAGTGAGGAAAGCATATCGCAAAATCAACTGCTCAAATACTTAAACCGTGCTTATGTCTATGAAAGCTATAAGTCTATCATAAATATTAAAGAAATTTCTCGTTATCAAAATTCCAAAAATAATCTGATTGCTGACCAACTTAGAGAAGTTTCTATTGGTAGTACTGCTATATTTAGTTCGCCTGAACAGAAGATAAATTCCATGCTAGCTAATAACGGCAATGTGATTTTTATTATTTCAGCAACAGGGGGAATTATTGGGGATTTAAGCACAAGTTATGATATGCGTTATTTAGAAGATAATTTGCGTAATGAATCTGGTCAAAGTTCCTTTAAGGCAATGGTTGAAGAAGAAGTCTTGCTTTGTGAAGAAATCAGAGATCAGCGTGAGGCAAAGCGACAGATTACAGTAAATTTTTTCAACGAGAATTTATCATCTTTCCCAAACAACAAAACTCAAGAAGTTGCAGAACGATTTGAAAAAAATATTTTAAAAGACTTTATCGATGATTGTAAGAATGATAATACTTGGTTGAGTAGTTACAAAATACAAGAACTAAACAATTTTATTCGTTTCTTGTTTTACCTTTTTGAAGATGATTCAGTTCAAGAAACCATTGCTTTTACTCAAACCCTACGTTGGATTAAAAAGTTTATGAACTTTTGGGATAAAGTTCATAATACTAATTTTGTATTTGAGAAATCACCAAAGCATCCAAACATATATTATGTTAATTTGAAGCCTCAAAAAAATCAGAGTAATATTCGGATTAAAATCATTTTATATGAGGCATCTTTCAATAGTCTTTACTCCGATAAAACAACTCAAAAAACATATTTAGATGAGCTTGTTGAAGAAGAAGGTCAGAAAATTTTCTTTATATCGGCTTATCAGTCAGCTTCAAAAGGATTAAACCCTATCATAAGGAACCAAAATGGTGATGAAAAAGATTTCGACTCTTTGGTTTTGTTAATGGACAGTTATTATACAGTAATGAAACCGTCACTTAAGAAGTCAATAGATGCTGAAAAATCTACTACACTTTACCATTTTGCATTGATGAAAAGTATTGTAAATTTGGGTGAATCTAATATTGAAATCAAAGACTTCAACAAATACCTGAGCCAACCGGAAGCTGGAGCATTTCGAGAGCAGCAACACCAAATCTTATTAGGCAAAGAAGTTTTGCAAGCTATCGGTAGATCAGAGAGACGTGATTTTTCAAACCAAGTGGTAAAGATTTTCGTTAATGAAGAAACTCGAAAAAATTTAGTGAATTTTTACAGATACCTGGAGCGGGAAGAGTCCAATGAAATTCGTAAATTTTCCGTTAACAACCACAAAGTTTACTTAAGTGTTCAAGAGGAAGAGAAGAAACGAGCAATTAATGATTATGATGAGCATGTCTATCATGAGATTAATGCTTCTCTGCATTTCCAAACTTTTAGAGAAAAAATGTTAGATGAGATTGATAATTTTCACCAAGATAAAAACGCCTTTGCCATCACAAAAATGTGGGATGCTTTACGCGATCCAGTTGTTTTTAAAGAGCCAGACAGGTATCTGAAAAAGTTACGAGAGTTAAAACTATTTCCTGATGATTTTATTGAGTCATTATTTTATCACAACCCGGAACAACCTGAGTTTACCCCATATTTAGCTTCAGAGGAGGAAGACGGCAAAAAGTTCCAGTTTATCAGCGATAGCATCAATGGTGAAAAAATATATCCTTACCAGAAGCGGTTATATCCTGAATATCTAAAAACAAATACCCAAGGGTATGACTTGGAAGGCAATGAAATTGGCTCGCTAGATCCTTCCACTGATTTAATCTACAAGATATACAACAAATTGATTCCACAACCAGAAGTTTTTAATACTTATATTCCTCGTCCACATTTCTTTTACGATGTGTTGTATCCATCACTAACTGAAAATTTTACCGAACGCTGGATTAAAGATGTAGTTTTCAAAGGCAAAGAGTGGAAAGCCATAAAAGTTATTTATGGGTTTGAGCAATTGCTAGATTTCAAAAAATATAACAAGCTGTATGAGCGGTTTGATTTGTACTATATCAAGGACAATACGCTATTTTGTATTGATGTTAAGGCATGGAGTATAGCTTCGGGAAATCGCCTTTCAAACAAAACGCTGGAAAAAAGCCAAAACAAGCTAAATACCATTCTTTCAGATTATCCAAAATTTAGCGCCGTGAGAGGGTTACTTCTAAATTTGCACGCAACCCAAGAAAAAAGTCACCAATACTCACCAACATTATTTTCTGGAAATTTGATTTACTTTGATAGCCAACGTTTCCCCGTTGAATCCAATATACTCAAAGACTTTTTGTTCCCCAAGGAGAAATAAAATGAAAGATAAAATGACTAAAGCCTTATCAGATAAATCACGAACAAACCAGATAAAGATATTAGATAAACTAGAAGATGTTGCTGAAAAACTTGTCCAATATCTCTTGAAAAGGGGTAAAGGGATTGACCATTTTGTTCTTGAATATCAGCCTACTGAAGATAAGTATTCCGAAGATGAGGATTCACTAGCTACTTTCTATAAGAAACAGCATAGATTCATTAAAAATCAGATCCAAGAACGGCTTTCTGAATATGGCGAAACACGGCAAGATTCAGAATTCAGTACTTTCTCTCATACACTGAAAAAAAAAGTATGTATTCTTTTTATCCCCTAATAAAAGCCATTCGGGATGGAAAAAATTCTTTCCTAATAATCGAGAAAGAATCTTAAATTTGGTTTTTAAATTTTATATTCTTTCTCAAGGCTTATCTGTTGAGACAATGAATGGTTTTGAAGAATTACTCTTAGTTCATTCCAAAAATCTAACCAAATCGAAAGACGCTCTTGTGGTGTGGGGACAGAATTTGTTAATCAAATACAATCACCATAATGTACTAACATTAACCTTCTCTCGAAAAAAGCGACTATTATTACCAGCAGATCAGTACAGTACCATAGATAGTGACGATGTAGCAGAGTTGTTGGTCTACAACAAGAAGAGCTACTACTTTGAACGTGACCTCGATGCTCGTCGCAAAAATGATATTTATTTTATGCAATTTGGTAAAGATAACGAGAATTTTGACAACTTTAAAAAGACTCAGCTTTATCATTACCAAAATCTCATGACAAAACTTGAGGAGTTTTTAAGTGAGTGTGGTATTAGCTTTAGACCCCTTCATTTTCAGGCTGACCACTACTTAGAAAACCCTTTTATAAAAAATATAGAATCTGTAGAATCATTAGAGATTATTAACAACACTGGAGTTGATCTGATTGAAGATGACCAACAATTTCTGAAAAATTTTCTGAAACATCAAGGTGTATCTCCTCTCACATTTTATAATTCTGGAAAAACTGTTAGTACCTATGAAAAAGAAGAAGTTGAGGGTGAGGACGATGCTTACTGGAGAATTACTGAAGTTGTTCCCTGGTTAGATATTGAACTGGATAAGGGAAAAAACTATTTAGTTCTCAATAAAGATTTGGAGGAAGAAGCTGGTTCAATGGCATACCAGAGAAATGATAAACTCTGGTATCCATCAACAAAAATAGATAATAGAGAGAAAGTTGATTTTTATTCACAGTTAAAGAAAAGATTTAACTATTTGGAGACAGGAGAGTTTTTTAGCACGCAGGGGATAAATGTATCAGAATTTAGGGCTGTTGGAGATGGAAAACCTTCTTCTTGGTCGGTTCTCAATTATACAGATAAAAAAATTGATCGAGATATTCTGCGCCTGGATACGCAGACTTTTACAGATGGGAAATTCTTGGATGTCGAAGGTTCTATTTCCTGCTATCTAAGAGGACAAGAAGATAGTAAACAATGGGAAGATTTCCGCGAGAAACACAAGATAAAAATTTCACCTAAATTTCAGAAGGTATTGATTGAACTGGGAATTAAAAACTGGATCAGGCAAAGTCTTGTAAATCCCAACTTTGGCTTGCCTATTACTCTTCAATCATTTCCTGAAAAACAATTCTTTACTATATATGTGCGTAGCCCGCGAAAAAAGGAAGCTAAAGCGGTAGCAGTAGAATTCTTATATAAAAACGGTTCCATATATATGAATAATGTAATGCGCGACATGAAGCAGATTGAAGATAAATTTCCATTTTTAAGAAGGAAAAAGAACAAATCAGAAAAATTAATTGACGATCAACAATATTTTGTAGATGAATCTGAGCAGTTATATATTAGTTGTTATGCAGATGATTTGTATACACCAAGTTTAATTGGACGGAATGGTATTATTGAAGATATGGAAAATGGAGAACTAGAAATTAACCGACAAATTAAAGATGAGAATAGTAGTAGATTATTACCCTTGGTGTCATATTATAACAGTGAGGTTAAACCTATAAAGCGAATCCAAAATATGATATGTTTTGATTTGGATGAAGCAACATTTATTCAGTATTATGTTCCACTTGCAAAAAGTATTGATAGGATTATAAAGAGAGGGTTTAAAGTTTATCATTTGATTGGGAATACATATTCAAAAACGCAAATTCAGACACCTGAACTTATCGAGCATCCCATCACGGCTTTACATTTTAGTACACTAACTCAAAATGTTTTAAAGATCAGTGATAATAGTCAATCATCCTTGCTACAAAAAGTGGCAAAGGTATTAATTGAAAATTGAGAAATAGTCTTATGTTGAATATCAGCGCATCTCTGCGCCTGCTTATTTCGGAAACTGCACTGCAAACCCCGATTACAATCTAACGACAAAAGCTTAGAAGCTGAGAAATCAGCAATCTCTGACATATTTAGGATTTATTGAAGGAGGTAGAACTAGCGATCGCTCACTTAACTAGTCATATAGTTTACTTATACTACTTTAAACACACATTTACTTACCACTTACCACTTTGTCAAAATTTAGATGCATTTGCCTTGCCCCTAAATCATTACAAAAAACTACAGTTGGTAATTATTGTTAATTAACTATTTTAAATATTTCCACCGCAGAGATGCCACCTCTGCTACCCAAGGTGAATATTGTATATATCGCAGTAGCTATTCATTCTTCGGTAAGCACCATCGATAGGTCGTTAGTCCTAGTCCTGTAGAAAATCAAGAGAGCGAAAATGGAAACTGGGGCGATCGCAGCTAAGATACTCAAAATAATTTTTAGACTAAACCGTTTAGTCTAAAATAGTGATTAGTAAATTTTTGACTTACTTATAACTAATCATTTCTTGAGAAGTTACGATGAAATCACAATCTAACTTTAGTTGAGACGTTTTCTTCCCAGGCAATAAAAGCATCAAACAGCAATGCCTCTTCCGTCGAATTCTACCAATTTATAGTAAATATCACTTAGCAAATCCCATGCCACATCGTCATTATCCTCCCGCCTACTTACGCTATCTCAAAGCCAGGTTATGGAATCTAGGGCGACCTGGTTTTTGGGGAACTGCAATTTTTTTATCTGTAGTTGGGCTAGCAACCTGGGAATACTGGTCAAACCCAGATATTTTCGTTTATAAGCAAAAAAAACCAGTCGTTTTACAAAAGTCTGCTGATTCCTCCCTGTCAGAAGAAAACAAAGCTATTGCAGCAGATATTGATAACCTGCCAGTTTTATTTAATGACTTTGACCAAGCAACTCTCTCATTAAACGCAAATGCGCCTGAAGAAAAGACTGAGGCAAAAAAGAGCAAAGGCTTATTAGATGATGTAATTAACAAACAAAAGTCTGCTAATAATACCAAATTAAATCCTGGTTTAGGTGTTAACGGCGACACCTCCCCAGCCACGAAAAATCCCTTTGTCCAACAAACAGACAATTTATTGCGTACTGGAACAGTTGATAGTAGTAACCCGTTTCTAGGTCTTAAAACCTTTAATACGGGGTCTGAACCAACAGGGGGAGACCAAACATCTTCTAGCCTGGGTGTTGGATTCACTAATCAAACCAATAAGAATCAAAATTCTGTCTCTATCAACCCTTTGCAAGCAGCGCTTAATCAATCGACAAACCAGAAATTGTCTAGCTTCAATGATACCACTGCAACTCAGACAAATGCCTTGGGGCAAGTCCCCGCTCCAGGAACAACCCTAATGCCACCCATCAACAGCTTAACCAGTCAGAATTCTCTACCAAACACTGGGGTAACTGCTGGGACAGGCAACACGTCAACGGGTACGAACTTCCCACAAAATCCCTACAGTAATTTAAATAACGGTCAAGTAGTGCCTAATAATGGGTTAACTACGGGTACAAACTTACCGCAAAATCCTTACACTTATTTGAATAACGGTCAAGTAGTGCCTAACGTAGCACCGAGTAATATTGTACCTTACTCTAGCCAGAGTCCGAGTCAAAGTGTTGTCACACCCACAAACCCTGTAGGTTATGGGAATTATGGCTTGCAGCAACCGATGCAACCACCACAAACTAATTATGGGAATAATGTGTTGCAGCAACCGACGCAACTACCACAATCTAATTATGGGAATTATGGTTTGCAGCAACCGACGCAACTACCACAATCTACCTATGGGAATAATGTGTTGCAGCAACCAACACAGTCTAATTCCGTATATCTTCGTCAACTTCGAGACAGGTATAGAAATCCTGGTCAAAACTGATTTTAAGCACGTTGGCTCGATAAAGTCTAGTTAAGGTGATTGTGGGCTATTTGGAATCATCGGAACTTCTGGTGTTTCGGGTTGTTGCTGTTGTCGTTGCAAATATTTACTCAATACATAAGCCATATCCCCACGGGTTACGGGTTTTAATGGAGAAATATTGCCTTGAGCATCTGTATTCAGAAATCCCTCGGTAGCTACTGTAGCGATCGCTTTTCTAGCCCAAGTTGGGATAGACTTTTCATCTGGATGTGAAGCCAGAATCTCATTCACAGCGGCATCAGGAAATTGAAATACACCATAAGCTTGGGCGAAAATAGCCAGAGCTTCTGCCCTTGTCACCTTTTGGTTAGGGAAGAATTCATTGCCTCGATAGCCTTTCATGATGTCAGTTTTTAGAACTGTCTGTATATCATTAAATGCCCAATAAGAACGAGGAACATCTGGAATAGTTAAATTTTCTTTGGTAACAGCTTCTCTTTTATCTAGGCGAAATGCTTTTACCATAATCGAGGCTAATTCTGCCCGACTCAGTAACCTTTCTGGATAAAATTTGCCATCGGGAAAGTTTGTCATCCATTTGGTAGCAGTTACCTGTTGAATAGAATCAGATGGTATTCCAGAAGTAGATTCTGGTACTTGAGCAATTGCTGGCAAGCTTTGTAGGAGTGCCATTAAAGAGAGAGTAATTGAAAGCTGACGCATCATAATAACTACTTTTAGCTGCTAACGTGAATTTAAAAAAACTACGTTACTGAGGTTAACGCAAAATTTAGTCTCAGTTAATGACGAATTTCGGCTAGACAATGTTGCTCCCGTTACGTAGTGCGTTAGCTGGTTTTGATCGTCAAGGGAGTAGAAATCAGCAAAAACTTGTTTTTTCCCTTTGATGTTTTGGCGTTATCCGCCCACTACTATGGACTATAGTCAGTTTTTCAGGAGTTTTGGGAATGACAGCAGCAGCAGATCCCGTAAAGTTGATGAAGCAAGAAGTTGGCAAAGCCGCCGCCGCCCTAGTCAAATCGGGTTCCATTGTCGGGTTGGGTACGGGGTCAACTACAGCATATACGATTCAGTTTTTGGGCGATCGCCTCAAGTCTGGTGAACTCAAAGATATCATTGGTATACCTACCTCGTTTCAGTCAGAAGTGCTGGCAAAGCAGTACGGTGTTCCTCTCGCCACCTTGGATGCTATTGACCACATCGATATTGCCATTGATGGCGCAGATGAAGTCGATCCGCAGAAGAATTTGATTAAAGGCGGTGGTGCAGCACATACCCGCGAAAAAGTTGTAGACTACCTAGCAGAACAGTTCATCGTCGTGGTAGACAGTGGCAAGTTAGTAGAACGCTTAGGTTCCAGTTTTGCTGTGCCCGTGGAAGTGATCCCAATGGCAATTACCCCTGTCACCAATGCCATCAAAAAACTTGGTGGCAAACCAGAACTCCGTATGGGTGTAAAAAAAGCTGGGCCAGTAATCACCGATCAAGGCAACTTTGTCTTAGATGTCAGATTTGACTCCATTGAAGATCCAGCGGGACTAGAAAAGACCTTGAATAACATTCCCGGCGTTCTGGAAAATGGTATCTTCGTTAACTGTGTCGATTTAGTTTTAATTGGTGAAGTCAAAGATGGTCAGCCATTAGTGCGGCAACTGTAATAATTTTAGATTTTGGATTTTAGATTTTAGAGACATCTAAAATCCAAACTTTTTCACTACAGGCTAGAACTGAGTGCTAGACAATGACATTAGTACCGACTACCAGATTTGTAGCCGTGAAATTACTCAAATTTGCTAAGGTATAAGGCGAATTATTACTAAAGACTTGAACTAGCGTAGAAGTATCCGATTGCACAAATTTTAGGTAGCCATCTAAGATGGGATTGCTGCCACTGTAGCCTAAACTCTTAAATAGGTCAGTGAAGACTAACTTATCCTCGCTCTGATTAAAGTCAGTGATAGCTTCACCATAATAAGTTAAGGTTTTGTAGACGAACTGGTCATGACCGCTACCGCCAGTCAAGATATCGTTATCTTCAAAAGGATTTTTTCTTTCAACAAAGAAGATGTCATCACCAGCACCGCCAATGACGCTATCCTTACCAGCACCACCAATAAGGGTATCATTACCAGCACCACCAAGTAGGGTATCGTTACCCGTACCACCGCGTAGTAGGTCGTTCCCACTCTTGCCATCTATGCTGTCATCACCCCCTAGACCATTAATCACATCAGCTGAGTTATCACAACCATTGACATTGTTATTTAGGTCATTGAGAAAGGTGACTGTGTTTTTGTTGAAGATGGTGCTGTGGGTGGAGTTGGCATCGAAGACATCAAAGCTGTCACTAATGCTGCTTTGCCCATCAAACAGGATATTACCCAGCGTTGATAAGTTGTCTAGCTTTTCTAGCGGAAAGTTTTGCAGGATAACTCGATCGTCAGCCACCCCTTCAAAAGTAATTTCCAGATTGCTACCATTCTGGGTAAGTAAAAGATTTCGGGCTGTCAATCCAGCACCTTGAAATTTTAGGGTATCCAATTCGGCAGCGATCGCAGCCGAGGGATTAGAGCCTTTACCTACGCCACCAAAATCGGTGATGATATCAACACCGTCACCTAAATTGTAAACAAATTTATCTTTGCCACCGCCACCAGTTAAGATGTCGTTGCCTTGATTACCTGTGATGCTGTCATTCCCGGCTTTAGCGTCAATTATGTCATTATAATTGTTGCCCAGTAGATTATCAGCGCCATTGGTTCCATTCAGCCCGTTGAACTCTAAAGCACCAATATCAACTGTACCCTCAGATATTCTGTCAAATCCAGCGCCACGTTGATCGGTAGTAATACCTGCCAGAATCAGGGTATTACTACCTGCATTAATGGCAGGACTATCTCCAATTAAGGCATTAGTAAAGGTTGCACCACCGTTATTTTGCAGCGGACTGAGTTTGGGATCAATGGGGTTGGCGCTAGTGCCGAGGAGTGTGCTGATAGTAAAGCCAGTACCACCAGTGCGATCGCCAATTAGGTTATTGCCAAGGTCAGTGAAGGTACCGAAAACGTCACCCTGGAACCCGAAGTTGCCTGCAATGATCGTATTCCCAACAATAACAGTGCCATCAGGGTCATTGAAAACGCTTCTACCCTGGCCAGCATAAGCATCAAAAAAGCCATCACTACCAAAACCACTATATGACTGGATGTAATTCTTGGTAATAGTGCTGTTTGTCAGGGTAAGAGTGCCTTCGTTAGAGATGCCGTTGCCCTCTTTGTATGCACTATTGCTAGAGACAGTACTGTTGTTAAGGATGAATGTGCCTTTGTTAAAGATGCCGCCGCCGTAGGTCGCCCTACTGTGAGAGACTGTACTGTTAGTTATGCTCAGGTCACCTGTGTTAAAGATACCGCCGCCATAAGTATCTACTATAAAAGAACTGCTAGGCCCGCCCCGATCGGGACTGAATTCGCTGGGCAGGTAATTACTAGAGACTGTGCTTCCCGTTAGGCTAAGGCTGCCTGTGTTTAAGATGCCGCCACCGTAGCTATCTGCCCTATTACCGGAGATAGTGCTGTTAATTAGGCTGAAATTGCCTGTGTTAAATACGCCGCCTCCTAGTGACAACCCACTATTACCAGAGACAGTGGTGTTAGTTAGGCTAAGGCTACCTCTGTTAAAGATACCGCCTACTGACCCAGTATTATCAGAGACAATGCTGTTGGTTAAGCTGAGGCTGGCATTGTTATTAAGAAAAATACTGCCAAAGCCATCATTAGCATTAGCAATTTTTAAGCTATCAATGCTGGTATCTGTCCCTGTTCCTGATATTTCAAAGACACCTAATAATTTATTACCACTGATGGTGAGGTTTAATGCCCCAGTCCCTAAGATGGTTACATCATCGGTAATCGTCAATTTCCCAGATGTGAGGGTGATGATATCTGGGGTGGCATCGGTGAACATGCCCGCAAAAGTAATCGTATCCGCCCCGGCAGTAGCATTAGCATTGAGAATAGCTTGTCGCAACGACCCTGCCCCAGAATCGTTGGTATTAGTTACTACTGTGTCAGTATTAACAGGTGGTAGACTAGTGGACTGGACTTCATAAGCACCAATATCCACTCTGTCGTCGGATATTCGGTTAAATCCAGTGCCTCGCTGGTCTGTGGTGACACTAGCAGGAATTAGAGAATTATTGCCTGCGTCAATGGTGGGACTACCCACAAGTAAAGCATGAGTAAAGGTTGCACCGCCATTATTTTGTAGAGGCCCGATTTTGGGGTCAATGGGGCTAGTACTGGTGCCAACGAAGGTGCTGGTGGTGAATCCAGTGCTACCAGTGTTATTAGCAATCAGATTATTGCCATCGCTGAAGTTTCCAGCCACGTCGGGGTAGATGTTGCCGGAAGTGGAGTTGTCGAAGTTGGCTGCAATGATAGTGTTCCCAACAGTGATAGTTCCACCATCATTGAAAACGCCGCCACCGTCGCCAGTCCCATCGCCGTTTGAGTCAGCTGTGTTATTGGTAACCGTGGTGTTAATCAGGCTCAGAGTATCGTTGTTAAAGATGCCGCCGCCGTCAGAAGTTTCCCTATTACCAGATATAGTACTGTTAATTAAGATCGCTGAACTTGAGGCATTAGAGTATATATCAGAGATGTATGAGTTAGAAATGCCACTTCCCGTATTAGCATAGACACTGCTATTGGTAAGCCTAAGAAAGCTGCCTACGTTAGAGATGCCCCCTTCCGTATTGCCAAAGACACTGCTATTGGTAAGGCTCAGGAAACCAGACTTTAAAGAAAAAGAGGAGTATTTGATAATACCAGCGCTATTCACAATGCCGCTTCGCGTATTGCTAGAGACACTGCTATTAGTTAGACTAACTCTACCGCCTGCGTTAGAGATGCCGCTTCCTGTGTTGCCAGAGACACTGCTATTAGTTAGGTTGAGGAAGCCAAAGCTGCTATAGCTAATATTGATGCCGTTTTCTGTATTGCCAGAGATACTGCTTCCCGTTAGGCTGAGGATGCCAGAGTTATTAATGCCGTTTCCTGTATTGCCCGATACAGTGCTGTTAGTGAGGCTGAGAATGGTATTTGTATTGACCAAAATACCGCCACCATTAGTATTATTACCATTAGCAACGGTCAAACCATCAATACTGACATCTGTTCCTATACCCGATATCTCGAATACCCTGGAAGCATTATTCCCACTCACAGTAAGCTTAGATGCTCCAGTCCCCAAGATGGTGACATCATCGCTAATAGTTAGTTGCCCAGAGGTGAGAGTGATTACATCTGGGGTGGCATCGGTGAACACGCCTTCAAAAGCGATCGCATCATCCTCAGTAGAAGCATTCGCTAAGTTAATTGCCTCCCGCAGGGTGGTAATGCCGTTATTCGCATCGCCATCATCTACGTCTTGGGTATTATTCACCGTAAACGTTGCTAGTATTCCTGCGTAAGCTTCTCGCGTCGTTTCTGCAAACGCAAGATTTATTTCCATATCAGCAGTGCGAACTTCTAACTCCCAGTTACCGCCTAATGCTGCATTACCAATTCGCTGACGCGAAGCAGCAACATTTGCCCCTGTGAGTTGGTGCAGTTTTCCTACAAATTCTGCCCCCGCATCACCTAAAGCTACATTGCAACCATAGATGAGTAAGTTACTAGGGTTATTGGCTTTGCCAGAGGTAGAAAATATCTTCTGCCATTGTTGGAGTTGCTGACTGTATTCGTCGAGGGTATCAATTCCTAAATGGGTATTGCCCAATTGTAAGCAACCTGGGACACCGTGACACACAATATGAATGTTAGCCAAATTCGAGCGATGTCTAACGACAAGCCGCTGCGTGTCTACCCAACTCGTCAGAATTTTCGTAATTTGTTCAACACCGTTCTGTGTCGAGTCAAGCACGAACACTTGGCTATTGGGAAGCACGCCATTGACTAAATCGCTATAGTCTTCAACCGCCATATCAATGAAGACTAGACTATGGGTATAGGAGATGGAAACTGCGGAATGTTCTGAGAAGTGTGAGGTATGTAGCGTTGCCATTTTGTTACTTCCAGCTAAGGTAATGAGGGAAACTCAAACCGACTTAAGCCTTGTAATTACAGGGTTTTCACACAACTACTGAGAGTAAAAAACTAGATTTTTAGTAATTATTTTCCCTTTCGTTGCCATCATCTAGTAAGTTGCCGCTTTTGTAAAGCAATAAAAGTATGTAATTTTACTGGGTTCCCCAATTCACATCTAGCAGATGTATCAAACATCAGTTTTTATGCTGGTTATCCTAAAAACCTAGATTTTTCGCCTCTAAACGCGGTTTCTCAACTTTTGTTGAGATCCTGCCAGATATTCAATTGATGAATTTGGGTTTTAATAGCTTTTCGGAAAATGACTTTTATAAAATCCCAAAAATCACTTTAGCCGATCTTCCGGTTTAGGCTTGCCGCACTCCCGCGTTATCATCTGAGAAAGATAAAACTGTTGTGCTCATGAGGAGGTCTTTCTCACTTCAGGAATTCCAACAACTAAATCATCCCGTAAAATAGACAGGCAAGAATCCTGCCCGATAAAAATATGGGAAAATTTTTGGGAAATCCCTCAAAACTCAGGACTCGCTACTTATCTGCTCACTCAGGACTCAGGACTCTTTATGTTAGCAGGCACAATTTTGCAGGATGGAAAATATACCCTAATTCAAGAAATAGGGCGGGGTGGCTTTGGCATTACCTTTAAAGCTACGCATCACTACTTGGGTCAGGAGGTGGTGATGAAAACCATCAATGAACGGCTGCGACAACATCCTGATTTTGCCAAATTCGAGCGCCAATTCCAAGATGAAGCCAGACGATTAGCTACGTGTATTCACCCAAATATAGTCCGAGTTAGTGACTTTTTTGTGGAAGCTGGACTGCCTTATATGGTGATGGAATACATTCCTGGTGAAACCTTGGGAGACGCATTTGTATTATCAGGGATAACTTTGCCTGAAGCCACAGCAATTCATTACATCCGGCAAATTGGGGCAGCGTTGCAGGTAGTACACAACAACGGCTTGTTACATCGCGATGTCAAACCAGATAATATTATTCTTCGTCAAGGAACACAGGAAGTAATACTAATTGATTTTGGCATTGCCAGGGAATTTAATGGCGGTGTCAGACAGACTCACACAGGTTTGGTTTCTGAGGGTTATTCTCCGATTGAGCAGTATATGACGCAAGCGGCGCGCACACCCGCCACGGATGTTTATGGTTTAGCGGCAACCTTGTATGCACTGTTGACAGCCCAAGTTCCCATGCCAGCATTATTGCGCGATCGCGAACAAATGCCTTCCCCCCGCGAACTGCAACCACATTTGAGTGCTGCTGTCAACCAAGCGGTAATGCGCGGTATGGCAGTAGAGTCTCGTTTTCGGCCAGCGACAGTTGCTGAGTGGCTGCAATTGCTACCTGGAAATGGGGTGAATGGAACACCGCAAGTTTTACCCACTTACGCAGTGCCAACTGTCAATTTATCTGCGCAGCAAGCAGCAACTGTAATTGGGAAAACTGCCCAAAATTCTATTTATAGACCATCTGTGCTGGCGCAACCCAACCCAGGCATGGCTAAGGAAACTGTACTGGCTAAAAATCTGGGATCATCTAAAGTATTTATTGGTATGGGTGTAGCCCTAGTTGCTGCGACAGCAGGTTTTGGGATCGCCAGTATATTACACAAATTTCAGCAGCCGACTACCAAGCCACTTGTTGAAAAGCCAACTCAAGAATCAGGCGCGAAAGCACCTAATTTTGATAGTAGATCTTCACCTGGAGGTCAAGAGACTAACACTACTTCAAGAAGCGAAACAGCACCCGTCTCTAATTCCAAGCAGCGTCGCCGCAATCGTCGTTCTTCTCAAGAAGAATCTACCAGCAGCCCTACAAGAGAATCACAACGCGGTGATTCCGAACAATCCACACCTTCACCTAGCGTTTCCCCCACACCCTCGTTAGTGGAGAAATTACGAGCAATCCGCTCATCTCGAAATGCTTCCCCCGCACCATTGCCATTTCCACAAAAGAACTTACCAGCTTCTAGTCAAAATCCTGCTTCCCCTCAACCCGTAAGCCCATCAAAACCTCTACTTATACCACCAGCACCACCAACAGAATCCAAACAATCAGATCCTTCTGCTGTGGTAGTACCAACATTGGAAAAACAAAATTCACCGACTAATAGCCAACCCCAGAATATTCAGAAGTTCGAGGAAAAGCCACAAGATGACAATAACTAGTACCGCAAGGCGGAATTAAAAATTAAAAATTAAAAGTGAATACAGCATAAGGTTTCGTTGATTTGGAATGATTGGTTTATTTCCGCCATGTTGTACTAGTCAATTTTAGGTTTTAAATTTGGGATTTTGGTGAAGCAGCGCGGTGAGTCCAGCACAGCGCCGAGTCCTATTAGCTAATTATGAATTACGAATTATTTTAGGAAGGATTAAGTTTATTCTGTACAACAACTTCCCCCTTCTTATTAATCTTCACTGGATTCTTGGGAAAAGCTTGATTATTCAAATAACGCATAAGTTTTACAGTTTGAAAACTCCGATCGATATGAGGAATTCCCTGCCGATCCATCCGAACGGGAATAATTTTACTTGATACCAAATCTCCTGTTGAGTTGAGTTTGACTTCTAAAATCATTGAGTCACCTGTTTGGGCATTTGTAGATAAAGTCCGATAGCCCAAAAAGTTTCCTAAAGAATAGGCAATGATTTTTCCCTGATAAATTTCCATCGCTCTGGGAACGTGAGGGCCATGTCCTAGTACTAAGTCTGCTCCTGCATCAATCATGTTTCGAGCAAACGCGATCGCATTACCTCGGTTTTCTCCATAAAAAAACTCTGTTTGATTCTTAACGTGTAGTGCCCCCGTTCCTTCTGCTCCAGCGTGCATCGATACTACTACAATATTGGCTTTATTTTTGGCTTCTGCTACGAGTGCTTTAGCTGCTCCTAAATTATGAATAGAATTATACATTTCATAAGGAGAAAATCCGATCATTGCCACGGGGATATTGTTAGCTTCCAAATAAAGAATTTGATTTTTATGACCTAATGTTGCAATGCCCACAGCCTGAAGATTTTTCATTGTATCTTTGAACCCTACCGGGCCAAAGTCCATTGCATGGTTATTTGCCATATTGAACACATTAAAACCAGCCTCAGCAAAAAGCTGGGCGTATCCAGGTGGAGAGCGAAAGGCAAAGACTTGCCCTCGACTAATATCTTTGGCAGTGTAGGGATAATTAGTTAGACTACTTTCAAAATTCCCAAACAAGATATCAGATCCTTGCAAGTGAGTTCTCACTGACTTTGGTAATAATTGATCTCGAAAACGGGGTAATCTATAGTTAGGGAAATTAGTGCCGGGAATAATATCTCCAACAGCTTTGATGGTAATAGTATCTGGAAAGGTTTGTTGTTGTGTTTTTGATGGTGTAAGTTCAGGAATAACTAATGGAAATTGCACAGGCTTAGTAGGCATAGTAGCAGCGTTTAATCGCTGTGATTGACCAAGCCGGATAATGACTCCTATACTAATACCCAGATATAAAGAAATGCTGATCAGACTAAATGAGAATACTCGCCCCAAGCTGCGATCTACCATCGTTCACTCCTCACACGATGGCATTAGTTTATCCCAAAAACCTGTAAAATCTGTTTTATCGGTGTATATTTTAGTTTTTTTGGCAAAGATTTGACTACGTAAATATTAAGCGATAATCCTATCTAACTTGCAAATAAACAGACAAGTTGTTCAAGAGCCTTGCTAAGGGTAGGCAAATTGCAGCCACATTGTAGTAAATTTTCAGTAATCTTTGAACGGAGAGGGGGGGATTCGAACCCCCGTTGGGTTTCCCCAAAACGCATTTCGAGTGCGTCACCATGAACCGCTCGGACACCTCTCCAACTATTTATTCAGACATTTGAGTATCTATTGTACATTCAAATGCTGTAAATTTAGGGAAATTTTGCTGCATTCCCTATACTACTATAGCATTATCGCTTTTTTTGCGTAATGCAATCCTCTAAGAACACCAACGGCAAATTAAGGTCTGTAGACATCGAAAAAGACATCACAAGATTCATGCTACTTACATTAGCATGGCTTAAAAATAACAGTACTCGTTAGATTCTCGCAATCTATTTTGGTTTGGCGTTGTCGATGCTGTCACCTGTTGGGCGAATGTCGAATTTATTTTACTTGGTAGGCATAGAGACTTCCCAGATTCCTTGATTTACGCCGTATTCTAGAACATAAATCTTATTGCTAATAATCTCAGCATCAATGGGATTACTAAAACCTCTGACAAGGCGTGTAGCGTTAAGTTTATAGTTGGTATTTCCTACTTTAGTTAAATTTAAATGCAGTAGGTCTTGGCTGGCATCTTTAAAAGGGCCTACTAGTGTTTCGCCAGTGGGATCGCCTGCTGTCCAACTTAGCATAAATCCATCTCTGTTGAATTCTGGACTCATTACTCCTTGCGTATCAAAAACTAAGCCTAAAGGAGAACGGTGTGTTGTAAAAGTGCTAAAACTTTGCCCAAGAACACTGGCATCTTTGATTTTTCCATCTACAGGATCGCGGTAATTATCTGCGTCCGGGCCAAGATTAGGAATTGGTTCAATCAAATTTCCAGTAGGCCGAATAGGAAAGGTTGGATCGTTACGATAGTAGCCCTTTTGGATGGCGTTAAATTGAGGGCTTAACAATCGGTCAGTGGCAGGATTATAATTGGGAAATTGTTGTGGATTGTCTGTCCCACCAATACGCCAAGGAAAGCCGTAATTACCACCTAAACGTAGCCAATTTAATTCTTCTGACATATCGCGATCTGGGCCATTTTCTGTGCCAAATAAATCGCCATTGGGTGCAAAAGCCATATCGAAAGTATTACGTGTTCCTTCTGCAAAAATATAGCCAGCTGTCTTTAAAGTTGCTCGATTATTTGCGAGAAAGAGATTGTTGCCATTACTTGGAAGACGCAGTATACAGGCGGTTAATCCGACTTCGCGAGTATTGGGATATAGACCATCAACAGACTGAACCTCACCATGATCGGTACGAGAACCGCTATTTACATAGATAAATTTACCATCCAGGCTAACAACTACGCCGTTGAAGCGATGGTCATAAGCTGTTTTGCTTTTGGGATAGTCTTCACTTTTAGCTAAGATAGACCAGATACGCTGTTTTGTACTCGCATTAATTACACCTTTAACAATAATTGCTTGAGTTTGGTTATTCACAAGGTCTGCATTGCCAACTAAATAAATTGTGCCGTTAGGGCCAATGGCCATACCTTGAGTTTCACTTATATTATGATTACTAGAGTTGTATACAAGGGTTCTAGTAGAGGAGGCTAAATTGACTTGATAAATCTCACCATTTCGTTTGAGGTAATAGAGAGTATTGTTTCGTGGATCTTTTACAATCCGCACAGAAGGAGAGACTGAGAGTGTATTAATAATATTCCGAACCTTGATATCAGGACGCAGGGATTGAGGTACAACACTTACTCCAGTAGTGCTAGGATTTAATAAAACTATTGTAAATAATAGTGTGATTGTAAATAACAGTGCTTTAACAGCAAGATTACCGATAAATCTGCGTTTGACTTGGTTAGATGATTTAGTGTTATTCATGATTTCCTTGATAAAATAGTCAGTTAATTTTGTTGTTAAATCCCTCTTGATGAGGGAAAAGTTTTGGAATCTTAGCTTGGGTCTTCGGAGACCATAGTGCTGAAACATTTAAAGCTTTATAGGACATTGTTTGCTCTTGGCAGTGCTATTTTTATGTGATGGATGGAAAGTTGACCCCAGTTTTATTAACCCAGAAGATCATATCGTCAGTAAAACATATATGACCAGATTAGAACGTGAAAATACACATTTACGTGATTATCTTGCACGCCTACAGACGCTCCTAACGTCGCTATCGAAAAACATTGTGCCATTCCAAATCAGTAGATATGCTTAAATATTCAATTTGATTGTTACTTCCTGGTTTGAGTATAGAGAAATACCCGTATT
The DNA here is from genome assembly GCF_036917235.1 of Nostoc sp. Taxonomy (GTDB): domain Bacteria; phylum Cyanobacteriota; class Cyanobacteriia; order Cyanobacteriales; family Nostocaceae; genus Nostoc. The sequence continues at coordinate 42,606 of NZ_JBALDU010000099.1, forward strand.
TAGCTAATTCTCCCGCATTTATGCAACGCCTATTAGTGCAATCATGCAATCGTGCTACCCTCCCATCTTTGAAAAGCGAAAAGCAATCCACACCCGAAAAAACTTTCCAGCAAAATATTTCGGATTTTCTGATAACTTACTGTATTCTGGGATATCTTACCTTGTGGAAAGCCAAATAATGACTATGAATATGCAACGACTCATCAAAAAAACTTCTAACCCAATTCGCAAGATAACAGAAGTAACTCCACCATCGACTGAACCGATTGAGATGCCTGAGAGTCAAGATATTCCTGAATCGGTGGTTGAACCAAATATACCTGTGTACATGGAAGCATCCGAATCGGACTACATCTGTGAACACTATCGCCCTTTGCGCTCCGTTGGTAACTCTGGCTGGCAACCGTCTGATGTGTGGCGCGAGTTGAGGGTTGATAATTTCTGTGGGTGAGTAATATGAACGCAGAGAGCCATTCGATTTATGGCTGAATAAAATTATTCGTTTGTCTAATTCCTGCTGAAATGTAATTCCTCAGCTACAGCAATAAAGTAGCTCAGGTTTGGTAGTCCCATCTTTTTGATACTTTATAAGTCTCAATCTTAAAAAAATATATATTGGACATCTCAAAAAAGGCTACATATCATACTCATACAGAGATTTGATTGAGGCCAGAGCAATGAGTGAAAAAACAACGTCAGAGAATTTCAGAAGTAAAGTTGTTACACAAGGGGTACAGCGATCGCCAAATCGGGCTATGCTGCGTGCAGTAGGTTTTCAGGATGAAGACTTTAAAAAAGCAATTGTCGGTGTGGCTAATGCCTACAGCACCATCACTCCCTGTAACATGGGGATTAATCAACTAGCACTCATAGCTGAAGCTGGAATTAAACTAGCCGGGGCAATGCCGCAAATCTTCGGCACAATTACTATTAGTGATGGGATTTCGATGGGAACTGAGGGAATGAAATATTCCCTAGTGTCACGAGAAGTAATTGCTGATTCCATTGAAACCGTCTGTAATGGTCAGAGTATGGATGGTGTCATTGCCATCGGTGGCTGTGATAAAAATATGCCAGGGGCGATGATTGCAATGGCACGGATGAATATCCCGGCTATCTTTGTTTACGGTGGGACAATTAAACCCGGACACTACAACAGCCGTGACTTGACTGTTGTGAGTTCCTTTGAGGCTGTGGGTGAATATAGTGCTGGAAAAATTGACGACACCGAACTGATGGAAGTAGAACGCCACGCTTGTCCTGGTGCTGGTGCTTGCGGTGGGATGTTCACAGCCAATACTATGTCCTCGGCTTTTGAAGCGATGGGCATGAGTTTACCCTATTCTTCCACAATGGCGGCGGAAGATGGCGAAAAAGCTGATAGCACCGAAGAATCAGCCAAGGTATTAGTAGAAGCAATTCGTAATCAACTGTTACCTCGGCACATTATCACGCGCAAATCTATAGAAAATGCTATTTCTGTAATTATGGCTGTAGGTGGTTCAACTAACGCCGTATTACATTTTCTGGCGATCGCTCGTGCGGCTGGTGTAGAACTTAATCTAGATGATTTTGAAACTATCCGCGATCGTGTCCCGGTTTTATGCGATTTAAAACCTAGTGGTAGATATGTCGCCACAGATTTACATCAAGCTGGTGGTATTCCCCAAGTGATGAAAATGCTATTAATACATGGATTACTTCACGGTGACTGTATCACCATCACAGGTAAAACCATCGCCGAAATTTTAGCAGATGTCCCCAATGAACCACCAAGCAATCAAGATGTGATTCGTCCTTGGAATAACCCGATGTATGCCCAAGGTCACTTAGCCATCTTGAAAGGGAATCTTGCTACAGAGGGAGCAGTAGCAAAAATTACCGGGATAAAAAATCCCGGCATTACTGGTTCTGCACGGGTATTTGATTCCGAGGAAGAATGCTTAGATGCCATCCTTGCAGGTAAGATTAAAGCCGGTGATGTAATTATCATCCGCTACGAAGGGCCGAAAGGTGGCCCTGGGATGCGGGAAATGTTAGCACCCACCTCAGCAATTATTGGTGCGGGTTTAGGCGATGCAGTGGCGTTAATTACTGATGGACGCTTTTCAGGCGGTACTTACGGGATGGTAGTCGGACACGTTGCTCCCGAAGCCGCCGTTGGTGGTGCGATCGCTCTGGTTGAAGAAGGTGATAGCATCACTATCGATGCTAATTCTCGCTTGTTACAAATCAACATTTCTGATGCAGAATTAGCCAGTCGCCGCGCCAAATGGCAACCCCGTCCACCCCGTTATACAAAAGGCATCTTAGCAAAATATGCGAAGTTAGTTTCCTCTAGTAGTGTTGGTGCTGTCACAGACTTGGATTTATTTAATGAGTAGGGAGTAAGGTTGGAGACGCGACATCTCGCGTCTCTCTACAAGAGTATGGAAACACGATTTTCTGGCGTTGGCTGTGAAACTTACAGCAGAATTCAGAAGTAAACACGTTTTACATCTGGGTAACAGACTTAACTTGTGTACTTCACCAACTTGAAATCTGCTGTAAGTCGCTCTACTTATGTTTTAAAGTAGAAAATAGTTGATTGAAAGTGTTTGTTACTACCAATGAAAGTTTTAGGGTTATTTCTGCCAGTCCTGTTGCTGCTATGCAGTCCTGCTATGGCAGTTGAGCTTAAAGGACAAAATATTGATGGTCAAAAGCTGCCAGCTAGAGCTTATTACTATGCAACTGGTGGGGTCTACAAAGTTCAGGTGCGCTTTCACAACAAACGAGCCACAATTTACTTTGACGACGGCAACCAAACAACTATACAGTTGAACCAGCAAGCGATCGCTGACTCAAAGAATATTGAAGGTTTTGGAAAACTAGGACAATATCCTCTAAGTAGAACATTCAGTGTGGGGTTGGTGTATGACAATAATTGGCTCGGTAGCAATGATAGTCAATTCCAACTGTCTAATCCGCTAGAGGGGTTGTGGAAAATTAGTTTGGAGTGAATACACATCCGACTTAAAAAAGGTTTCTCACTTCTGACAGGGCAACTCAACAATATGTCCTCTGCTAGACTCGAAGTAACTACTTAATTAATAAAGTAACATATATCTAGGATTCCTATTTAATTTTTGAATAACTAAGCTGCTTAAAAGCTTGCCAGACAAAGATTTCCTTTTCAGTATCCTGAGCGGGATTCAAGTAGGATTACTAAATGTATAGGAACATAATAATTACATAAATGAAAGTTGGCATTCAAAATACAGTAGAAATTTTAGAACAAGTTGACCAATTAGAGTCCACAATAGGTCTTAAAAATGAAGCTTGCCGTTCTAAATTTTTGATTCATCCTGACTTCACGTCAAAAGTTTTTTTGTTTTTGCATGGTTTTACAGCAGGCCCTTACCAATTCGAGCCGCTTGGTAAAGCCTTCTTTAACAAGGGATATAACGTTTTGATTCCTTTACAACCCGGTCATGGACGCTCAGGTGACTGGAAGTCTCAAAATCCTCCACCGCTGCCAACAGATATTGATATTTATCAACAATTTGTCATCAAATGGTTGCAGATTGCCAAAACGCTAGGTCAACAAGTTGTGATTGGTGGATTATCAACAGGTGGAACTTTAGCTGCTTGGTTAGCTTTAGAGTATCCTCAAGAGATTGACCGCACTTTATTGTTTACCCCTTATTTAGGTAGCCGTTATTTACTATTCGATCAACTCATCAAAATTCTGCCAATTTACTTTGAATGGTTCAACAAAGATGCACCTGGGAATTTTGGTTATAAAGGTTTTCGTCTCAAGGCCTTACGGATATTTCTAGAATTGGGATATCAGGTTTTAGACAAGGCTCAAGGCTGTGTTTCTGCTCCAATCTTAATGGTATGTAGTGAGGCAGATGGTGCTGTTAGTCGCTCGAAACAGCAAGATTTTTTCCGAAGAATACTTAAGCAGCAACCGAAATCCTGGTATTACTGTTTCGATGATTCGCTTCACATTGAACACCGAATGATGACAAAATTGGAAGACAATGATTATGAAGAACTGGTAATTACCCTCGCTAAAGCATTTGTTGAGAGTAATTTAACTTGGGTAGAGTTTCAGGCAATGGCAAAGCGGATAGCGCAGGGGCAAGCCCATGACCAAATCATCCGAGAGCTTAACTTTGACGAACAAGTTTTTCAACAGCTATCTGCAATGATGACTCAAGGTTTTGGCTGTGAGCATCTTAAATGTATTAATCCAGATTCCTAATGAGCATCCCAATTTTAAAAAAAATGGAGAAGTTAAAAAACATTTGCCATTTCAAAATTTAGTTCAAGTCTCGATAGGTTCAGTTAACAGCTATTAGTGTAGATAATTTGTTTTTCAAGACGCGATTCATCGCGTCTCTACAAATGGTCGATTTGTCGCCTTCTTTTTTGAAATTGGTATTAATTTTGAGTATGAGCCAGAATCGGTAAGGTAATTACAAATTCTGTTCCTTCACCTTGGGTAGAATTCACAACCAGTGAACCGCCATGTTTTTCTACAACAATAGACTGAGCGATCGCTAATCCTAATCCCGTTCCTTTACCAACACCTTTTGTAGTAAACAAGTGGTCAAATACTTTTTGTTTCACTGATTCACTCATGCCTTGACCATTATCAGCAATGCTCACTTCAACTTGTTTATTTTTTAAAGAGGTGGTAATTTTAATCCAATTGGGATTGGCTTGAATTTCTTCAAAACTCCGACCTGTATTTGATTCATCTAAGGCATCAATGGCATTTGCTAGGATATTCATAAATACTTGATTTAATTGACCAGGGAAGCATTCAATTTGGGGTAAATTTCCGTACTCATTGATTATTTCAATAGCTGGACGTTCTTCGTTAGCTTTCAGGCGATGTTTGAGGATTAAAATCGTACTATCAATGCCTTCATGAATGTGAAACGGTACTTTGTAATCTCTATCAGCACGGGAAAAAGTACGGAGACTGGTGCTAATGTTTTTGAGCCTGTCACACGCTATTGTCATCGAATCAATCATCTTGAGCAAATCTTCTAAGCTATATTCCAAATCGATTTCTTCGGCATGGGTAAAAATTTCATCTCCGGGAGTAGGAAACTTTTGTTCATATAATTTCAAGTGTTCGATAACATCAATAAATGTTGGTTTAGCTTGTTTGAGACTGGCAGCAATAAAACCAAGAGGATTGTTCATTTCATGAGCGACGCCAGCAACTAAGTTACCCAACGCAGACATCTTTTCACTTTGGACGATTTGTAATTGAGCTTGTTGCAAATCTTGTAAAGCTTGCCCAGCTTGCTGATAAAGCCGAGCATTTTCTAAGGCAATTGCGGCTTGGGAAGATAGTAGATTAATCACCTGTAATCGGTTAGTAGTAAATACTCCTTGATTCAATTGATTTTCTAGGTAGAGAATCCCCACCAAATGACCTTGATTAATAATGGGCGTACATAATACACTTTGGGGTTGATGTAGGAGCATATATTCTCCAATTACACCAGGAATACTCGTTTCACAATTGTCTATGATGACAGTTTCTTGAGTATTCTTAACGTAATTTATCAGTTTTCTCGGAATATATTGACAAGCATCTATTAGTTGTGAATCAAGAGTGGTTTTGACATCAGTCTGGGAATTTGACTGTTGATCTATAAAAGTAATTGCCCGCACTTGCCAAGTATCTTTTTGAGGAAGAATTAATACAGATGTTTTCGCACCAGAATTTTCTAAGATAATGCGAGTGAGACTGCTGATAAGTACGTCTAATTCGATACAACTGGAGATAGTTTGAGCTGCTTTGAGAATGCAGGTTAAATCTAGAGCATCAGAAATATTAGTGCTGCTGGTAGTGTAACTAGATGTACGAGCAATGCTAGCTATGGTTTCTAAGGGATTTAAGTTGAATTCTTGCTGTTGCAAAATTGGTTTGAGTAATTTGGGATAGCATTTTTCCAAGTCATCAGTTTTGGCTTTTGCTCCCCAACGGGCATAACTGTAATATGCTTGTTGCAGATATCCTTCTGCGGCTTTTTCTTTACCCCATTCTAGGTAAAATTTGGCAGCAAGTTCGTTAGCGATCGCGGCTTCTTGAATATAGTCATTGGCGATCGCTTCTTGGATAGCTATTTCATAATAATCTGCGGCTTGTAAGCGATCGCCAGTTACACGAGCTTGTTCAGCTAAAATTAAATTGTACTTATGCTGATAATTTACGGGTGCATGAGCCGCCCATTCTTGCATTTTTGACTGATTTTCGGCTACTTTCTGGAGATAAACCTGTTGCTGTGCTTCATTTACCTGAGAACAAAGAGCTAACAAACTCAAAGATTGATAGAAATTCCGCAAAGGAACAATTAATAAACCTGCTGCTCCCTGCTCATACTGCTCAAATGTTTGGGAAGATTCCCAAGCAGATTCGTATTCACCAAAAAGATAAGCCAGTAGCGTTTTTGCTAGATAGACATAACAAATACCATTAATATTGTTAGTTTCAATTAAAGTCGGTAACATTTCGACTTCGTGAAAATGCTTACCAATTAAACAACAGGGATTAGCGGCTTCTCCTTGTAAATTTAGCACTGTCTGCCGCCAGATATTTCCCCAAATCAGAGATACCTCTTGTTTAATTTGCTGCATTAGATCGCAATATTTATCTGCTTCCAGCACAGCATTTTCTAGGTTTTCTCCAGTCCAAAAGAGAAATTGACAATAGCAATTGGCACAATAGCCGACATATTCTAAATTTCCGGTTTCTAATCCACTTTGCAATCCCTCCAAAAATAGATTCAATGTAGATTTAATTGAATCTTTCCAATGTTTAATAAACAGACTAAATGTTAAATAAACCCTACTTTTAAGTTCTTTTATTTGAAACTTTTCTAAAAGTTGTACTGCCAGTTTACCAAACTGATACCCATCTTCAATTGCACCAATACTACACAAAAATAATCCATAGAGACTGTAAGCAACAGCTGCCTGTGGTGAGTTGCCGGACTTGATACAAATCTCGATCATTGTAAAAATTTTGAGCGGCAATAACATCGGTTTGGCTATATAAACTGGAGCAAACAAACCCGATAATATGCGGAGCGCAACTAATTTTTGGGGATCAATTATTTCTGGCATATTTGCCAATGCTGCAATCGATTGATGAACAAACATTTGTTGTAATTGATCGTGTTCCTCAAAAATAATTTGAGTATTACTGTCTTCAGGTAATGTCAAATCTAGTAATTGCAGTGCTTCTCTACCTGTGGCTATTGCTTCAATAAATTTATTTTGCGCCGTATAAGATTGGATTTGAATCTCGTAGGTACGAACTTTTTCTAATGGAGATTTAGCGTTTTTAAGGATAATCTCTACTAATGATTTTGATGAATCAAAGTTTGTATTTAGATATTCTGCCTCAGCCGCAGATTCGTAAACAGCAAGGGCTAAATCGTAGCTGCTTTGCCAAGCATTTATCGGTAATAAAAGAATTGCCACTTTTAAATACTCAACTGCTGTTGCATAAGCAGTCGAGTTTTTGGCTTTACAACCAGCGATCAGATTTAACCGGGATAAATGTTCTCGTTCGTCAGCTTCCTCTAATAATTCTAGTCCGTAATTGAATTGATTAACGATCGCAAAAATTCCTGACTCTTGCTGCTCTTTAGGTGTATTCTGCAACAACAATTGCCCAATTTGCAAGTGTGTTGACTGTTTTTGTGCTTCTGGAATGAGTGAATAGGCAGCTTGCTGGACGCGATCGTGTAAAAATTTATATACAACCATCTCAGACTGTTCTTGAGTAGCTGCTTGATTTTCGGAACCAACAAAAAACTTATAAACCTCACTTTGCGGCAAAATCAACCCTTCTTGCAAAGCCTTCCACAAACAATCTGCGGTTTCTATCTCTGATTGTTTAGAAACAATCGCTAATGTTTTTAAATCGAACTGATTACCAATACAAGCGGCTAGCTTCAATTGTTGTTGAGTTGATTCTGGTAGTCTTCGTAGTTGGAAAACCATAAAATCAACAACATTGTCTGCTAGAGTTTGCTGATTTATTTGAGAAATATCACATTGCCAACATCCCTCGGCAAAATTGAATTGAATCAGTTGGTCTTGATGTAATGATTTCAGTATTTGAGTTGCAAAAAATGGATTTCCTTGAGCTTTACGGTAAATCAATTGTGAAAGAGATAATGCTACATTCTCTGCACAATTTAATGTATCGGCTACAAGTTGATTCAATTGTAATGGGTTGAGTGGCTTTAGGGTAAGATTATTCACCTTTACACCTGTTTTGCAAATTTCATCCAACATTACCATCAATGGATGTGCTGGGAATACTTCATTGTCTCTATAGGCACCAATTAACAATAAATATCCCTGATTAGCTTCATTCATTAATAATTGCATGAGTTTCAATGAAGCCGAATCTACCCACTGCAAGTCATCTAAGAATATAACTAAAGGATGTTCTTTAGTTGTAAATACTTGGAGAAATTTCTGAAATAATAAATTAAATCGGTTTTGTGCCGCGTTACCTGATAATTCTGGCGCAGCTGGTTGTCTGCCAATAATTTTTTCTAATTCGGGAATGACTTCAATAATTACTTGTCCGTCTTCACCTAATGCTTGAATAATTTGATTTTGCCATTTTTGTATTTGGACATCACTTTCTGCCAGTAATTGCTCCATGAAGTTACGGAAAGCTTGGACAAATGCAGAAAAAGGAATATTCCGATTAAATTGGTCAAATTTGCCTTTGATAAAATAACCGTGTTGACGAACAATAGGTTTATGGACTTCGTTAACAACGGCAGTTTTACCAATCCCCGAAAACCCAGCTACCAGGATTATTTCTGTTGCTCCCAGGCTGACATTTTGAAATGCTTCTAGCAGAGTTTCTACTTCTGCTTCTCGTCCATAGAGTTTATCAGGGATAATAAATCTGTCGCACAGATCCCTTTGGGCAATTGGGAAACTCTCAATTTTGCCACTTGTTTTCAGTTGATCTAAACAATTTTCTAAATCATACTTCAATCCTAATACACTCTGATAGCGGTCTTCAGCATTTTTTGACATTAATTTGCTGACGATATCCGAAATTACCGCCGGAATTTGTAAGTTAATTACATCTATTGATGAGGCTACCTTAGCAATATGGGAATGCACCAACTCCATTGGATCGCTTGATTGAAAAGGTAACTCACCTGTGAGTAATTCGTAGAAAGTTACACCCAGGGAATAAAAATCAGTCCGGTAGTCAATTCCCCGATTCATTCTCCCTGTTTGTTCTGGAGAAATATAAGCTAGTGTTCCTTCTAATACATTGGGGCTGATTAGCGTTTGCGTTTCCCTTGGTAATAGAGAGGCAATACTAAAGTCGATTAATTTAACTTGTTTGATTTCTGGATTAATTAAAATATTGCTCGGTTTGATATCTTTATGAATGATGCGCTGACTATAGAGTATTTCTAAGGTATTACACAGTGCGATCGCTATTTGAAAAAACTCTTCCAAAAACCTACTATCTCGCGTTTGATCGCGAGCAAAATAATCTTTTAGAGAAATGCCCCCAAAATCTTCCATCACCAACGCATAGGTATTTTGATACACCTCCAGGCTGTAGGTTTGGACAATTAAAGATGAGTTGAAATTTTTGGCAATGGTGTACTGATTGCGAAACTGCACCAGTTCATTAAAGGAGGGATATGCATTTTTCAGCAGTTTGATCGCTACAGGTAATGAGTCACTTTCTCGATACCCTCGATAAACTATAGTTCTCGAACCATTGTATATTTCTTCAATGATTTGGTATCCAGAAATATTAACATGAGTGCTAAACATACTGTTAAATCCAAGCAATTTATAACTTGATTATTCCCAAATTCATAACGGCAGTTTAATGTTAATTAGTAAAGATTACTATGGCTTTACTTTCGAGAGCATTTATGAAGATAAGCTTTAAATTGTAGAGTACATTACACGCTGCTTTAGCTTTAAGGTATCCAATGCAGAGATAGAATATTTCACACAAAGCGTAAAGTAGGAATTTTTTAACTCAAAAATATGCTTGTAGGGGCTGGGGAAGGATGAAAAGGGAAGAGGTTAAAAACTTTCACCTTTTCCCTTTAAACAACCAAGTTAACAAGAGCAAACTACTAGTAAGCTGATGTGCAGCTAAATTGTATAATACGAAAACGTAAAATTATTGTAGTGCGGGCATCTTGCCCGCGTCGCATATACAAATTAAATACGCAACAGCTTATCTGCTGGGATTTTTAGTTAGGTTTCGTAGTCTGACTAAAGGCAATTACCTATTCAAATAGTAGAGACTATTATTGATTGACAGTAGCGGAAGTTTGTTATTCCGCCGGCTGTGATTGATAGGGTTATATTGAAACCAGCCCTCAACTACGGTTTTCTGGAATTACCGCATAAGCATCAATTTCAAACAACATACCGTCAAGTGCAAGTCTAGGAACGGGAATAAGAGTATTTGCTGGTGGTTTATTCCCCCATAAATTTATAATTTCACGTCCTAACGGGATCAATTTATTTTCGTTGTGATCCACTATAAGAACAGTAGTTTTTGCAACATCTTGTGGTTGTGCCCCAACCGCTGCTAAGGCATAACGGAGGTTTTTAAAAGCCTGTATTAACTGCTTTTCAAATTCATTGGAGACAAGATTTCCTTGTAAATCGGAACCAAATTGACCAGAAATATAGACGGTTCTCGCCCTTGATGGTGTCACAGCTATATGGCTATAGCCATTTTGGGGTGCATTATATAATGTTGGTGGGTTCACCAATTTCAACTCTTTGTTGTCTTTAGCGTTCACTTCCTTTTGTGTTGCCACCATCAAGGCGGTAGTTATTCCACTACCTCCAAGCCACAAAAGTGCATTTCGTCGCGAGAAGTTTGCTACTAATGAATTTACAGCACTGCTAATAGGTCTAGTCATTAAAGCTCCTTAATGTGAGTTCTCTATTTTTGCTCATACTTAGTTTTATTATCTATCTAATCAAGCTAAAAAGCACTAATTAGCAAAGTTATTCAGTGCAATCACATAAATAATAAGCCTGGATCGGCTTCAGTTCCTTTAGCTTTCGATATGGATACAGTTAAAACTTATACTAAATCAGGCTATTGACCCTCAAAAAACTGTATTAGGCGATCGCAGTGCCTCATATCTTGCACCTAGCCCTGGCGATTAGAAATCGCGGCTATACAAACAAAATCCGCCTACGCGGACTAATGCAAAATCAAGGTTTTGCCTGTGTAGCCGCGACTTCCAGTGCAAGAGTGCAAGATATCAGGTGCCTGAATAACTTCAGAGCGCAAACAACAGCTACAGCAGTTTTCATCTATTTGAACCACACCTGTCGTAGGGGCGCAAGGCCAAAAGCCCCTACTTGTTTCTAAGCTTCTGAGCAAGTTTCTTTTGCAGCCCTCAATATTATGTCTGCATGATTACTTATTAAACTAGTGAAATTTTATATAAGGATATCTAAGTTTCCCGGCTTAGATATCCACTAGCAACATAACCTACATTTAATAGATTGTTAACTCTATTCTAATTACTATTTTTTGTTTTTAAATGGTTCTTGGGACAGTTATAAATTCATCCTTAAGTTGGATGTCAAAATTAGATGGATATTTTAACCTAATGCAGGTTACAAATTTAATTAAGATTTTTGTTATACAATAGAATGTTACTGGTTAATTATACCTTCCTAAAAAGTTATTTATTAAATAAATTTTCTGAGTTTTACCTTAAACTTTTATACTCAGACTAACTTCTCAAGCTGATTAGCGATCGCAAGCATAAACATAAGCTATGTGCAGGTGCGTTAACGCAGTGTAACGCACCCTAATTTCTAAGACAAGTTAGGAATACTAGACCTTTCTAAACTCGCTACTAATTTCACTCCAAACTCTTCCTCAAACACTCCTTTTTTATAATTTAAGCTCCAAAGTTCTAAATCACAATCATCATCCAATTGAGTTGGGAAAATTAGCAGATTGACCTGATTAAGTTGTGGATAATACTCACATTGCACTTGAACGATCGCACCAATTTGTCGTCTATCTAATGCCACTGCCAATCTTAAAATCGCACTTAATTGACTAACAATTTGTCGCTGTTCCTTAGTCAGCAAACTCTGGTAGTTTTCATGTTTTTTCTTAGGCGGCGATTTGCGATGATAACGCGCTAAATTGGCAATAATTTCAATCTCGGTTTCTGTATAACCGAGTAATTCACCATTGCGAATTAGATAGTAAGAGTGCTTGTGATGAGACGAATGGCTAATATAATGACCGCAATTGTGTAATATTGCCGCTGCCCACAGCATTTGTCGCTCGTCACTTCCCCAATGATGTAGAGTACCTTGAGTTTGGTCAAATAAACTCTCGGCAAATTTTGCCACGCGATCGCTGTATTCTAAATTGATGTGGTATTTATCCGCCAGTTTGAGAACATTCCGTTCCCGAACTGAACTTTGATAGCGCAGCTTATCTTCAATTAAACCGTGGGTTAGCATCCAGTCTACGATTACGCCTTCTCTCAGAGAACGCTCACAAACTGTTACCGATTCACTACCCAAAAGGGTCATTGCTTCCTGTAATATGACTGCGCCAGCGAAGATAACTTCAGAGCGCTTCTCTGGCATACCGGGAATATCAGCCCTTTCGGAATTACTTAGTTTCCGCAAGCGATTTACCAACTCTTGCAAGTCTTTAAAACTAAACTGGTAGCCGTTAAGAGTGGAAGGAATAACACCCGACTTTTCTCGTGCATGAATCATTGCCAGGGTTTCAATTGTGCCAGATGTACCCACCAAACGGGGAGATTCCCCAAACTCTAGGTTGGCTAAGATTTCTTCTACAGAACGTTCCAACATCCCGTGTGCATAAGCTTGCAGATACTGGAACTCATTGTTGCTGATGGGATCAGTGGTGATTAACTCGCTAGTGAGTCGCACTGCACCAACTTTGGTACTGGTGAGAGTGCGGGCTTGCTGACTATCGCCTAAAATCAATTCTGTGGAACCACCGCCAATATCAATAATCATGTGGGGCTGGTTATTAAATTCCATGCCCGACAGCACGCCAAGATAGATTCGCCGCGCTTCTTCTTGACCAGAAATCAAGTTAACGCTTAAACCCAACTCCGTTTCTATTGTGTGCAAAAAATCTTTACCATTGGGCGCTTCTCGCACAGCACTAGTTGCCACAGCGATAATTGTTTCAGCGTTGATAGTTTTGGCAACTTCTTGGAAGCGTCCTAAAGCAGCGATCGCCTTTTCAATTATCTCTGGTTTGAGTTCTCCAGTGGTAAGATTGCGATCGCCAAGCCTCACGGTTTCCTTTTCTCTAGCAATAATGCTGAAAGCTGGTAGTGTGGGGTCAATCTTGACTACTACCATGTGTAGAGAATTTGTTCCCAGGTCAATGGCAGCAATAATCCGATGTTGCTTAGATGGTTGAGCAGGAATACTCTCCCAGCTAGAAACTAAATTCAGCATCTAGTTTTCTCTCTTTATTAAGAAATGATGGCAAACGGTGATACGTCGGGGTAGCTAGCACTGATATTTATGACAACACACTTGCTCAAACTGAGTGCTGTTAGCGGTAGCAGGGCCTTGAGCCAGCGTTGAATATTGAGTAAATTAAAAAATACTCAACATTCGCAACTCAGCTTGGTCGAGGGTAACTGAGCTATGTATATTCACCCTACTATTTATAACCTTAGTGGCTATTTAAAGGTATTTAAGGTTGCCACTTTGGGTTATGTTTTTACAAATAACAAATAACGTTATTCTATAGATGTAAAGAAGTGTGAATTCATCTCTCTAAAGTTATTTGTTGATTTCTATGTTAACGACGCCAGAACGCCCCCAGTCGCCAATTTGGCTTGTAATTATCCGGCTTTTACGCTGGCATAAACCAGAAGGGCGGTTAATTTTAATGATTCCTGCGCTTTGGGCTGTGTTTTTGGCAGCTTCCGGGAAACCGCCTTTGCCTCTAGTTGGTGTGATTATATTGGGTACTCTGGCCACGAGTGCGGCTGGGTGTGTTGTCAACGATTTGTGGGATCGGGATATCGATCCAGAAGTGGAGAGAACGCGCGATCGCCCCCTCGCTTCTCGCGCCTTATCTGTGAAAGTTGGGATTGTAGTCGCGATCGTCTCTTTAGCATGTGCAGCAGTCTTGGCCTTTTATCTTAACCCCCTGAGTTTCTGGTTATGCGTGGCAGCAGTGCCTGTAATTTTGCTTTATCCAGGTGCAAAGCGGGTGTTTCCTGTACCGCAACTGGTGCTTTCCATAGCTTGGGGTTTTGGGGTATTGATTAGCTGGAGTGCAGTAACGCAAAGCATTTCTCAACCAACCTGGTTGCTTTGGGGCGCGACTGTATTGTGGACATTGGGATTTGATACAGTTTACGCCATGAGCGACAAGGAAGACGATCGCCGCATTGGTGTTAATTCTAGCGCCCTATTTTTTGGTAATTATGCCCCTCTAGCCATTGGAATTTTCTTTGCTGGCACAATCTTGTTATTGTCTTGGTTAGGCGTAGTTATACATCTGCACTTAGCCTTCTGGATTAGCCTTGCAGTTGCTACTATCGGATGGGTTTGGCAGTCTCTGCGATTAAGAGACCAATACTTACCTAATTCTGCTTATGGTAAAATGTTCCGGCAAAATGTGTGGATTGGTTTTATTTTACTTTGTGGGATGATTGCTGGATCTTTATAAGAAGTACAAATGATACGCGTTTCCTAATCGTATAAGTGATATCATCGTCCTCTTTTTGCTTGCCTACGGTGTACACACAAGTCTTTTGACCTACAATGGCATTGCATCGGCTAACAATAGCATTGCATCGACTGACAATGGCATTGCATCGGCTAACAATGGCATTGCATCGGCTAACAATGGCATTGCATCGGCTGACAATGCTATTTCTCTCGTTCCCATCCTATGTATGAGAATGAGGAAAGCCTCATCAAGCTAGGTTTTTAGGACTTGTGTGTACACCATAGCTTTGCTTGCGGGGAGGGGCTTGGAGGTAAGGTTATTACGGTTTATGCGTTAAAAATTTCCCATAAAAATTTCCCATGCTATTTGATGCGTTTAAAAATCGTAAATCTCCTAAAATCGAATTCATCAAAACTAACCCAAGCTGGCGCGTAGCGTGGGGAACAGTTGATGCAAACTATGAAGATATAGCTTGGCGAGATGAAAAAATTTCTGTAATTTTACCACGCACAACTTCGGAATTTCCGACGGAGAAATTAGCAATCAGTTTTGGAGGACGATTTGTTGTTGTTGGTGATATTTGGTTAACTAACCGATTGCAGTTGTTGCAAAAGTTGGGAATTGAACCAGATAGCTTTCAAGGAAGTTCTCTGCAACTGGTAGCCAATCTTTGGGAACGATGGGGTAATGAAAGTCTTAGCCAACTTGTGGGGATGTTTGCGCTAGTGGTTTGGGATAGAGAGAAACAGGTCTTAAGGTTGGTTCGCGATCGCATCGGTGTTCGTACTCTCTATTACACTACCACTAGTTCGGTTCGTTGGATTGCGCCTCAACTGAGAACTTTAGCACCCCATCGTTCATCCGATTTAGATTTGCTGGCGTTGCGAGATTATCTTTGTTGTGCCTTTGTTCCCGGAGAACGAACCCTTTGGGAACAGGTGCGGGAACTGCGACCTGGAACCGTTTTAGAATTTCCTGACCACAAAGTTACAGCTTATTGGCAGCTTCAAGAACAGATTGTAGCAATAGATCAACCTTTAGCATGGCATGGCGATCGCTTGCGAGAACTCCTAGAGCAAGTTGTTCAAGAATATTTACCACCAGCAGATGAACCCGTTGGCGTTTTTCTTTCTGGTGGTTTGGACTCTAGCAGTATCACCGCTTTAGTAGCAAAATTCCACAAAGCACCAGTCCACACCTTCTCGATTCATTTTGGTTCGGAATGTCCCAATGAGTTAGAATTTTCCAGTCTCGTTGCATGCCATTGTCAAACGCAGCACCACATTTTAGAAATTACTTTTAAGGATATGTGGTCACGCCTGCCGGAAACAATGGCATATTTAGATGACCCCATTGGCGACCCACTGACTGTTCCCAACCTTTTGCTGGGACGACTGGCAAGAGAAAGCGTAGAAGTAGTTTTAAATGGTGAAGGTGGCGACCCCTGTTTTGGTGGGCCAAAAAATCAGCCGATGCTAATTAATAGTTTATATGGCTCTGTCACCAATCAGGATGCATTGCAAGCTTATTTAATTTCCTTTCAAAAGTGTGCTGTTGACTTACCGCAACTTTTAAAACCAGAAGTTTGGACAGCAGTGCAAACAGCACCTTGGGTTTTTGCTGAAGATTTATATTCCCAAGCTAGCTATCTGAATCGTTTGATGGCGATGAACATCAAATTTAAAGGCGCTGACCAAATTTTGACCAAAGTTAGTAACTTGACTCAAGCTGCTCTTTTGCAAGGTCGTTCTCCTCTGTTTGATCAACGAATAGTAGAGTTAAGCATGGAAATACCTCCAAAGTATAAGCTTTCTGGAGTGGAAGAAAAAGCAGTTTTAAAGCAAGCAATTGCAGATATTTTACCAGACACAATTATTCATCGTCCCAAAAGTGGCATGATGGTACCGGTGCAGTTAGGATTTCGGAAATATCAAGGCGATACTTGGAGTCGTTATGGAGTAAAGCTATGGTTGCTTGCTAGTTTAGAAATTTGGTTACAAGTCAATCAAAAAGCGCAGTAGTGAAAACAACAAAAAGATACGCCATGACTAAGTTGGGTTATGCCTAATACCAATTCTGTATGAAGATGCGCTAAACCGTAAGTAAAAGAAAGAAAAACGAACCGCATACCCCTTCGGGGAAGCAAGCTACGCGCAGCGTCTAGTAGGAGTTGGACGCAAAGAGAAGAAAGAAATGCTTAACTGAACCGTATTGTGGTGGTAGCTATCAATCTTGAGTGAGGATAAGTACTCAGTACTAATAAAAATTTTGAATCTTAACTTATCCCAAGGCTTTTCATGAAAAGCCGTGAGAAAATCGAAGTCATGTGTCATTAGTACCAATAAGCAAAGACAAATGACTTCGATCGTATCAATATTTCCTGACTTATGTCAGCATTTTTTGTTTTAAAAACCACTGAAAAAACGCATTTTCAAGTGATTGCCGATTTTCTTTTAATTTATTTTTGATTATTTACTGAGCTAATCTCCGTTTGCGGTGTAATCTCAATATACGGTAACTACTAATACTTCTCGCTTAAGGGGAAAAAAGAAAGGGGAAAGAAAAAACCTTTAACCCAAACCCAGTAATCTTTTGCCAAAACCCGATTCCGAATAAAAAATGCCTAACCGAGAAGTATTGTGGTAACTAACACACTCAACCTTTGAGATCAATTACACCCAGAGGTGAATACCATGAACAATTATGCTCAACAACAGGAATTTATTTTAAGTCAAATCACAAATAAATATTTTCAGCGCCGAGATTTCAGTGGATGCGACTTGAGTGGAATCGATCTGAAAGGAATTGATTTAAGTGGTATTAATTTAATTGGAGCGGATTTGCGTGGTGCAAATTTGTCTGGCTGTGTTCTAACTCGTGCTAATTTAAGTGGCGCAAATTTGATGCAAGCTAGCTTACGTGAAGCTAATTTGTATGAAGCATCTTTGTGTGAAGCCAATTTGACTAATGCTGATTTAACAAGAGCAAATTTGTGTGGAACTTTCTTATGGCGGGTGAAATTCACAGGTAGTAATCTTTGGGGTGCTTCTTTGTGTGATGTGGATTTGAGAGAAGCAGACTTAAGTGAAGCCAAATTAATTGAGGCATCGCTGATTGAAGCTAACTTAAGTTTTGCAAATCTCACACGAGCCAAGCTATGTGGAGCAAAATTACTAGAAGCTAATTTGACTGAGGCTAACTTAACTAGTGCAGACTTGACATGGGCAAATTTAACCAAAGCAAACTTGAGTAAGGCAAACCTTTGGAAGACAAATTTGATTTATGCAAAGTTGCGAGATACTATTATGCCTGATGGCACAATTGAGCAACCTCAGATAGTTATTTATTAGCTAGAGTTAGCCTTGTAAAGAGATAACTACCGTGTATACATAAGTCTGAAATAGTTGATTAACCAGGGTTTTACCCCGCTCTAACCCTCCCCTTATAAAGGGGAGGGAACTGGATTTCCGGTTTCCCCTAATACATCGGGGGGATTAAGGGGGGTAAGTTTCTGATGAATCGCTTGCTGTTCGTCAAGAGAATGCGATCGCACTTGTGATTATCTTACTATGCGATCGCTCTGAACTTCCCCTTGTATTCTCCCCCATACCCAATGTCTAAAATTCGCGTTGTGAAAAGATAAAAATAGCGATCGCTAATAACATGGCACTATAAACTAAGCCATAACTAGCATTCATAATCAGTGCAGTAGTGTCAGGTAGTGCTTGCAGACCATAAACGGCATCATTTTTCAAATCTAATCGAGATAAATCTGGCAAGAAAAGAAACAAATCTTGAGTTAGACGTTCCATACCAGGGTTACGGCTAAGACGACCAAGTTGTACTAAATCTTGAGTAATATTTCCGATTAAATATACCGCAAAGGTTAAAACAGTCGCTAGCAGAGAAGCAGTAAAAACACCGAAGGTAATAGCCACAGCAGTAATTAATGACAACTGTAAAAATAAGAAAATTGCAGCAATTAGAATGCTTGCTATAGGATGAGGAATATTGCCAATTTGCAAAAATACGAGATAAATTGCTGTCATTGTAGCGACAAGCACAGCTAGAACTGCGGATAAACCCAAGTATTTGCCGACGATAATTTCGCTGCGACTAACAGGTTTAGCAATTAATACTAAAATAGTGCGTTTTTCAATTTCTTTATTAATTAGTCCCGTACCAATAAATATCGTAATAATTAACCCGATGGCATTCATCGCTGCCATCCCAAAGTCTAAAAACATTTTATCTTCAGCCGTAGCTGCAAACTCAGGAAGGACGCGGAACGCAGTAGCGAGTACTAGCGCATAAAAACCAATAATATATAGGATGCGATCGCGTATCACTTCCTGAAACACATTCTTTGCTAATACAAAAATTCTGTTAATAGTCATTGGTCATTTGTCATTTGTCATTGGTCATTTGTCATTGGGAAGAGGCAGAGGGTAAAAAGGTAATTTTATTATTCTTCCCCCTGCTCCTCGGTCACTGAGCGTAGCCGTTGGCGCAGCCTCTCGTAGAGAATGCTGCCCCACTCCTCACTGCTGTGGAGGCGGTGAACCAGGAATTAATTTACTGGCGCGATCGCATTCAATTTCTGCAACTGTAATCTTATTCTCTGGATTAGTAGCTGTTGCAACTGGTTCAATGCGACAAGATTTTTTTAAGTAATAGCCCCGTGGGTTAGAACTCGGACCTATCCAAATACTTAATAAATCTAATATATATCCAGACTTCGTATTAGTTACACGTGGTTCAACGCGCCATAATTCCTTCTCTTCATATTTACTCAGGTTCTTTTTAATGATTTCCCTACCCAGATTTCCTACCCGCTGTTTTGCATCTAGCAACCATTTCTCTACTTCTGACCAAGGTCTTTCAGCTATTTGCTCTACTACTATTGGTTGAAGTCTCTGAAGAATTACAACGCCGTTTTGGGGAATTTTTACTGCTGCTTCTGTTCTGACAATAAAGGTACTATGTTTAAAAGTATCTGCTTGCAAACTCGGATATTGTCGTAACCAATTATCCGTCACAAAGTGAAACTGAATCCAGCAACTTAGCAGCATACTACTAGCAACTAAAATTATGATTCTTTGGCGGTCTTGTGGCTTAGGAATGCGAGCTTTTGCGTCGGTGTCATTTCCTTCAATAAACTCTGGTATTGCCGTAATTAGTGCTGAAATTGTTGGCCAAAAAACGATTGTTCTTGGTGTAATTACATCTCGTTGATCTCCAAATGCAAAAACACTCACTAAGAATCCAGTGATTACTGCCCCGACTGGCATAAAAGTCCCAGGAACCCTCAAAGGATCTTCAGTTGTATACCAAGCTGTACCAGCAATTAAAAATAACCAACCGAAAAAGGCAATTATATCTTTGATATAACCTGTGGCAAAATATGAGACTACCCAAGAAAAAACACTCATATAAATAAATGTCTGCCAAGAATAAGCTTTGGGTGGAACTAATATTTTTCTAATTCCTGCATAAAGCCCTTCCGCAAATTTAAAAACCCCAAAAACATCTTTTAATAGCGTATTCATATTCCTCCGTACACCCGATTAATCAATATTTTTCCTCTAAATTAAAGAAACAAGTAATTTCTTGCTATTTTGAACGAAATAATAAAATAATGGTTATTGCAGTATAGCTCAGAGAATTTGCTATTAGTATAGTAGTAACTAAATTAGTATTTTGGAAATTAAGGGTGCTAAAACGACGCCGTTGCAGCCGCTGGGATGTTTTAGGTTCCTCTTCCTTTTTCGCAAATGATTCATTTAAGGAGAATAGCAAAACCCTTAAAATGAAAAATTTCATCAAAAACGTAGCAAAAAAAATTATACACGCAGTTAAAATAATTAAAGGTTGTGTATTTGGCGATTGAAAATTATTAAAAAACATATAGTTAATTAATTCTGATTTAACCTGTATTGGCAACATTGGTTCTGAGACAAAAAATATGAACCAACCAATTACACTGGAAAACAGATTAATAGAAATTGCATAAAAAGTACTGGTTTTTTTGTCAAATTTTAGTCGAGAATGCAAAACATAAGCTTCGATGGGGATGGCAATCAATACAAATAAAAAGTCAAACAGAAATCCACCAATGGGAAAAATCCTGGGAAGCATCCAATTGTCAGGCATAAATGGTTACGGGTAAGGGTTAACTGTAGTGAGTATAACTGGGATAGTAAGGGTGATGGGGGAAATTATCCCATCGTTCTTGTCCTTTACTATGCGAGTGTGCCAGTATTCCTCTATTGATATTGTTAATAGATCGAATTGACCCTTGTACAGACGCATTAGAGGCGTAGTTTCTCTACCTGAGAGTACAAGAGGTTAGGTAAGATTAAAGACTGCCATAGTTATAGCTTTTCGAGAGATGACAAGGAACGGTATTGGGATTCGGACGGCGCAAGTGCGTCAAGAACGGCTTATTGGTCAAATTCACGTCTACGATGGTCTGGGTAAAGGTAAATCTCAAGCGGCTTTGGGGGTGGTTTTGCGCTCCATTGGCTTGGGAATAAATACGCCTAGCAATTCTAATCGTGTTTTACTGCTGCGATTTTTAAAAGGGCCAGAACGTGATTATGACGAAGATGGCGCGATCGCAGCTTTACAGCGCGGGTTTCCCCATTTAATTGACCAGGTTCGCACCGGGAGAGCCGAATTTTTTGGCCCGGAGGAAATTACCACTTTTGACCGAGATGAAGCAATGCGGGGTTGGGATGTCGCCAAAGGTGCGATCGCTAGTGGTTTATATTCAGTTGTCGTCTTGGATGAAATTAACCCAGTTCTGGATTTAGGTTTGTTACCAGTGGATGAAGTGGTAAAGACATTAAAATCCAAACCCCAAGAGTTGGAAATCATTGCTACCGGACGCGCCGCACCGCAAAAGTTGCTCGATATTGCAGATTTGCACTCAGAAATGAAACCTCATCACCACCCAACAGCCAAAGCTCTCTTCCTGGAAGGGATTGAAATTTATACTGGTGCTGGTAAAGGTAAATCTACTAGTGCTTTGGGCAAAGCCTTACAGGCAATCGGTAGAGGAATTAATCATCCAGGATCAACCCGTGTGTTGATTATGCAGTGGCTTAAAGGCGGTAGTGGCTACACAGAAGACGCAGCGATCGCCGCTTTGCAGCAGTCATATCCAGAAGTAGTGGATCATCAGCGTTGCGGTGGAGATGCGATCGTCTGGCGAAATTCCCGGCAAGAATTAGATTATGTAGAAGCCGAACGAGGTTGGGAAATTGCAAAAGTTGCGATCGCCTCTGGATTGTATAAAACTATTATTCTCGATGAACTCAATCCCACTGTTGACTTAGAACTACTCCCCGTTGAACCCATTGTTCAAGCTTTACTCCGCAAACCCCGCGACACCGAAATTATTATCACTGGCCGTTGCCAAAATCCACCTGCATACTTCGACTTGGCTAGCGTCCACTCAGAGGTTTATTGCCACAAACACTATGCTAATCAAGGTGTAGAACTTAAACGAGGTGTAGATTTTTAGGAATTGCTGAGTTAGTTTATATGTTAGATTTTCTAGAAATATAACAAATTTGTTTACCAAAATGGTAAACTTATATTAGTCTAGTAACGCATGGAAATCACCTTCGCTGACGGCAAACTGCAAAAGCTATGCGAACAACAATACTTAGCGCAAAGAAAATTGGGTGCAAATTGTGCCAAGAAATTGACAGCCCGATTGGCTGACCTTGCAGCTGTTAGCTGTGTCAAGGAATTATTTGCAGGTCATCCCCATTCCTTAAAAGGAGATCTGCAAGTGAATTTGCAGTAGACCTAGAAGGTGGTAAACGACTTGTATTTAAGCCAGATAACGACCCCATCCCCCTTACCGAGGATGGAAGCATTGATTGGTCAAAAGTTAGTGCTGTTTGTATTGTTTTCATAGGAGATTACCATGATTGAGACAACCCGTGCCTTTACACCAGATTGGGTATCTCCTCCCGGTGATACCATCGCTGATATCTTAGAAGAGCGTGATTGGACGCAAGTACAGTTAGCAGACCGATTAGGCTACACTACCAAACATATCAGCCTACTGATCAACGGCAAAGCACCCATCAATGAAGAAACAGCCCTGAAGCTAGAACGAGTTTTAGGGAGTACAACAGCATTTTGGCTCAATCGTGAAGCCCAATATCGCGCTGGTTTAGCAAGAATAGAAGAAGAAAACCGTTTAAAGGGGTGGACATCTTGGTTAGATCAGTTACCAGTCAAAGAATTGATGAATCAAGGTGTAATTCCTAAGTGCCGTTTAATTGATAAGAATAAGCCTAGTTTAGTAAAAAAGTTACTGCAATTTTTCGGTGTTGCCTCGCCGGAAGATTGGCAGAATTATTATGCAGGTATGCAAGTTGCTTTTCGTCGTACACGCGAAAATCAAAGTGATGTTGGTGCTATTTCCACTTGGTTACGTTTGGGGGAAATAAAAGCAGAACAACTAGACTCTCCCAAGTACAGTAAACCAAAATTTGAAAAGGCAGTGCGGGAAATTCGTACTTTGACGGTGTTACCGCCAGAAGAGTTTGAACCACAGATGCAAAAGTTGTGCTGGGAAGCAGGGGTTGTGCTTGTTTTAGTACCATCAATCAAGAAAGCGCACGTCAGTGGTGTTGCACGGTGGTTAAACCCCCATAAGGCACTGATTCAACTTTCGCTTTATGGTAAAACCAATGACCGCTTCTGGTTTAATTTTTTCCATGAAGCAGCACATATTTTGCTACATGATAAAGAAAATATTTTTCTTGATGAATGGAATAGTGGGGAAAGTTTGAAATCTGAGCAGGAACGCCAAGCAGATAAATGGTCGCGCGAATTTTTGATCCCACCTGAGTATGAGGGGGAATTAGCCAAGCTTAAATCTGAAACTGATGTGATTGATCTTGCGGAATGTATCAGTATTCATCCTGCTATTGTTGTAGATCGGCTGCAACACGATCATCTAATTGATCGGTCTTGGATGAATGGTTTAAAAGTGAGCTTGCATTTTCAAAGCATAGAATAAGCAAACGAAAGTCCATATATTGAAAATAGGATAGAAATATGTGAAGTTTGGCATACTAGCGTAAATTTGTACTTTCGGGTAGTAAAATATTTTGCACAAAGCGATCGCGTCCTGCTGCCTTTGCTTTATACAACGCCCGATCCGCTGCGGCAATCATTTCTTCTAAGTCAGAATCTGGCTGAGGAATTTCTGTTGTAAACCCAACACTAATAGTTACATGAGAACTAACTTGGGAATTTTGATGAGGAATTGCTAATGCTCGGATAGCATGACAAATTTTTTCGGCAACATGAATCGCCCCCTCGGTGTCTGTGTTAGGTAAAATTACAGCAAATTCTTCCCCACCATAACGGGCAACTAAATCTCCGGGACGTTTAATCATATCTTTGATAGCTTGAGCAATTTTCTGAAGACAGCGATCGCCTACCCGATGACCATAGGTATCATTATA
Source organism: Nostoc sp. (assembly GCF_036917235.1). GTDB lineage: Bacteria > Cyanobacteriota > Cyanobacteriia > Cyanobacteriales > Nostocaceae > Nostoc. The sequence continues at coordinate 66,870 of NZ_JBALDU010000099.1, forward strand.
TAATTTGAAGAAATCAACATCGCAAAGAATTAGAGAAAGCGGACTTTGCTCGCGTTTTAAACGCTGCCACTCTTGGTAAAAATACTCTTCAAACCGTCGGCGATTAGCTACTTGAGTTAATCCATCGATAGTAACTAATCGCTGCAATTCCAGATTCATGGCTTCCAGTTTTTGCTGTAACTGAGATTGCTGAATCAAGCGTTTTACCCGTTGTCGCAAAACTGGCCAGTGAATTGGTTTGGTAACAAAATCCATTGCTCCCACTGCAAATGCACGGTCAACTGACTCTTGATCTTCAAGTCCTGTAATCATTAAAATTGGAGTGTGCTTATTACAATCCAGAAGCTCCAACTGAGTGCAACACTCGAATCCATCCATATCCGGCATTATGGCATCAAGGAGTACTATATGAGGGTGCAGTTGCTTAAAAACACTTATTGCCTCTATGCCATTTTGAGCTTCCGCTATTTGATAGCCTTCCCGCTCTAAGAAATGCCGCAATATCAGGCGAATAAAAGGTTCATCATCAACAATTAAAACTAAACATTGGCTTTCTTGAGCAGTGGCTTTCATGGTACTTCCTTGGCAAGTTCTTTTTCTAAGGCAGTTTTAACTTGTTCATATTTATTATTGATACAGTAGTGAAAGTAATTCTAGATTGTTTTCTAAGTTACTGCTGCGTGCCTGTGCTTCTAACACCTTGCAAAGCTGCGCCAAGGCGATCGCTCCAATAGAAGCACTGCTCGACTTGAGTTTGTGTGCTATCTGCCATATAGTCTGGATATCCTGAGTTGCGATCGCTGTGCTGGTTACACTAGTCTAGCTGTCTCTGTAAGATAACAGCCCCGGCATTGGCAGTTAGGCGATGATATGGGGACGAAAACCCACCTCCCATTCTTGAGAGATTTTCCGAGCTGCTTCTAACCCATTGCTGACGACATCTGCAAAGAGTGCCGCCTATCATCTTACTAAGCCCCTTACTAATCGCCTAACAAGTTGTTTTGAGCAACTTATCTGGTTCATTGAGATGGAACAGCTTACTACAAATCAAAAGATCCCCAACTGTTTGAAGTAAGTTGGGGATCTAAGCCTCTCGTTTGAGAGCAAATTAAATATAGTGGTTCACGCAAATTTTAAGTAGACTACGCCCGCGATCGCAACAAAAGGGTAATGGAGATTAAAAACCAATACAGTCCAGATAAACCCAAAACCAGATTGTAGAGAGGCGATTTATCGCGTCTTGATTTATCGCGTCTTGAAGACCAATTATCTACACCAATAACCTTTAACCCAAGCGTATTGGATGAAAAACAAGGGTTAATGTCATTCGCTTGTACTTTAAATTACAGCTTCTTGGCGTTGACAATCAAAAACAACCATGTAGGAAGCATTTGGTATTTCTTGAGGAAGGTGCCGCATATAGCCATCGGCATCAGAACGGCTGCGGAAGCGAGCAACAATCTCCCGTTGCGTATTCGGAAGTAGACGAGCGATCGCCCAAGAATTGAGGCGTTCTTTATACGCAATAGTCTGATTGTCTAATTGAGAAGCTTTGTTATCCGTATTTTCTGGCATAATTATGTTAACCGTATGAAGTTTAATGAAGGGCGTTAATTAGTTTCTAGGTAGGAATGCACTAACGCTTTTTTTAATGCTGCTGCCACCTTGTTATTCGATTATTAATAAATTGTCAACACTGAGCGCTATATTTTAGACCAATTAAGTTGGAATTTTCAGGTGACAATGAATCTCAAAGCCTTAACTTGCAATTGTTTCCAGGACACAACAATGTTCAAGCAGAAAGTTTGGCAATTATTGGGTTTGCATGATTTATATGCATACACATAAGTAAAGTCCGCATCAGTGGTAAAACAAACATTAATGTCTGAAAACATACTATTTAGAAACGGAAGAGAAAATGAATAATAAGGTACCTAGAATTAATCAGCACGTACACAGTCTTAATTTTTCTATAGTGTGATTAGTAAAGCTACATTGCAGGCATTTACATTTTTTAAATATAGTTGAGAATAATTAAATTTTCATAGTTGATTGAAATATTCAAAGATGAATTTTTTTTAGCCTTGGACTAGAGTTTTAGAGACAAAACATGATGCAATTGTTGAAATTAAAAATTCTTGACTAATTGTCACAAAATAGTTAAAATCTTCTCGATAAAATTATAGTTATCGATAATGAAAACACCATTTGTAACATCAATAATTCAAAAAGTAGCAAAGGAAATAGGAGCAGTAGTTTTAGTAGACCCAGAATGCAGCTTTATGGGATTGATTACATTTAAAAACGGCAATAAAACCTTTTTTCGTAGTGCCAGGTTTAGTATTAATTCTTCTGGTTCAGTAGCAATCGCTAAAGACAAAGGAGTTTCAAACTTTTTTTTAAACAAATTTGGCTATAAAGTTACTGAAGGAAAAACATTTTTTAGTGACGAATTATGCGAAGAAATAGCTAATCATAGAAATATAGATGCAGGATTTTATTATGCTAATGAGTTGGGATTTCCTGTAATTGTCAAGCCGATTAATCTTAGTCAAGGAATGTTTGTTACTAAGGTTCACAATAAACAAGAATATTATCAAGTAGCTAAGAAAATCTTGCAAAAAATCTCAGGATTTATTGTTGAGAGATTTTATAGTGGCAATGATTATAGAATCGTAGTACTTGATGATGAAGTAATTTCGGCATATCAAAGAATTCCCTTATTTATCATCGGAGATGGTAAATCTACTGTTTTGCAACTTATGCAACAGAAGCAAGAAACTTTTATTAAAAATGGTAGAAAAGAAATTATAGATTTTGAAGATTACAGAATCAAAAAAAACTTGCGAAGAGGGAAGCTAAATTTTGGTAATGTTATACCTAATAATAATATAGTCTATCTTTTAGATAATGCAAATTTATCAACTGGAGGCGAGGCAATAGACTTCACTGACAATATCCATGCTGATTTTAAAAAATTAGCAGTAAATATTACAAAAGATATGGAATTGAGATTAGCAGGTGTAGATATTCTTGCTAGTGATATAACGTCACCAATAGGAGATTATACAATTATTGAAGTAAATGGCGCTCCTAGCTTAACTCACTATGCATCATTTGGTGAAGTTCAGACGAAAAGAGTAGAAAATTTATATCTCCAAGTTCTCAAAGTACTTGAAAATGAGAATAACAGAGTAAATTATTGATTTTGACTGGAGGCGAAGCAGGGATTGCTCCCCTCCTGAACTATTTTTAAATTTTACCTATCTCTTCACCAATCCTTATCTAGTAGGGATTCAAATTCAGCTTGCAAGGCGTTTATATCTGCCAATCTTGTGACTAGTAAATTATCCTTACCAGCATCATTTAAACGTACTTTCCAATAACGAATACTGTCTGAGTTATTCAACCAAAACTTAATCACCGTATCTACTACTTGATCCAGATTCCAATCCCACTTTGCTGGAACTGATTCCACCGATTCTAAAAACGTATCTAGCGTACACGTATGCATTCCCAAGTATTCCACACCTTGGTGGGGTGGTTTTTGCCCATTTTGCTGTTGCTGATTAAAAAACTGCAAAAGTGGAGATATTCCTACAATATCAAAAGTGTATTTCATGCCAGTACTCTCAATTTTATATTACTTACAGGAAATATTTAGTTTTTTCTATTTCCAAAATAATATCTGGAAAGGAACTAAAGCATCTGCAAAAAGTGCAGTTTTGGTCTATATCATAGGCGTTAAATCTCAGCTATGAATTAGCACTGATAAGCATTGAGTGCTAATATTTATTTGAGAGTTTGATTAATTACTAAAAAGTTTCAGGCATTAATTCAAAGATGTATATATCTTTAATAATTATTTAATTAGTTACGTTACGGCTTGTAAAGGCTAGATCCTTTTTAAGACTTGTGATGATAAATAAAGTGGCTGTGTAATGAAATCAGCAGCCTAACACGTATGCTAGATGCTATCAATGCCAACCAAACCGCCTTTCTGGAGCGATCGCACCCAAAATACAGATCGGCCAAGTCAAGGGAGTATAAATTTAAACTCACTTGACAGTGCAGTTTTAAAAGTGTCACTTATTAGACTCGCCTTTTGATTGAAGCAGTGATACTATCTAATTGTGTGAGGAGCAAGTTAAAAATAAAAAACGCCTGGGGTGGAAACACGGCAACACTCCCAGGCGTTTTTTAATTGGTACACAGAAAAAAGTCTTTGCAGATTCGCCCAAACCGGATTGCTATGCATCGGATGTAGCAATAGTCCAATCTAAAATCTAAAATTCCTTAAGTTGCACCAAATTCAGTTTGTAAGGCTTCATCGTTATTATCAGCGATCGTTGCCACAACGGTAATTAGCCGAGACACTTCGCCAGGAGATAACTCTGCTAAGGTGCGTGTCGATATTACAACCACCCGGTTTTCGATAATACCGAAACGCGCCTCAAAAGTGCTGGAGCAGTTTAACTCCAAAAGATACCGCATCAACTTAGGTTCATCTTTGGCAGGTAAATTTAGCACCGCAGACCAAACTGTTATGGTGTCTTCATCTGTTATGCCGTTGAGTTGGACAAATACTTCCACACTTCCATACTTAAACTTCCAGAGATAACCACCCTCTGGAGTGTGGCTAACCATCGCACTATTATCTTGTTCCAAAGAATCGATGACATTTTCAATTACCTCAACATGGTTAATGCTTGTCGTCTGGGAGATCAAATCATTAACGGATTCATTACTAGTTAGGGTTTCTGGGTAGCTTGTCATACAGATTTTTTCTCAACATACTCGTTCTACACATACTTTATAACTTGTGGACGCAGTTGTAGGGGCAATATCATGAATTCCCCCTACTAATTGCTCCCGCCACCATCTGGTATGGTAGCGGGAGGAACAAAGAATTATTCTGGAAAAATCAATGACGATCGCACTTAACCTACATCATCATGAGCAAAGCGGTTAAAGAGGAAGTCTAGGGCATAGTTACGCAGTTGGTAGTATTGGGGATCTTCCATAATGCGGCTGCGATCGCGCGGACGAGAAAAGGGAATTTCCATAACTTCGCCAATTTTCGCATGAGGGCCATTGGTCATCATTACCAATTTATCTGCTAAAAATAGTGCTTCGTCGATGTCGTGGGTAATCATCAGCACTGTACAACGGTTATCGCCCCAAATTTTCAGCAATTCTTCCTGTAATTCTTCTTTGGTGATGGCATCCAGCGCCCCAAAAGGTTCATCTAAAATTAAAACTTTGGGACGAATCGCCAAAGCACGGGCGATAGAAACCCGTTGTCTCATCCCGCCGGACATTTGCATTGGTTTCTTTTCCATCGCGTCCGCCAGTCCCACCATTGCTAGATGATCGCGGACGATCGCTCTTTTTTCAGCTTGTGGTTTGTTGGGATAAACGGCGTTAACAGCTAAGTAAATATTTTCAAAAGCAGTCCGCCAAGGTAACAGGGCATAGTTTTGGAAGACAACCATCCTGTCTGGGCCTGGTTGGGTAATGGGTTCTCCTTCCAGTAACACTTGCCCGGAGGTGGGAAAGTTAAAACCGGATACCATATTTAACAGCGTCGATTTGCCACAGCCAGAGTGGCCGATGACGCAAATAAACTCGCCTTGTTCGACGTTGAGATTAACGCCATCGAGTACGGTGAAGGGGCCTTTCTTTGTAGGATAGACTTTGGTAACGTCTTTAATTTCTAGGAAAGGTCTGCGGCTGGTGGTTGCAGTGGCGAATGATTTTTCTAGTGTGTTTGTAGTTGTTGAGTTGCGGTTTTGCATGGTATTTGGTATTTGGTATTTGGGTATTGGGGACTGGGGACTACTTGCTGCAACCTAGAGGTTTCTTAATGAAGTTCAAATACTCGTTAACGGAGATAAAAGGTGGATTCATCCAGTTCAAACACTCGTTGACGGAGTTCAAGAAATTTTCAACAACTAAAATTATTCAATCTTGTGGGGTGGGTATCTTACCCGCCTTTAATTACGGGCACTCGTGTCGCCCACCCCACAATAAGTAAAATGTCTTACTCCTTCCACTCCCTCTTTCTCTCACGATTTTTTTATGACGCGAGTCTCCTTCTTGGTGCATCAAGAACAACTTCCGCGACTGAAAAATCACGTTTAATTTTCAAGCTGTTGAGATAAGCGATCGGATCGTCGGCGTTAAAGGGAGTACCATCGAACAGTTGGATCGGTTGGCGAATATAGCTAATATCCAAACCTAATTCTCGTGCGGCGGTGCTGAAAACTCGCACTCGACACACCCGTTCCACAACTTCTACCCAATTTCTGGGGAAGGGAGTGTCACCCCAACGCGCCAATTGACTCATAATCCAAATTTGTTCGGTGCGGCTGGGGCGGTTAATGGCAGACTCAGAATAAAACTGGTGATGGGCATAGTCTTGCAACGGATGGTCTAAGTCACAGGTGAGATTATCTGGATCTTCGAGTTGAATGTATTCTAAATCAGTGCTGACATACTCTCGCCCTGCTAAAATTTGACGAATTTCTTGGGTATTTTCGGGATTTGCACAATACTGACAAGCTTCTAATAAAGCTTTAGTCAAAGCAATATGCGTATTTGGATAATTTTCTGCCCAATCTTCCCGCACACCAAGAACTTTACCTGGGTGTCCCAGCCAAACTTCTAAATCGGTAGCAATAGTAAAACCGACATTTTCCACAGCAGCGCGGTAGTTCCAAGGTTCGCCGACGCAGTAACCATCAATGCTTCCGGCTTTTAAGTCGGCTACCATCTGCGCTGGGGGAATGGTCTTCATGTCCACATCGCTATCGGGGTCAATTCCACCAGCAGCTAGCCAGTAACGCAGTAGCAAGTTGTGCATTGATGCGGCATGTACTACCCCCATTGTGTGCCGTTGTTCGCGGGTGCGAAGCAGGTATCTTTTGAAATCTGATAAGGTTTGCACACCTTGGTCATAAAAGTGTTTTGCCAAGGTAATGGCGTTACCGTTGCGAGTCATGGTGAGGGCAGTGACAACGGGCAAAGGCTGGTTATTATGTCCTCCCAAAGTTAGCCACATGGGCATCCCTGAAGGCATTTGCGCCGCATCTAAATAACCGCCACTTATGCCATCTTCTATACCCCGCCAGCTACTTTCCCGCACCAGGTTAACTTCATCTAAACCATGCTTGACAAAAAAGCCTTTTTCTTTGGCAACTGCTAAGGGAGCGCAAGCTGTCAGAGGTAAAAAGCCAATTTCTAGGTTAACTTTTTCTAATCCATGACGGGCAACGTCAGCAGTTTTCCGCGCCCGAATTTTCTTAATCCGTTTTTGCTGATTGAGGAAGTAAATCATCTCACTTCGCAAGCTGTAGTAGCTGGGATGTTCAACTACTTCCATCCGCTTGCGGGGTCTGGGAATATCCACTTCTAGAATGTCACCGATTTTAGATTCGGGGCCGTTGGTTAGCATCACGATTCTGTCAGATAACAGCACTGCTTCATCGACATCATGTGTCACCATCACGGCGGTAACTTGATTTTCTTCGCAGATTTGCATTAGTTGTTCTTGCAAATTGCCGCGTGTGAGTGCATCCAATGCACCAAAAGGTTCATCTAGCAAGAGTAATTTGGGACGAATTGCTAAAGCGCGGGCGATCGCAACTCGCTGCTTTTGTCCACCTGATAACATTCCTGGTTGTTTGTCAGCATGGGGACGCAAACCCACCATATTTATATGCTTTTCGATAATGGCATTGCGTTCATCTGCGGGTAAACCTTTCATTACCGAGTCTACGGCGAGGGCAATATTTTCTCTTACCGTCCGCCAAGGTAATAACGAATAATTTTGGAACACCACCATCCTGTCTGGGCCGGGTTTGGTGATTCTTTGTCCTTCGAGAGTGACAATACCTTCAGTTGGCAAATCCAAACCCGCAATCATATTTAATAGTGTGGATTTGCCGCAACCGGAGTGACCAATGAGAGAGACAAATTCTCCTTTTTTAATTTGGAGGTCGATTCCTTTAAGGGCAATATATTTGCCACCACCAGTTAATTCAAAAACTTTTTCAATTTGATCGACAGCTACGAACATCTCATTTGTCCTTTGTTATTTGTCCTTTGTCATTTGTCTTTCATCACTTTTCCTTGGTATGTGGTCATTAGGTCGTGTTTTCAAACCTCTGTTTAAGCACCCTAGTCTTTGAAGATCCCCCCAACCCCCCTTGAAAAGGGGGGCTTTTAGAGTTTCTTCTCCCCCCTTTTTAACGGGGGTTAGGGGGGATCTTCAAGTTTGAAAACAGTCCCTAGTCCTTAGCTTTTTACAAATGACCAATGACCAATGACCAATGACCAATGACTATTTTTGTTCTGCTGGTAAAATCTTGTTTTGCAGCCAACCCATTGCTTTATCTAGCACCAACCCAACAATGCCGATATAAACTAGAGCCAAAATGACTTCGCTGACGTTGTTATTTTGATAAGCGTCCCAGATAAAGAAGCCAATACCGACAATACCGGACATGACGATTTCGGCGGCGATAATCGCTAACCAAGCTAAACCGATCGCAATTCTTAACCCGGTGAAAATGTAGGGTAATGCCGCAGGAATCAAAATATTAATGAAATATTCTTTGCGGCTAAGTTGCAGAACTTTGGCGACGTTGTTGTAATCTTGGGGAATTTGGGTAACGCCGACAGCAGTGTTAATTAAGATGGGCCAAATTGCAGTAATGAAAATTACGAATAAGGCTGCGGGTTCGTTTTGTCGTAAAGCTGCTAAAGAAATGGGTACCCAAGCTAGGGGTGGTACTGTCCGCAGTAGTTGAAAGATGGGGTCTAATGCTTTGGACATGGTTTTATTCACCCCAATCAAAACGCCCAAACCAATACCAACGATCGCAGCTAGGGTATAACTGATAGCAACCCGTTGCAGACTAGCGAGAATCTGCCAAAATAAACCTTTATCAAGGCCACCCCGGTCATAAAAGGGCCAGAAAATGAGAATCCAAGTGTCTTGAACAACCTGTATTGGCCCTGGTAATGTAGCGCCTGGAGTCCAAGCGAAGAGTTGCCAAATAGTCAGGAAAATTGCGATCGCGATCGTTGGTGGTATCAGGTCAGGAAATTGCTTTTGCAAACCGGATATAAAGCTATTATTCAATCGAGGGCTTGCAGGGCGTTTTTGGGCGACTGTCATGATGCTGTATTCTCCTCAAATTTTATTTGTTATTTGTCCTAGACGCGATTCATCGCGTCTCTAAATACTGACCTTCTTGATTTTGAGATTCTTAAGATATTCTTCTGGTTTTTCAGGGTCAAATTTGATGCCATCAAAAAACTCTTCTACACCACGGGATGTATTTGTAGGAATATCAGCAGCAGCAATTCCAGCTTCTTTAGCAGCTTCTTTCCAAATATCTTCGCGGTTGACTTTGTTGATAAGTTCCTTAGCTTTAGCAGCATTATTATCTAGGTAATCTTTTGGCAAGAATCCCCAACGAATATTTTCAGTGATGAACCATAAATCATGACTCTTATATGGATAAGAAACACTACCTTTTTCATCTTTCCAGTAGTAAGCAGCCATTGATTTATCATCAATTTTGCGACCATCACCCATGTCATATTTACCTTGGTATGGATCTGCTAATATTTCCGGTGAAGAAAGGTTGAAATAATTTCGTCCAGCCAAAATTTCAGCCGCTTCTTTGCGATTATCAAAATTATCTAACCACTGTTGGGCTTCCATAATTCCTTTTAAAATTGCTTTTGTAGCCTTGGGATTTTTATCAACCCAATCGCCTCTCATGGCAAGGTATTCTTCAGGATGATTTTTCCAAATTTCTGCGGTTAATGCTGCTACGTAGCCGATTTTGTCTTGCACCAGGCGATAAGGCCAGGGGTCGCCTGTACTAAAGGCATCCATTGTTCCGGTTTTCATGTTGGCTACAGTTTGCGCTGCCGGTACTGTGAGCAATTTGACATCTGCATCCGGGTCTAAACCGCCTGCTGCTAACCAGTAGCGAATCCATAAATCTTGGTTGACGTGGGGAAAGGTGAATGCAGCTGTGAAGGGGGTTGAAGATTTTAATTCCTTGAATAGGGACTTAGCGCCAGCGAGTTGTAAACTAATACCTTTGCCTTGGTGCTTGTTTGCGATCGCAATTCCATTTCCATGCGTAATTAATTGACATAATACATACATGGGAATTTTTTGATTGCCCTTGGTAATTAAACCTTCTGTAATCAAATGTGGCATTGGCATCTGCCATTGACCGCCATCTATACCACCACCGGCAGAACCAATTTCTACGTTGTCTCTGGCTGCACCCCAAGAAGCTTGTTTGGAAAGACCAACATCAGTCATCCCATACTTTGCAAAAAAGCCTTTTTCCTTAGCAATAATTAATGGAGCCGCTTCGACAATGGGAATGTATCCCAGCTTAACTGTAGTAGTTTCTGGTGTTTGTTCGGGACTAATATTAACAACTGATTGAGCAGTTGGCTGTGCTTGAGTGCTTCCCCCAGTAAGGTTTTCAGGAGGATTACCCAAACAGCCTTTGAGGAATATAGCACTCGCAGATACTCCGGCTGTGAAGATGAATTTGCGGCGAGAAATTTGATTAAAAAATTCTTTCATAAATATCTCCTGAAAACGTGAATGTTATTTTTTATAGCTATGACAATTTAGGCAAAAAAACCTGTGTTTCTTGCATTATTAATGATTAATCAAGCTATATTTGACCAAGCGATCGCAGCCATTTCATCAATGAAATAGCTACCTATACAAAAACTCGGCTAATTTATTGGCTCTGCTTTTCTAGTGTGATGCAGAGGTGTCATTCACCTTGTTGAAATCAGTTTACAGCGTTTGAAGCCGAAATTGTTAATTTGGAGTCGGGATTATTAAACAAATATTAGATTGGATGTATAAGTAAAAATTTATCTATTATCCTCAACTATAGGAATAATTTTTAATATATCAACTCTTATTTATGAAGACTATTATGTTTACTTTATGATTGACTATCTTCACTTCTTTTGTAACTTAATTTTAGTAATTATTTGTCATATATAAGTTTTTATTTATCACAACCATTATGTTATCTCTATAATTTAGAGCGCACTGCGATGAGAGTGAGATTTAAGGCTAATACACCTATTTGGAGTATTTTTTATCCAGCGATCGCAACTATCTGCCGTTTCCAATACCATGAAGAAACCCCGTCTCTTTAAGTAGCTGCCGTAGTTCTTTGTGACTAAGTTTAGTGTCCTTGTTGTTATTTTCCCACATATCAGAAAAGAAGTCTTGCATCAGCGCAATTATGCTGCGGTACTTGACGATGCTGGCAACATAAAACTTATCTAACTTCATGATTCCATCAGTATGTATCTGCTCGATGTTGTCGAGTAATATGGAGCGCAGTTCATAAGGTTTTAAGCCTTCTTTTATGCCATATTTTTCCATAATCCGGCGTTTATCTTTCTCCGAACATAAATCATACGGCGATTGAATCAGATGACCAAGATTCCGCAAGACTTCTCCGTAGTCATAAAATTCGTTCTGCTTAAAGAAAAACTTTTCATCTTTCGTCAACGTAAAACTCTTATCAAGTACCAAACCAAAATCGGTCAAATATGTCTGCTTCCCGTCGGTGAGGATATTGCGAAAATGTGCGTCAAAGTGGATGATTCCCTTCTTCCTCAAAAAGGTAATCGTCGTGCGTAAGTCATTTAGGGGTTTTTGAAGTTTGTTGGGGTTTTCCCGCAGCCATGTTTCCAGAACATACGGTACATACTCTAGAAACAGAACCAACTCATAGTTGGCGATCGCTCTATCTAACATATAATTGCCGGCGTTGGTACTATTGCCCCAGTACTCCACATAACTTTTGAGACGCGACTTATCGACATCTGTCCGCCGCCCAGAGAAAGGAATAATCCGATAATGGTACATCAGTGGGAAAGTCGCAATTACACCCGACAATACCCAATTGGTTGTCTTGATATGGGTAACAAGTTCCCGAAAGACCCCAAAACCAGTGGAACCGAAGCCGTAATTACAGTAAGTCGGCAGGTTATAGAGGTTTCTAGTGGAGAACAGGTTGTCATATTCGATGTTTGTAACCGGAACACGTTTCACAAAGACCTTGGATTCCCCAAGGACGATGGTGTGATTCATTCCCCAACCCGTACTAGAGTCATTCGACTCACTATTGCCAAACAGAGAACGCAATTGTGCATTATCCAACTGAGCGATTTGTGAACTGAGCTTGAAGTACCTCTTCCTTCTAAGTTCTATATGCTTCTTAGGCATTTTCCCCCGTCCAGCCACAGCATGAGAAACTGTAAGACTATTCTGATACCAATTTAATTAATGATTGCAACACATCTTTGGCTAAAGACGCGATGAATCGCGTCTCTACAAGGCAAACAATGGGAGTAGTTTACGTAGTGTATTCGGCGTTAATCTTCACGTAGTCATAACTCAAATCACAACCCCAGGCTTTACCCACACCATAACCATTGCCAACATTAACGGAGATTAACACCGTATCCTGTTGCAGATAAGCACCCGCAGCTGCTTTTTTCAAATAAGCACTCGCCGCTGCACGGTCAAATTGTAGAGGTTGCCCATTTTCTAACATTAAGAAATCCCCTAGCTTAATTTGCAGGTTTTCTTGCTCAAATGGCACACCTGCACGTCCGGCGGCGGCGGCGATGCGTCCCCAATTTGGATCGCGTCCAAAGATTGCAGATTTAACTAAGGATGAACCAGCTATGGTTCTGGCTATTTGACGGGCTGAGAGTTCATCATGAGCGCCAGTCACTTCCACTTCAATTAAACAGGTTGCACCTTCACCATCACGAGCGATCGCTTTGGCTAAATGCTGGCAAACTGCTGTTAACATCGCCTCTAATTTCTCTGCTTCTGCGCCCCATTCTATAATTGCTGGGGTGCGAGATTGACCGTTTGCCAAGGCAATTAAGCTGTCGTTGGTGCTGGTGTCACCATCCACAGTGATGGAATTAAAGCTTCTATCAGCGGCCCTTGCTAACATTTGTTGCCAAAGGTGAGGCGAAACCACAGCATCACAAGTCACAAATGCCAGCATGGTTGCCATGTTGGGGTGAATCATACCGGAACCCTTGGCAATGCCGCCAATTCGTACCGGGCGGTCGCTTATAGTTGTCTCTAGGGCAATAGATTTTGTTACCAAGTCTGTAGTGATAATCGCCCCAGCAGCGGCATCTGAGCCTGTTTCTGATAGTGCTGCTACTACCTTGGGAATCCCGCTTCGCAAAGCATCCATCTTAATTCTTTGACCAATCACACCAGTGGAAGCCACTAACACAGATTCAGATGGAATGTTTAGTGCTTGACCTACTGCCAGAGCAGATTCTAAGGTATCAAGGTAGCCTTGAGTCCCTGTAGCGGCGTTTGCTTGTCCGGCGTTGCAGAGGATGGCACGAGCGCTCTGTTTAGCTTGCAATCGTTGGCGACAATATTCTACGCAGGCAGCTTTAACTTGACTAGTGGTGAACACACCAGCTGCGATCGCTTCTACTTCTGAGAATATCAAAGCTAAATCTGGCAACCCCGAAGGTTTCAATCCTGCGGTAATTCCCGCCGCCTGATACCCCCTTGGTGCTGTGATACCACCTGTTATTTCTTGCCAATCTGCCATTATTCTTCCTTACAACTATCAGGTTAGATAGGTCAATATGTACTTTACAAAAGCGCTGAGTTAGGAGAGACGCGATTAATCGCGTCTGTACAAGAGTTAAGAGTTATTCGTTTTTTTTTACTTCCCCATTCCCCAGTTCCTTTTATTTGCTGATGGCAATAATAATGCACCAGTTGGCGATTGGCATAATTGTTTTTACCTTTCTTATAACGAAAAACAAAAACAAAAAAGGATAACCACTTGGGTCACTCTCTAGATCGTCAGGATACATCTACTTACTAATCTCTCTGATTTACTTTTTAAGGGTTAATACTTATTTATTGAGATTATTTCTAAAAATTTTTGAGGTTTATCTGTATATACCACGAAAATAAAATAAAAAAGAGAGCTACTTAGGCAGCTCTCCAGATCATCAGGGTGCATCTACTTACCACAGCATATCATTTTACGTATGAGGGTTGTCACCAGCTTTTATATGAAGATTGTGTGAAGCAAGACCGGGAAAATACTTAGTTGGGGCATTGGGAATTGGGAAGAGGACTTGGGGACAAGAAGGATTGGGGACAAGGGGAAAGACTTGTTGCAAGTTCTCACCTCTTGTCACCTTGTCTCGTTGTCTCCTCTGCTCCTCTGCTCCCCTACTTCCTCACCCAGCAAAGTTGACTTGAACGACTCGCTAGGCGTTCAGCTTTTTCTCCACCAATTCGTTAGTCAGCTTAGGATCGGCACGTTTGCCTGTCTTTTTCAAAACTTGTCCAACAAAGAAGCCTTTAAGGTTGGTGTTACCGTTGCGATACTTTTCTAGTTCTTTGGGATTGGCAGCTATGACTTCATCAACGATGGGTTCCAGTACACTAGGATCGGTGATTAACTCTTGTCCGGCAAAGGCTTTTTCAGGAGAAATACCACTAAGCAAATCTGGCAACTTTTGTTTAGCTTGAGCATTGCTAATTTTGCCCGTTTCAATGCGAGTGATGATATCTGCTAAATTGGTCGGAGTCAGTCCGATTTGAGTAATAGTGAGTTTTTGCTTATTGAGGTGTGCTGCAATATCTTGAGTAATCCAGTTGGCAGCAGCTTTGGGATTTGCTCCAGATGCGATCGCAGTTTCAAAATATTCGGCGATTGAACGATCTTCTGTCAACACTCGCGCATCGTAAGGAGAAAGCCCCAATTCGCTTTCATAATGATGGCGTTTTTGGGCTGGTAGTTCTGGTAGTTCGCTACGCCATTGCTCTAATTGTTCATTTGACACCTCAATTGGTGCTAAATCTGGTTCGGGGAAGTAGCGGTAATCGCTGGAACCTTCCTTCACCCGCATACTACTTGTGCATTGAGCGCCTTCTTGCCACAGCCGAGTTTCTTGGATAATGCGATCGCCTGCTTCGATGGCGGCGATTTGGCGTTCAATTTCGTAGTCAATCGCCCGTTGGATGGCGCTGAAGGAGTTCATGTTTTTGATTTCTACCTTGGTGCCAAATTCCTTTCGCCCTACTGGACGCACAGAAATGTTGACATCGCAGCGCAGAGATCCTTGTTCCATGTTGCCGTCACTCACGCCGAGATACCGGACAATCCGACGCAATTCTTCGGCATATTCAGCTGCTTCTAGTCCAGAACGCAAATCGGGTTCCGAGACAATTTCTACTAACGGGATACCTGCGCGATTGTAGTCTACCAGAGAATAGGAAGAACCAGAAAGGCGATCGCTACCTGCGTGTACCAATTTTCCAGCATCTTCTTCCATGTGCAGACGCGTAATCCCAATACGTTTGCGAATCGGATTACCCTCAGCATCTACCAACTCAATTTCTAACCAACCATGTTCTGCGATCGGTAGATCGTATTGAGAAATTTGGTAATTTTTGGGTAAATCTGGATAAAAATACTGTTTACGGTCAAATTTACTATATTTAGCAATTTGACAATTTAGTGCTAAACCAGCCTTGACGGCGTATTCTAATACTTTTTCATTGAGTACAGGTAAGACCCCAGGTAAACCCATACAAACCGGGTCAATGTTAGTATTTGGGTCAGCACCGAATGCTGTAGAGCTATTAGAGAAAATCTTGGTATTCGTACTCAGCTGACAATGGGTTTCTAGACCAATAATCGCTTCATACTCAGTTTTTACAGTTGTAGCAGTGGTCATAATATCAATAATTTGGGCATAATCCTTGTAGTGGTACTATTGTAGCGGCGTATTGAGTTGCTCTGAAGACGGTTATTTGGGTGAGCAATGCTTACCTTTTGAGCTTGAAAAAGAAGGTGCAAACCTAAAGTGAAGAAAATCTTAATCATTCCCCAACTTCGTTTCCGAACTATTCCTCAAGCACAACGCGCCCTCTCCAATCAACTGCACAAAGTTTTTTCTTTCTTTGTATTGGTATCACCAGCTAATCGCCAGACTGTGGTTTTTCCATCAAAACGTTCGCGCTGAGTTTTCTTTACCTCCCGCACTTCATACTCAATCACTGGCTTACCGTTTATGGCGCGATGGCGTACCCGCCCTTTATGGCGATCGCAAATGGTAAATTACCATTTGAGATAAAGGACTTGATCCGAGGCTGGAAGAATGACGACAAATCGCCCACCATGCCCAAGATGCCACCACAGAACACTAATTTTCAAAAACAGTAGTTATAAATTGTCTGATGACACAGTAGTGCAAAGGTGGTTTTGTCAGCGATGCCGCAAAGGCTTTACTCCTGCAACAGTTCAGGAGATTGGCGCAGCAGTTCTTGAAGCTTTTGTTT
Source organism: Nostoc sp. (assembly GCF_036917235.1). Lineage (GTDB taxonomy): Bacteria > Cyanobacteriota > Cyanobacteriia > Cyanobacteriales > Nostocaceae > Nostoc. The sequence continues at coordinate 83,302 of NZ_JBALDU010000099.1, forward strand.
TGAGAGGCAACAGGCTACTCAAGAGGCAGTTAGGCTAGCAGAAAAAGCTTTGAATGAATGAGGAGCGTGACTTTAATCACTTAAAGGAGAATCAAAAGCAAATCTCATCTGGCATCGCTCATGGATGTGATGAAATTGAGGAGATGATTGCAAATTTAATTAAGGAGATTTTAGAGATTAAATCATACTTAATTAGGTAGGGGGTACTTCCAGATACAGAAGCACCACGCAAGAGAGACAAATTTACTGGGGATTCAAGTTAGTAGTAAAAAAGTATTGCTGTCAGTTTGGCTGAAAGCTAGATACCATTAGATTCGGCGTGTTTACTGTTCGGGAGTGCCAAAATGTCTAAACAGCTGGGTCAAAAAATTGCACCTACACCTATATCAAATGATATCAATGTGGTGGATTTGATCGATCAATACTTCACCGCTTACAACTCAGCGCGGTTGCGGGAAATCTGCCAACTACTGAGTCGCGATGTCCTAACGGAAGGTGTCACGGTGGGAGTTAGCCTTTCCGGTGCGATGACGCCAGCAGGATTTGGGGTTTCAGCGCTTGCACCCTTAATTCGCAACGGCTTTATTGACTGGATGATTAGTACTGGTGCAAATCTTTACCACGATATGCACTACGGTTTAGGTTTTGAACTCTTTGCTGGTAATCCATTTTTGGATGATGTGAAACTTCGCCAAGAAGGCACGATCCGCATTTATGACATTATTTTTGGTTACGATGTGCTGCTAGAAACTGATGCGTTCATCCGCAAGATTCTCCAAGGAGAAGCGTTTCAAAAGCGGATGGGAACGGCTGAGTTTCACCATTTACTAGGTAAATATGTCCGAGAAGTAGAAAAGCAATTGGGTGTGCAACATTCCTGTTTACTCGCTACAGCTTATGAATATGGCGTACCGATTTATACGTCTTCTCCAGGAGATAGCTCAATTGGGATGAACGTGGCGGCTTTAGCATTGGAAGGTTCGCAGCTGGTAATAGATCCATCAATTGACGTGAATGAGACAGCAGCGATCGCATATAATGCCCGTGAATCAGGAGGTAAAAGTGCGGCTGTAATTCTTGGTGGCGGTAGTCCTAAAAACTTTTTGCTACAAACCCAACCGCAACTCCACGAGGTTTTAGGGTTAGAAGAACGAGGACACGATTACTTTGTGCAATTTACCGATGCGCGTCCAGATACAGGCGGTTTATCTGGAGCAACCCCATCGGAAGCTGTCAGTTGGGGTAAGATTGACCCGGATGAGTTACCTAATACAATCGTTTGTTATACCGATAGCACGATCGCTCTACCACTAGTAACAGCGTATGTGTTAAACAAATGCCAGCCTCGTCCCCTGAAGCGTATATACGACAGGCGAGAAGCTATTTTCGACAAACTGCAAAAAGACTATCTAGCAGCCAAAACCCAACCATCGGATCGGGTTCCGGCAGCAGTTGCTGAAAGTCCTTCACAGCCAACAGCGACTTATCCCTGTGGGCGGTTGATTCCGAATACTCACTAAGGGAATAGGGAATAGGGAATAGGGAATAGGGAATAGGGAATAGGGAATAGGGAGTTTTAATATACACTGCTCCCCATTCCCACTCCCCTTTCATCCCTTCCGTCCAATCAACAAATAAGTTGTCATCTTCCCTTTGCCTTTAACTTCGATTTCGCCTCGTTTTTCAAATACAAATTCATCACACAAGCACTTATAAGTATTTTCTGTAACCTGGATTTTACCAGCAATACCTTGGGATTCTATATAGCTAGCGATGTTTACTGTGTCTTTACAGAGTTCATAATTAAACTTATTCGGATCAATTACTCCCCCCACTACCGAACCACTATGGATGCCGATACGGATGCTGAAATTTTGGTTATTCTCAGTATTAAATAGAGCGATCGCAGTTTGCATATCCAGTGCCATCAGAGCGATCGCTTGAGCACGATCTTGGCAGCGTATATGTAAGCTACCAAGCACCATATAAGCATCGTTAATGGTTCTGATTCTTTCTAAACTATATCGTTCGGTGAGGCGATCGAAAACTGAGAAAATTGGGTTGAGTAGGTTCAGCAGTTGAATTGCACTCATAGAAGTAGCAATTTCGCTCAAGCCAACGATATCTGCAAATAAAACTGTGACATCAGCAAAGTCTTCGGCAATACTAGCTGGTTGTTCTTTCACTTCTCTAGAAATTGCGACTGGCAAAATATTCAGCAATAAACGTTCGGTTTCTTTCTGCTGATAACGAAGTGCTTCTTCTGCTGCTACTCGCTGGCTTACATTGCGAAAAATGCCGCGAATCGCAACTGGATGACCTTCGACAAATTTACAATTAATATTACCTTCTAAAAAAATTGTTTGACCATCTTTAGTAACGAATATGGCTGTTACTTGACCAAGATTTTCTCCTGATAAAACACGATAAAACCTTTGCAAACAGTGTTGCTTAAACTCTGGATGTATAATATCGAAAACACTCATATTTGCGATTTCGGCTTCGCTATATCCCAAAGTTTCTCGCCATGCACGATTGACATATAAAAAACGACCAAATGGATTGACGGATTGAATCAAGTCATTAGCATTTTCAAATAAATCTCGATATCGTTCTTCACTTTCTACAAGAGCATTTTCTGCTTGTTTACGTTTGATAAACTGAGATATTTGGCTACCAATAGAACCCATCATTTGTAATAGGTCTTTATCTTTTGGTTGTACGTCCCGACTAAAGAAAACCATCACTCCTAAGATTTCACTATCGTCTAAAATGGGGAAGCCAAAAGCTGCATATAATCCAGCCTCAGCAGCAGGTTGCGATCGCCTTTTATCTCCATCTACTGTGATATCTTTAATCCACAAAGGCAAACGTCTGATCCAAATTTGACCAGGTAAACCAACACTAGGTGTATAAGTAGTTTGCCAGGTGATTGCTTTAAACTCTCGAACAGAAACTAATCGACTTGACCAAATTTCTACACACCTTAGTATTACATTGAGACTATCTCCTTGTACAGAAGTGCCAATATATTGACTTGCTGTCCAAAGTTCGCCTAAATCCCATCCCAAGTTTTGACAAATCGACTGCAAAATTTGGGGAATACCCTGCTTTATACTCTGTGATTCTGATAATATGCGAGTAATAGAATACTGGGCACTTGTACGCTGCTCCCGGCGTTGCCAAGCAGTAATATCCCGACCAATATAGACAATATCTTCTAGTCCTTCTGTTCTTTTGGGAATCACTGAACAAGAAAAAGCAATCAACAGTTTTTCTCTAGTTTTTGTTCGACAAACTACTTCTAGACTCTGGGAATTACGCTTTAAAGAAGAATGTTGATAAATTGCTTTAAGTACGATTTGATCCTCGTCAATGATTAGTGAGATTGGTTGATTTATTAATTCTTTTTCCTCAAAACCAAATAATTTTTGAGCAGCACGATTTACTTTTTTTATTTTTCCTGAATTACTGGTTACTAACAAAGCATCTGCCATTGAAGTAATGACTTTTTCCATGTAATTTATGTATGAGATTGAGAAAAGAGAATATTTCAAGCTATAGGAAGATAAAACCTCTAGTTTTTGCTAGATGACGCTATAATTATACTGATAGCTAATAACTCAGTAATCATAATTATAATTCAGCATAAATAGTAATTTTTTAACAATTTTTTCAAATTTTTGATTAATATACAGTCCTATTTTTTAAAAGTTTATAGAAGTTATTACTACTCAATTTTTTACCAAATCTATATTACTTGATTAAGTGTGCTATTTTTTCACATCAATCGAGTATAGTTGAGCAAAAACAATTAGTTCGCTGTGGCGGAAGTTTGCCTACCTTTAACAAGTTGTTCAGACCAACTTATCTAGTTAATTGAGATAGTAGCTAGATTTACGTCGTGCTGTACTAGTACAATGTCTAAGCTAGTACAAGAGGTTTTGTAATAAGCACTTTAGTTTTTACTACAAACTTGCTTACTCATCAATTTAAACTAAATAAGCTTGATTAATATTTTTAATGTACTTCTTTTGGATGATTGACAATTTAATATAATATTGCTGTTTGAGCAGCTTCTACTTAGCAGTTGCCTTCATGTTTAATTTTAATCCTATGTGGTATTTACAAAACGGCGAATTAGATAGGTATTTCAACCAAATATTGCCGTAAACACCTTTCATTAGTTTCGCGATCGCCAGCTTCTGGGAAATTTAAAACCCATCACTTTATAAGAGAGTAGCGAGTCTGTAGCTAGGTTCCCACCACTCTCTTATTCTTCTATTCCATCAATGAAGTTTATGATTGCGCGCTGGCTACAATTTGATTCCAGGCTTTGACTGCTGTCTGTAAATTCTTTGGCAGATTATTTTGAGAAATATCGTTGTACTGAACCGTACCTTCTTGGCTGGTGAGAGTGTAGGTGATATAATCAGCAGCACCACTGGGGGCTGGGTAACTCAAATTCCGAAATTGACTAAACTGAGAACGTTTTAGCGATCGCACAAATTCTTGCACCTGTTGTACAGAAACACGGCGAACACTACGTTCAGAATCATTAGCATCACCAATCCGCACGCGAATCAGTCGCCCATCTTTGAGTAAAACAGTCTCATAGGTTCTGCCAGCAAAACCCCCGCTGGAGATTTGGCGAAATACTATATCTCGATCTAACGGTGGTGGTAACTCGCTAGCTGGAATTTGTACAGGGCCCAGCGTAGTTTCGTTAGCCTTTTCATTCAGCCTGAGTGCAGAACCTGTTTGATTAGTATGATAAACCAAGGTTTGGCCAACTCCACCGACAACCACCCGCACCCGCCAGCCGCCTTCCATAGCCTCGGTACAGTTTTCATCAGGACGTGGTAAATTCAAACAGCCATTACTCCAAGTTTGCCATTGAGCCTCAATAATGGTTAACTGATAAATTGGCTGTTGCAAACGTCTGGATGCGGCTTGTAGAACAGCATTTTTTACAGATCCAGGTAATTTATCTGGCAGATTTTCTGAGGGAGTATTTGTCAAAGCTAAACGTAGCGATCGCCCATTGTTATTGGTATGATAAACCCAGTTTTCTTTGCCATTAGATACCACAACCCGCCAACCAGGAATTAACGCTTGGGTGCAGATTTCATCAGCTTGAGGTAGTTCCAAGCAACCATTGCGCCAAGTCTGCTGATTGTAGTCAATAATTTGCAGTTGTTTAGTAAAAATTCCCTGCCTGCGGGCTAAATCTCGCAGTACCGCATTAACTACTGGACGTGGCAAGCGATTTGGTTTAATATTGTCCTTGAGAACTTCATTGCTTGCTTCTAGAGAGAAGTTCGCAGAAGCACCCGTCGCACCTTTGACAAGTGTTAAGCCGCTAGCAACAGATAAAATTCCAGTCAAAATCAAAGCAGTGAAAATTCGCCCTTGATTGGTGTTAAAGTAGTTCTTTCGCATGATTTTCATAGTAAAATAGAACAAATAAATAGTATTCAGCTACTAATAGACAGTAAAGTATATAATTCCAGAACTTCACTATCTGGAATTAGTTGAGTCTCTATATTCTGAAACAGATATAGAGACAGACGCTGATGTACTGATTGTTTGTTCCTTATAGAAATTCTGGTTGAAGAAGAATTCAGGGGTCAGAACAATCAGTGGTGGATACCCTGGGGGATCTTGCTACAGACCCGCCACTGGTTGAAAACCACTAAATCTTGTCTTTCATAGACGTTACGTGAATAGACCTCTTGCATAAATCAAAAAGAAGAAAGAACCCCACCCCGCCAAAGCTACGCTTTGTCTCCCCTCCCCGCTTGCGGGGAGGGGTTGGGGGTGGGGTGTAATGACTGTGGTTAGCATAACTAATTATGCGGACATGATATGACTCCTGACTCCTGAATTCTGTTTGATAAATCCATCAAATTTGCCAACTTGTAAACTACCCGCGCTCCAACATTACCATCCCACTCTGCATCACCGACTTCGCAGATATCAAAGCCAATAATTTTTCTTCCACTATTGACCAATTCTCGGAACAGACAAAAAGTTTGCTCTAATTCCAACCCACCTGGAACAGGAGTACCCGTACTCGGACAGAGTTTTGGATCTAAACCATCGACATCAAAGCTAATATAAACATACTCAGGTAAATGACCGATCATTTCTCGGCATAAATCAATCCAAGTTATCCCAGAGTAAAGCTTTTGCTTAATAGCCGGATCGTAATAAGCAATAATGCGACTATCAGATTGGTCAATCATTTGCACTTCATCATGACTAATATCACGCAAACCTACCTGCACTAATTTAGAAATTTGCGGTATTTTCATCGCATTAAACATAATCGACGCATGGGAAAACTCAAATCCCTCATAAGCATCGCGTAAATCTGCGTGGGCATCAATGTGCAAAATGCCATAGTTTGGGTATTTAGCTGCTAATGCTTGGAAATAACCTAAAGGCGAACTGTGATCTCCACCAATGACTGCAACTCGCTTACCATTATTAATTGCTGCCTGACAATTTTCAAACAGCCATTGATTAACCTGCTGACCAGCCTGATTAATTTCTGTCAGCACAGATGTTAAATCTGGTGTATCGGAGAGTTGTTTACCTTGGGCTAATCGTTCGATAATTTTTGCTGCCAAGGCGCGGTAGTATGTGTTCTTCTCTAAAATATCTTGGGGAATTTCTTCCATAAAAATTCCCTGCTTCCAACCATCAGGGTTATCAAAATCGAACAAATCTAATTGAGTCGAAGCATCTAGAATTCGCTGTGGGCCATTAGCAGTGCCAGCACCATAGGAAACAGTGACTTCCCACGGTACACCAAAGACAATCAAGTTTGCAGACTGATAATCGCAGGGCAAACCTAAGAGGTTGCCATTTATTTCACCTACGCCGCTGGGATTGTAGTCTTTTAATTGATTACTCATTGAGTATCTTCTGGATTTACGTGGATAGACAGCACGCCGCCTAGTTGACATCTGCATTGTAATCAAAATTTTTCACAGGCGGTAAACTGCTTCAAAAGATGAACAGGAAAAACCCACGAGTATACAAGTCACTTCAGCATAGTTTATAGGGTACAAGGGATAGTTTCTCTTTCCTATGCCTTTGTTAACTCCCTACTCAACCCGCTTAACTTCAAATCCCCGCAACCCTTCTGGTACTTCATACTCAACCACAACATTTTTAACTACAGCAGCAGGTGGCCCAGAGTGACACCAACGAACCATGTTATCTACAACCTCTCGTGCCCCTTCAAAAACTGCCTCTACTCGATTATCGGGGAGATTCCGCACCCAACCGGTTAATCCCAATTGCCTAGCTGTATCGACAGTGGAATAGCGATAGCCCACTCCTTGGACTCGGCCAGAAATGAATACATGGGCGCGGATAATCTTTGGCAGTGCTGTAGAATTCTGCATAGACTGGTCTAATCTTTACGATTCCAGTCTACCTAGTTTGTGTATACACAATCTGTTTTTAACTGCAACTCGCCAAATTAATCCCAGCCTTTCTTAATACCTACTAGTTTTTGTATATTTCCCGAACTTTTCAAGTAATTGAACTACCCTACTCTTCATTGAAGTCCTAGTCTAAATACCTGAAAACTGCTGTAATTTAATCAGTAGTCAGTTTTTCCACTTGGAATTTTGAATTGTTTATGTCTAACCTGCCACCACTTAATACAGAAACAATTTGGGCGATTCTTGACGATAAACTTGATGATGCCACAGTCAACCAGTTGCTATGGCATTATTTAGGCTATCGCTATGACTCCTCAATTGCGCAATGGGACGTTAGCCAAGTTGCATCAGAATGGCATAATGATTACCCACAACCACCAGATTTCATTGAATCTCGTCCCGCAACTGTCAAGCTGACTCGTTCCATTCCGGCTGAAAATAAACAAATGCTAAAAGAAAAACTGGGTTTCAAAGGTTACAAAATTGGGGAGTTTGGGCCTCGACAAACTCGCAGAGCGACAGCGGCGAATTGGTTATTAAGTTATCTACAACAAGCTAATAGCAAAAAAGATTAACTTTGTAGCATATATTTGGTAAAAAGCATCCTATTTTTACCAGATAAATACTGTATTTGAACATGATTAAAATTTTTACTTTGTTTAATATTTTTATGCATTTGTATGCAATAGGTTAAAAAACATTAGTTTTCTAGACAATGTTTACAAGATAGTAAATCCGTATGTTAGTCAACAAATAAATACTATAAACAGCCAAAAATCAAAAAAATTCAGTTAAGTTTTATCAACAATATATAAATTATTCCTGAAGATAGAAGCACTCACGTTCTAATTATTTCTCTAGAGCTATTTGCAAATTCAATTCAGCATAAGAGAATATTTCTATCGAACCTTGATATTACAAATACTTCTATGGCAAAGCCAATTGAATTTAATTTATTTGCACCTTACAACAAAGGAGCCGCATTAATTGGTTCTTTTTCTGATTGGCAAGAGATTCCAATGGAAAAAGGTGATGATGGTTATTTTCGTACAAGTGTTGAACTAGAAGACGGCGTTTATAAATATAAATTCCGCGTTCAATCAAATTCATGGTTTTTTGAGCCAGAACAATGGGTTGATGTTACAGATCCTTGTGCAACTGACATAGATGAACAAAGTGGAAAAGACGATGGTGTTATCCGAGTCAAAGATGGTCAAAAGATTACCGATACTTATGTTTGGCAACATGATGATAAACCTTTACCTGCTGACCACGAATTAGTAATTTATGAATTGCACGTCGGTGACTTTTCTGGTGGCGAGGACGATCCTTATGCACGAGGTAAGTACAAACACGTCATTGAAAAGTTAGACTATTTGTGTGAACTGGGAATCAACGCTATTGAGTTGATGCCACTTAAAGAATATCCTGGTGATTATAGTTGGGGCTATAATCCGCGCCACTTCTTTGCAACAGAATCAAGTTATGGTTCGACTGCTGAGTTAAAAAATTTGATTGATGAGTGTCACGCTAAAGGTATTCGTGTAATTCTTGACGGTATTTATAACCACTCAGAAGCATCTGCTCCATTAACACAAATTGACCACGATTACTGGTATCATCACGATCCTCGTGACCCTGATAATAACTGGGGGCCTGAGTTTAATTACGAACATTATGACGAAAAATTAGATATTAAGCCAGCCTGGAAATTTACTGGTGAGGCAATCCGTTTTTGGATATCAGAATATCATCTTGATGGTATTCGCTATGATGCGGCGCGGCAAATTGCTAACTACGATTTCATGCACTGGATTGTTCAGGAAGCCAAAAAAACTGCTAGCATGAAGCCTTTTTACAACGTTGCCGAACACATTCCTGAAACTACCAGCATTACCAATGTAGATGGGCCAATGGATGGTTGCTGGCATGATAGTTTTTATCACTGCATTCTCGAACATATTTGCGGTGATACATTTGATTTGGAGCGTCTTAAAGATGTGATTGACTGCAAGCGCCAAGGCTTTTTGGGTGCTACCAATGTAGTAAATTATCTCACCAACCACGACCATAATCATGTGATGGTTGAACTGGGGAACCGTGAGATTTTTGACGAAGAAGCATTTCGGCGGGTCAAATTAGGAGTAGCCATCCTAATGACTGCTGTAGGTGTGCCTTTGATTTGGATGGGAGAAGAATTTGGCGAGTATAAACCTAAACAACCTGAATCATCCAAAATCGATTGGATGCTCTTAGGTAACGATCTAAATCGTAGTTTATTTGATTCATACAAAGGCTTAACCAACCTGCGTAAAAGCAATCATGCTCTCTACACAGAAAATATCGATTTTATCCACGAAAATCCTGAAGCAAAAGTATTAGCTTATACTCGTTGGAATGATGAAGGTTCTCGTGTAGTTGTAATAGCAAATTTCTCAGGAGATTTTCTAGCTGGCTATCATGTTCCTAACTTTCCTAGCGCTGGTACATGGCACGAGTGGACAGGTAATTATGATGTCGAATCTGGTGATGATGGGATCATCACAGACTTGGGACCATATGAAGCGAAAGTGTTTGTATGGCAGTAATTATATACACTACCACTCAATCAGTAGTCTAATAGCAAAGAAAAGGGGAAACATCTTTTCCCCTTTTCAGTTATTATCTTAGTTTAGGTACAGTTTAATTAGAAATTTGTCAAGCAGAAAATAAGCTATTTTAAAATTTCATAGGTTTGTGTTACACTTTTGAGTTGAAGTGCGTCTATAGAATTGCCAAAGCATCCCCATGCACAACAAATTATTTAATAGTAATATCGACAACGCTAACATTGAGAACGATCGCATTTTATTAACCCCCAATGAAGTAAAGTCAAAGTTACCTTTAACACAATTAGCCGAACAAAGAGTTTTAGCATATAGACAGGAAATAGAAGATATACTTGATTTTAAGGATCGCAGAAAATTTATAGTAGTTGGCCCATGCTCAATCCACGACCCAAAAGCAGCCCTCGAATATTCTGAGAGATTGAAAATATTGTCCGAGCGAGTCGAGGATAACTTGCTAGTAATTATGCGAGTGTATTTTGAAAAACCCAGAACAACCGTAGGCTGGAAAGGGTTAATTAACGATCCAGATATGGATGATTCTTTCCATGTAGAGAAAGGTCTATTAATTGCGCGAGAGCTACTATTAAAAATTACAGAGTTGGGATTACCTGCTGGCACAGAAGCACTAGACCCAATCATCCCTCAATACATCAGTGAACTGATTACATGGTCTGCCATCGGCGCACGCACAACCGAATCACAAACTCACCGCGAAATGGCAAGTGGGCTTTCGATGCCTGTAGGTTTTAAAAACGGTACTGACGGCAATATTCAAGTAGCTTTGAATGCCCTACAATCTGCTAGGAACCCGCATAATTTTCTGGGAATTAATCAAAACGGACAGGTCAGCGTCTTTCAAACTAAAGGTAATGGCTACGGTCACGTAATTTTAAGGGGTGGTAGTCAACCCAACTTCGATCCAGCAAATGTCAAACTGGTAGAAGAGAAATTAAAACAGGCAAATTTACCACCAAGAATTGTGATCGACTGTAGCCACGGCAATACCAATAAAGATTACAAATTACAAGGTGCTGTTTTAGAAAATGTTATTCAGCAAATAGTGGATGGTAATACATCAATTGTTGGCATGATGCTGGAATCGCATTTGTATGAAGGTAGTCAACCAATTACTGGTAAACAAGAAGAATTAAAATATGGTGTTTCTGTAACCGACAAATGTATTAGCTGGGAAGAAACTGAAAAAATTATTTTGGCTGCTCACGAAAAACTTAAATGAGAAGTCAAAAGTCAGAATACAATCAATGCGGGATTTAGAGGATGTTTGTCAATTCTTAAAGTATACTAATAAACCCCGCTTCCATTACTCTCCCTGTTTGGGCTACGGTGTACACACAAATTGAAAAATCTGCTCTACATTAGCTTTGCTTTAATTTTGTAGGGTGCGTTATAGGCTTTAGTCCTAACGTACCGAAAATCTCTGACGGTGTGTTATCGCGTGAGCGTAACGCACCCTACAAAACTAAATGATCTGGAAAAAACGCCCAAGTGGTGGCGAAGAATTTAATCTATCGAGAGAAAAGTTTAAGATTTGCAATGTTGTGTGAGCTTACACAGGGTACGGGAGTTCGAGTGGTATCCAATCAGTAGAAGTCGAATTTCCAACAGAAGAGATACCTCCTGCCGTATTTTAAGATATACCCAAGATACATGTAATAGTATCTAATATGTGCTAATAACTCAATAATACCAACTGAAAGATTGAAAATTAGTATTTTTCTACATAAAATTAAAAATCTAAAATTAAAAATTGGTAACACTGATGGTTAGGAGTGTTAAAGTTTCAAGAAATTCACCGAAACTTTTCAGCGGGTATTCATGCTGAAGAAACTACAGAAAAAGCAAATTTCGATAATTGCGGGTGCAGCACTCTTTGCCTTTTTGACTGGGGCAATGGTATCAGCACCTGAGATTGGCAAGTCTCTGGGGAAATGGCTCAAACTGAGTCAGAACCAAGCAGAGCAAAGATCGGACGGTAGTGTTGCCCAATCAGCCGTCTTTGGGCTGATATCGCAATCACTGCCAGAACGGGCGGCAAAACTAGCAACGATCGCTCAAGAATCGCGATCGCCAGACCGAAATCGCGCTCGTTATCTTTTGGCGAGTGATTACATTGAAAGAACCCAAGGGCAAAAAGCTCTGGTTTTACTCCAAGGACTAGAGAAAGACTATCCCATCCTCGCGCCTTACATTTTGCTCAAACAAGCCCAGGCAGAGGATATGCTGGGCGAGGATGGCAAAGCCTCGGATCTCAGGCAAAGGGTGCTGAAACAGTATCCCAAAGAAGCGGCCAGTGTGAAAGCGTTATATCTGATTGCTCAACCAAAGCAACAAGAAACTGCGATCGCTCAATTTCCTTCCAATCCTCTAACTTGGGAAATTATCCGCAAACGCTTGCAAGAAAATCCCAATCAGCCAGAATTACAGTTAATTTTGGCTAAGTATGCCTACGATCAACCAGGTATAGTGGGCGTTTTGGATCAGCTAGTAAAACAGACTACCCTCAAACCCGAAGATTGGGAACTCATTGGTACTAGCTATTGGGAAAATAGTCAATTTCCGAAAGCGGCGAATGCTTATGCCAAAGCGCCCAAAACATCGCGCAACCTCTACCGTACTGCACGAGGGTTACAGGTGGGAGGCAAAGATAAAGAAAAAGCGATCGCTACCTATAAACAATTAGTGCAGCAATTTCCCAATAGTGAGGAAGCTGGGACGGCACTACTGCGGTTAGCAGAAACCGCAAAAACACCTAAAGACGGCTTACCCTATCTTGACCAGGTAATTAGTAAATTTCCCAAACAAGCTGGTACTGCACTGGCACAAAAAGCCAAAATCCAAACTCTCAAGGATCAAAAGTCAGCTAGCGCAGCGTGGCAATTACTCATAGCTAAATACGGTAACTCTGACGAAGCCGCAGAGTACCGTTGGAAAATTGCCCAAGATAAAGCCAATGCCAAAGATTACGTCGGTGCTTGGCAATGGGCAGAACCAATTGTCACTAATAACCCCAATAGTATTTTGGCTCCAAGAGCAGGCTTTTGGGTAGGTAAATGGGCAGCTTCTTTGGGGAAACAACAAGAATCTAAAACTGCTTATGAATATGTGATTAGCCAGTTTCCTTACTCTTACTATGCATGGCGAGCCGCGACAATGTTGGGGCTAAATGTCGGCAACTTTGACAACGTGCGCGTCATGAACCCGGAAGTCATCGCACCCCAGCGTTCATTACCGCCTGCTGGTTCTGAAACTTTCAAAGAATTGTATCTGTTGGGTCAAGACCGCGATGCCTGGTTACAATGGCAAACAGAATTTCAGAACAAAATTCAGCCAACAGTAGCAGAGCAATTTACTGAAGGGTTGATGCGGCAGGCTAAAGGAGAAAATCTCATCGGAATTGATGAAATTTCTAAATTGGAAGACCGAGAAATCCCAGCCGAACTTGCCCAATATCAGACTTTGAGTAAACAGATTACCTACTGGCAAGCCCGTTATCCATTTCCCTATGTCCGGGAGATTGAAAAGTGGTCTATTGACCGTAAACTTAATCCTCTGCTAGTAACTGCTCTAATGCGTCAAGAGTCACGGTTTGAACCAAAAATCAAATCTACCGCTGATGCTACTGGTTTAATGCAGCTGTTGCCGAGTACTGCTAAATGGATCGCGCCACAAATCAAGGTGGATTTCAAAACAATAAACTTAGAAAATCCCAATGATAACATCATGCTGGGTACATGGTATTTGGGTCATACCCACGATCAATATAACAATAACTCCTTGCTGGCGATCGCTAGTTACAATGCTGGCCCCGGCAATGTCTCCAAATGGTTGCAAACTTTAACTACAAAAGATCCAGATGAGTTTGTTGAACAAATTCCTTTTGATGAAACTAAAAACTATGTGCGGCAAGTATTTGGCAACTACTGGAATTATCTAAGGCTTTACAACCCTGAGATTTCTGGCATAGTGACAAAGTACTCTACCACACACCCACAGCTACCAGCGCGATAATCTGAGAAAGTTATGAGTTGTGAGTGTTGAGTTCAAGCAATTTTTTAATTCAAAGTTCACAACTCGTATCATAGTTATATCTGTTTTGTCATGTGCTGGTAAGAGTGTTATTAAACACAATTTTTGGAGAGGCGATCGCTAATAGTTTGAGTTAATATATCTTAATGTATTCGGTATTGCTTTTTTAGCGCCCCAATGGAGTTAACTTCAAAAGAATTTAAGTCAGAACTGATATTAGAAGTTCAAGCCTGCCTGCAATTAGCAGTTCCTTTGGTAATTACTCAAATATTAGAAGCGGGCATTCCTTTATTGGATGGGGTGATGATGGGCTTACTTAACAGCCAAGCTTTAGCTGCGGGTGCTTTAGGTGCTGTTACCTTTTCTACCCTAGCTTCCGTTTGTCGTTCTGTTCTTTCAGCCGCGGGTGTGAGTGTCGCCAATGCTTTTGGTGCAGGAAAGATAGACCAAGTGAGCCGTGCTACCGGTCAAGGAATTTGGTTAGCCGTGACGATGTGCTTACCTGTGATGTTTATCATTTGGCACTTTGACTATATCCTGCTGTTAACTGGTCAAGAAGAAAGCAATGTATTATTAGCTCAAACATATTTGCGAGCTATTGTTTGGGCTTTTCCGGCTGCCCTCGGTTTTTGTATCTTAAAAGAAGTTAGCTCTGCCCTCAATCGCCCCCAATTCTTAACAGTAATTACGGTAGCTGGACTATTATTAAATGCGGTTGCTAATTACGTGTTAATGTTCGGCAAATTTGGTTTACCAGCCCTTGGTTTAGCTGGTATTGGTTGGGGAAGCACACTCATTTTTTGGCTAAATTTTATCGCTGCCGCCAGTTGGATTTGCTTTGATAACTACTTTAAAGACTATCAGCTTGATTGTGCTTTGCATCAGTTCGATAAAGATATGTTTATAGATATCTTCCAAACTGGGTGGTTTTTGGGGTTGCAGTATGGAGCAGAAATTGGAGTATTCACTGCCACTGCTTTACTGATGGGGTGGTTTGGAACAGAGACGTTAGCAGCACATGAAATTACCGTCGAGACAGAAAGTTTTGTCGAAACAGTGTCTATAGGTATTTCCTATGCTGTCACGATGAGAGTAGGACAGTTGAGGGGACAAAACGATCTCAAGGGTGCAAGCAGAGCAGGATTAGTTTGCATTGCGCTTGTTACTCCTTTTGTAAGTATTGTGGCACTAATTTTTTGGCTGTTTCCCAACTATATTGTGGCAATGTATTTGAACACCAGTAATCTAGATAATATCGAGATAGTTAAAACGGCAACTTCTTTCCTGGCTGCGGGGGCAATAGTCCAAATATTTTATTCTATTCAGACTATTGCTGCTGGTGCTTTAATCGGGTTGAAAGACACCAAAGTGCCAGTCTTAATTACTATGTTCGCTTACTGGGGAGTCGGTCTAGGTGGGGGCTATGTGATGGCATTCACTTTCGGCTGGGGTGCTATAGGTTTATGGTTGGGTTTAGTACTAGGGCTACTTATGGGTGCAGTGCTTTTAACTGGGCGTTTTTATCTTTTGACTTCTGAGATTGAGTCTGATTGACTAAAAAGGTAGAAGGGCAAGGGGAAGAGAACAAGGGGAAAGACTTATTGCAAGTTCTTATATCATGTCCGCTTGATTACTTATCAAACCCGAAGAACCCCACCCCGCCAAAGCTACGCTTTGTCTCCCCTCCCCGCTTGCGGGGAGGGGATTAAGGGGTGGGGTGCAATGACTGTGGGAATCATAACTAATTATGCGGACATGATATCACTCATGTTTCCTTGTCCCGTCCCCTTGTCTCCACTGCCCTAACGTGTAGGTTTGTTGCACAGCGATTGGAAAATAAAGCATAGAAGTAAGTGGGATAGGTAACTCGAATGCTGAAAAATGAGTACCTCAAATAGTGGTCGTGCATAGTATCAACAATGCCCACTTCTGATTACTGGTTAGAAGGTCTAAGTCTATCCCGCCAAGATGGTTGTGACGATGAAGAACCTGAAGAACCAGAACTATTTTCGGGAGACGACTCTCGCCGACTTCTTTGAGGTGGGGGTGAATCAGATTCTACTCTTCTAGAGCGTCGCCGTGGAGTAGATGATTCTGAGGAGGAGTTACTAGAACTTGATTCGCTGCTCCCGCGTCTTCTCCGTCTTGGGGTATAATCGCTCGATTGCTGTTCTTCTTGAGAATATCTTCTTCTGCTTCTACGTCTCCTAGATGAACCACTCTCCTCAGAATTAGAATTTCTCGCACTTTCCCCTTCTGAGTCATCATCTTTAGAGGCAATAGAACGATTCAGCACTTGTTTGGGCTTGATGGACTGGGCTTTGATAGTGCCTTTGCGACCGTCTAACTTGGGTCGTTTAGGAAACTTTTCTACAGGCATCCCCTCTACCGCTTTTTCCATAAATTCGTGCCAAGTGTAAGCGGCACTGCTACTACTGCCATAAGTGGGGCGGTTGTCATCGTTACCTAGCCATACCCCTGTCACCATTTGAGGAATGTAGCCAATAAACCATAAATCGCGGGCTTCATCGGAGGTGCCGGTTTTGCCTGCAACTGCTCTATTATCTAATTGGGCAGCACCGCCAGTTCCCGCTTCGACGACGTTGCGTAGCATCCAAGTCATGATGGCGGCACTGTCAGCGTCAAGGGCGCGCTTTGACTTGAAATTAGCTGACCAGATGACTTTGCCTTGGCGGTTGAGGATGCGGGTAATACCATGAGGTTCTGCGTGCAATCCCTGAGTGGCAAAACTGCCATAAGCGCTGGTCAACTCTAACAGATTGACTTCATTTGAACCAAGAGCCAAGGAGTAGGTGGGCTTGAGTTCAGATTTTATCCCCATATCATGGGCAAGTTTAATCGTGGGTGTAAATCCCACATCAATCAACGTCTTCACCGCAACAATATTAACAGAGCGGGTGAGAGCATCTCGGATGTTCATTGAACCGTGGAAGTTTTCACTATAGTTTTTCGGTTCATAGCCGTCTACGACAAAGGGCGCATCCTCGTAGCTATCGTAGGGGCTTTTGCCAGTAGCGATCGCAGTCGCATATACAAACCCTTTAAATGTCGATCCTGGCTGCCGTTGTGCCTGGGTAACTCGATTAAACTGATTTTTACCAAAGTCTTTTCCCCCAACCATTGCCTTAATTTCACCGTTGCGGGGGTCTATGGCCACCATTGCAGCTTGCTTAAAGTTTTCCCAGCGTCCTTGATTTCGCAATGTTTTTGCAACTGCCTCTTCTGCCACCTTCTGCCAACTTGGATTCAGCGTGGTTTCTACTACTAAACCTCCACTTTTGAGCACATTAGGAGAAACATACTTGGGCAATTCTTTTTGGATGTAGCTGGTAAAGTAGGGTGATTCTACTTGGACTCGCTTGGGTAAACTGCTTTTGAGGGTTAATGGCTCTTGAACTGCTGCCTGCCTTTGCTCTGGTGTAATTACTTTATCTTCCTGCATCCGTAGCAATACTAAGTCACGCCGCCGTTTTGCCGCTTCGGGATTTTTGTCTGGGGCGTATAAGCTAGGAGCAGGAGCTAATCCAGCAATCGTTGCCATTTCCGCGAGGGAAAGTTGGTCTGGCGTTTTACTAAAGTATACCCAGGCGGCATCTGCCACACCATAAGCTCCAGATCCCAAATAAACCAGATTTAGGTAACGCTCTAAAATCTGATCTTTGGTTAATTCTTGCTCCATTTTTTGGGCAAGGCGGACTTCCTTGAGTTTGCGCCAGATTGTCTGCTCTTGTTTCAAAAAGAGAATCCGCGTTAGCTGTTGGGTGATGGTGCTACCACCTTCTACCACACCTTGCGATCGCAAATTATTCAAACCCGCTCTGACAATCCCTTGCGGATCGACTCCATTGTGTTGCCTAAATCTTCTATCTTCTGAGGCGATGAAAGCTTTTTTTAAATTATCTGGTATTTGTTCTAGCTGTAGCTGTTCTCTGGTCGCTTCACCTTGTTGTTGTAATATGCTGCCATCAGCAGCTTTAATGGTCAGTGTTTGCTCTCGCAACACAGCATTCAACTCGGACTGATCTGGCAAAGTCCGATCTATTAAACTGATGCCGTAGATCGAGGCAACTATCCCACCACCAACACCTAAACCTGCCCAAAACCAGAAGCGGCGATAGAGTGGTCTAGCGCCAGTTGCCCGATTGACCCTCATCTTAGGTAAAATTTTCATTTTGCTTAGTAACTGCCTCGTTTGCGCCAGATATGCTGGTGGTAAGCTCTCATTCGTTCCTCCTTGTCCAGAGTCACTCAAATTAGTTGGTCTTCGCTTGAACCAGGAGGTAAGCTTCCCCACGTCAGTTCCTCGCTCAAAGTAGTAAGCAATTATATAACCACCATCAATCAACTTTGGGGTTATAGCACTACCATTGTGTTAGTATAATATCCTATAAATAATTAACTGAATTCACTATAAAATAATGTTTTTTAAATTTGGTTAATTTAGTTTTGTAAAAAATGCGGTAATTTGAATCACTACTGCGAATATAAAAGCTATTGACAAGCATCCGCAAAAATAGCCCGAAAACGGCTTATTTCAGGAAAGTATAATGTCTACACCGGGCTACGACAAAGCAGAGCTAAGACGAAGCGCCGTTGCTCTTGGTAGTAATATTGGCGATTCCCAGACAATTTTAGAAACAGCTCTAGAGACTTTAGCCCAAACGCCAGGTATTGTTTTACAAGCCAGATCCCATTGGTATCAAACCAAAGCTGTCGGGCCACCACAGCCAGATTACCTCAACGGCTGCGTCACATTGCAAGTAGAAATATTTCCCCAGCAGTTATTAGAAATTTTGTTAGGAATTGAACAACAATTTGGGCGCGTGCGTCAGGAGCGCTGGGGGCCACGAACCCTAGATTTGGATTTGTTATTATATGATGACATTACTTTGGATACACCAAATCTCCAGATTCCCCATCCACGAATGCGGGATCGGGCCTTTGTATTAGTCCCCTTGGCAGAAATTGCCCCAGATTGGATAGAACCAGTTTCCGGGTGTGTTATTAAAGAGCTGCTGAAAGAGGTAGACTGTTCTGATGTACATTTATGGATGGACAATTAAAATTACCATCCTTAAAAGCAGAAGAACACTGATTTTGCCTCTGTATTCACAGATAATCAGATTTTACTATGCCATTAGGTAGAGAATTACCACAACTGCTGAGACAACGCCTGTTTCATAAAGGACGCAAGTTTGATTTTGAAGTGAATCGCTTGCGTTTGCCGAATAAATCGGAAGGAGAATGGGAATGTATTCGTCACCCTGGCGGTGCGCTAGCTGTGCCAGTGACAGCGGAAGGTAAACTTATACTGGTGCGCCAGTATCGTTTTGCAATTCAGGGACGGATATTAGAATTTCCGGCGGGGACATTAGAAGTAAATGAACAGCCTTTAGAAACAATACAACGTGAAATTGCTGAAGAAACTGGCTATAGTGCCCAAAAATGGGACAAATTAGGCGAATTTTTCTTAGCTCCTGGCTATTCTGATGAAATTATCTATGCTTTTCTGGCGCGAGATTTAGAAAAGCTGGAGACACCACCACCACAAGATGGAGACGAAGATATCGAAACTGTGTTTATGACTCCTGAAGAGTTAGAAAAAGCTATTCTGGGGGGAGAGCCGGTAGATGCTAAATCAGTTTCTAGCTTTTTTCTGGCGCGTCCGTTTTTAGTTTAATACCCTTATGCTGCTAGAGTTAGCGATTGCAGATGCCTACGGTGCAGGTTTTGAATATGCAGACGAAACGATCGCTAACAACGATTTGAGTCGATACGTTGAACATCCGCGTTTTCGACTCAATCCTGGCAGCTACACCGACGACACCCAGATGAGTATTGGCATTGCGGAAGTGATTGTCGCTCAATCAGCATGGACGCCAGAAGTTTTAGCCGATAGTTTTGTTAGAGCTTTTAAACGCGATTGAAGAGAAGGTTATGCTCGAAACTTCTACCATTTTCTACTAGAAATTCAGGATGGGGAAGAGTTTTTAACGAAAATTAACCCTGATAGTGACAAAAGCGGGGGAGCAATGCGTGCAGCACCCATTGGCATCTATCCCACACCAGAAAAAGTCATTGAGGCGGCAACAATTCAAGCGGCAATTACCCACAATACAACCGATGGGATCAATGCTGCTGTTGCGGCTGCCTTAATGTCGCATTATTTTATCTATCGACTGGGAGCAAAACGCAAATTAGGACAGTTTCTGGAAGGTTATGTATCTGGATGGAGTAAACCGTGGGAAGGTAAAGTCAAGTCCAAAGGCTGGATGAGTGTCAGAGCAGCGATTACTGCGGTGATGCGAAATGACAGCATGAGCGAACTTTTACAAGATTGTATCGCTTTTACTGGGGATGTAGATACAGTCGCTGCGATGTCTACGACGGGCTACGCCTACGCACTGGCTGCTGGTTCTTGTAGCGAAGAAATTACTCAAGACATTCCCAATCATCTTGTCACAGGGTTAGAGAATGGAGCTTACGGTAGAGATTACCTCATCGAACTGGATGAGCAGTTAATGAGTTTGGTGGGTAAAAAGATCGGCTAAATCTAATACATCTGAGTAGCACTAGGTAATCTTATTTTTCTAATTTGGGAGCGAGTTGAGTTCAGATGCTCTCTCGTTGGCGTAGCTTCTCCGGCAGGAGAAGAGTAACCTAACATTTTCATAGCTTTGTTGGGTTGCGCTTTGCTTCACCCAACCTACAATTTTTCTTAACTGAACTGTATTGGTTTAGAACCACTCTTTTAAGTTTATTACTCATTATCTACGTAGTTACTAAACTTGAAAATTGTTGTAATCATCAAATAATCAGTTATTTTTAGACTCAAATAGCTATTTGTTTAGTATCTAGCCGTGCTTCTATATTTGCAGATATATATCGAGATAAACACTGTTCTACATATAAACATATATTTCTTATATAGCCTAGTTTAAATATCAATTTATACCTTGTGTTCTTTCAAAAAAAGCTCCATGATTGATTTAGAAAGCCCATAGCTATAGGTTGGTTAGTTAATAAGTATGCCAATATAATTCATAAATATTTCCGATTTCTAACAAGAAAATATCTGATATTTATCTCAAGTTTACTTAGGTTGGAGTTTGATTAACTCATGCTAGAAGGATGGATTCAAATTATATTAACGCTACTAATTGTAGTAGTAATTACTCCTGTTTTTGGGCGCTATATGGCGCGTGTCTACCTAGAGCAAAGTACTTTTCTCGATCCGATTTTGAATCCGGTTGAGCGAGTGCTTTATGCTTTGGTTGGCGTTAAAAGCAAAGAAAATATGACTGGCTGGCAGTATGGGCGGGCAATCCTATACAGCAATGTCGCAATGGGGTTGCTGATTTTCTTGATTATTATGAATCAAGGATGGCTGCCATTAAACCCAACTAAGATAGATGCCCCAACCTGGGATACAGTGCTGCATACGACTATTTCTTTTATTACTAATACTAACCAGCAGCACTATTCTGGTGAAACCTACATGAGCTATGGCAGCCAAGTGTGGGGACTTGGTTATCATATGTTTACTTCTGCTGCCACTGGTTTAGCGGTAGGGATTGCCTTTATTCGCGGATTGACGGGTAGATCGTTGGGCAACTTTTATGTAGATTTAATTCGCTCGATTACCCGAATTTTGCTGCCTATTTGTCTTGTCGGTGGCATTGTCTTAATGGCATCTGGCGTTCCCGAAACACTGGGGGGTGCGGTTGTATTCCCTACCTTGGAAGATGCGACTATTAGTCAAGCGATCGCTCGTGGCCCTGTTGCCCATTTTGAAATTATCAAACAATTAGGAGAAAACGGCGGCGGTTTTTTTGCCATCAACTCGGCACACCCCTTTGAAAATCCCAACGGATTTTCTAACTTGATTCAGATTGTTGCCATGCTTTCGATTCCTACTTCCCTAATCTACACTTATGGGTTGTTTGCGAATAACACTAAGCAAGCTTGGTTAGTCTACGGTATGGTAGGCATTCTTTATCTAGTATTTATCATCGTCACTGCCATTGGTGAATATAACGGTAATCCGGCTGTGAATGCACTGCTGGGTAGTCAGCAACCGAACTTAGAGGGAAAAGAAGTCCGGTTTAGTTGGGCACAATCTGCACTATTTGCAACTAGTACAACTGGTACTATGTGCGGCGCAGTCAACAGTTTACACGACTCATTTATGCCTAACGGTGGTTTTATTACCCTTTCTAATATGTTCCTGCAAATTATTTGGGGTGGACAGGGTACGGGAACCGCTTATTTGTTTGCTTACCTAATTCTGGCTGTGTTCGCTACAGGGTTGATGGTGGGACGTACACCAGAATTTCTCGGACGCAAGATTGAAAAGCGCGAGGTTGTACTTGCTAGTTTCCTGATTTTGCTAGTTCACCCGATCGCAATTATGATTCCCGCAGGTATCGCCTTGGCGTTTCCCGATCAACTATCAGGAATTAGTAATCCCGGATTCCACGGTTTTGCTCAAGTTATTTATGAATATGCCTCCGCTGCTGCTAACAACGGTTCTGGCTTTGAAGGCTTGGGAGATTCACAACCTTCACCTTTTGCGATCGCTACAGGTACAAAAACCACTGCAACTGCTTTGTGGTGGAACTTGAGTACATGCTTTAGTTTAATTGCTGGACGCTATATTCCCATCATCGGTTTGCTGTTTTTAGCAGATAGTATGTCTCGTAAGCAAGCTGTTCCCTACACCACTGGTACATTGCGAACCGATACCGGACTATTTACAGGGGTTACCGCAGGGGTGATTTTAATCCTGGGCGCACTTACATTCTTCCCAGTTTTAGCATTAGGCCCCATCGGTGAAGCTTTCTTTATCGCTAAAGGTATCGGGTAGGGATTGGGGACAAGGGGGACAAGGAGAATTAAAAACTGATTCATCCACCTTGGAACTGGATGAATCCACCTCAGAACTCCGTTCATCCACCTTGGAACTGGATGAATCCACCTCAGAACTCCGTTCATCCACCTCGGAACTGGATGAATCCACCTCAGAACTCCGTTCATCCACCTCGGAACTGGATGAATCCACCTCAGAACTCCGTTCATCCACCTCGGAACTGGATGAATCCACCTTAGAACTCCGTTCATCCACCTTGGAACTGGATGAATCCACCTCAGAACTTCGTTCATCCACCTTGGAACTGGATGAATCCACCTCAAAGACTCATGCTCAAAATTTAATGTATGCCAATGACTACTGATTCTCCCTCCCCCCGTATTCCATCTGGAACTCGTGACTCGCGCAAACATACCCCCAAAACAGATATGCGGGGACTTTATCAAAGAGCAATTCGTGAGTCATTTGTCAAGCTCGATCCGCGAATTACTGTTAGAAACCCAGTGATGTTTGTTGTTTGGGTAGGGACAATTATCACCTTGCTTGTTACCCTTAACCCAAATCTATTCGGCACAATCCAGGCAGATGTCAATCAACAACGCCTCTTAAACGGGTTGATTACCTTTATTCTCTTTTTCACCCTCGTTTTTGCCAACTTTGCCGAAGCCGTGGCTGAAGGACGCGGTAAAGCACAAGCTGATTCACTGCGATCGACGCGATCTGATACGATCGCTAATAAAATCTTCCCAGATGGTTCTGTACAACAAGTCAATTCTACGGAACTGCGACGGGGCGATTTGGTAAAAGTGGTTGCAAATAATATGATTCCCGCCGATGGGGATGTAATTAAAGGCATCGGCTCGGTGGATGAGTCGGCAATCACTGGAGAATCTGCCCCGGTACTGAAGCAACCAGGTACAGATATTGCTAGTTCGGTGACAGGCGGTACACGCTTACTCTCCGATGAGTTGACAATTCGCATTAGTGCCGATCCTGGTCAAGGCTTTATCGATCGCATGATTGCCCTGGTAGAAGGAGCAGAACGCAGCAAAACTCCCAACGAGATTGCTTTGACGGTATTGTTGGCAGTATTAACGCAAGTGTTCTTGATTGTGGTGGCGACAATGCCCCCATTCGTCGGCTACATCGCCAGCTTTATCAGCACAGCCTTTGGAGTTGAGGCGGGGAACAGTTTGCGGGCGGGTGCTAGCGTTGCTATTCTCATCTCGCTACTAGTAGCTTTAATTCCCACAACTATCGGTGGTTTACTCAGTGCGATCGGTATTGCCGGGATGGATCGGGTTGCCCAGTTTAACGTCATTGCGACCTCTGGTCGAGCAGTAGAAGCTTGCGGCGACATCAACACCTTGGTGCTGGATAAGACAGGCACAATCACCTTGGGGAACCGGATGGCTGACGAGTTTATTCCCCTGGATAATCACTCACTAATAGATGTGGCGCGAGTTTCCTTAGCTGCTAGCTTGTTTGACGAAACGCCAGAGGGCAAATCGATTGTGATTTTAGCAGAAAAGTCCCAGGCTGGGGTAGACTTTAACATTGATAAAGCCGAAGGTGTAGAATTTTCCGCGAAAACCCGGATGAGTGGTACAAATCTACCCGATGGCAAACAAATTCGCAAAGGTGCAGTGGATGCGATTAAAGGATTTGTCCGTTCCCGTGGCGGTAATGTTCCTGATGATATAGATGCAGCTTATGAGCGAGTTTCCCGGTTAGGCGGTACACCCTTAGCTGTTTGCCAAGATGACAAAATTTATGGTGTCATCTACCTCAAAGATATTGTCAAACCCGGTTTGCGGGAGCGATTTGACCAACTCCGGCGCATGGGTGTTCGCACCATCATGCTCACAGGTGACAATCGCATTACCGCTTCGGTGATTGCTGAAGAAGCTGGGGTGGATGATTTCATTGCTGAAGCGACTCCAGAAGACAAAATTGAGGTGATTCGCTCGGAACAATCTCAGGGTAAACTGGTGGCAATGACCGGAGATGGTACGAACGATGCACCTGCTCTCGCTCAAGCAAACGTGGGTGTGGCGATGAATTCGGGGACGCAAGCTGCTAAAGAAGCTGCTAACATGGTGGACTTAGACTCAGACCCCACGAAGCTAATTGACTTAGTAACCATAGGTAAACAGTTGCTAATTACTCGTGGAGCCTTGACAACATTCTCCATCGCTAACGATATTGCCAAGTATTTTGCGATCATTCCTACTATCTTTGCTGCTGCTGGAATCGGCGCACTGAATATTATGGGGTTAAAGAGTGCCCAATCTGCGATCGTCTCGGCGCTGATTTATAATGCCTTAATTATTCCGGCATTAATTCCGCTAGCACTCAAAGGGGTGAAGTTTTTACCTTTAACCGCAGATCAACTGCTACGTCGCAACATTTTCATCTTTGGTCTTGGCGGTATCGTTGCTCCCTTCATTGCCATCAAACTGATAGATATTATCCTACCTTTGTCTTAATTTACTATGAAACCTATTCAGATCCGCCGCGCGCTCGCTGCATCCCAAGTATTAGAAGAAATAACTGAAATCTGGTGTCAATGGCGTAGACAAAAGCTACCACTGTATTTATTCTTAGCGATGTGTTTCAACCTAGTGGTTGCACCTGTGGTCTATGCAGCTACTGGTGAAGAACTTTCTCGCAGTCAATCTTGGGGATTGGGACTGTTAGGACTGGTGACACTAGGGCTTTCCATCTATTTATTTTTTGTAATGTTTGTACCGGAGAAATTCTAATGAGTTTTGCACGCGAAGCTGGTAGAGCCGTTCGTTCTACCTTAGTACTCTGGGTTATTGGAGCGATTATTTATCCTTTTGCGATGATTGCCATTGGGCAGATTGTGTTTCCGTTTCAAGCTAACGGTAGTCTTTTGAAAAATAGCACAGGTCAAGTTGTCGGTTCTGCTTTGATTGGTCAACCTTTTAGTAGCGATCGCTATTTTAACAGTCGTCCGAGTACCACTAGTTACAGCACAGCCGATCCCAAAAAGGACGATGCGGGAGTTTTGAAAACCGGAGTTTCCGGTGCTAGTAACTTGGCTCCTAGTAATCCCGCATTGCTGGAACGGATTAAAGGTAAAGATGACCCAGACCCCAGTAAAAAAGTTGAAGGTGACTTCAATCGTCTGAAAAAAGCAGGTGTGCAGCCGACTGGCGATTTAGTCTACAGTTCTGGTTCCAGCCTTGACCCGCATATTACCCCGGAAGCTGCGATCGCGCAAGTTGCACGAGTAGCCAAGGCGCGAGGAGTTCAACCGAACCAACTCGAAACTTTAATTTCCCAAAATACCGATGGTCGCTTTCTTGGCATTTTTGGCGAACCTGGAGTTAATGTGTTGAAGCTGAATTTAGCTTTGGATAAGATTAAGGGATAAGGACTTGGGAAATAGTGAATATGCCTCCTCTTCGGAATAGTTATCTATAGTAATATTTAATGATTACTTAGAATTTAAAACCTTAGATTCTCGATTTATTTAATAAAACGAGAATCTTTTTTCTAGAGACAAATAAAATCTATACCTCTAAATATATACCTATACATCTAATTAATAAATACATACTTTATTTAATTAATACATCCTATATATCTTCAAAATATATACTAAGAAAAGCATATTTTTTATGCAAAGTGTTGCACAATACTATTAGAGTTAAAAAAACATTTTGTGTTGAGAAACAAAAAAGCTTTAGAGCCAAGCCTGTTTGGTGTTTTTATCGCAGATAATAGCGTTTACTGTGGCATTCATTTAAGTGATATTAAGTTACCGGATAAATGCCTTTTTCTAGGGGTTTTAAGAGAAACTCAAGTCATTTCCGCAACAGATAATCCTAGTATTTTCGCCGGAGATTACATTTTAGCAATAGCAACCCATCCTATGATGATTCCCGCTCTCAAAGTTACTCTTAAAAAAATCCATTCTGTTTACTATTCGCTCAACAGTTGCTTATTAGAAGCACGGTTAGCAGATAGTCAATCTGCTAATTCAGATTACTCAGACCTATCAAGTACTTTCAATTCCACATCTTATTAGAAAGATGAACATTTACCGAAGAAAAGTAGAGGAAAATTTGAGCTTGCGGCAGTAAAAAGAAAATATGTTTTTACCTTCTGCCTCTTACCTCCTACCTGGTTGTTGAGCGTAGTCGAAACACTACCTCCTGCCTCCCTAACTTTACTGAATCTTAGTTCGACTAACTAAAGGTTTTTAATATGCATACTTCGGAGTTTTTCCGACTTTATGTATCCGCCCAAAAAAGTGTTCATCAGTCTACCCTGATTGAAGCTAACCTGTCTAGGGCAACACATAATGACACCAAACCACATGACGGAGACATTCCCTTTTTAGCAGTGTTTTTAGCTCACATTTACTTCATGTTTGTTTGGGCAATTGTTGTTTTTCTCGTTTCATCTGTCTGCAAGGCACTAGAAGATCCCCCAGAAAATGCGGCACAAGATAAAGACGAAATAGTAAGCATCAAATATTTAGAGCAACATACCTGTAAAAAATGCCAATTTTTTAACAATAACTATTTCCTAAAGTGTGCAGTACATCCTACTACTGCTCTAACGAAACAAGCACTTAATTGTTCTGACTACAGCCCGAAATAGGTGAGTTTATCACTATATCCCAGTAATTCTATCATTATCTGTAAAACAGTATTACAAAATGGGATTATTTCAGATTGCTGCAATAAACCAACTAATAGCCAATCAGATTTTTTATCAGGATTAAATTAATGATGCAGCCTAATTATGAAGATAAAAATCGCTTTCTCTATCCTCGCGATCGCTACCACGGTAAATTTCAGCCAAGCAACCTACTATTTAATGCTAACCTCCAATAATTTGCTCAAAAAATTAGTTGCATTACTAATTTAGAAACTGCTGGTAAACTATCTCCATAAATCGCTTTTGGTCAAATAGAAGCACTATGGCAACAGTTAGAGGATAGTAAAAATAAACTGGGAATTGGTAGCGATCTATCAGTTTAATTTATTTGAATAATCCTGATACAACTGTAACAAGAGTGATGCAGAGAAAGTTTAAAAAAAGTTTAAAGCTTGGAAATTTCATTTGATAAACCTGAACAAATTTTATGAAACCCAAAGAAACAGTATTTGTTATTCCGACTCATCGACTTAGAGATGTAGCACAGACAATCGAAAAATATGATGAGAATTTCTGGGCAAATGGTCATGCTTTAAAAATTATCGTTTTTGATGATTCTAGCATTCCCAACCATGAAAAATATTACCCGCTTTTAGAGCAAACTAAGACAGTCAATGATGTGTTTTATGTTGGGCCACAACAGAAAGACCAATTTATTACATTTTTAAACGAAAGACTGCGCGATCGCAAGCTAGAATCACTAGTCAAAAACTTATTCCGACCTAGTTATGGAGGAAATCGCAACTTCACACTCATGTATACTCTTGGACATTTAATGGTTAGTGCAGATGACGATATGCGACCAGATGCATTAATTGAAACTAGCCCAGAATCTTTATCAGGTGATGAAATATGTCGAGGAAAATTAATCAAGTCTAGCCAACAAGGTGGCTACATCCATAAATCTTTTGACTTACTCACAGCTTTTGGTGATGTTCTAGGTCAAAAAGCCAGCCATGTACCAGAAAACTTCGAGGCTGGAGAATTGATTGTTGATACAGCAATGGATTTAGAAACCAACACAACCAAAGGTTACTTTCGAGAGAACAGCCTCTTATTACAACAGGGGAGAGTCTTGAATAATGCGATCGTCAAGATTGCCCAAACTTTCCGCACAGGAACTAATGATATCGATACACTTGATTTTATTCATATGTATCTCAATGATGAAAACCAAATTAGTCCCAATGACTTAAATGATTTTTATATTCTTACCAATTTTCGACCTGTTATTACTAACAAAAATTGGAGAATGGATTGTGGAGTCGCTGGATATGATAATCAGCTAGGTTTACCACCCTTTTTTCCCACTCGACTCAGGTTTGAGGATTATATCTATAGAATTTGGATACAGCAAGAAGGAATTGTGGCTGCACACGTTGATGCTGTCCAGAACCATATTAGAAATAACTATATGCGTAATCCTTTAGCTAGCGAACTATTTAATGAAGAAATATGTAGCTTGCTGAAAAAGAAGATTAAAAGTAGTGTTTATCATCTTGATGATTTGGGAATCAAATTTGATTACTCTGGCGAAGTCACTTTACAAGACTCTGAGGAAATCCTGGAAAAAATCGCTGCTATCCACAGACAGGTAATCAAAGCCTCAATATCTGCCCAGAATGAAGAACGTAAAGTGTCTCTTCAATTATTTGCTGAAAATTTATCGAGAGTATTTTATGGATTTGAACCAGACTTTTTTCAGCAAAACGTTTCCAGAATTATCGATGATGTCATTAGCCAATTTCACGGTTCTCTAGAAATATGGCCAACTCTAGTCGAAATCTGTTACTTTTACAAAGACAAAAAAGACCTACCACAAATCAGGGTTAAAAACAAGAAGGTAAAGTCTAGAAATGGCACAAAATCGAGCGACATTCTTGTATAAATGCGACCTTTAGCAAACAAGCTATCATTCATCCGGGAAAAGGTCAATGCAACAAAGGTGCAGGTCGATGCAACTAATAAATATATGATGCTCCGCTTCATTCAAGTAGGGGAGACGGGATAGCTGGGGGTAAATACAGGGAAAACACGTCTTCTTTACTAATAAAAACTAAGAGAGATTTAAAAATGACATAGATAATTGTAAAAATTGATGGAATGATAAATCATATAAATAGAGTTTTTCCGAAAAACATGAATTGGGTTATCTGAGACTGAATGATTATTTATTGATACTGAAACAACTTAAGATTAGAGTTTATAAAAGTTAGAACTTACGCATTGACAAAGACAGCCAACTGTGGATTACCTCTCGTTACAAGGCTCTGCTTTGTAATGCTCTTATGGGAGGCTCTGCCTCCCGCCAAACAAGTAGGCAGCAGCCCACCTCGATCGCATTCCCCGGCTGTGCCTGGGAACGAGGCAGGGTAAGACTTTTAGTTTAACAAGCTGACTATTCACATAATGGTCAATGTGTAAAGTGCGTAAGTCCTAAAAGTATGTTTATCTAGAAAAAAGTGAGATTTTCGCTAAAGATTTAAATTCAATTTCTGATATATTAGTTTATACTAACGCTAAAACTATTTCTAAATAATTGTTATCCGATCGTGCTGACGATCGCATTTGTGCTAAGGCTTGTTTGGGGCTTGCCTACGTGGCGCGTACCCAAGGTAAGCTAAAAAAGCACTTAGTTAAACCAGTAATACTGCGGGAACTACGAACTCAAACCGAATGGCGGTGGCGGATTGAAGATGCGATCGCAGATATTAATCACTATCTTGGTTGTCGTTTAGCCCAAGCCAGCCAGAGAAAATAGTTCTTCATCCATATTCAAGATCAACATTATGCCTCGTATTCAGCTAGCGTATCCCAAAATTCCTGGTAGTAAAAACTACCCATCCGGGCGCTGTATTGCCTTCGAGAAGTACGACGGGACTAATCTGCATTGGGTTTGGGAATTTGAACTTGGGTGGTACGGATTTGACTCGGCGCGATCGCAAGTATTGAACTTGTTATCTACCCAAGCAGCGATCGCCATTGAAAATGCCAAACTCTACTCTAAATTACGGAAGAGCGAAAGTCAGATGGATCAATTCCTGGAAGCGGTGCCGATAGGAATTGGAGTCGTAGATACACTGGGTCGCCCTTGCTACGCCAATCAACAGGCAATTCAACTATTAGGCAAAGGGATTACTCCTGGTGCGACACCAGAACAACTTGCAGAAATTTATCAACTTTATCTAGCGGGAACAGAGCAACCATATCCCATTGAGAACTTGCCAGTGATGCGGGCGTTGAAAGGCGATCGCACCAGAATTGACGATTTAGAAATTCGCCAAAACAATGCGATCGTTCCAGTTGAAGGGTGGGGAACTCCAGTATTTGACGAACAGGGCAATGTGATTTATGCGATCGCAGCTTTTCAAGACATCACCGAACGCAAACAAGCAGAGCAATTGCTAGCAAATTATAATCGTACCTTAGAGCAACAAGTAGCAGAACGAACAGCAGCTTTACAGAAAAGCGAAGCAGAACTGCGCGAGCGAGAACAGGAATTAAGATTGATTACCGACGCTCTCCCCGCTTGTATCTGTTATATAGATACAGATCGGCGCTATCGATTTGCCAACCGAACTTATGAGGAATGGTTTAGGCGTAGTCGAGATGAAATTGTGGGTAAGCAGGTTCGTGAAGTCATGAGCGAGGCAAGTTATCAAATTATTGAACCGTACATGAATCGAGCGCTAGCAGGGGAGATTATAACCTATGAGGCAGAAGTCTCTTTTCCGTTGGGCAAAAAGTATATTGCTGTCACCTCCATCCCCGATTTCGATCTCAATGCTCAGGTGAGAGGATATTATGGTCTGATTACAGATATTAGCGAACAGCGAAACGCTGCACTGCTTGAACGCAAACGCGCTGAAGAAGCATCAATTTTAGAAGAACGCAACCGTATGGCACGAGAAATACATGATACACTAGCGCAAGCTTTTACTAGTATCATCGTTCACTTAGATGCCGCCTCTCAGCGAATCACGCTCGATCCAGATGCTGCCCAGTCACACCTAAAAACGGGGCGTATCTTGGCGCGTTCCGGGCTGGCAGATGCCCGTCGCTCGGTGGAAGCACTCCGCCCGCAAATATTAGAAGAAGGCGATTTGTATAGCGCACTCAATCGCCTCGCAGCTCAGATGTTTTCTCATACCTCAGTGCAGGTTATCTGCCAAGCGATCGGTGAACCGTATCCTTTAGCGAAAGAGGTGGAAACGAATCTGTTTCGCATTGGACAAGAAGCGTTAACCAATGCATTTAAGTATGCAAATGCCAGTGAAATCTGCGTTGAGTTGCGGTATGAGCGATGCCTGCGGCGGGCTACGCCAACGCAGCTCGTCTTGCATATCAAAGACAATGGGAAAGGATTTGAAGGCAGTAGTCTGTCGGTCGGTCGGGGCTTTGGATTACTCGGAATGACCGAACGCGCCCAACGGATTGGGGCAGAATTGACGATTCAAAGCCACCTTGGGCAAGGAACAGAAATCATTGTGAGAGTAGAAACACTATGACCCAATGGCATAGCTCAACTCCTACACTAGGCTCCTCTGCGATCCGCGTCTTGATTAGCGACGATCATCCATTTATGCGAGAAGGTTTAGCAGCCGTAATTGATTATAAACCTGATATGACCGTGGTTGGACAAGCGTGCAACGGACGCGAAGCAGTAGAATTGTTCCGCCAACATCAACCCGATGTAACGCTAATGGATTTGCGGATGCCTGAGCTAAGTGGGGTTGAAGCGATCGCTACCATTTGCGCTGAGTTTGCCGACGCTCGGATTGTTGTCCTGACAACCTACGACGGAGACGAAGACATCTATCGGGGACTGCGATCGGGTGCAAAGGGCTATGTTTTAAAAGATGCAGAACCAGA
Source organism: Nostoc sp. (assembly GCF_036917235.1). Classification (GTDB taxonomy): domain Bacteria; phylum Cyanobacteriota; class Cyanobacteriia; order Cyanobacteriales; family Nostocaceae; genus Nostoc. The sequence continues at coordinate 115,878 of NZ_JBALDU010000099.1, forward strand.
TGAACTATTGACAGCGATTCGGGCTGTTCACAACGGTCAAAAGTACATTCCTCCTGCCGTGGGCGCAAAATTGGCAGAGCGGATAGGTATCCCAGAACTGAGCGATCGTGAGTTGCAGGTGCTACGCCTGATGGCAAGGGGCAAGAGTAACTTAGAAATAAGCACTGCTTTGTCAATTGCTGAGGGAACGGTCAAATTCCATGTCAAAAATATTCTGAGTAAGTTGGGAGTGGGCGATCGCACTCAAGCAATGATTGTTGCTCTAAAGCGCGGTATTATCACGCTTTAAGAATTTAGCTAGAGCAACAGATTCATCTGTTGAAAGTATCACCTACTCTTTAGGATAGGTTGTTTCTAGCCCTAAAATTAAGTTAATCGCTATTCTTAGGGGTAGTGCAAAGACTGCTCGCAGGGGATGCGACAAATGGGGAGAAATTCACATATTTTGAGAATAAAGAAACAACATTCAATTTATTACTCTTATTTTAGGCGTTTTCATCGCAACCATACTATCTATAGACCGCATGAAAAAACGATGAGCCAGACAAGCGATGGTGACGGGCTGCTCATACCAATTTCAAAACACGATAACATCCAAGGAACAATAGATGCACAAATCATTTTAGTTAAATACGGTGACTATCAATGTCTTTCCTGTGGTGAGGTTCATAGGATGATTCAAGAGATTCAGCAACAGATCCAATTATGCTTTGTATTCCGCCATTTTCCACGCATAAACATTCATTTTCAAGCACAAAAGGCAGCAGAAGCGGCAGAAAGCGCCGCCGCGCAAAATAAGTTTTGGCAGATGCACAATCTCTTATTTAAGAATCAATATGCTCTCAACAATGGACATCTTCTAGAATACGCCAATGACATACAGCTTGATATCAATCGATTCCTTCAGGACATGACAGGCCATGTTCATGCCGAGCGGGTTGCTCAGAACATTCAAGGCGGTATACAAAGCGGTGTCAGTAATACGCCAGCTTTATTTATTAACGGAGTTCGCTATAGAGATGCCTGGGATACAGAGAGATTACTCGCAGCGATTCTCGACCAGAGGCTACGCCAACAGGCAAGCTAAAAATCTGTTGTTTTAACCAATGTCTTTAGCACGGCTGAACTTAAACGTGCTACTGCTCAGGTTTATTGGTGAAATGGCGATCGCCATTTTAAATTTGAGCTAATTCATATTGTCACAACTAACGATTCTCAAATATTTCACAGGTTTAAACAGGAGGTTTACAAATGAAGATTTTTGTTGCAGGCGCAACGGGAGCAATCGGTCGTCCCCTAATCGCGCAACTGCTAGCGCAAGGACATGAAGTAGTTGCATTGACACGTTCTCTAGAAAAAGCACAAACTTTAGCTGAACAAGGCGTGGAATTAGCGATTAGGCAGAGCCTACACTTCGTGATCGCAGATGTATTCGATGCAGATGCTGTTAAAGCTGCCATCACCCGCACTCAGCCGGAAGTGGTAATTGAACAACTCACTTCCCTGCCCAAAACCTATACTAACGAGTCGATGAGTGCAGCATCAGCCCTGAACACTCGCATCCGTCGAGAAGGAGGTTCTAATGTGCTGGCGGCAGCGCAAGCGGCTGGTGTGCGCCGTTATCTGAGACAGTCAATCGCATTCTGGGCGATTCCCGGCGCAGGTTTGGCAGACGAAGAAACGCCACTAGCTTTTGATGCCTCGCCTGCGGTAGCAGCAGATGCTCACATAGTCACTGAGATCGAGCGTGACTTACTAGGGAACCCCAACCTAGAAGGAATTGCTCTGCGTTATGGCTTCCTTTACGGGCCCGGTACTTGGTTTGCCCCCGATGGCGATGCTGCCCAACAGGTGCGGCAGCAACAGTTCCCGATTGTTGGGAATGGGGAAGGCGTATGGTCGTGGGTTCATATTGAAGATGCAGCGATCGCCACAGTTGCGGCAGCAGAACGAGGCAATCCTGGTATTTACCTGATTACAGACGATCAACCCTTAGCGGTGCGCCAGTGGCTTTCTGCTTATGCCCAATGGCTCAATGCTCCACCACCCCCCCAGGTATCGGTTGAGGATGCTCTGCGAATTAGCGGTGCGGATGCTGTTTATTATGGGACTCAGATGCGAGGCGTATCGAATGCTAAGGCAAAACGCGAATTAAATTTTCAGCCTCGACCCTTGGAATGGATGGTTAACACCGCCGTGGCTCATGCCAGTTAAGAATTGAAGGGAGAAGAAAGATGAAGATTGCTCAATATGGAACAGCGATCGTGGTTCTTCATGCGATCGTACATGGACTGCATGGTTTAGCGCATGTGGAAATCCCAGTTCCCCTCTCAATACTTCAGAGCTTATTTGTGGGTATTGTGATTTATGCAATTCCCATCATTGCAGTCGTTTTACTTTGGACACAGTTATACCGCATTGGTAGCTGGCTCTTGCTCTTTTCAATGGCAGCATCAGTCCTTTTTGGAATCTACAATCATCTGATCGTGATTAGTTCGGATCATGTTTCTCAAGTTTCCTTTCTAGGTTGGGGATTGCTATTCCAAATCACAGCCATTCTGACATTAATTGTGGATGGATTCTGCTGTTGGATTGGCATTGGGGCATTGAAAACCATTCAGGAACCAGAAAAGGGTATATGAATTGTTTCGATTATTTTAATCACCATCATCTGTTATTGTTTACTTGCTTACTGCCAATTTAAAGCAGTTTTATTTCATTAGAAATACACACTGAATTATCCAATTTCTCATTGCATGGTATCAAACATGAACCACATACTTAAGAATAAACGCGCACTCATTACTGGAGGCAGTCGCGGCATTGGGGCAGCGATCGTCAAGCGTTTAGCAAGTGTTGGTGCTGATGTCGCTTTCACCTATACTAGTTCACCCGATCGGGCTAACGAAATTGTGCAGGCAGCGCAGGCGCTAGGTGTCCAAGCTCTTGCTATCCAAGCCGACAGTGCCGATGCCAGTGCGGTAGTCGCGGCTGTTGAAGACACTGTGAACAAATTGGGCAGTATTGATATTCTCGTCAACAATGCGGGCGTACTGGCGATTGGCCCAATCGACAATTTCACGCTGGCGGACTTCGATCGAACCTTTGCCATTAACGTGCGTGCCGTGTTTGTGGCGACGCAAGCCGCAGTCAAGCACATGAAAGAGGGCGGACGCATCATCAACATCGGCAGCACCAACGCCGAACGTATGCCATTTGCTGGTGGCGGCGTATATGCCATGAGTAAATCTGCTCTGCAAGGGCTTGTGCAAGGACTGTCACGTGACCTTGGACCACGAGGGATTACGATCAACAACGTGCAGCCTGGGCCAATCGCTACAGATATGAATCCCTCGGAGGGGGAGTTTGCCGAGATGCTCAAAAAGCACATTGCGGTAGCCCGCTACGGCACGGTTGACGAGGTTGCGGGGCTGGTTGCTTATCTGGCTGGCCCTGAGTCCGGTTACATCACCGGCGCAAACCTGATGATTGATGGAGGGTTCAGCGCATAACTGCCGTAGGTGGATGCCTAATACCAATTTGTAATTCAGCAAGCCGGATGTATCCTGGGCTTGGATATGTTGCTTGATTTTAGAGAATTGGTATAAGTCAGGGGTAAATTCCTGGCTTAGGCATCCAGGTAAGGATTAGAAGAGCATATTTATTAGGTAAATTCCTAGAATCCCAGTTTAGCGATCGCATTTATTTCTCATAGAGGTTGATAAGATATGTTTGATCTTGACCAAACTATTAAAGACCGACACTCAACACGCAAATTCTTATCTCAACCAGTACCAAGGGCTTTGCTTGATGAAGCCCTCACTCTAGCGCAGCTCGCGCCGTCGAATTCAAACATCCAGCCGTGGCGGTTGGTGTTTGCCCAAGGCGGATGCCGCGATCGCTTGCAAGAAGCCTTGCTAAACCAAGCCAAGCAGCAGCCTAACGTCTCTCCTCTGCCTTCCGCCTTCCAGCATTACCGCCAGGAACTGGGAGCGCAAGTCTACGGGGCGATGGGGATTACTCGTGACGATAAAGCGAATAGACAGTTGGCCGTTCTGCGTAATTACGAATTTTTTGGCGCACCAATGGTTGCTATTGTCTGTATGCATCAAGATTTGGGCGTTGCCGATGCTTTAAGTGTGGGGATGTATTTACAAACCCTGGTGTTAAGCTTAACAGCTCGTGGCATTGGCACTTGCGTAGAGGTTTCGCTAGCGGATTATCCCGAAATCATCCGCAACGAGTTGAACATTCCACCGGAATTATTAATAATTTGTGGTTTAGCCGTTGGCTATTCCGATCCTGATTTTCCCGCTAATCATCTGCACATAAGCCGTGAGTCCTTTGAGAAAAACGTCTCGTTTCAGGGCGATTGACAAAAGGCTGGATTTTTTGGCGTTGCTGAATTAAGGAATGATTCTTGTGGGGTGGGCATCCTGCGCGCCCGGAAATAGAAGGGACGCTCATGTTGCCCATCCCACAAAAATAGTAAAATCATCCCGCAAATATGCAACCCTGAATATTTTTGTTGATGGTAATGCAAAAGTTAGGACTTACGCATTGACAGAAAAGCCGAAATGACACGTATGCTTTCAAAGCTTTTAGCTAAATTTTTCAACTATCTTTTTGTGATGCCTGCGGCGGGCTACGCCTACGCAACTAATAAAGGGTGGTTTGGAAAAGGCTGAAACGACCTATTTACGTTAATACACAAGATAATTAGTTTGTACAGTGCGTAAGTCCTAAAAGTTAGATTCATAAACTTCAAGCTTTTGCCTTAGTTGTTGTCGTGGAATCGAAATTGTTCTCAAGTAAACACTAATTTAGGAAATTTTGACATGGATAATGTAATAGATACGACCAATTCACCTGTTGTAACGCCACCCGAAGTTACATTAGTTCCTAATAACTCACTATTGACTGAGACACCAGAAGAAGGACGACAACTGGCAGTCAAAATGTCACGGTTAATTATTAAATTGACTCAGCCGGATGAAGAAAAACGCAACCAACTGCGAGATGTTTATGGCAATGATGCCATGATGCTGATTGCAGTTGGTCAGACGGTTGCAACAGAGTTTGCCACGATCGCAGCTGCTAATAACTACTGGCGCAAGTAATATCTCGAAATCGTCAAATCAGGGATTTGTTCTGATTCTAGAGGAATTCACCATGAAAGTTTTGATTGAAGCGATCGTCAGTTTTTTTGTATTTATTGTCGATTTCATCTACGGAAATCGTTCTTACCCTCGGTTTTATGTGCTAGAAACGATCGCTCGCGTTCCTTATTTCTCCTATCTCTCGGTGCTGCATCTTTACGAGACACTGGGTTACTGGCGCAAAGCTGACTTGTTGAAAGTTCATTTCGCCGAAACCTGGAACGAATTACATCATCTGTTAATTATGGAATCAATGGGTGGCGTAGACGCGTAGCGGCTTGTCGCCAGACATCGCTATTGCTCTTACCCATCGAAAATATAGCGTTGAATAAAAGTCTTAGTTGCAGTTATTGAAGTAGTTGAATACACAAGAAAAGATATCATGGCTCAATACGATTACGTGGTGATTGGTGCTGGTTCAGCAGGCTGTGTTGTTGCCAATCGTTTGACGGAAAATGGCGAAACAACTGTGTTGTTGCTCGAAGCAGGGAATCCAGTAAATAAACCTGAGATTCAAGTTCCTGTAGCCTGGCCAAGCTTGCTAGGCACTGAAGTTGATTGGGCTTACTGGACTGAATCAGAACCACACCTGAATGGGCGGAAAATCTTATGTTCGCGTGGCAAAGTCGTCGGCGGCTCCAGTTCAATCAATGCCATGATTTACATTCGAGGCAATCGCCACAATTTCGACCATTGGCAAAAGCTCGGCAATCCAGGCTGGAGCTATGAGGAAGTATTGCCCTACTTCAAAAAATCAGAAAACCAGCAGCGAGGCGCGTCAGAATTTCACGGTGTTGATGGAGCTTTAAGCGTCACCGATCCGATCGCGCCTGCTGTCATCTCAGAGCAATTTATCGAAGCCGCAGCGCAAATAGGCTACGATCGCAATCCTGATTTCAATGGCACACAACAAGAAGGTGTAGGACTGTATCAATTAACTATTAAAGACGGGAAGCGGCACAGTGCCGCCGCCGCATTTCTAGTACCAATTCTCGATCGTCCTAATTTAACGGTTCAAACTGGTGCATTAGTGACTCGAATTTTGTTTAAAGGAACTTCCACAATTGGGGTAGAGTATCTGCACCAAGGAAGGCTGCAACAAGTTTATGTCAATCAGGAAGTGATTTTGTCGGCGGGTGTATTCGATTCTCCCAAACTTCTGATGCTTTCTGGAATTGGGAATGCAGAGCATCTGCTCCCGCTCAACATTCCTGTGGTTGCTGATTTACCCGGTGTAGGTGAGAACCTGCACGATCACCCATTGGTTGCTGTTGGCTACAAGTCTACCCAAACGCTACCCGCGATCGCATCAACCAGTAATTTAGTAGAAGCTGGATTATTCCTGCATAGTGGCAAAAGCAAGGAGCTTGCACCTGACTTACAGTTTCTCTTCAGCCCAGTTCTATGGGGTAGTTCGGACTCTGCCCCTGATGTTTCAGGTTCCACATTGATTTGTTGTCTGATCAATCCTCAAAGTCGTGGCACTGTGACGTTGCAATCAGCAAACCCTACTGACTCACCTACCATTCGAGTGAACTACCTCCAGCAGGAGGCTGATTTACAAGTGCTGGTAGAAGGTATTAAAATCGCCCGTCAGATCGCTCATTCTGGTGGCTTTGGTGAAGTCTTGGGAAAGGAAGTGGCTCCTGGTTCAGACATAATCAGTGATGAGACGTTGGCGCAGCCCAGCGCAGGTATCGCTGCTTACATTCGACAAACAGCTACTACTTATTGGCATCCTGTGGGGACATGTAAAATGGGCAACGATTCACTAGCGGTGGTTGATGCTCAACTTCGAGTTCACGGAATTGAAGGATTGCGCGTTGTCGATGCTTCCGTGATGCCAACCATTTTATCTGGAAATACGAACGCATCTACGATCGTGATTGGCGAGAAGGCAGCCGATTTAATTAAAGCCAGTCGTACTTGACAAACTATGATTGGCAATCAAAAAGTATGGCGGTACGACGATTGCTCAAGATGAAACTACTTCGGAGTACTTCGATATGTCTTCAGCAGCTATTGACAATAATCTGGATTTCCGTTGATCGGTGCATTGGTTTGGTTGGCTTTTCAGTAGCGATCGGTTGATCGGCTTTAATTTGCAGAGTAGCCGCCACATGAAGTGCATCCATCGCAGCTAAACCGTAAGTACAGGCAATTTGAGAAGCATTCTGTAAAATTTGCTCTAAGTCAGTTGGCCAGTGGATGACAGCACTAAAAAATGTTTCGTAAAATTCTGCAACGCCCTTGTTGCTTGTTAAAAGTTGCTTTAGGCAAGACTTCTAACTGAAACGTTGCGACTTGAGGCAAACTCCAGATTTTCATCGTTAAGAATTTGATGAGCTACAATGCTGACTGGCGGAATGCCACAGAAAGCGCCGATCAGTACACCAGAGTCTATGTACGTCTTCTTACGACTCACGGAATCCACCGCGACGTTCAGCAAGTTCAAGTTCAATTTCGTCAACGTTTACGAAGTTGCAATCCAGCAGCGATCGCTCGTTGTCGGATCGACCATAATTTTTTGGCTAAGGGTGTTTGTGGCACAAAATCAGATTCGGCGGGTGTTGTTTCTGACTCAGATTTAAGTAGTTCAACAAACTCCAAAACTTTTTGTTGCTTTTGGGGTGTGAGTTCTCGCCAGTGTTCAAGTAGTTCAACTTCATTATCCATAAGTACAACACTCGTGAATGATTTTTCTATTTTAGTGGTTTTTATACTTGCAATATAAACTATTATTACAATTATATTTGTTACAGAACTTACGCATTGACAGGAATCTGACCATGTGTGTTCAAGCGCATTTTTTGTTCAAGGTGTTCCAGAATGAAGTCACGAGCTACCTGAAGAGACAAATTTCTCTGGACTTCATACCAGTTTTTAATTAACCCTTCGGTTCGCATTAATTCTAGTTGTGTGAAAGCGCGGATAGCACTAAAAAAGTGAGTTTTAATTGCATCAGATGTCCTCACCATGAATAGCTCAATTCCACACACTTGTTTGATGGCTCTATGGTAACATTCAATCCCCCAATGAATCGAATGTAACTCCTTAAACTCGGTAAGAGAAATTAAAAATAGTGCATCTTTGTCAGGCACATACATGATGTAATATCTGGGGGTTTCGTTTTTGAAACTTCTGCGAAATAGTTTGACTTGTCCAAACTTTTTTAGATGCACTATTAAGCCATTCTCTGGAATTTCTAGATTTTGGACTTGGGTAAAAGTTTTACCATCAACTGAAGCGGAAAGTGTGGTCTTGGGGGTTTCCCCCATGAACAACTTTCCAAGACACATAAACGATTTTTGGCTATACCAGTTAAAAACTCTAATCCCTTGTTTTTAAAGAACTTCAGGTTTTTATTACTGGAATACCAAGCATCAGTAGTCACTGTTTTCGGCTCTAAACCCCTTTCCCATTACCTCAGTAATCATGTCTCGTAAATAATCATTTTTAGTTTGACCATCCTGTTTGTTATATATTCGATAATTTACAGGTACAGATTTACCCGATAAGTCGGTGTAATACAAGGTAATTAGCTGAATACCTTTGACTGTACGATGATGCCTTCCAGAATAAATGTAACCAATTAATTCTGCTACTTTTGGGTCGCTATGAGGCTTATCAATTACCGTATCGTCTCCGCTTAATGTGCCACCTACTAAGTTGATATATAGCTTAACTTCATCAAATAAGTCTTTCGGTTCATACCGCTCACGTAGCAAAAATCTATTGACACTATCATGAGATAAATCTTCTATGATATCTGCTAGACGTGTGCAGCCCGGATACTTTGATTCTGCCAATAAAAACAAAGTGTAAGTGTTGAGATCACATTTTGCTGTTGATGCCTTGGTAGTTACTCTGATTGTCCATACCCTCATAGAGATAGTCTAAATTATCCATCTTTCCAGCCGCATACTGACTAGCGATCGCTTATTCTTTTCTAATTTTTAGCACTGCATTTATTGTCTTATTTGTCAATGCGTAAGTTCTGTGTTAGTACATTTACGTCTAGTTTATGTATATTCTTTAAATGGAAATATTTTTTACCCTATAATAAAATATCAAAATCGCAAAATACTGGTATTAATTTAACGTTAGGTTTTGATTCACAAGGCAATTGGAATAAATTTGAATCTCACAAAATTAACAATGGTTTGAGAACAGTAGAAACTTTTGAAACTTTTACTTCTATAAAAGAAATAGATATAAAAACTATTCAAGTTTTCCCTGAAGGTAGTGTATTTGTTGAAATAAAAGGTTTGGACGAAAATAGCTATAAGTCCTTAACTATTGACATCCGTCAATATAAGGGAAGAGAGTTACCAGGGTGGACTCTTCAACAGTTAATGGTAATGGGTTATTAACTGTCACGAACTGCAAACATCGGGACATAAAACTGCAAAAGTGAATTTATTCCCCGTAATTTAATCAGTTATAATATTTTCTGTCTCTACCCCTTTTGATTTTAAGTAAAAAACAGTTTGCTCTATATTACCCACTTTCAAAGCCAGATTTCTTAAACCACAAACTTCTGGCTGGACTACTAAATATTTGCGGATGAGTGGTAAAAGAGAATAGCTCTATTTGAGCATTTTCTCCAACTCGTAAATCTATATTATTTATAATAATTAATTATTTATTTATAGGGTTTTACGTAGCCATTGCTGCGTACCTTTATTATGCGGTTGTGGCTAGAACACCGATAAAGCTCACAGTATTTTTGTGGGATGAATAATTTATCTGCGATACTTGGCTTTACTTGAGGTCAGGAATTACCTGAATAAGTCCAGTCTGAAAGGCTTTGTCGTAGGTAATGACAACTAAACTTTCGAGTTCAGCCTGAGCCATGATCATACGATCAAAGGGATCTCGGTGGGCGATCGCTAGGCTTCCTGCTCTGAGCGCATGGGCTGTGGTGATGGCAAGTTCGATAAATTTAGCCTGATGCAACATCTGTGAATATTGCTCAACAAGTTGTTTGGCTTCGGGTAGTTTACCCATCCGGTATTTGGTGGCAATTTCCCAAGCAGAAGCACTGCTGACAATAATCCGATGATCTGGGTTGCGAATGATCTCTCGGCAGTCAGTGGGGAGTTTTGGATCGTCAAAGAGCCACCATAGCAGGATATGGGTGTCGATGAGGTAGCTCATTCCCATTGCTGGAGTTCTTCTTCTGGCAGTGGTTCAAAGAAAGCATCGCCGAGTTGTCCTTTCAATAAACCAGGGGTGCGCGGTTCGACTTCGCTCACCGCAAAGGGTTGTCTACGTTCTTGACTTAAACCTAGCCGAAAGTAGTGAATTAGGTCATAAATTTCTGCTAGTTTGTCTTCAGGGATGTCTTGCAATTCTTGGACAATCTTCTGGATCAGCATAAGTCAAACTCTTCGCTGGTTGTTAATCAATAAGTTAGGAATATGCGACTACTTTGTTACTCAACTGAGGAATAAAATATTTTTTCTCGCTTTGCGCTTTGACGCGAAACTTTCATCCCGTTAATCAGCAACGCTGAATTTTTACTATTCCTGTAAAACGGTTTTTGATACAATCCTAGTTTTCTTAAGGTCAGCTTCCGAAAGTTCTTCCCCAGCTTGCAAGCGAGTAGCGGAAGTTTGCAAGACTGTCGCCGCCCCTTTATCTCCTATTTGTAAAGCGGTTTTAGCTGCTGTTTGTAGCATTGTAGCTGCACCAGTGCGATCGCCTTGTTGCAATTTCGCTTCGGCTAACTGGGTTTGGCGATACTTCGCTAATGCTAAAATAGATTGTTGTACCTGCGGATTAGAAGTCGGTTGATACGCCCGCACCACATCTGCATACACTGGCATCAGGGGCGAAAGTAAACCTTCTTCGTTAACCAACGGGTCATCATAGCGAATTTGTAGATGAGCGATCGCTTGTCTACCTTCTGGCAATTGTCCCAGATAAATGTTCGCCAAAACTACCCGTTCTACATCTTGCATCAAATCTCCCAAACGCACAGCAAAGCTACCATCAGCTTCCGGTTCCAGTGGTAACTCGATTGTGTCTGGGGCAACTTGGGCAATAGGTTTCAATTCTGCTAGTCGGACATTGGGCACTAGAGATAATAGTAAGTAGGCATTAGTTAGCCCAATAGATTGAATCCTTCCAAACAGTCGACTAAATTGCTCTACAGCTTGTTCAGGATGTTCAATATGGGCTAAAGTCCCACCACCAACATCAGCAATTTTTTCTAACAAATCCTGATTCCAGCTATTACCAAATCCCAGAGTGTTGATCGTTAGGTTCAGCTTGGCAGCCTTTTGTGCCAATTTGAGACAGCGCTTATTGTCATCTCGCCCGATATCCCATTTCCAAATCCGCAAACCGCTTTCACCATGCCCATCTGTCAGCAGAAACGCCTGGGAAACAGCGCCTCTTGTACCTTTCATCAGTTCTGTAATTCCCAATTCCAAACCATCAGCGATCGCAGTACCGCCGCTAGCAGTCAGTTTGCTTTTTATTTGAGATTTGATGCTTTCGGGGTCTTCGATCGCTTGGTTAGGGATAATGACTTCCGCAGAACCGGAAAAAGCCACAACTGAGATGCGATCGCCTACTTTCAACCGATCGATTAATCCTTCCACAGCCTGGATCACCGTTTTAATTGGTTGTCCGTGCATGGAACCACTTTTATCCAGAATCAAGCAGAGATTGAGGGGCAGATTTTGGTCAGACTCACCAGCGATGGCAAAAATCGTCATTGCTAGTTGACGTTGGCTACTTGTTTGAGCCACATCAACATTATTGTCATTTAACGCCGAGAGCAATTTAACTTTCATCTAAACCTGAGTTTACTGGGGAGGAGTATCTTGCAAAACTGTTTTAGAGACAATTCTGGTTTTCTTGCGATCGCTTTCAGATAAATCTCCACCAGATTGTAGCTGGGTGGCAGAAGTTTGCAACACCGTCGCCGCCCCAGTATCTCCCATTTGCAAGGCAGTTTTCGCAGCCGTTTGTAACATCGTCGCCGCACCACTGCGATCGCCCTGTTGCAATTTCGTCTCGGCTAGCTGGGTTTGGCGATACTTAGCTAATGCTAAAATAGAGTGTTGCACCTGGGGATTCGGGTCTGCTTGGTAATTTTTGACTACATGGGCATAAACTGGGATATTTGGTGTAACTAAACCTACCTTGTTGGCGGCTGGATCGTCGTAGCGGACTTGCACATTAGCGATCGCTTGTTCACCTGTTGGCAATTGTCCCAAATAAATATTAGCTAAGATTACCCGTTCTGCATCTTTCATTAAATCTCCCAACCGCACAGCGAAACGTCCATCAGCTTCTTGTTGCAGTGGTAACTCAATTGTGTCTGGGGAAACTTGGGCGATAGGTTTGAGTTCTGCTAGCCGGACATGGGGCATTAGGGAGAATAACAGAAAAGCGTTAGTCAATCCCACCGTTTGAATACGGCTGAACAGGCGATTAAACTCTTCCACTGCCTGTTCGGGTTTTTGAATATAAGATAAAGTACCTAAGCCAGCATCAGCAATTTTTTCTAAAACATCTTGGTTCCAGTTGTCACCAAATCCCAAAGTATTTAAAGTCAAATTATAGCTAGCAGCCAATTGGGCGAATTTCAAACAGCGATTGTTATCACCGTGTTCATTTTCCCCGTCGGTTAACAAAAAGGCTTGAGAAACAGTATCTTTTTTGCCCTTCGCCAACTCTTCAATCCCCAAACGCAGTCCTTCATCAATCGCAGTTCCACCATCAGCGGCTAGGCGATTAATTTGCTGCTTTATTTTCTCTGGATTTTCGACACTTTGACTAGATACTAAGACTTTGGCACGGTGATCGAAAACTACCACACTGAGGCGATCGCCAGGATTGAGTCTATCCACCAGACGATTCGCTGCTTTTTTCACCGTTTCTAGCGATCGCCCATTCATCGAACCACTATGATCGAGAATTAAGCATAAATTCAGGGGCACATGGCGGTCTTGAGTCTCTGCGATCGCCGAAATCGAAATTCCCAACTGACGTTGACTGTTCAGTTGATTTGCGTCCAAATTACCATCATTCAAGGCAGGCTGCAAATTAACCTTCATAACTCAGAGTCCCTATTCAGGATATACATACTAAAAAATAACTTCAAAGCACTACTTTAGCTCTACGGAAAACTTATCCAACACAAATACACTAATATAATCAGAATATCTTAGCTGAAACTTTAAAGTTCCCTCTGACGCAAGCGTACGGTATGGGAGTATGTCACAAGCCAAACATTGGCAGATGTCAGCCCCCCTTCAAAATTAGGGAGAAATCCACACCTTGAACAGAGTTGGCATCACGCTAGGATGTATTAGAGTTAACGGCATAATTTCAGGCGATCAGTTGCTATGGACATTTCCGCCATCAAGGCTGTTCAATCCCCCTATTACGGCGATCGATTTTACCGGAAACCGCCGCCAGATTTACCATCTCTATTGTTAAAGGAGCGAATTGTCTACTTAGGAGCTCCTCTAGTTCCACAGATCACAAAACTGATCATCGCCGAACTACTGTATTTGCAGTCCGATGACCCAGAAAAACCAATAAAAATTTATATCAACTCCACTGGTACTTCTGGTTACAGTGGCGAACCCATTGGCTTTGAAACCGAAGCCTTCGCCATTTACGACACAATGAAATATATCAAGCCTCCTATCCACACCATCTGCATCGGTACCGCGATGGGTATGGCAGCGATGCTCCTCAGTGCTGGTACAAAAGGTTGCCGTGCTAGCTTACCCCATGCTTCTATTATCCTGCACCAACCCAAGAGTTACACCCAAGGTCAAGCAACGGATATTCAAATTCGGGCAAAGGAAGTTCTAGTAAATAAGGCATCGATGATTAATATTCTGTCTCGGACTACCGAACAGCTGCCAGAAAAAATTAGCAAAGACATGGATCGTCTACTATATATGACTCCCTATCAAGCTAGGGACTACGGTTTGATTGACCGAGTTTTTGAGAAAGAAGAACTGGCTAATCCCCCACTACCCGCGAGTGTCCTTTAAAGGATGAAGTGAGTACACTTCTTGGATCTTCAACTCCCTTTAGTCCATAGAAGCGCCTCGCGTTGAAGCTAAACAGCCTTCATCCTTGCTATTAATCATTGTAATAACGGAGCAAATTATGCCTATTGGTTACCCTAGCGTTCCCTATCGATTGCCAGGGGGACAGATGGAAGAATGGGTTCACATTTATACTCGTCTTTCCCTAGAACGGATTATTTTTCTGGGAGAAGAAATTGATGATGAAATTGCCAACCAGATTATAGCCTTCTTGCTATATCTGGATTCAGAAGATCCAGGTAAGGATATTTACATATACATCAATTCTCCAGGTGGTATGGTTACATCTGGGATGGCAATTTATGACACCATGCAACATATCAAATCAGATGTGGTAACGATATGTATGGGTTTAGCTGCCTCTATGGGGTCTTTTCTTCTAGCAGGTGGAACCAAAGGCAAACGGCTAGCATTGCCTCACTCACGGATTATGATTCACCAGCCTTCAGGTGGCACCCGTGGGCAAGCAAGCGATATCGAAATTGAAGCTAGAGAAATTCTGCGGATTCGTCACCAGCTCAATGGGATTTATGCCGATAACACTGGTCAAACCTTGGCAAAAATTGAAAAGGATATGGATCGTGACTTTTTCATGTCAGCCGAAGAAGCGAAAGAATACGGTTTAATAGACCGTGTGATTGAAGAACGAACCTCTGTAATAACAGGGGAGTAGGGAGGCAGCACTTCTCTACGAGAGGCTGCGCCAACGGCTACGCTCTGTTACCGAGGGGCAGAGGGGCAGGGGGGCAGAGGGGCAGAGAGGCAGGTGAAGAATTCTAACTCCTAACTCCTAACTCCTAGTTCGCTAATCCCCACTCCCCACTCCCCTTCTTTAAACAAACTGTCAACATTGAACTTTAAAATAGAAAATTAGCCCTTATTATTAATAGTCCGGGCTTGAAGCTGATACTGACAGATAATAGCCAATAGCTAAATATTCGATAGCTGATAGCTCAAGATGGATCTTGGAGATTGCTACCGTTTACTAGGTTTAAGATCGGGAGCTTCTTTTGCTGACATCAAAGCGTCTTACCGACGACTGGCGCAGCAATATCATCCCGATATCAACCCAGA
Source organism: Nostoc sp. (assembly GCF_036917235.1). GTDB lineage: Bacteria > Cyanobacteriota > Cyanobacteriia > Cyanobacteriales > Nostocaceae > Nostoc. Next base: position 131,197 of record NZ_JBALDU010000099.1, read on the forward strand.
TGACAACAAAGCCAAAGATAAGTTTATTGCCTTGACAGAGGCTTACAAACTCCTGCTGACGGTAGTACTACCAGAGGAAATTGGCGTACATTCAAGTCAGGTGTCAACGTCTGGACGTGACGACGCCAATGCAACGCAGCGGCAGAGAACGCCAGTAACGACGGTGACAAGCCAACAATCAGAGAAACCAAAGCCGCCGAATCTGTTGGAAATAGAAGAACGGCTGAAGTGGAAGACTTATGAGCAATTGCAGCGATTTTTGCAAGAAAGACGATTTCCGCAAGCGATCGCCCTGGCGGAAGCTTTAGCAGATCGGTTGTCAACAGATGCAGAAGTTCGCCAATGGCTAGCGATCGCTTATCAAATTTGGGGACGGGCGCTAATTTCCGAAAAACAATTACTCAAAGCCAGAATTTATCTCAAAAAAGCTTTGAAAACAGATCCTCATAATAAAAGTCTCTGGTATGAAGTCCAGCGCGATTTCCAGCGCTTGGAGCAAATTTTTTAAAGTTTACAAAATTTATCGAAGAAGGCAAGAGGCAGATAGCGCAGCGTTAGCGAGTCCGCGATCGGCGGGCAGGAGGCATGATTTGTTCCTCCTACCTCCTACCTCCTACCTCCTGAAGAATTACCGCCATTTCCTCAACACTGTTCCCAAGACAGCGATTCCCTCAACAATCTTCTCCGTTGTTTGAAAGCTAAAAGCTAATCTGATGGCATCATCTCCCTGGCCATTGGCATAGCAGCGAGTTCCTGGCAGAAAGCTGATACCGTGTTCATTGGCAGCAGTTAGGAGTGCTTTGGCGCTTATATCTGGTGGCAATTTACACCACACAAAAAAGCCGCCACCTGGTCGCAAAGCAACTACATTGCTGGGAAACTCTTGAGCGATCGCTTCTAACAACAAATTACACTTATGCTTGTAGCAGGCGATTAGCTCCTGAATGTGACGATCTAGTTTACCTGTAGCACAGTAGCGGCCAACCACATGGCTGACAAATGGCCCCACAGGCCCCTCACTTTTGAACATTGCCAACCGCTCAATAATTGCTGGATCGCCACAAGCCCAGCCTAGTCGGATACCAGGCGCAATGATTTTCGAGAAGGTATTCACATATAACACCCACCCCTCCTTGTCAAGGCTTGCTAAGGATGGCACAACTTCGCCTTGGAAGCGCAAATCGCTGTAAGCATCGTCTTCCACCACCAATACGCCATACTCAGCCGCTAACGCTACCAGTTTTTGGCGGCGAAATAGCGACATAGTAGTGCCTGTGGGATTATGAAAAGTAGGGATAGTGTAAATAAACCTGGGTCGAATACCCCGTTTTTTCAAGTCGCTTAAAGTTTCTTCTAACGCATCTACATCCATTCCCATCTCATCTACAGGAATGGTAATTAGGCGGGCGCCAGCCTGAACAAATCTATTAACTACTCCCAAAAAGGTTGGCCCTTCCACAATTACCACATCACCAGGTTCGAGAAACACATCTGGCAGCAAGCCCAAAATCTGACCGGAACCGTAGCCAATAATTACGCGATCGCGATCGGCGGGTATTCCTTGAGCTTGCAAGCGGAGAATAATTTGTTCATAAAGTTGGGCTGAAGGTGGCCCATAATTGAGAGCGATCGGAGCTTCTTCTCCCAGTACAGCCGCGCTTGCAGCAGACAAGTCAGCATGGGGAAAGAGAATTGGGTCAGCTAGACCATAGGCAAAGCTGACGGTGATGATTTTGGTTAACTCAGTGCCGTAAGTTGGTGGTGTCAGATTTCTAGCTCTTTCGGCGAACAAATCAGCAATTTGGTAAGCAGAAGTGGTAGAAGCCATAAGCGATTAAAAATTGGGAGTCAGAATATAGAACACACAAAGGCAATTAGCAAAAAGTCATACGTATGTATTCTTTCTTATAACATCATGACAAGTATCGTAAATATTGATTGCTAGAACAAAATTACTATAGTGAAATTAATTAACTTCAAGTGGCAGCAGTTAATTCTCAGCTTAGGCTGCCTACTACTGATTATTGCCTGTCAGAGTTTATATCCCACTACTAACTCAGACGCTAAACCTCTCAAGGTGGCTACAGACCCCACCTTTGTCCCTTTTGAGATCCAAACAGCTAGCGGGAACTTGGAAGGCTTTGATATTGATTTAATGAATGCAATCGCTAAAGTAGCAGGTTTTGCAGTCCAGTTTGAAAGTCTGCCCTTTGATGGCATGATCTCTACCTTGCAAGCCAAAAGAGTCGATGCAGCAATTAGCGGAATCACGATTACCGCCGAACGCCTCAAAACAATTGCTTTTTCACGACCTTATTTTAAAGCCGGACTTGCGATCGCTGTCCGCGAAGACAATCAAAATATTCAAGACTTCAATAGTCTCAAAGGTAAAAAAATTGCTGTCCAAATTGGTTCAACTGGGGCCGATTTTGCTAAAACCATCCCCAACGCCAAAATTAGTACTTTTAATTCCGGGCCAGAATTTTTCCAAGACTTGCTCAATGGCAACGTTGATGCTGTGATTAGCGATGCTTTTGCTACTTTGTATGCCATTAAAAATGGCAAACTTAAAGGCATCAGAGTTGTTGCGGATTTCCTTACCCAAGAATACTACGGGATTGCTATGCCCCAGGATTCACCCCATTTGGATGCGATTAACAAAGGTATAGCGACTTTGTTATCCAATGGCACTTACAAGCAAATTTATCAAAAATGGTTTAAAGTTGAACCTCCACAATTGCCAGACTCTTGACAGTTGGGGATTGGGCACAAGAGGCAGAGGTGCGGAGGGGAAAAATTTACTGCAACTTCTCCTCTGCTCCCCTGCTCCCCTGCTCCATTTATAAGGAATTGCCTGCCAATATATGAAATATTTATCTAATATGCGTCACAATTAATACTGCCACCAAAATTCATTGATAAACTACAATCTACTGTAGTCAGGGACAGCCAATTGTGGCACCTTGGATCTTAGTGGCTAGAAGCACCTTGGAACGAACGGGAATAAAGGAACTTCCACTATGCTGATTTGCCCTCAGTGTAAATTTGAAAACCCCAATAGCAACAAATTCTGTCAAAACTGTGGCGCGTCCCTGACTCACAAGGTCTGTCCTGAATGCAGTACAGATGATGTACCTGTGAATGCACTACGTTGTCATAACTGTGACACTGAATGTGGAACAGTGTTTTGGGCAATTATTGCTAAAGAAACGACTGGGGAAGCTTTGAGAGGAGAAGGAGATGTAGGAGATGTGGGAGGTGAGGGAGATGAGCAAGCAATACCCTCCTCATCTCCTCTATCGCCTAGTTCTCAAATTACATTAGGCTCCTATTTAGACTCCCAAGAGCGCTATCAATTGTTAGATACGCCACTTGCCCAGACGGAAACTGCCATTATTGCTGATGTAGGTGTGAGAGTTCTAGACTGCCAACCGTATCAAATATCACCCATTGAGGCAATACTCGCAAGTCAAGAATCAGATTTGCTAACGCCATCAGTGGAAGTGAGTGAGATTCCTCGGCTTGCTAAACTTTATATTGCTTTACAATCCCAAGATGAGCGGGGGATACCGTCGATTCACGACGCATGGCAGCAAGGTGATATACAGGTATTAATAATCGAAAACCGCTCGGATTGGCAGTATTTACTCGACCTCTGGCAAGAAGAAACAACCAGTTCGTTAAAAATTTTACACTGGTGTTATGAAATGACCCAACTTTGGGCAGTATTGGAACCAGTAAATTGTCGTCAAAGCCTTTTAGATTTGTCGAATTTGCGATTGGATGAAGACCAAACGTTGGCGCTACAAAGGTTGTATGTGGAATCATCGAATTCTCAGCCCGCCACGGAGTCGCCAGAAGATGCTCCTCGCCAAACATCTACTATTCCAGAGGAGCCGTTAACTATCCAAACTTTGGGAAGAGTTTGGCAAGCACTATTTAGACAGTCGCAACGAACTCAATTTGGCTCTGTAGTCCAGATGTTGGGGGATTTAGAGGTAGGTAAGATTCAGACGATCGCCCAATTGCGATCGCGTTTGGAGGAAATTTCTATTGAACTGGAAGCACTAGGAACCGCAACTTTGCCGCCAATACAGGAGAAAAATACTACTGTGTCCACTATCCCGCAATCAGATGAGTTAGAAGATATCATTAGTAAAACTGATGATATGCCAACTGTTGTGCTGGCGATGCAGTTAAGCAGCTTAGAAGATGCAGGACGCACAGATGTAGGGCGTCAACGTCATCATAACGAGGACTGCTTTGGCATTGAAACCAAAATTCATAAACTGGAGTTCCCTAAAAGTCGAGTCTTAGAAGGGCATGGTTTGTATATTCTTTGTGATGGTATGGGTGGACACGCTGGCGGCGAGATAGCCAGCGAGTTAGCAGTCAACACCTTACGGCAATACTTTCAAGAACACTGGATTGCCAACCAGCTGCCAACAGAAGATAGCATTCGTGAGGCAGTGTATTTAGCTAATGAGGCGATTTACAAGCTCAATCAACAAGATGCCCGTTCTGGAGTTGGGCGTATGGGTACAACTTTAGTAATGCTTTTAATTCAAGATACTCAAGCAGCAGTTGCTCATGTGGGAGATAGCCGTCTCTATCGCCTGACGCGCAAACTGGGACTAGAACAAGTCACAGTAGATCACGAAGTTGGGCAACGGGAAATTAACCGAGGAGTGGAAGCAAGCATAGCTTACGCCCGTCCAGATGCCTACCAACTTACCCAAGCCTTGGGGCCTCGTGATGAAAACTCGATTAATCCCGACGTAGGTTTTTTCGACATCAACGAAGATACTCTTCTGCTGTTGGCATCGGACGGTCTATCAGATAATGATTTACTAGAAACCCATTGGCAGACCCACTTACAACCCTTACTTAGTTCTGGTGCTAACTTAGAACGGGGTGTTACAGATTTAATTGATTTGGCAAATCAATACAACGGTCACGACAATATTACTGGTATACTTATTCGGGCAAAAGTACGCCCAAATCTAGAAAGTTGAAAATTAAGGGACTGGGGACTGGGAACTGGGAAATAATTTTTCTACTCTCCAATCCCTAATCCCTAATCCATTTACCTTATAAGGTTGTATTGTGGTTAGTCTGACCCTGTTAGAACCGCAACAGAAAACGCCCCTCCAGCAGTGGAGCTTTGAGAACTCCTCCAGAATTCGGATTGGTCGAGCGGCAGATAATCACGTTGTTTTAAATGATAGTTTAGTTTCGCGGCATCATCTAGAACTGAGAAAAGTCGGTGAAGCTAGCAATGGCGATGCTTGGCAGTTGATTAGTCAAGGTACAAATGGGACTTTTCTCAACGGTATCCTTGTACTTCAGAGTCCGTTACCAGATAATTCCCTTTTGCAATTGGCACAGGGAGGCCCAATACTGCAATTCCAAATTCAGGAGGTAACAGTACTAGAAACTGGTTTGCGATCGCAGCAACAAATACAAGGGACAGAAGAAAACGCCGCTGAGACACTTTACTCAGCAAGAAATCTGGCAAATTTATCTTCAACTTGCACGCACGAAGGCAACTCTCCAAATAATGTGTTTTGCATCCACTGCGGTCAACCTCTCTCAGTCCAACAGAGAATTCGCCATTATCAGGTGTTGCGAACTCTCGGACAAGGAGGTATGGGTACTACCTATCTCGCTTGGGATGAGGCTGGTCTGATTGCGGGTATGCCACAACTGCTGGTGTTGAAGCAAATGAATGCTGATATGCTGAAAATTGTCAAAGCTCAAGAGTTATTTGAGCGAGAGGCGCACACTCTCAAATCCCTTAACCATCCAGGAGTTCCCAAGTATTATGACTTCTTTGTAGAAGGCGGAAAAAAATACTTGGCAATGGAACTAATTCACGGACAAGATTTGGAGAAACGCGTCTATACCACCGGCCCAGTGACACCAAACCAAGCGATCGCTTGGATGATCCAAACCTGCGATATTTTAGACTATCTTCATAGCCAAGAGCCTCCACTGATTCACCGCGATATTAAACCCGCCAATTTAATGGTGCGAAGTTCAGAAAATCGCATCGTGGTGCTAGATTTTGGCGCAGTTAAGGAAATCGGCACAGCGCCCGGTACTCGAATTGGTGCAGAAGGTTACTGCGCCCCTGAACAAGAACGAGGACAACCTTTGACTCAATCTGATTTGTATGCAATTGGGCCAACGCTGATTTTTCTGCTCACAGGCGAAAACCCGTTCAAGTATTACCGCCAACGAGGGCGAAACTTTAGGTTTGATGTGGCAAAAGTTCCCACAATTAGTTCCCAATTAAGAGATGTTATCGATCGCGTTACAGAACCATTACCACGCGATCGCTATCAAAATGCAAAGGAATTAGCTGCGGCTTTAGCTGCTTGCAAACTTTAGAGAGTCGGGATGTGTGTAGAGACGCGATTAATCGCGTCTAGGGAGTGGTGAATATTAAAAATTTCCATCCCCTATTCCCTATTTTCTACTCTTCATCCCAAGTTTCTACAGCTAGCAATTCACTAACTGGGTCTTGCATACTAAAGCCAAAGTCAAGCAATTCTTGTTTCCAGTGCTGCCATTCATTACCATAGAGCAGAGCGATTTTCCAGATGCTATCGCTTGGCTTGATAATATTCGATTCTATGAGTGATTGCACGTTGCGCTGCAATTTCACCATTGGGTGAATCACTTGCTGAGTCATAACCTCGATTGAATTCTGATTTTGTGGGTAAATGCTTAATTAAAACTGCTTTCCATTCTGCAATTGTTGCCGGCCCGTAGAGTGCTGTAATTTGGTAAAGCTAGTCTTAACTTTCTAACTATACCATAACAAACTCTACTAAGTTACTGGTAAATTCGGTTTTGTACGGTAATTACCACCAGAAAATCCCAATTTTACCAAGCAGTCCTTAAACTTTTTGCAGAAGCCAGAAAAAAGTTTTGAGAGAAGGAGTAAGGGATGTTTATCTTTCCCCTTTTTTCTTTAACCTTTGCTCCTTTTGTTTTTCCTCTTTACCTGTACCTTTTTTCCGCAACAGTGCAACACTACCTTTCGTAAGATATCTATTGTGGACGCCGAGCAGAATAATTAGTCCTCAGGGAAGTTCCACTAAGTAGTATGATTGAGCATATTGGGAAAATTCTGTTTGTTTAAACTTAGGGAAAATATGCTTGTTGGTTGAAGAAGCTATAGGATACGAGCTAGTTTGAAAGTTTTTGACTGACAAGGGAAATTTGCAATTGAGTAGAAATTTTTACTCACTTTTTGATTCAAATGTTATTTACAATATCGCAAACATTTGGCTTTAGGCGAAATAATTGCAAATCTTTATATAATTTTTATGTTTTGCTCAGAGAATAAGACCTGTTAGGGCACAGGGTAGGGTTTTGCTTTGAGGTATGGGAGCGATACTACGCATGGCAAAATTGGCAGTACAGCATAGGCTTACCATAAGGTTCTCTCGTCTTCAGAGTAAGCATTTGAAGTTTGTGTAAAAAATTTTTAGCGAGGATGTTAGTTTCTGTTGAGCAGATGGGTATCCTCAGAACGGGAGGCTTGCTGATACTTAAGTGTTTACCGCAGCAAGTATGTGAGGCATGGCTGGTTCAGACGAAGAATACCTAATTACCCGCAAAAAGCAGATTCAGCGACGACAAAAGATTGTCACCATAGTGTCGATGTTCTCGTTTTTTGGTTCTACGGTATTTGCAGTTATTCCCGTAATCCAACAGGCTACTCAACCTAAGCCAGCAACTGCGTCTGCGTCTCCTGAGTCAGGATTACAGCAACAGGCGCGGGGCTACGAGTTGGTTTTGCAACGGGAACCAGAAAACCAACTTGCTTTAGAGAAACTGTCTGTCCTGCGGTTGCAATTGAAGGATACGAAAGGTGCGATGAAACTTTTGGAGAAGTTGGTAAAGTTGCACCCTGATCGGCAAGATTACAAAGTTGTATTAGAGAAGATTAAGAAGCAAGAGGGTAAGAACGTCTCTGCTCAGTAAAAATGGGGCGCATTGGTCAATCTCTAAAGGTAGTATGATATGTCTTCCTACACTCAAAGTGAGTATCCTAATAATGAAACTTATCTTTCTTCATTTGTATTAGTAGGAAAAGAGCTTGAAAAACAAGGATGGTTGTTATTTGAAAATATTGTTGATAATCAATTAGTTGAAAAGTTGAAGTTAGACCTCGATAAAGCAAATACAATAGCTCGTCATATTCAAATCAAGAATGATGTAGCACATAATACTGATGGGACGATTAATCACCTATTGGGATTAGGTGACAGCTTTATGGAATTTCTAGAAAAAATGTATTTGAAAGAAGCAATAACAAGTTACTTTGGTGGCAACTATATTTTGAATATCTTTGGTGGTGTAAATAATCTTAAGAATCATCCTTCTTATCTTTTAAATATTCATCGAGATGTTCGCTGTTTCACAGGCAACCTAAAACTGATGCTTCAAATGATTGTCATGCTAGATGATTTTACGCTAGAAAATGGTGCAACTTACTTTATGAATGGAGGACATTATCTAGCAGATCGGCCATCTGAAAAACTATTCTACGAAAATTCCACTCGCGCTGTTGGAAAAAGTGGTAGCATCATTCTCTTTGATGCTAACCTTTGGCACGCAGCAGGAAGCAATCAGACGGATGAGCCTAGACGCGCTCTTACACTCTGTTTCACTAAGCCTTTTGTCAAGCAACAGTTGGATTTACCTCGATACTTTGGATATGACTATGTAACCAGTTTATCGGAAGAAATGAAGCAAATACTTGGATACAATGCTCTAGTTCCAACAAATTTGCAAGAATGGTATCAACCTCCAGAAAAGAGATTTTACAAACCAGGACAAGGCTAATTTATTAATGCATCATAATCCATATCAAGAGAGACTTAGTATGAGAGATTACAATAAAGAATATTCAACCTTTAATACTAATGACCCTGACAAAAAATATGAGTATAGCTTTGACAAACTCCTAAGACGCTATATGCTCCGTTCTTTTCTACCATTTTTGTCATCGGGTAAGGCATTAGAGTTAGGTTGCTTTCAAGGAGAATTTACTGAGATGCTGATAGATCACTTCACAGATATCACCGTTGTTGAGGCTGCTGACACTTTAGTAGAATACGTGAGAAATCGTGTGGGATATAGGGTTAAATTCATTAACTCAGTCTTTGAAACACTGGAATTGCAAGACAAGTACGATGCTATTTTTCTAATTCATACGCTTGAACATTTAGATGATCCTGTCTTCATTCTACGTAAAATTAATTCCTGGTTATCAGATCAGGGACTGCTTTTCTTAGCTGTCCCCAATGCAAATGCTCCATCTCGGCAAATTGCCGTTAAGATGGGTCTTATTTCTCACAACACGGCAGTTACTGAGGCAGAGTTTGCTCATGGACATAGAAAAACTTACGCTTTTGATAGCTTAGAAAAAGATACTATTGATGCTGGTCTCAATATTGTTCATCGAGGCGGTATATTTTTCAAAGCATTCGCCAATTTTCAATTTGACAAATTATTAAGTACTGACATAATTTCAGACTCATATCTAGAAGCTTGTTACAAATTAGGAATGCAATACCCTGATCTCTGCGCCAGTATTTTTATGGTTTGCGAAAAAGGTTGTATCTAATAGGTTACATATTTTATCAGCAAGGTCTATTTTTTATGCCTCACTGGTCTAAACGAAGGTCTATTTATGAAGATTACTATAATGCAGCCGTATTTATTTCCGTATCTAGGGTATTTTCAGCTTATCAATATAGCAGATAAATTTGTAATTCATGATGATGTACAGTACATAAAGGGAGGCTGGATCAATAGAAACCAAATTCTATTAAATAGAGAAGCTTACCTATTTACATTGAGCATAAAAAATGATTCTGCTTTTTTGAACATCAATCAGAGGTTTTTTACAGAAAACTTTGATAAAGAAAGAAAAAGATTGTTAAATATAGTAGATTTGTCTTATAGAAAAGCGCCTTATTACTCAAACATTAAAAAACTATTAGATCGTATTTTATATATAGATGAAATAAATATTTCAAAAATGATAACACATAGCTTAAAGCTCATTTGTGATTATTTAGATATTGGCACACAAGTTTATTTCTCCTCGGAACTTAATAAAGACAATACATTGAAAGGGGAAGAACGGGTTATCAGTATAAACAAGTGTTTAGGGTCTGACCATTACATAAATTCAATTGGAGGAGAGAAATTGTATTCAAGAGAGGTTTTTAAAAGAAATGATATCAAGTTGTCATTTATTCAGCCAAGATATGTTGAATATAATCAATTTAATAATCAGTTTGTTCCTTGGCTTTCAATCATTGATGTTCTAATGTTTAATGACAAAGAAAAAATTCAAAAAATGTTGAATCAATATGATTTAATATAAATGCAAAAATATTTATATTTTTAGGAAGAGGAAAAACAAGTTACTAGGTATATATTTCATTTAATAGATAGCAAGCATAAGACTCATACCTATTCAGATAAATATAAACTTATATGAGGTTTTAAATATTGAGATGAAGTCTAGAGTAAAACCAATTGGAGGTTTTTTTGAGTTAGAAATCCAAAATAAAGATTGCAGCTATCATTCTAATGCAATTGCTCTTAGTAATGGAAGAGCTTGCCTAAATCTCATTCTTAAACACATTCAAGCCCAGAGAATATGGATACCTTTTTACACCTGTAATGCATTGTTGAAGCCGATTAAAACGAATCAAACTCCCTATAGCTTTTACTCAATTAATCTAAACTTAGAACCTACTGAAGATGTGAAATTAAAAAAAAACGAGTATTTGATTTATATCAATTATTTTGGACTGAAGGGCAAATTTATTGAAGCCTTAATTAATCGGTATAATGATCAAATTATTATTGATAATACTCAAGCATTCTTTGATAGAGAAAATAGTAAAGCTTGGTCTTTTAATTCGGCAAGAAAGTTTTTTGGTGTGCCAGATGGAGCATATCTTTATACTCCTTATGATATTCCTGTTGACTATGAAAGGAATACTGATTTGAGTTGTAATCATCTATTAAATCGTTTATTGGGTAAGCAGAAACAAGCATATCAAGAATTTATAGAATATGAAAAAGGGCTGGATGATAAAATTAAAAAGATATCACTGATTTCTGAATATTTGCTTGCTAATATTGATTATTTAAATGTTGCTCAAAAGCGTCGACATCACTTCAATTATTATCATTCATTCTTTGAAAAAATTAATCAATTTAATTTACCTTTAGCAACTAATGCTATTCCTTACTATTATCCTCTTTTAGTCAACAATAGAATAGATAAAAACCTATTATATGATCAAAATATTTTTATTCCAATATTATGGAAAGATACAACTCATAGAGGATTACAAGGATTTGATTTTGAACACGATTTAACGCAAAAATTACTTGCACTTCCAATAGATCATAGATATGAGATTGATGACCTAGATTATGTGATTAAATCAATAAAAGAACTATTAAAAAACTAAGAATGTTCACATTGAGAGAGATTTCCAAAAAGGATCTAAAAATAATTAATGCATGGAGAAATGACCATGATATTATCAATTTTCTTGGGTGTAATTTTCTTTATATTTCTGAAGAGATAGATGAAAATTGGTATCAAAACTATCTTAATAATAGAGATAAAAACCTTAGACTTTCTATTATTGAATCAGATAATAATAATATTATCGGCAATGTCTATTTAACAAATATTCAATCGATTAACCGTTCTGCTGAATTTTCAATTGTTATCAGTAATAAGGATTACTGGTCTAGAGGTATTGGAGAAGCAGTGTGCCGAGAAATTATTAAGCACGCTTTTATTGATTTGAATCTTAACCGTATTTATCTCTATGTTCTTGAGCAAAATACTAGAGCTATTAGAATGTATGAAAAAGTTGGTTTTTTTGTAGAAGGAAAGTTGGAAGAGGCAGTTTATAAAAATGGCAGCTACCATAACACTTTTGTGATGGCGATTCTTAGAAGTAATTATAATAAAGATATTCAAAACAATAATAAATAGTATGAATGCATGATATAAGAAAGTAAACCAATTTTAAAATGATAGTTTTTAAGAAGTTGTGGGTAATCTAATAACTAGCAAGACTGCTAGAACTTTGAGTGTAGCAATAGCAAATTTTGATACATTGCAAGTTTAAGTAGTAATTATTTATCATAACTGAGTCCAATTGAAACATTTGAAATATAGTAACAGCAAAATTATGTCCCAATTTATCGATGATATTATCCATGCTTTTTATGTAAATATTCATAATTTTCAGGAAAATAACTGGGATTATGAGAGATTTCAAACCTTATCAAAGGATTATACCAACAGACAGATTTTTATAGACTCATACAGTTATTATCTTAAGTTTCTTTTCCAAAATCAGGAAAATCTTCAGCAAGTTCACAAAATTCTAGCTGATTCTGAGTCTAAGAATTGGTTAACAAACTTATTACTTTTCAGACTAGTAGGACATCTACACTTTAAATTACCTACTAATAATGAACAACACTGGCGAGACAGACAAAAAGCTAGGGAGATGATAGTTTCAGAATCTAATGTAGATTACTCTGGTATTTTTGGTGAATTGCAGAAGTATGCGGTTAGCTTTGAAAATCAACATATTACTATTGATTGCTGGTCGGGCAATGTAGCTTGGACATTTTTGTTCAAGCAGTATTACTTTAGTAGAAATAATGTTAAAATCTGTCCTGAGCCAGGAGATTATGTGATTGATGCTGGTGCGTGCTTTGGTGATACAGCAATGGCTTTTGCATCAACTATTGGTTCAAAAGGAAAAGTTTTTTCGTTTGAAATAGAGCCACATAATTTAGATGTATTTTGCTACAACTTGATGCAGAATGAAGATTTAGCAGAAAGAGTAGTTATTAGTGATTATGCTCTAACGGATAGTTCAGAAACTCAGCTTTATTTACATGGCGAAGGACCTGGTGCAAATATTAGTAAGACTCCATCGGAAATACCTCTAGCTACTACGACAATTGATCAACTTGTATATGAAAAAAGTATAGATAGAGTGGATTTTATTAAAATGGATATTGAAGGAGCTGAATTAAGTGCCTTACATGGGGCTTTAGAAACTATCCGTAAGTTCCGTCCAAAACTTGCTATTTCTATATATCACAGACCAAATGATATTTTTGATATTCCTATTTTTATCCATAGTTTAGATATTGGCTACCAGTTGTATATAGATCATTACACGATACATTCTGAAGAAACAGTGCTTTACGCCAAAATTATGGAATAAACCACAAAAAGAATTTTTGCTTTTTAATATATCAAAGCTCCTCACCTTTGAAATGTCCGATAATGATTTGTTTAAAATATTTTCTAAAGTTTTTCAAAATACAAAATTAAAAAATGGTTCAGATGAAACAACAATTGAATAATTTAGCTATATTTACTGGCATACCAACGTTCACAGAAAAATTGCACGTTGGTCGTCCTAATATTGGAAGCCGCGAGCGCTTACTTAATCGTATCAATGACATCTTAGATAGAAGATGGCTAACGAACAATGGCCCTTATGTACAAGAATTTGAGCAACGTATTGCTGAATTTGTCGGAGTAAAGCATTGCATTGCTAGCTGTAACGCTACAGTAGCATTAGAAATAGCTATCCGTGCTGCGGATTTAAAGGGTGAAGTTATTGTCCCTTCTTTTACCTTTATCGCAACTGCACACGCTCTACAATGGCAAGAAATTACCCCAGTCTTTTGTGATATTGATCCTAAAACCCACAACATCGATCCAAAGCAAATAGAGCAATTAATAACTCCACGTACTACAGGTATTATTGGCGTTCATTTGTGGGGTCGTCCATGTAGTGTGGAAGCTTTAAGTAAAATTGCCCGTACCCACAACTTAAAATTAATGTTTGATGCGGCTCATGCTTTCGGCTGTTCACATCAAGGACGTATGATTGGTAGCTTTGGAGATGCCGAAGTTTTTAGCTTCCACGCTACTAAATTTTTGAACACATTTGAGGGCGGAGCAATTGTGACTAATAATGATGAATTAGCTGCAAAAATTCGCCTGATGACTAACTTTGGTTTTGTCGGTATGGATAACGTTATCTATATTGGTACAAACGGGAAAATGCATGAAACATCAGCGGCAATGGGTTTGACAGGACTTGAAAGTTTAGAAGAGTTTGTGACTATCAATTATCGTAATTATCAACAATATAAACAAGAATTGCAGAGTATTCCTGGACTGAGACTTATTGCTTATGACAAAACACAAAAATGTAATTATCAGTATATTGTTTTAGAAATTGATGAAAAAGATTTTGGTATAAGCCGAGATTATTTAGTTGAAATATTACAAGCTGAAAATGTTATTGCTCGAAAGTACTTCTATCCAGGTTGCCATAATATGGAACCTTATCGTTCTTATTTTCCTTACAATAGGCTATTACTACCTAAAACTGAAAAACTTGTCAATCGAGTACTCTGCCTACCAACAGGCACGGCATTAAAACCAGAAGATATTAGCAAAATTTGTCAAATTATCAAGTTAGTCGTTGCAAATAGTTGTGAAATTTCCAAAGTCCGTTATTATTCACACATCTAAAATTTATATCTTAGAGGTAAAAGTATGAAAGTAAGTGTTTTAATGGTTACTTATAACCATGAAAATTTTATCGCTCAAGCAATAGAAAGTGTATTGATGCAAAAAGTCGATTTTGAATATGAACTTGTGATAGGCGAAGATTATTCTACAGATAATACACGTCAAATTGTAATTGATTACCAAAGAAAATATTCGGACAAAATTCGCTTATTATTGCCAGATGTAAACTTGGGGGCGCACAAAAATTTTTTAAATACATTTAAAGCCTGTCAAGGTAAGTATCTAGCAATATTAGAAGGTGATGATTATTGGACTTCAAGTAAAAAACTACAAAAACAAGTAGATTTTTTAGATAAAAACCTAGACTTTGTTATATGTTTTCACAATGTATTAGTATTTTGGCAAGATAACAGTCACTCACCTAGTATTTTTCTACACAATCAGCCAAAAACATCTACTATAGAAAATTTGTTAGTAAATAACTTTATTTCCACTCCTTCGGTAATGTATCGTGCTGGTTTAGTACAAGAGTTTCCCGCTTGGTTTTATGAACAAAGTATGGGAGATTGGACTTTCCATATCTTAAATGCACAGCATGGAAAAATCGGATATATTGATGAAGTGATGGCAGCATATAGAGTTCATGCCAAAGGAGTATGGTCTAGTAAAAGGCGAGAATCGCAAATCAAAGAAACTATTAGAATGCTTGAGACTATAAAGCATAATCTTAGTTCTCAATATCAAGCAATTATAAATACATCCATAAATTTATACTCTCAACAACTAGCTAGTGTATTAAATGAACAAAAATTAAATAGATTACAGCAAGAAACTGATTACAAGAAAACTAACTTATTAGAAGAACAGCCGTTAGTTAGTATTTGTATTCCTACTTATAATGGGGAAAAATTTATTGCAGAAGCTATTAATAGCGTGTTACACCAAACTTATCTAAATATAGAAATTATTTTATCTGATGATAATTCTACTGATATAACCGTTGAAATTGCTAAATTATTTAACCAGAAATTATGCTATAATTTCTCAATTCTTGAACATAGCCAATATGGACTAGCTCAAAATTGGAACTTTTGTATTTCTCAAGCCAAAGGTAAATACATAAAATTTTTATTTCAAGATGATTTATTAGAACCAACTGCTATTGAAGAAATGGTTAATTTGGCTGAACAAGATGAAGAAATAGGTTTAGTTTTCTCACCGCGAACACTCTTCACTAATACTGGCAACACCGTCTATGATTCAAACTTTTTAATGTATCACGAAGCTAAAGATGTACACAAAGCTTGGTCAACATTAAAGCCAATTCAATCAGGACAGCAACTTTTACTAGATCAAAATATACTTGACAGCCCAATTAATAAAATTGGAGAGCCAAGCACAGTACTAATTAGAAAAGATGTTTTTGAGAAAGTAGGATTATTTAATTCCACATTTTGTCAACTTGTGGATTTAGAAATGTGGCTCAGAATTATGAGCCAATATAAAATCGGTTTTGTTGACAAAGTTTTATCCCACTTTAGGATACACCCACAACAACAAACTCGTCGAAATGCTGCTTTAAAAAATGCTATTTTATTAGATTACCAAAAACTGTTTCAGACAATTTACAGTGATACACGATATCCTCAAGCAACAAGACAACAAGCTCTTTATAGATATGCAGCTTTGAGTGACCAGAAGACTGAATTATGTCAATTACGAAAACAAATAGCAGAAGAATGGTTAAATATTTCAGAGGAACAAATAAAAGATAGGTACGTAAGTCTGCTAGGTAAAACATATCAGATGTTACTGAATAGTGGCATTAAATATGAAAGCCTAACTGATGAAGAAGAAATTTTTGCTAATGATATAGTTAAAAATATATCTCAAGGTTTTGAGCAGCCAAAAGCAATTCAGTATTTACTAGCAGCTATGCTGTATCGCCGTGCTGACCAGTTACCATTAAAGCATGACCTCTCTCGTATACCTCGTTGGTTACTTAAAGACTATCTGCAATTCCTATTTTCATCCCCAGTTAACTTTCAAGAACCGGGTGATGCAGATAGTTACTATTACTATATGCAGGGATGGATTGATTATTTACACACATCAATACTAAAAAATCCTGATTCTCCCTTGTGGCATGAAATAATTAATAACTTTACTTCCATTGCTAGTTTTATCCCCCTATATTTTAATGAGCATAATCTTAAAGATATCTATGTTAAACGTGGAGAGATTATAGAGTTCTTACTGAACCTGAAGGGATATCAGGTAGATTACGAGTTTGCTGATAGACCTACAAGTAGAAAAAAAATTCGCTTGGGTGTCCTGGCTGCACATTTTCTACCTGGTTCTGAAACATTTGCTTACCTGCCTGTTTATGAGTATATCAGTAGAGATTTTGAAGTAATTTTGTACTCTCTTAATCAAACTGGTCATCAACTAGAGCAATATTGCCAAAGCTGTGCCAACTCCTTTAAGCTGCTACCACAAGATTTAGTAGAACAGGCAAATATTATTCGTGCTGATGATCTCGATATATTATTTATTGCTACCAATGTGACGGCAGTAACCAATCAAATCTGCTTCTTATCAATGCATCGGTTAGCTAGAATACAAGTCACAAGTGGTGGATCTGTGGTAACAACAGGGATGCGGCATATAGATTATTACATTTCTGGTACGCTAACCGATCCATCAGCAATGGCAGAACAGCAATATCAAGAAAAATTGGTAAAACTTGAAGGAACTGCTCATTGCTTTAGTTATGGTAATGAAGAAGAAAATATAACTGTCAAAGTTGATCGAGAAAGTTTGGGTATATCCGAAGAAACAGTTATTTTTATCTCTGGTGCTAACTTATTTAAAATCATCCCTGAACTAATTGATATTTGGGCAAAAATAATTTCTGGAGTTCCTAACTCTGTTTTAGTGCTTCTGCCATTTGGCCCAAATTGGTCAAACAATTATCCTAAGAAAGCTTTTGTAAATCACTTAATTAAAGTGTTTTCAAAGCATGGAATACAAGCAGAACAATTAATAGTTTTAGATCCTCAGCCAGTGCCAAACCGCCAAGAAGTTAAAGAATATTTCAAAATTGCTGATATTTATCTAGATTCTTTTCCATTTGCTGGAACAACTTCTTTGATAGAACCACTACAGGTTAATTTACCAGTAATTGCTAAACGGGGAACTAGTTTTCGCTCTGCAATGGGGGCTGCAATGGTGCAAGCATTAGATATACCTGATTTAGTTGCCGATAGTGAAGATTCTTATATACAGTTAGCGATCGCACTCGGAACCGATCCTGAATTACGCCAACAAAAGAGTGCCAAAATCAAGGAAAAAATACAAGCTAATCCTAGTTTTCTAGATAGCCGCGCTTACTCAGCTAAGATAGGCAGTCTCTTCCAAGAACTATTTAGTAAATATCTTGCAGATACCCTGAGTCAAAATTTCCGCTTAGGAGATATCAACCTAGTTATTTTCCCAGACTGGTTACAGCCAGAAGACCTACTGTATCAAGATTTAGTAAGTGTCATTTCTACTCTCACTACTCACCCAGATAAAAGCCACATAACTCTCCTCATAAATACTGAAAATATTTCTGAAGAAGAAGCCGATATGCTTTTATCATCTTTGACCATGAATTTTCTCATGGAAGATGAAGTAGACATAACTGAGGGGCCAGAAATTTCTCTGCTAGGTAAAATAAGTGATGTACAATGGAAAACTCTTTTGCCTAGAATTAATACTCGAATTGCTTTAGCAACAGATAATCAATCTGCGATCGCACAAGCCAAAGCAGAAACTCTTCCATCCTGCGATATAGATAGCTTAAGTTTGTAGCAAGCACTTTACTGATTATTAAACAACGCTATAAGGACGCAGTGGCAAGGGAAAAACAACAATGATACAGGAACCCGTTTTTGAAGAAAGCAGTGGCAACGTATTTGCTGACCTCGGTTTGTCCAATGCTTCAGAACTTTTTACGCGGGGCAAGATAGGGATTGAAGTACTCCGCCTCCTCTCTCAACGCAACTTGAAACAGCGCGAAATTAGCGAACTTCTTGGCATTCCCCAACCAGAAGTATCTCATTTGATGAAAGGAGAGTTTCAACGGTTCAGCGAAGGCAAACTCCTCATTTTCCTTAAGCGACTTGATACGGAAATCACTTTGCATCTTCGCCCTCGTCATGCGTCGGGCCAATCTGCTGAAACTGTGATATCGCTATAGGGCAAAATCCGCCTACGCGAGTTAAAAATCTTGCTTTTTTGTTAGTCCACGGAGGTGGACTTTGCTTGTGTAGTGGTAAATTACATATCGCTTCTCATTTGGATGCAATACGCTCTAACCTCTCTTCAAACCTCTATTTTAAAAGGAGAGAGGCTTTGAATCTTACTCCCCTTCCCTACGAGGGAAGGGGCTGGGGGTTAGGTCTGTATTCCATGTAATTGAGAATCGCTATAGTTCTGCCACATTTGTTCATAAGCCTTCTCCATTTCACGGGTAAACTGCTTACCATTCCACAGGGGGGCTGTTTGTCGAGATGCTTTCAATTTCAAAGCCACCTGCTGGCGTAAAGTCTCATCTTTCCCCAAGCGGACACCCCACTCAATATACTCTTCATCACTCCAGGCGATGCCTTCTGTAATCCCTGCATTCATCATCATAGTGTAGCTGTTACGCGCTGCAAATTGTTCGCCGACTCGCGTCACCAACGGGATACCCATCCACAATGTTTCTAAGGTTGTTGTCGCTCCGTTGTAGGGAAATGTATCTAATACAATATCAGCAATGCCTAAATTAGCACGATGAACTGACTCTAAATAAACTTGTGGTAAAAATCGTAACCGAGAACAATCTACACCTTCTTCTTCGGCAATTTGGTAAAAGAAGCGTTTAATTGTTTCCTCCTCAGCAGGCCCTTTAATCAAAAAGTAGCTGTTAGGTACTTGTTTGATAATTTGCATTTGCCACTTTGTCGTTTCTGGATGGCGTTTATATCCTCTTTGGGCGCTGAGATATACAACAGCATCCATAGGAATATCCAAGTCGTCGCGGCGGAGAGTTGGTACACCAACTTCAAAACCATCTACTGCTATGTAAGTTTGAGGTAATCGCCAGATTTTCTCTGTATAGTAATCTTGTGCATCATTTGGCAGTACATAAGGATCTGCAATAAAGTAATCAATTGCAGGTATGCCTGATGCATCCCACCCCAGCCAAGTAACTTGAATTGGTGCTGGCTTGAGTGCCATCACTTCACTGGTGATATCTAAAGTAATGCTATCAAGGTCAATTAAAATATCAATTTCATCTTGATATATCTGGTCAGCAATTTCTAGACCATTTATACCTAATTGACGAGGTTTTTCTGCCTGACCTAGATACCATTCTTGGAGATAGTCATTTACTAATTGGTAGTTAACAAAATAAGTATGAATATCAAATTTATCTCGATTATGATGCTGAAATAGCCAGCGAGCTAGCCAACCAACGGAATGATTCCTTAAAGCGTAAGATACATAACCAATTTTTAATTTTTTAGTCGATGAATATAAATTACTATTAGTGCTATTTTTATGACAATATTTTTTTCCTTCTAATTGGGCAAAAGCTTTAATATAGAAGTCAAAAATCTCAGCTACCTGATTATGAATAGCTCGAAAATCCGCAGGAGCATCTTTAATGTGAGGAATCGCAAAAGATGGCGTAAGTAACCGTAATATTCTTCCTTCTTCTAAAGGAATTCGTTCAGCTTTAATAAACTGTTGATACACATTTTCCAATTCTTGACAAGTTGTACATATTTCTTGCCAATATCCTCCGGCTGTCATTAGACCTCTTAACAGCAAATGTAGGGCAAAAATTTTATCCGCCAAGCTTTCTGATAAGGAATAACACAATCTAGCTGTCTCTATGCCCTGAGAATAATTACGAGCGTCTTGATAAAAAGTCGCTAAGTGCCGCAAAATTTCTACATTATTTGGCTCCAATCGTAAATGCAGTTCTAGTATAGATGCTGCTAGTAAAGGCTGCCGCAAAGTATGACCAATTTGGATAGCAGCAGGAAGTAGTATAGAAAAGCATTCATGAGTATTAGAAAAATAAGGAAGACTAGCTTCTATTAAATTTAGATTAATTGGATGTAAGGGAACAGTATTTAAAAATTCTTTTAAAAATTGGGTTAATAATTCGGTATTGATTTCTATATTTTCTTTTGCGTTTAAGTTTTCAATTAATCCCCAATCATTCAAATTATCAATTTCTTCAAATTTTTGCAACTTGATAGAAAGTATAAAAATTTGAAGCAAATTATTTATATTACTAGGATTAATTTCTCGTATATGCTGGCGAATTAACCAAGCTAGAGAATATTCTGTCAGTATTTCGCGTCTTTCAGCTTCTATTTGTAAAAATTGAAATAGTTCATTTATCCAGATTGGTAACTGATCTTCATCTGCCTCTGTTATTGGCAGCATCCAAGTCATTTGAGCTTCTGCTTCTTGCCCTTGTAATAGCAGTAGTAACCCTAAATGCCAATAATAAGAAATATTATTTGGTTCTATTTCTATTGCTTGTTCGTATAACTGTGCTGCTTGCGAATATTTTTCTTGAATGAAGTATTGTTCAGCTTGATTTTGCCAATTACATATATTAGTAATCATTATAATTCTCTGAGAAAATTTTATGAGGAATATACTTGTGAACAACTTACATAACAGAAATAAAGTGGATAGAAGTATCTACCCACTTTGGAAAATATATAGTTGAGAGACAATTTATATACTGTTTGTCCCGGGTTGGTTACTTAGCCAAAGAGACGTAGCTGGCAGGACAAGTAGGTTGTCCAGCGGTAGTGCCAATTGTAATGGTATCTGCATTTGCACCACCGTTAACCATAGCGCTGTTAGATTCACACAAAACAGCTACGGTAGTAGCTTCACTCGTAGCTTGTTGGGTTGTTATCTCTACAGCACCAACATAGGCTTTGAGAGGCGCACCACTATTTATTACTTTCGCTCGGTTGTTTATTGAACTAGCATCTCCACCACTAACAGCCGTATATGTGTAATTTATAGTTTGTGTTGCAATACCAAGGCCTAAACTACCAATTGAAGTTGAAAATGTACTATTTTCTAAGTAATAAGCTTGTTGAGCACGGTTCATGGAACCTACATAAGTTTTTGCTTCTGACTGCTTGGCTTTGTTTGCTTGGTTCAAGAAAGAAGGCAGAGCGATCGCAGACAAAATACCGATAATGATAATTACAACTAGTAATTCAATAAGTGTAAAACCCTCATCTCCCTTCTTCTTGGCGAGGATGTGTTGGATAAATTTGGCTTTTAGTTCGGTTTTCATAAGTGTTTTCCCAGGGGTAGGGGTTGCTTGGGTGTTCTAGATGTAACTTACCCAGATGCGATCGCTTTCCTATCACCTCCAGAAAAAAAGTTTGGCAAGATCCGGTTACACAATCCAGAATCCTTGTATCCCAATTGACACAGATATAACTAAGCCCCTGGTGTTCACCAAGGGCTAGATTCTTAATTTCATTTGTGAGAGTACTTTATTCAAACTCAGGTGGCCACAGTTCTGATACCGCCAGTTCCCAACCTGGTAGCAACTCCGGTAATACAAGTGTGTCTCCATTCTCCAACATCACTGGAGTTTGGTTTAATCGGTAAACTGTTACTGTCAATTTATCAGGATCTATCAGTATGCCGACTACAGACCCAAGTTGCAAGAATAACTGAATCTTCTCTTCAAGTGGTTTGATTCTGTCGCTTTTAGATTTAATCTCAACCATCAAATCTGGAACTAACTCTACAAAGTCGCGCTTAGTCTTTTTCAATCTGTCAGCGCGGACAAACGACACATCAGGGGCACGTAGGTTCCTTTTTTCCGAGTCGCCATCTTTATCTTCTATACTCGGTATGATAAAACCAGCGCTAGAACCAGTTATACGCCCTAGTTTGCGCGACATGACCCAGTTATTCAAGAAGGTAATGAGACGAGCGCCAATTTCTTCTGACTCGTAATCTGATGGCCCCATAACTATGATTTTCCCCTCTACCAGCTCCATCTGCCATTCTGGATGCTCAGTTTGTAGCTGCTCTAAGTCTGTAATCGCAAAGGACATAATACACTAAATAACGCTTTTATATCTATCATACGTACCCTAACCTACGAAAGCTACAATGCTTGATTTCGATGCATTCAAAAATACTCGATTGTACGAGAGTATCTTGGCAAAGACTAAGCCGAAAACTGAACTAGAAACAAAGTTGAAATTAGTCCCAAAATGTATTGATAAAGGTATGAGCATTTAAGAAATAGCAGAATTTTTAGAATTAGATGCCGAAATTATTAGAAAATACCTCCAAGAAGAGTCTTAACAGTTAAGAGGATGTTTGGCAAGTGTTAAGCGCATAGTACCGTAGGTATTTTGCGTAGGCGTAGCCCGTCGCAGACATCGCTTACCATCTGGCGTAGCCAATCACAGTTTGTTATGCTATATTAAACGTAGTCGTTATGAGTTCGGGTATAAACATGACTAACCCCACAGTAGAAAACTTGGTAATTATCGGTTCTGGGCCAGCAGGGTACACAGCCGCTATCTATGCTGGACGTGCTAACCTGAAACCCGTTGTATTTGAAGGTTTCCAAGCCGGGGGTTTACCTGGTGGGCAATTAATGACAACAACGGAAGTTGAGAATTTTCCGGGATTTCCTAAAGGGATTACCGGGCCGGAACTGATGGATCAGATGAAGGCGCAGGCGGAGCGCTGGGGAGCTGAACTATATACTGAAGATGTTATCTCAGTTGACTTGAGTCAGCGTCCATTTACAGTGCGATCGCAAGAAAGGGAAATTAAAACCAACAGCATCGTCATTGCTACGGGTGCGACAGCAAAGCGTTTGGGTTTACCCAGCGAACATGAATTCTGGAGTCGGGGTATTTCCGCTTGTGCAATTTGCGATGGTGCGACACCGATTTTTCACGGTGCAGAATTGGCTGTGATTGGTGCTGGTGACTCGGCGGCAGAAGAGTCAATTTACCTCACTAAATACGGTTCCAAGGTAAATATGTTGGTACGCACGGATAAAATGCGGGCTTCTAAAGCCATGCAAGACCGCGTTTTGAGCAATCCAAAAATCCAGGTACATTGGAACACAGAAGCCGTGGATATCTTCGGTAATGGTCACATGGAAGGGGTGAAAGTCCGCAATACTAAAACTGGAGAAGAAAGCCAACTGCACGCTAAGGGTTTATTCTACGCCGTTGGTCACAGTCCCAATACCTCTTTATTTAAGGGTCAGTTAGAACTGGATGAGATAGGTTACGTTGTCACCAAACACGGTACTGTGGAAACCAGTGTTGAAGGCGTTTTTGCTGCTGGCGACGTGCAAGATCATGAGTTTCGCCAAGCAATTACGGCTGCGGGTACTGGCTGTATGGCGGCAATGTTAGCAGAACGTTGGTTGTCATCTAGTGGCTTGATTCAAGAATTCCATCAACAGCCAGAAATAGCAGACAATGAATTAGAACATCAGCCAGCCAAAAAGACTGAAGCTGAAGAAGAAGCTGGATTTAATTTGGATGGGACGCGCCATGCGGGAGGTTATGCCTTACGGAAATTGTTCCATGAAAGCGATCGCTTACTCCTAGTTAAATACGTCTCTCCTGGTTGCGGCCCTTGTCATACCCTGAAGCCAATTTTAAATAAAGTGGTGGATGAATTTGACAGCAAAATTCACTTTGTGGAAATTGACATAGACAAAGACCGAGATATAGCTGAAAATGCTGGTGTCACAGGAACGCCAACGGTTCAATTGTTCAAAAACAAGGAACTGGTGAAGGAAGTTAAAGGCGTGAAACAAAAGAGCGAATACCGCCAGTTAATTGAAAGTAATCTTTGAGATAGCAGGTATTGGGGACTGGGGAAGACTCTGCCCAATACTCAATACCCGCTAAATAAGACTGATATTTGATTTTTGAAATATACGTAGGGTGAGTTATGCTTTGCTAACGCACCCTACGTATATTTAGATTTTTTCAAAAATCAAATCGGATTGCTATACTTCGCTTAAGTGATAGGCTTGATTACCCATTCCATACAAGAAGCCGTGTACTTGAAAAAATGCGAAAGCGGACAAGTTTACTGCTCATCCTTTGCATTTTGAGATAGGTGCAAAGGATAAGAACCTAGTTCCAAAACAGTTCTATTCCTCCTTGACTGCTGAGTTAATCTAGGAGAAAAGCTTGTATTTTTAACTATTGAGCTAATTAATCTTCACGATCTTGATGACGATCGCTTGTACTTTGCTCAGTTTCTAGGAGCCGTGAAATAAGCATCTCTGGTTTTCTACTAATAATAGACCTAACTTTATCAATAGCAATTACTTCACTGATTTTCACAACCATTTCCCAGAAAGTATCTTCTTCTGTGTCTTTGTTGTAAGTTCTATGTTTAAACGACAACAAATCATCCCAAACTCCGATAATTGTGGCGAAATACCACTTATCCCTTACTAGTATCCAGATTTCTTGTTCTAAGTAAGTCTGTAAAAGAGGTTTCACAATCACTAAAGATAAAAAATATTGTGCTACATATTAAGTAAGTATCAATAGCTAAGACAACAGTTAATATACTGAAAGTGTGTCAAGTAAATCAAAAGCTGCATCATCAAGATGACTGATTCGTTGATAAACATTACCACGAGCGTTGTAGTACTCTGAATAGTTCTGAATAGTAGTTGAAAACTTTGGCAAAAATAAGGCACAATTTCACCTCTAACTCAGTCTAGCTGTGTATCTAGCGTGAAGCAGTCGGACTTTTATTCAGGATGTTTACGCAATTCCCTATCTGATATGTAAAATGGTCAGCGTATCAAGCTTTGATCCAGGCGATCGCTCTATGGCCATTACAAAACGGCGGCTACCGACATTTTTACAGTTTGGCAAAAGTCTCAATCTTTCCCAAAAACTCATGCTCATCGGGTTAGCCATTACCCTCTTTTTCATCTTCCTGGCGTTCTTTGCTCCCGTATTGCAGGCTTGGGGATGGCTGCAAAACCCGAAAGATTTTCTCTCTAATCCAATTCACGAGCCACCCTCAGCTAAACATTGGTTTGGTACTAGTCGCCTGGGTTATGATGTGTTCTCTCGGACATTGTTCGGCGCTCAAGCTGCTTTGCAGGTGGTGATTTTGGCAACGGCGCTGAGTATGATTATCGGTGTGCCTTTGGGGATGCTGAGTGGTTATCTCGGTGGGAAATTAGATAAGGTATTGCTATTTATTATGGATAGCATCTACACTCTACCAGGGCTACTGCTGTCTGTGACGTTGGCGTTTGTGGTGGGGCGTGGGATATTAAATGCAGCGATCGCTATTAGCATTGCCTACATCCCCCAATATTACCGCGTTGTTCGCAACCACACCGTGAGCGTGAAAACTGAAGTGTTTATCGAAGCTGCTCAAGCAATGGGTGCTTCCACTTGGGTTGTGCTTTCTCGTTATCTGTTTTTCAACGTCATTCAAAGCGTACCCGTCCTATTTACACTCAACGCCGCTGATGCGATTTTGGTCTTGGGCGGTTTGGGCTTTTTGGGGCTAGGACTTCCTGAAGAAGTGGCAGAATGGGGACATGATTTAAAACAAGCCCTAGAAGCTCTACCTACTGGCATTTGGTGGACTACGCTTTTCCCTGGTTTGACGATGACATTTATGGTGGTAGGGTTATCACTACTTGGCGAAGGGTTAAATGAATTTGTCAATCCCCGATTACGGAGAGAAAATAGAATCCGACAGTAATCATTGGTTATTGGTCATTATTTTTAGACAAATGACAAAGGACAAATAAACAATACAGAGATTTGTATGAAAGATAATCTAACGTTAATTGCTGCCGCTACTGGCGGGTTTATCCTTTCCGTTGCTCTTGCTGGTATCTTAAGAGGTGCGCCAATTACGGCTTGGCAGGAGCAATCGAGTTTTCGTACCACAACTGTTGCTAATTTACAGAGAGCGGAGTTGAAATCCGCGCATCTTAAAATCGGTGATGAAAACAACTTGCACTCAATAGAATAAAAATTTGAGAATTTTTTCGCGCCAAGATGCTAAGTATAGATTTACAGAAAATAATGGCGAATTGAGGGGTGAAATTGAAACGCAGAGGAGCGCAGAGGTAAGCGCAAAGGGTACGCAAAGGTTTGCTAGGTGGCTATGGTTTGGTCTGAGGATTTTAAAGTGGTGAGTTCTCAAGTAATTGGCATTGATGTCGGGGGAACAGCAATTAAGCTGGGGCGTTTTGCAGATGATGGTACTTGTCTGCAATCTTTGACTGTGGCATCTCCTCAACCAACAACGCCGGAAGCTGTGTTAGCAGTGATGGTAGATGCGATCGCACAAATCGATCCAGATAATCAAGCTGTTGCGATTGGTGTTGGTACTCCTGGCCCATCCGATGCCGCAGGACGCATTGCTAAAATCGCCATTAATTTGCCTGGATGGATCGATGTGCCTTTAGCAGACTGGTTAGAAGCTAAAACTGGCAAACCGACTGCGATCGCTAATGATGCTAATTGCGCTCTTTTGGGAGAAGCTTGGCTGGGAGCCGGTCGCCACTTTCAAAATCTGATTCTGCTAACTTTAGGTACTGGAGTTGGTGGTGCAATTATCCTTGATGGCAAACTATTTATTGGACATCAAGGAGCCGCCGGCGAATTGGGTTTAATTTCATTAAATCCCGATGGGCCAATTTGTAATAGTGGCAATCGAGGCTCTTTGGAACAATATGCCTGTGCGACTGCAATTCGCCGCCGCACTCTCAAAGAACCCATCGAATTGGGTTTTCTTGCCCAACAAGGAGATACCGAAGCATTGACTTTTTGGCAAGAATATGGTAATAGTTTGGGAATTGGTTTGACGAGTTTGATTTATGTACTCACACCGCAAGCGATCGTGATTGGTGGGGGTATAAGTGGCAGTTTTGAGTTTTTCTTACCAGGTGTGAAGGCAGAAATTGAGAAGCGAGTGCAGCCTTTATCACGAGTGGATTTACAAATATTGCCAGCAGAGTTAGGCAATTTTGCAGGGATGGTAGGTGCAGCAAAGTTGGCATGGCAACGCTATTCGGAATCTTAGATTATGGTGCAAACAATCCCAGCGAGAGATATAAGTCTTTACGAATTAGAAGAAAAATTTGGTTTGCAACTTGCCACAGATATTAACTTCTTTCCAGAATGGACAGAAAATTTACCAACTCTGACTGATGGTGAACAGCAAGCGATGGCGCGAGTGAAAAGCAACTATTTAAACTTGAATAAGCACCGTCTGATGTCAGAAGAGGCGGTAAAGATGGTAGTGCTATCTCCTTTACTCGATTTAGCTGGGTTTTATCAACCTCCTTTTGAGATTGAAACCGAGACTTCTGTGGAGATTTCTGCTGAAGACGAAAGCTTTATCGTTAAAGGAAACATTGATGTTCTTGTCATCCAAAAACGTTTTTGGGTACTTGTCATCGAATCTAAAAGCAGTAAATTTGATGTGATGACAGCCCTACCTCAAGCACTCGCTTATATGCTTGATCGTCCAAATCCTGCACAACCAATTTTTGGTTTACTAATCAACGGCAGGGAATTTGTTTTTGTCAAGTTGATTCAACAAGAACATCCTTGGTATGCCCGATCTGATGCGCTATCAATTGAACGTGATTTAGAACTACACCAAGTACTCAGTATCTTGAAGCGCCTTAGAGAATTAATTGTGCTTTTACCCCCCTGAGAACTAGGGAATGAGGCTTATCACTTACCTATACTTGCAACTCAAATCCAGGTAATATATCTTCTCCAGAAAGAATCGCCGGCATTTGCATAACTTCTACAGCTTTTTCGAGTCTGTAAATTTCCACTTGCTTATCTTGAGGATTAATTAGCCAACCCAAACGCAAACCATTTTCTATGTATTCCTGCATTTTCGCTTGGATAGGTGCAAGCCGATCTGTTTCAGAACGCAATTCAATTGCGAAATCGGGTACAAGTGGCGGAAATTTTTTTCGCTGTTCTAGTGTTAAAGCTTCCCACCGTTCTAACTTTACCCAAGCGGCATCAGGGGAACGTTTTGCACCATTTGGAAGTATAAAGATAGTTGAAGAATTAAAAACTTTGCCTAATTTAGCTTGACGATTCCAGATTTCTAAATCGGTAATTAGTCCAGCTTCTTGATTTCCGCTTTGTCCTCCTACTGGTGGCACAATTATTAATTCTCCGGCTGCATTCATTTCTAGGCTTAAATCGCTATTGGCAACACATAATTGATAAAATTGCTCATCGGTTAAATGAGCAATCGGTTCTAGATTAAGCACAACAGTATTCATTGAATCTTTCCTCGTGCCTTTATTGCTAACTTCGTTACCTTTAATTAAAAGTTTAGCAAGAGTAAGTTCCTCGTTCCCACTAAGACAAAGAATATCCTGTTGCTTTCTTAACGTATTTCACAACTTTTTCATAAGATTCAGGATTACTCACAGGGTTGATGATGATGGGAATAGTGCCATCTGGCAACCAAAAAGTTATCCTACCGTTCGGTTCATGACAAAAGGAACTGATACAGTTGAGATTAATTACATATTCATTTTTTTCGTAATTTATTCTTACCCAGTGGGCATGATCTAATTCTAATCCTGTCACACATTCTAAATAATCAAAAATCTTTTGATAATCTTCCAAATTACTTTGCGGGTTAATCACTATGGGAATGGCACTATCGGGTAGCCAAAAAGTCACCCTGCCATTGAGTTCATAACAAAAAGCATGGACACGCTCAAAATTCACCACATATTCTTTCCTCTCGTAAAGGATTTTCACCCAGTACGCCACAACATCTCCTCAAGTCCGAAATTTACGAATGATGCACCCTGGATGTCCAAATTTACTGAAGCCCTAAGTTAATGTTGCAATTAATTTTGAATTTTGAATTTTGAATTGTTATGACACCTCCAATGGTGTTGGTGTGCTAGATGTCGAAAGGGAAAGAGCGATCGCTGTTTGAATAAATCCTTTAAATAAGGGATGAGGGGTACTGGGGCGTGATTGAAATTCTGGATGAAATTGACAAGCAAGAAAGAATGGGTGCTTGGGTAATTCCACAATTTCAACTAAGCGTCCATCGGGAGAAGTACCACTGATCACATAGCCAGACTTTAACAACAGATCGCGGTAGTCATTGTTGAACTCATATCGATGTCGATGTCGTTCATAAATCACATCTTCTTGATAAAGCTTGAAAGCTAAAGTATCAGGTATAACACGACAAGGGTATAGTCCTAAGCGCATTGTACCCCCTAAATCCACTACTTCTTGCTGTCCTGGCAATAAATTAATTACGGGATCAGTTGTATAAGGGTCAAATTCGGCACTATTAGCACCTGTTAATCCCCCTACGTGCCTTGCCCATTCAATCACGGAACATTGCATACCCAGGCATAATCCCAAAAAGGGAATTTGGCGATCGCGCGCGTATTTAATGGCGGCAATTTTGCCATCTACTCCCCGAACCCCGAAACCTCCT
The DNA here is from genome assembly GCF_036917235.1 of Nostoc sp. GTDB lineage: Bacteria > Cyanobacteriota > Cyanobacteriia > Cyanobacteriales > Nostocaceae > Nostoc. The sequence goes on from NZ_JBALDU010000099.1 coordinate 161,420, forward strand.
GGTACAACTATGCCATCGACACCCTCAAGATAATTTTCAGCTGCTTCCGTTTCCAAATCTTCTGAATTTATCCAACGCAGGCGCAGTTTGCCATAGGTGGAGATTGCCGCATGATTTAGTGCTTCCACTACAGATAAATAGGCATCACTTAACTGTACATATTTACCAACAATGGCAATTTCTACCTCATGCTTGGGACTATGTAAACGTTGTACCAGGGTTTGCCACTGCGTCAAATCTGGTTTACGTTGTTCCATTTGCAGCAAGTTCAGCACTTGTTCTGCCATTCCTTCCCGTTCTAGATTTAGCGGTACTTCATAGATACTTTTGGCATCTTGGGAAGTAATGACGCATTCTTCCGGCACATCGCAAAATCCCGATAATTTCTGCTTTAATCCCTTGGGTAAGGGGCGATCGCTGCGACAAACTAAAATATCTGGTTGAATACCAATGGATCTCAGTTCTTTAACTGAATGTTGTGTCGGCTTAGTTTTCATTTCACCCGCTGAGGCAATCCACGGAACCAGCGTGACGTGCATATACAGCACATTCTGCCGTCCCACCTCTTTACGAAACTGGCGAATTGCTTCCAAAAACGGCAGTGATTCAATATCTCCCACCGTCCCGCCGATTTCTGTAATTACTACAGAAGGGTTTGTACTTTTAGCAACTCGCAGAATCCGCTCTTTAATTTCATTGGTAATATGAGGAATTACCTGGACAGTACCGCCATTGTAGTCTCCGCGCCGCTCTTTATTGATGACTGCCTGGTAAATCGAGCCAGTAGTCACACAGTTTAAGCGCGACATCGAGGTATCGGTAAAGCGTTCGTAATGCCCCAAGTCTAAATCTGTCTCCGCCCCATCCTGGGTAACGAATACTTCCCCATGCTGAAAGGGACTCATCGTGCCAGGATCGATATTAATATAAGGGTCGAGTTTGAGAATCGACACCGAATATTCGCGTGACTTGAGCAAACGCCCTAGACTTGCTGCTACAATGCCCTTACCAATACTGGAAACTACGCCTCCAGTAACAAAGATAAACTTAGTCATAGTAGTTTGAATTTCTAACAACTTCTAAAAATACATCCCGTCATTGTGCCACAGTTATTGTGGTGTAATCTTCTGTGATTTGCTGTGAAAAAACTTCTAGGATTAGTAATATTAGGCTTTATTCTCTCCTCCTCAATAGCATTGGCACAGCCATCTCTTATAGTTATTTTTCCCCAGACAAACTACCAGACAAGTGCCCAAAAAATCTTCTTTCTGGGCACTGCACCACCAGATGGTCAGGTTTTGATCAATAGTAAGCCAATTACCCGCAGCAAAGCTGGTCATTTTTCCCCTAGTTTCCCCTTGCAGTTAGGGGAGAATCTTTTTACTGTGCGTCGCCAGAATCAGGAACTTAAGATTAAGGTAATCAGGCTTAACGCTAGCCCGGAACTACCACAGGGGGTAGCCTTTGCGAAAGATTCCCTGACTCCCGCAGTTGACATTGCCAGATTACCGGGAGAAGTAATTTGTTTTAGTGCTATCGCACCCCCTAACGCTAATGTCTCTGTAACCCTGGCTAATCAAACTATTGCTCTTTTACCGCAACCTCAACAGGCACAACTACCAAGTAATTTGGCAGCTTTGACAGGACAAAATCAGCCTCATGCCCAGTCTAGCGTAGGCAACTATCAAGGTTGCACCACAATGGCAACAGCCGCCGATTTGGGAAAACCTCAATTTCAACTGATCCTTGATGGCAAGACGATAACTCAACCTGGATCTGGTAAGATTGAAATCCTCTCAAAATCGCAGTTGCCAATTTCTGAAGTTACAGTAGAGTCAGGCGTTGCTCGTACTGGCCCTAGCACCGATTACTCTCGACTTACACCACTGCCCAAAGGCACACGCGCAACGGTTACAGGTAGGGAAGGTGAATGGTTGCGCCTAGATTATGGCGCTTGGATTAATAGTAAAGAAACCCGCATTTTACCTGGTGCAGTTCCGCCACAAACAATAATTCGCAGTGTCGGATACCGTCAACTCCCTAGTGCGACAGAGATAGTTTTCCCCTTGCAAGTTCCCGTACCGGTGAGCGTACAACAAAGTGAGCAAGCGATCGCTCTTACTCTCTACAATACCACTGCCCAAACAGACATAATTCGCCTGGATGATAACCCCCTAATTTATCGCCTAGACTGGCAACAGGAAGCCCCAGGACAAGTAAAATACACCTTTAACCTCAAAAAAGCTCAACAGTGGGGATATAAGCTGAGATACGACGGCACAACCCTGGTTTTGGCTTTGCGTCATCCACCTAAAATTGGGAACACAAGACGCAAGCCTTTAGCTAATTTCAAGATTGTACTAGATCCAGGGCATGGAGGTAAAGAAACTGGTGCCAGTGGCCCAACTGGATATTTAGAAAAAGATGTGAATTTGGTGGTATCTAAGTTGCTGCGCGACGATTTGGTGAGGCGAGGGGCAACAGTAGTGATGACGCGAGAAGACGATCGCGAAGTTTCTTTAGTAGAACGTCAGGCAATTATCAGTCGAGAAGAACCGGCGATCGCTATTTCCATACATCACAATTCTCTACCCGATGATGGCGATGCTGAGAAAATTAAGGGATTCGGCGCTTTTTGGTATCAACCCCAAGCCCACAACCTCGCAATATTTTTACAGAAATATGTAGTGAAGAAACTCGGTAGACCTTCCTATGGTGTTTTTTGGGATAATTTAGCGCTGACACGTCCGGCAGCTGCGCCATCGGTGTTACTGGAATTGGGTTTTATGAGCAATCCCGATGAATTTGAGCAGGTGGTGAACCCAGAGGTACAAAAGAAAACGGCTGATGCGATCGCTCAGGGGATTACTGAGTGGGTTAGGAGTGTGCGGTAAATTTGGAGGTACAACTAGTGTTGTATTTGGTGGAGTGCGATCGCCTTGAAACATTAATAACTCTTCTAAATTTGCGATCGCCTATCTCTAATCGTAATAAGATGTAATGGGTTATACTCTGGATTTGGCAGTATATCAATCAAGTAAAATGAAAGTTTAGTCATTCCTGCGAGGTGTTCGATGACTATCTTTGACCGCCGCCGTCAACTTCAACAACAAATTGCTCAACTTCCAGATGACCAACTAACTCAGGTTGAGCAATATATAGCATTTCTTGGTTTTCAGAAAACAGTTCCATCTCAATCAGAAGTGACCAAATCACCTTCCACTGGAGGTTCGATTCTGGCATCTTTAGAGCAAGCACAGACTCCGCCCGATTCCCTTCTGGAGGATAAGAACCTAGCACAACCACCTGAAGATTTTGCTGCTAAGATCGCTGAAATAAAACAACGTGGCGATCGTTCTCAATCTGTGATCCGCCGAGGTTATACAGGTCAAGATTTGCTCAAATTTGCTGGTACTTGGCATGGAGACGACCTAGAGGAGTGCCTAGCATTTCTTGATGCAACCCGCTCAAAAGCAAAGTTTTAAGCCAATAATTTATGTATTTGCTGGATACAAATCACTGTAGTTATCTCATTAATAACAATCCTCAAGTTGTCGCAACTGCTCGAAGCTATGCTCAAGATCCTTTTGGGATTAGCATCATTAGCTATGGTGAGTTGCTCTACATGACTGAAAAATCAGAGCGTCGAGAGATGAACTTACAAGTGGTTCAAGCATTCCTGACAGAGATTGATATCTATCTGATCAACAAAGAAATAGCTGAGATATACAGTCAAATGAAGAACCGCATTTTTCGTCAAAACGGTGATTTACCAATTATTAGTTTCATATTCACTTTGTATTTTCTATCTTAACAGCTTGAGTTATTGAATCCATATAATCAATGATATTGTCAATATAAATCATCAAATCAGCCATAGAAACGTCACTCGCATGGCTATTATGATGAACAATGTTATTTCTTTTTACAACAATAGATGTAACAATATCTTTTTTGTAGACAAACCCCTCAATAGCATTTAAATCCATACCTATTTTCTTGAAGAGAGCTATTGTTCTGTATGGATTTCCTGAAATATGTTCGTCTAAGTCGTTTTTTTTAATAGATATCTTCAGAGATTCAAATTTCAAATCATTATCTTTGATATCTTTATGACGCAAAAGCTCCCACTGGACTAAATTACGCGGGATTGAGAGTTTTGAAAGTTTACTATTAATAACATCAATACGTCTAAAAGCTATTTCCTTCAGATATGACTCTAAGTATGCACATATGCTAATCAGGAATGATTTCACAAAGAAATTCAGATTATCTTCAAAAAATGGGTCTGGTTCTGAGAAGATAATTCTGTCCTGAGTTTCTTTAATAATTTCTTTCAATTTTTCAAAGAGGTTTACATATTTATCGTGAATTTCTTGCTCACTCATTAATTGCTGCCTCCAACAAATCCCCCCAAAGCTTTCTTCTTCTTAGAATTGAGCTTTTATTCTGTAAACCACTACTTAATGTTCTTTGAAAATCATCTAATTTGCAAAGCTCTTGAAATTTATTTTGAATCCTCTCTTTATTTTTAATGAGAATTTCTTTGTCAATATCACTAAAACTGTGCATTAACAGATCGTAATAAACAATTGCTTGCCGTCGTTTTTGTTTAGTTGTATCTATAAAAACATCCCTCTCAAATATTGCAACGCATTTATCTATAGTACTATTAAATTCATTTCTAAGTACCTCAATCTCTTCTAAGGTTATACTTTTTTTTAACACTGTGTATTCATCAAGATACTTTGATAATCTATCCTGGTAGTTGTCAAGTGTTCCTTTTAGTGCAAAATACCTCAAAACTAGTTCCTCAGCCTCTAGGCTATCTTTAACTTTTTTACCATCTTGACCTAAACCAAATTTTTTAACTGTTTCTAACTTAGCTAATTCAGAAAGTAGATTGTCAAATTCACCAGGATATATGGCATGTCTTATTTCTTGATCTGATAGCTTAACTGCTCCCTGATTTAGTCTCGAAAAAATTTCTCTAATTAGATATTTAGGGTTTTCTTTCCTAAGGATAATACACCTTATTGTTGTTGACTCTAGCTCTGATTTATATTGACCAATCTCCGAGAATTTTTTTCCTTCCAATTCTTTAAATGAACTAAGTCCTTCCAAAGCAAATTCATCATTAAAAAACCGAACAATAGTTGTAAGACGCTGTACACCGTCAATGACCATGTGCTTACCGTCTTCAAATTCTGCGAAATAGCAGGAAGGTAGAGGTATCCTCATTAAACAGGACTCTATAAATTTTGAAGACCGCTCCCAGCCGTCTTTATCCCATTTATATTTTCGCTGAAAGTCAGGATCTAAAATCAGCTTTGGTGACTTCGCAGTAATGCGGCTGTGTAAAGTTTCAAAAGGATAATCAATTGGATATAAATTAAGGGTTTTTTCTTCGTTGTCTTGATTCACGTTTTTCTTAGTGTGCGAGAGTTTCTTACTTTCGAGTTTGTCAAAGCATTTTTCTCCTCTGCTGCTTTGAGGCGATCGCTTTCCTACCTGCTACAGAATCAAGCATTGCTTTCTAACCTTTGTAGCTTCTGCTCTACAATAAAGTCAAGAATCTAGCAGCTTAAACAGGGGATTTATTTATGTCCCGCCCGACGCTCAGTAGCCAAGAAGTCGCCCGACGTGGAAAGGAACTCTATCAAAAAAGTATTCGTGCCAAAGTTGAGACACAAGAGAACATTGGCAAAATTATCTCGATTAATGTTGAAACAGGAGATTACGAAATCGGTGATGATTTAGTCGAAACGAGTCTTCGATTACGATCCAAGCAAACCGATGCAGCACTTTGGGGAGAAAGAATTGGTTTTGATGCCGTTTATGCAGTTGGTGGTACATTGCTGAGGACGGCACAGTGATGCACGGGACTGTACTTTGCGATCGCCCCACTGCCAAACCCAAAAGATGGAATAATGCAGAAGATAGCAAAAACAGCCCTCAATTTATTGAAAGGTGCGTTGGCGTAGTCTGTCATAGACATCGCTGATTTGCCTTCTACTCAAAAGCTAGTTGAAGTCTGGGGTAAGCTTTTGCTCATGATTACTAAGTTTTTTGGCTTGCCATAACTTAGTAACTATTACTCTACATCTGGATCGATACCCATTGCCCTGAGCCGTTCTGCTAATTGTGCAGCTTTTTGTTCTGCTTGTTCAGCCCTTTGTTCTGCTTGCTGGGCTTTTTGTCTTTGCAACTCAGCTTCTTCTTTACCAATCAGTAACAGATTTCCTTCTAAATCCCACCAGCGCAACCAAAATTGCTCAGGATTATTCAAGTAGCTTCCTTGCCATAACCCTAGTTCAACTCCTAAAGGAGTAATTGGGTAGTGGCCTCGCTCATTAGGCTGCATTTTGTGGTAAGAAAAATCTACCAGGTGATAAACTTCCAGTTTGTCATTAATAATTTCATAAATTGCATAGTAAGGAATTCGGATTATTCGCTCATATACCCAGAATTTACCAGGTTTTGCGCCTTCCCGACTACCAGCTAGAGGTAAAGGAGTAACATCTCGTTCTTCATCGCCATTACCACTAGCTAGCTCTACGGCAATCAATGGGGGTATATATTCCCGCCACAAAACGTATGAGCGGCGGTTTTTGCCATCTAGCCTTGGTGGTACACCAGGCACATAAAACCAGTCCGGTGCTGCTGCTCCTTTTTCTGGTGGTTCAGTCTCTCGCCAGTAAATACCACAATCTTGACCAATGCAATACTGTCCATCTGGATGTAGGCGTTGCAAAATTTGAGCAATTGAGTCTGTCAAAATGACGGTTTGGGGATGCTCTTGAAAATTTTTCACAAACGTACCATCCGACTCTGGTAGTTGAGTGTGATCGGGAAACTGGGGTGGTATGCCAATATCGGCAAGTGTTTCACTCATACTTTGAAAAGTATTGCAGCTATTTATTTAGTGCTTGACGCTTCCCATAAAGTGTTACTAACTAGTATAACACCTTGCTCTGTCTTGATTTCAGTGCTTTTACCCTGCCAGAACCGCTTTGATTGCGGATAGAAATATATGAAATCTTATATTTTGAAACTGTATGTATTTTAAGATAGGCGGCATGGTGGGAGCGATCGCTATTTTATTAAGTAATGGCAGTGCGATCGCCCAAGATGCACAAAGATATATCACTGTAGGACACGATCAATTAGGAAACAGTGTAGCTCTGGACACAAAAACTATTCAGGGCACTACATATAAGCTTTACGGAATCTATGGAGATGGCATCTTTGAAACTACCTTTGATGCTTCGTGCAAAGAATCGCGGCTTTTTCGGAATCGTATTGCCATTTATAGCTCAGATGGACAGCTACTTCAAGACGATCAGCAGAAAGGAGAAATAGCTTTTGTAGCCGATTCTTCACCAGGCAAAGGAATGCAACTTGTTTGTCAAAAGATTGGTGCCCGTGGTTGGTAGGTTAAGTGGGGAATGAGAAGCAGGGAGCAGGGAGAAGAATTTTCCCCTCTGCTCCCCGCACCCTGCCCCTCTGCCTCTTTTCAATGCTCCATTTCCAATACCCAGATATAAAATACTAAGGACAAAACAACGTGTCACGCGTATCTCGTCCTGTAACAGAATTAGTCCCTTTGGCAAGTTTGCACAATTTTTTTTGCTCATCGGGACGCAGCAGCGTATCGGTAAAATCTGCCCCGTCAATAATTGCACCGTCAAATCTAGCGTTAGCAGCAAAAGCACCCTCCAACAGTGCATTTGTCAAATTTGCCCTGACTAAACGAGCCGAGTCTAAAGTGGCATTTCTTAAATCAGAACCCTCCAAATTCGCAGACTCTAAATTTGCGGCAAAGAAGCTGACACCGTTCAAATTAGCGTGGCTGAAGTTGCTTTGGCGAAGATTAGCTTTAGTAAAGCTAGAGTCTGTTAAATCACGTCCAGAGAAATCAGCCTCAACCAAAATTTCTTTGTTATATTCAAGTGCCAAAGCTGTAGGAGCAAAACCGACTGTTGCGATGATGCCAACTATTCCCCACAGGAATAAGCCGAGTATGCTTGCCCAAACCTGATGTTTCATTTGATACTTCAAGCCCAGTTTTGTAGGGGATGAGTCGAGTGTAGAATCCGCTGTGCGTAGGCGTAGTCCGCCGCAGGCATCGCTTAACCTAGAATTCACAGAATTCATGATATTTATAGTCAATGGCTAACCTTCCTCCATCTCATTATCCAGATATTGGTCATTTAGGAGAAGACCTAGTAGCCGAATGGTTGCAATCTACAGGTTGGATAATTCTCCATCGTCGCTTTTCTAGCCGCTGGGGAGAAATCGATATTATTGCTGAATATGATAAAGGAGCAGTAGGAGAACTCAGCACTCAGCACTCAATATTGGCATTTGTTGAAGTCAAAACCCGCAGTTCTGGTAGCTGGGATGCAGGGGGAAGAAGCGCAATTACCCTACAAAAGCAAGCAAAAATCTGTCGTACAGCTGAAACATTCTTAGCCCAGTATCCTGAGAAGGTAGATTATTCTTGTCGATTTGATGTTGCTATTGTCTACTGTCAAAAGATACCAAAAAATCTGATTGGGGTTACAGCAAACCAGGAAGCTCTAGCGACTTCATCAGTACCCGGATATAAGTTTAAGCTGCAAGAATACATTCCGGCAGCTTTCGACTCTTTAATTGATAATGGCTAATCGGTAATAGATAAAATATCTTGATTACCAATAACCAACTATTTTGTAGTGGCGTTACAACCAAAAGTATCACGCCAAAGTTTCTGGACAGTAGCCTAAGCCTCGGACAAACTGTTGTCGAAATGCTTCAATTTCGTCTCTCTCTGGGCTACCATGAGAAACGATCGCCACTTGATAGCGACGCATCACATCCACAGGGCACTGTCCCGCTTCCAAACTCCAAAGTGCCATTTGCACCCTCATTGGCGGTTCGTAGCTAATTCCTAATTCATTTAGAAAAGCGCGAAAGTCGCCATCTTCTTGGGGCGAGACTTGACCTTTGAGTTTGATCCTAACCACCCAGCCATCAATTTGATGAATTACGGTGACGAACGAAACTGGTGTCTGGGGTCTAGCGTGGAGGTGTTGAACGACCCTCAGGGTTAGACTGGCATTTGCCAGATAGTACAAGTATTCCATGTTTGTTGGTGCTTGGGATCAAAGCCAATCCTACATATCTATATTCGTCAATAAGTGCCCCTTCCCGGTAGGGTAAAAGCCCCCGTTTTTAGATGGGGAGGTTTACCCAATTTTTATGTTAAGTTTTCCGTGTTACTTAATAGTAACAATCTTATAGCCTTGCGGCAAAACTGAGCCAAGATCCCTTAAAGTTCCTTTAGAAGAGAAAGCTTAAACTAGCTTTTTTGAGAGAGTATAAATACTAAATAAAGCAAAAACTAGTACAAGTCAATTTGAAAGATACATCTCGTCCACAAGCAAAAGATTTTGAATTAGATTGCTCGGTAGCTGGCTATGACTACGAACTACCTCCAGAACTCATTGCCCAAAACCCAGCAGTTCCTAGAGATAGCTCACGGTTACTGGTCATTAATTCTCCGACTACAGGCATCGAAGCAGCACCTCTACACCATATTTTCCATGATTTGCCTGCACTGCTGCGCTCTGGTGATTTGTTGGTTATGAACAATACAAGAGTCATTCCAGCGCGGCTTTATGGTCATAAATCCACTGGTGCGAAAATCCAAGTGTTGCTGTTGGAAGAACGGCAGCATAACTGTTGGCTAGCTTTAGTTAAGCCAGGAAAAAGCTTCAAACTGGGAGCGAAGATTATTTTTGAACCCAGACAATTAGGGATTCGGGATTATAAAGATTCTTCGCCAATCCCCAGCCCCCAACTCACGGCTACGGTTCTAGAAACAGATGCAGCAACCGGAGGGCGTTTGTTGCAATTTGATGTACCAGAGGGCAAGACTTTGGTGCAACTGTTAGAGGTATTTGGTGAAGTCCCGCTACCACCGTACATCACTACCTCTGAAGCTGCGGATGAGCAGTATCAAACAGTTTATGCTAAACAGCCAGGAGCGATCGCAGCTCCAACGGCAGGATTACACTTTACCCCAGAATTATTACAAAAGTTATGCGATCGCCAAATCAATCAAGCTTTTGTGACGTTACACGTTGGTGTAGGCACATTTCGCCCTGTGGAAGTGGAGGATGTAACTACTCATAAAATGCATGAAGAATGGATTGAAGTTCCTGCCGCTACAGTAGAGCAAATCCGCGCTACTAAAGCTGCTGGCGGTCGAATTATTGCTGTGGGAACAACGGCAGTACGTGCCTTAGAAGGTGCGGCTCAATCTGGTAATTTACAACCATTTTGCGGAAAAACAGACTTGTTTATTTATCCCGGCTACCAATGGCGGGTGGTAGATGGTTTGATTACGAATTTTCACTTACCGCGTTCCAGTTTGTTGATGTTGGTAAGTGCCCTAATTGGCAGACAACGATTATTGAATATATACAACGAAGCGATCGCTTTTGGATATCGCTTTTATTCATTCGGTGATGCCATGCTAATTTTGCCTTCAGCTGTGGAAGTTAGGAGACGCGATTCATCGCGTCTGTACAAGAGTTAGGAGTAGAGACGCGATGAATCGCGTCTGTACAAAAGTTGGAAATTGGGAATTTTTTCTTTCGTGGTGGGTACTCTGACTTATGAGGAGTTAAAAATAAGTACAGGTCTGCTATTAATGTCTGAAAAATACCTATTTTCTCATTGGTTAAATTTGTTTTGTCAGGTAACAGTCGGTGGCTGTTCTACATTTTTGATTTTGGCTGCACCGACAATTACTAATTTCCCAGTTAGCAAGCTGCTGGCAGAAACTGCAATTTCTCAGGATCTTGAAGCAGCTAGCTTTTTCCAGCAAGGAGTCACGCGCTATAACCGCCAAGACTTACAAGGTGCAGAATATGCCTTTCGCCAAGCGTTGCAGCGAGATCCTAACCTTGGGGCAGCACGAAATTATCTGGGTAATATATTTATGGAGCAAAATCGCCTGGATGTAGCTTTACAAGAATTTACAGAGGCGATAAAAGTTAATCCCAATTCTAGCGAAGCTTATTACAACTTAGGGTTAGTGTTGCACCGACAAGGAGAAAAAGATGCAGCAATTACGGCTTATCGCCAGAGCTTGGTGATAGATTCTACAAGGGTGGCAGCGCTGTATAATCTGGGTTTGTTGCTATATGAACAAGGAAAGTTAGAGGAAGCGATCGCTGCATACCAAAAAGCAATTAATCTAGATGGCAGCAATGCCAATGCTTATCTTAACTTAGCGATCGCCTTGCAACAACAAGGTCAAATCGAGCCTGCGATCGCTAATTATCGCCAAGCTTTGAAGCTAGATCCTAAAAATGCCGCAGCCTACAGCAACATGGCAAATTTGCTAGCAATGCATGGTCAAGCTCCTGAGGCTATTTCTGTTTATCGGCAAGCGATTCGTCTAAATCCAAAAAGTGCCTCAGCTTACTATAACTTGGGAGTAACTTTATATAATCAGGGCGAGTTCAAAAAAGCCAGTGGAGTCTTGAAACGCGCTCACAATGAATATCGCGAGCAAGGCAACATTGAACAAGCCCAGAAAATTGAGCAGTTAATGCAGCAAATTGCTCAGAAAACTGGGCAACAGCAACCTCAAGCCAGTCAAACAGCTACTCCTTCTCAGAATTCAGATTCTACAGTACAAACACCTGAGCCACAGACGCCAAATCAACCAGAAATACCCGCGAACCCTGGCGATGTACCTGTCTCAGTTGAACCACAATCCACTTCAACAAGTCCCGGACAATAAAAAACTCAGAGTTAAGGTAATTTGCCCTCATCCCCCAATCCCTTCTCCCAATTTTGGGAGAACAGGAGCCAATTTCAAAGTCCCTCTCCCAAGCTTGGGAGAGGGATTTAGGGTGAGGGCAAGGGATTCATGCAATAAGTCTATTCTCTACTGGAGGTTAGGTTTGAGTAAAAGTTGCACACGGCATAACTCCTAACTCCTAACTTTTTTAAATCGGCAAACGATTAATATCTTTATTGCAACCAATAACAACCATTGCTGAACCACGCTCTAAACGCTTGGTAGCATCAGGATTAATTTGAAATTTTCCATCCTGGCTTACTGCTAGCAAATTTAAACCGTAGCGGTTACGAAGTTGCAGTTCAGTGATGGTTTTGCCGTGAAATTCATCAGGCACAATCAACTCTACAATACTGTTATCTGGGTCGAGATCAAACCGATCTAGAATTGCTGGTTTGGTAAGAGTACGCGCTAGGGCACAACCCGCTTCATACTCAGGAAAAACAACATGATCTGCTCCTACTCGCCGCAACAGTTTACGATGAACTTCACTAGAAGCTTTAGCAACTACGTGAGGGACACCAGCTTCTTTCACATTTAGGGTGGTTATGATACTTTCTTGAACGTAGTTGCCAATCGCGACAATTACAGTATCAAATTCAAAAATTCCAGCTTCTTTGAGTGCGGCTGGTTCTGTAGAGTCTAGTTGCAAAGCATGACCAACTATTCCCTCAGTTAATGCTTCTGAAACTCGTTTTTCATCAATATCTGTTGCCAGCACTTGATAGCCAAAATTGTGCAGCGTGGAACAGACAGACCTTCCAAAACGACCTAACCCAATTACAGCAAATTGTTGGTTATCTTTACGTAAACTGCGAAAAAAACTTAATGATGACAGATTCACCCTTTTTATCCTTATGATGGCTCCCTGTATTTAGGGCAAAAAACGGTTATACCGCTTGAATTAAAAATTTTATTTTTGCCTTCTAATGTATATTTTATCAGTTTGGGTATTAGTTATTCTTTATCCCTATTCCTATTCCCTCTCCCTAACTATCCCACGAGTAAATTTTCTTCAGGATAGTGAATTCTGGTAGGGCGGGGATCTCCTAGTACAGCAGACATGAACAGTAAAACACCTACTCTTCCAACGTACATAGTGACGATTAAGATCAGCTTTGCTGCTGTAGAGATAGTTCCTGTAATGCCTGTAGAAAGCCCCACGGTAGCGAAGGCTGATACTACTTCAAACAAAATTTGAATAAAATCTAATGTTGGATCTGTGAGGCTAATTAAAATGGTGGCTAAAATCACGGTCGCTACCGAGCCTACTAACACACCTACAGCTTTCAAAATTAAAGTTATTGCTATCTTGCGATCGTACAACAAAACTTCTTCTTTTCCCCGGAGAATCGTTTTCGTACAACTGGTTAAAACTCTCAAAGTTGTTGTTTTCATCCCTCCTCCTGTACCACCTGGACTTGCACCAATAAACATTAGTGCAATCGTAATAAATAGACCAGCAGTAGTCATTTTGCTAATATCGATGGTGTTAAAGCCCGCAGTTCTGGGAGTAACTGATTGAAACCAAGCTACTAATATTTGGTCGCGTAAATTTAGAGAGCCAAATGTTTCAGGGTTTCTAATTTCTATACAGAAAAAGGCTATTGTCCCTATTGCTAATAATATAATGGTTGTGCTGGTTGCAACTTTAAAATCGAGTGATAACAATTGCTTTTTTAGATATTTTTTGAAAACGCGATCGCGCAACCAAAGATACATTTCCAATATTACCTGATAGCCAATTCCCCCAAAAATGATCAACATAGAGATAGTGAAGGTTACTAAGAAGGATGACTGATAGCCAATTAAGTTATCTTTAAATAAACTAAAACCAGCATTATTCCAAGCATTGATGCTATGAAAAATCGCCAGCCAAAGTCCTTGACTCCACCCATACTCTGGAACAAAAGCTGGTAGAAGTAAGAAAACTCCGGTAATTTCAAAAATTAAAGTTGTGGCAATAATTGAACGGATAACTTGGGAGCTACCACTCATCCCTGGCCGGTCTAAAGCTTGTTGAATGGCGATTTTTTGCCGCATATCAAACTTACGACCAATAAGCAAAATCAGAAATGTGGTGGTTGTCATGTAGCCCAACCCACCAATCTGAGCTAATAGGGCAATAAATAACTGACCCCAAAAGGAAAAATAAGTACCAGGATCGACTACTGATAAACCTGTGACACAAACTGCGGATGTGGAGGTAAATAGTGCCACAATGAGGTTATTCCATGTACCATCGCTAGTTGAGAAAGGCATCATCAACAGGATAGTACCAACAGCAATGACAGCCAGAAACCCCAAACAAATTGTGCGAGCGACAGTCATAATTAATTCAAAATTCAAAAAGTCAGATTTAAAATGGGTTGCCAGATGCTTGAAGCTGTAGCCCTAAGTAGGTGGATCTAAATAAATATAAGATAGTTCGTCATTGCGTTGGCGTAAGCCTTCCCGCAGGGGTACGAAGTGTTCGCGGAGCGTCTCTAAGAGTTGCAATCGCAGAGACTGAGATTGCCACGCTTCACTTCGTTCCGCTCGCAATGACATCTTATATTTTATTTAATTGCGTCTGCTTACTTATTTGGGAGAATTGACATAAATTCGACTCAGTAAAGTTTATTAAGGTAAAACTGAGAAATTTTTCCCAGAAGGATAAATCTCGGCTTACCTTCTCTGGAAGTAAAAATACCCTTATTTAATTAAAAACATACATGGTAGCCTACCAGTATGTTTTTTTGAATTCTACTTCGTCTCAATACTACTTTTTTCATGAGTGCAACACTTTACCAGCAAATTCAGCAGTTCTACGATGCTTCCTCTGGTCTGTGGGAACAGATTTGGGGCGAACACATGCACCACGGCTATTACGGTGCTGATGGCAGTCAGAAAAAAGACCGCCGTCAAGCTCAAATTGATTTAATCGAAGAACTGCTCAATTGGGCAGGGGTACAAGCAGCAGAAAATATCCTCGATGTGGGTTGTGGTATAGGTGGTAGTTCTTTATACCTAGCAGAAAAGTTTAATGCTAAGGCTACAGGAATTACTTTGAGTCCTGTGCAAGCTGCCAGAGCAACGGAACGTGCAACGGAAGCAAATTTGAGTCTGAAAACTCAGTTTCAAGTCGCCAATGCTCAAGCAATGCCCTTTGCTGACAATTCTTTTGATTTGGTTTGGTCGCTAGAAAGCGGCGAACATATGCCAGATAAAACGAAGTTTCTCCAGGAGTGCTATCGGGTATTGAAACCTGGTGGGAAGTTAATTATGGTGACTTGGTGTCATCGACCGACTGATAAGTTACCACTGACGGCGGATGAAGAAAAGCACTTGCAGGATATTTATCGGGTGTATTGTTTGCCTTATGTGATTTCTTTACCAGAATATGAAGCGATCGCACGTCAACTTCCATTAAACAATATTCGCACCGCCGATTGGTCAACCGCCGTCGCTCCCTTTTGGAATGTAGTCATTGATTCGGCGTTCACTCCCCAAGCACTTTGGGGCTTACTCAATGCCGGTTGGACTACCATTCAAGGGGCGTTATCGCTGGGGTTGATGCGTCGCGGTTATGAGCGCGGGTTAGTTCGGTTTGGGTTGTTATGCGGGAATAAGTAGAAAAGTTATTTGGGAGAAGACCGCGCTGTTTCATTACAGCGCAATCGCACTACAATTTAAAAAATTCAATGACGGCTAATGTCTACCTTCAGAAACCTTACTTTGCTGTGAAATTGCCTATAATGCCACCAGCTTCGAGCGAACAGCTAAAAAGTGTACCTGTTTCGCTATTCCCATCAACTTATTGACAAAAGACGCTTTTTCTTAAAAAGTCACGAATGCACCTGTAGAGACGTTGTATTGCAACATCTCTACATACTAGTAAATTCCACTAATAACCTTAACTAAGCGGTAAGGAATAAGAGTTACAGAGAGTTCTTGCCTAGGTGATAGCTTAGATAAGGGAATTTAGCGTGATTTTATTCAACAACTGTTACCGAAGCCCCTTCAATTGATGGAGGTACACCGGGTAATTCAAGACAGTATCCAGCACCATACACTGTCTTGATATAGCGGGGATGGCGAGGATCTGGTTCTAGCTTGGTTCTCAAGTGGCGAATATGCACTCGAATCGTTTCTATGTCATCATCAGGATCGTAGCCCCAAACTTCTCTGAGGATTTCGCTGGGAGAAACTGTTTGACCGTGGCGTTGCAGCAAGCAGTGAAGTAGCTCAAATTCCAAGTGAGTCAATTTCACCGTCTCATTGAACCATATTGCCTCAAATCTTTCGGGAACGAGGGTCAATGAGCCATAGTTGAGAATCTCACTGTGCTTTGCGGCTTGGGGAATCCGATCAGTCCGCCGCAAAAGTGCCCGCACCCGCGCCAGCAGTTCTTCAACTTCAAAAGGTTTGGTGAGGTAGTCATCTGCGCCAGCATTAAAGCCTTCCACCTTGTCCTGAGTTTGGCTCAAAGCCGTCAACATTAACACGGGAATCTCAGAGGTGCGATCGTCGCGGCGTAGGCGTTGGCAAACGGTGAACCCATCTACTCTGGGCAACATTAAATCGAGCATGATCAAGTCTGGTTGTAGCTGGAGAGCCAGCGCTTGACCTTTGATGCCATCTTCAGCTTGACTAACATCGTAGCCAGCCATTTCCAAGTTGACGGCAACTAGTTCTGAAATCGCTGGGTCATCGTCTATGACAAGAATCCTCGGCATTCTTAAAAAATTATTACTACTTATTAAGGATAATTAACAACCTTTGATAGATACAAAGATTTTTGAATCAATGATGAAAAAGTTTTTAAATCTTACATAAATATTAAGATTAAATGACTGTGAAATCAAGACTCAATTACACGAAATCTTATAGTCTATGATGTGTTATACTCCCCCCTACAATCCGTCTTGGTTTTTACAAAACGGTGTGATGATGACTGTATACACCGCTTTGTGGGGAAAACGTAACTGGCAAAGTACTACTAAAGACCCAGAACCGTCTTATCACGAGAAAATCTTCATTGGTGGTCAAGGTGTGCCAATTTTTGGCTTGGTTGCCATCCCGGAAAATGCTCATAGCACGATTATCGGCACTTATGGCATTACCGGAGAATTAAAAACAGAATGGTTTTTGAGAGTGCTAGGACGTAAAGCCTATGCTCAAGGGTATGCTGTGGTGTTATTTGATTGGCGTGCCCACGGGAAAACTGCCGAATTATCCCCGACTCTCACCTCTGATGGTTTGTATGAGGGGGAAGATTTTGTTCGCATTGCCGCCGCTGCGAAGGCAATGGGATGTCCGGGGAAATTTTGGTTTACAGGGTTTTCTTTAGGGGGGCAATTGGCGCTATGGGCGCTGAAGGTGGTTGGTGAGGTGATTAGGGAGTATGGAGATTTAGGGCTAGAAGATAGCGATATTGGCGGTGGTATGGTGATTTGTCCGAGTTTAGATTCGGAGCGATCGCTATCTTATCTGGTTACAAAGCCCTTTGGCAGATATTTGGAAGCAGGGATTGCCCAAAATTTAAAAAAACTGGCATGGCGGATTCATGATGCTCATCCTGGAAGCCTTGACCCAGAAGCGATTGAACGGGCGAATAGCATTTGGGGTTTTGACAATGAATTGGTAATTAAGCGACTTGGTTTTCCTTCCGTGGAAGCATATTACCAAGCTAGTAGTGCTTTACAAATATTGCCGCAAATCTCGAAACCGACTTTGATTCTATATGCTGCCGATGACCCACTTTTTGACCCAAGTATCATACCGGAATTAGAAGAAGCGTGCGATCGCAATTCCGCAATAGATTTGTTACTCACTCAATACGGCGGTCATGTTGGCTATTTGAGTAGCAAAGAGTGCCAGCGTCAAGTAAACGATTCTGATCCTTGGTGGGCATGGAATCGGGTTTTACAATGGTTGGAGCAACAACGAACAGAGTAATAGGCGAGACGATATTCTAGTTGCTAAGATGCTCGAAAGATGGAGTCGTATTGCTTAAAAGCCCAAAATAGAGAAGATGGCATTGACCCAGAAGCTACCACAATATCATTGGTAAACCAGCAAGAACAGAAGCAATACCTGTCCAGAGAGTAAAACGGGCAATATCTAACTCATCCAAAGCAACGCTCATTTGCCTAATTGCTAATAGCAGCGCTGCTAGTAGCAGTATAAAAAAGGCAAAGTACTCCAAATTAAGAATCATTCATCCTCACTATGTTCTACAAAAAAGTAGTTGTAATAAGTTTTTAACAAGCTTTGGCAAGGGTTTTTTGTTCCAGATTTAACACTTTTGGAGAAAACCTATTTACCAGTGAAGATATATCTACGTCAGAACACTTGCAGACATTGGTATTAGTTGCTTTGAGTAAAACTGTAATAGCTAATGTTGTAGCCAAAATAAAGTTTGCGATTCTCTATCAAGAGTTTTAAAGTATTCTCTCTCAGGGGATTTAACGTGGAGTTGAGGAGCGTATATTTAGAGTAATAAATTATAATATTTAGCTGGCAAAAACGATCGCGGCTACCTGTATTTAGGTTTACAGCTAGACTTAATATCTAACAACACCTATGGCAGATTCTAGGAAAAACACGCGCAGTTGTATATAGTAATGCTAAAGCGTCAAACCAGATCCACCCATAATATCTTCGTAATTAAACAAACTATTAAATTACAACTCCCTTGACTTTTTGACTCAATGACCGCTTCTAATCATATTTGGCTACCTGCACCCACGGATTTAACTTTGCTACCGGATGAGATTCATGTCTGGCGTATAAACCTTGACCAACCAGAAACAAAACTGCAAAGTTTAGCAGCAACTCTTTCCACTGACGAAACGGCTCGTGCTGAACGGTTCTATTTTCAGGAACATCGGCAGCGTTTCATTGCTGGTCGCGGTATCCTGCGAACTATATTAGGTAGCTATTTGGGTATCCAGCCCCGACAAGTTCAGTTTAATTATCAACAGCGTGGCAAACCAGTATTAGCAGATACATTTGCTGATAGTGGACTGGCGTTTAACTTGTCTCATTCCCAAGGGTTGGGTTTGTGTGCTGTGAATTGTACCCGCCCAATAGGTGTAGACCTAGAATATATTCGCCCAATGTCTGATATTGAAGCTCTTGCCAAACGGTTCTTTTTACCAAGAGAATATGATATGTTGCGATCGCTATCTCTCAACCAACAGCAAGAAGTATTTTTCCGTTACTGGACTTGTAAGGAAGCTTATTTAAAAGCAACTGGAGACGGACTATCCCAGTTAGAGGAAATTGAAGTGTCGCTCACTCCCACAGAACCAGCCAAGTTACAGATAACTGAAGACTGGAGTCTTTTTGAACTAGTACCTGCTAACAATTATGTTGCTGCTGTTGCTGTAGAGAATTTTGGCTGGAATTTAAAGTGTTGGCAGTATTGATGTTGATTAAGCTCATCTCTTGGCTGAAACAAGAGAGATATTGCGGACAAATAACCAATGACCAATGACAAATGACAATCAGCTTACTTATCTTCCTGCATATTTCTCACAATTTTTGTCACCAGCTTTCTGGGTACAAATCTGACGCTTTTTGCCAGTAGTTTATTCATAAAACCAGGAATGACAATAGTTTTGCCCTTCATTAAGCCGTGAAAACCAATTTCGGCTACTGTTCGTGCATCCATCATCCGCTTACCCTTGAGCAACTTAGAGTCAGCCATCCCGGTTCTTTCATGAAAACCAGATTCGGTTGAACCTGGGCAAAGAACTGTCACAGTAACACCTGTACCTTCTAATTCATTAGCGATCGCTTCAGAAAAAGATAAAATATAAGCTTTAGTAGCAAAATAAACTGCCATCAAAGGCCCAGGTTGAAAAGCAGCAGCCGAAGCGACGTTTAAGATTTTACCTTCACCTTGCTTTACCATGTGCTTCAGGAATAGCTTAGTTAAATGGGTGAGACACACCAAATTTACCTGTAGCATTTCTAGCTCAGTCGCTAAGTCTGTTTCGTGAAATAATCCATAGATACCAAATCCAGCATTATTTACCAGCACATCAACATTAATATTGGCGAGTTGCAACTCCGTAAAAATTTCTTCAGGAACTGTTGAAATAGATAAATCCTTAACAAGAGTTTTGACAAGATTTCCGAATTTTTTTTGGAATTTAGCTGCAATCTCTACTAGCTTTATTCCGTTTCTGTCTACTAAGACTAGATTATAATCATGAGCAGCAAAAATACAGGCTAATTCGTAGCCAATTCCACCGGCTGCCCCAGTAATAAGAGCAGTTTTTTTGCTCTGACCTTGATGTGTTTTGTTCATGTAAGAATATTGGTGAATTCAACTTGATGAAGCTGCGTTGCATTTACAGTGGTTCTCGTTCTACAATTAAGTACGCGTAATATCTGAACCAACGATAAACGTCTTAAGTTATTACCCTTTCAAATGCTTGTGTGATGCATTGGATAAATGTAGCAATCCAAACGCAAATTTAGGATTTATGCATCTAATAAGTTGAGCATTAAAGAAGTTACCTTATTTCAGACTGCTAACGCAGGGTTTTGATTACTCACAAAAACCAGCAGTTAAAATAAAACTTTTATGCCCGACACTAACCATTCTATCCTCAATTGGTTCTGTCAAGGGGTGAATACTAAAAATTTACATGATTGAGCATAAAAAAACAGGGCAATTATATTGCCACTGTTCAGGTATGAGTTGTTGCTGGCATCTGGAATATTGGCTATTCAGTAATACTGTGTTGTAAAAAACATGAACTAAAAAATATTTTGTAGGATGTGTTACGGCTTCCGTAACGCATCGAAAGTATCCGGGATACTGCGTTACTCCCCTAACACATCCTACGCAATTTGTGAATTCCTAAGCGAGATTCAAGAAACCACTTTGAATTAAGTAGGCGGTATAAGTCATAAACAATTGAGAATCAATTGGAGGACAAGCAATAGAACTACCTGCCAATGCATGAAGAGTATCTTGGCAGCTAATATGAGGTCTTCTAGCTTGTAAATACAAATCAGGAATAGTCAGTTGTTCATCAGACCACCGTTCCAGTAAAAATGGCCGCAGAGTGTATAAAGGATTGTCAGCAGAAGTTACATTATTGATTAACTCAGATTGCCATTTTTCATAGGGAATCATTTCAACTGAATAACCAAATGAGCGTATCCACTCAACTAGCATTTTCAAAGCAGCAGGTTGGGGATGTTGTAAATTGAAAGCTTTACCTATGGATTCTTTCTGCCGTGATAGATAAACGATCGCTTTACTTACATAGTCCACAGGTGACATATCCAACATATAATCTACATCAGGGAAATATCCCATTTGTAGACAGCCCTTTGTCATCAGATTGATAAAGTCATGTGTGTTACAAATACCTGTCTTGCTATCACCAGAAATCAGTGGTGGTCTGTGAATAGTTACAGGCAGTCCACGGTCACGAGCAATTTTGACTAACTTTTCAGCTACCCATTTAGTTTGCGAGTAACCAAGATAGATACCTTCCCAATGATTGAATTCATCCTGCTCTTTAACAACCTTGCCAGCATAAGCAGTGGATTCAAAAACAGCCACACTAGAAACGTAATGTACAGGTTTGACTTTAATTTGACAAGCCAATCTCAAAACTTCTTGAGTGCCTAAAACATTGGCCGCCTTCAGTGCTGAGTATGGGAAAACATAATTCAATAAAGCAGCACTATGATAAATAGTATCAATATTAGCAGCTAAAATTTGAAACTGTTCCGAACCAATACCTAACAATGGCTGAGATAAATCGCCGACAATCGGAATAATTCTGGATTTAAATTCTTCCTGCCAAATTGCATACTGTTCCAGATTTTTTTGCAGTTTGCTTTTGCCTTCTTCAGCATTAGCACCACGCACTAAACAATAGATATCCGCATTGGTTTCCTGTAGCAATTCCCGGATGATGAAAGCTCCTAAAAAGCCTGTTCCTCCAGTTATAAAGATGTTCTTGGGTTCACCCATAACTACATTAGATGCAGCACCGGGATGGATGGTAGGGTCAAGAACAGCCTCAGCACCTAAATCTAGAACAGAGGGTGCAGCATTGGCATTAGAGGCTACTACCTTTGTATCTTGAACTGGTGAACCTTCTTGCACTTCTTCAGCTAAACGCTGTGAAAGAGCTTCAATATTTGGGTAATGCCACAGCAGCAATGGAGATGGTTGAAATCCGAGCAATTTTTCTAAGTTACTGACTAGAATCATTGCTTGGGCTGAATCCAAACCATAGTTTTCTAAATGTTCTTTGACATCTATTTCATCAGTTGCTACTCCTAGCAACTTAGCTAAGTTAGATACCAAAAATATTTGAATATCGTTTGCTGTGAAAGACGGTTTTATAGTCATTTTTAAATCTCCAACAATGATGTAGAAAGAACAGGGTGATACTGACTGTAATAATCTGAAGTTTGCAGTCCTTGAATTTTCAAATTTTGGACGCGATACAAAAAGGCTGCACCAGTCATAATTTGATTAGCAACATCAACTACACGACGATTATTTGGTTCAGACAAATAAGAACCGCGTACCCAGTCATTGAAACCGCCCATTGCCGGGCCACACCAAATTTGATAATCTACTTCTCTACCTTTTTCACCAGAACTAGACCAACGGGAAGATAATCCTAAATACCAACGGAAAATCAACGCCATTTTTAGTTTAGGATTATTGACTGCTTTCCCAAGTTTTTCAGGATTCTTTTGGGATAAATAAGCCGCGGTTCCTTCCCATACTTCGGCAATAGTTTTGCGAAAAACTTGTTTTTCTAATTTTTCTCTTTCTGCCAAAGGAATCTCTTCAATGGAATCATAAGCGCGGTAGAGTTCAAATAATTTCTGCGCTCGCATGGGGAACATTGTACCCCGTTTGAGAACTTGCAATTTGACTCCCATTTCAAACATATCTGCTGCCGGAGCCATTATCATATCAGCCATTTCTGCTTGGGCTAATAACTTTTTAGTATGCTCACAAGCCCCAGATTCAACGCATGACTGATTAATTGAGCCAGTCATTACATAAGCAGCACCCATCATGAAAGCTGCTAATGCTGATTGTGGTGTACCAATTCCCCCAGCAACGCCGATTCTAATGGGTGTTTGGTAATGATATTGGGCTTGAATTTCATCTCGCAAGGCAATGATAGAAGGTAACACACAAACCAAGGGACGGTTATCTGTATGACCTCCAGAATCAGCCTCTACGGTAATATCATCAGCCATCGGAACTTTAGCTGCAAGGGTTGCTTGTAACTCAGTAATTAATCCTTGTTGAAGAAGTTCTTTGAGGATTCTGGCTGGTGCTGGTTGCAGAAATTTAGTAGCAACTTCTCGGCGAGAAATTTTGGCAATGATTTTATTTTTGATTTCAATTTGATTGCTGCTATTTAAGCTCAATCCAGCAACACGGTAATAAACAATGTTGGGTGTCAAGTCGAGAAATGCAGAGGCTTCTACTGTTCTCACTTGATATTTGAGGTATAAATCCACAGCCCGGCGTTCAATCGCTGGTTCATTGGGACTGTGAATTAAGTTAAAAGCATAAGGCCCTTGAGGTAAAGCTTGTTGAATGCGATTTATGGCTGCTTCCAAACGTTCTGGAGTTAAACCACCAGCACCAAAGGAACTCAAAATTTGTTCTTTTCCGAGTGCAATGACCATTTCTTCGGAAGCAATTCCGCCAGCCATTGCGCCGGTAACGTAGGCATATTTGACTCCATAAGAGGAGAGAAAAGTGGGATCTCCAAATTGTTGAATGCGGATTGGAGCTGCGAATGTTAAGAGTTCTACTTGTGCTGTTGTGCCATTATCACCAGGGGATAAATACCCCTCATTGGTGACACCGATTTTTCCGGCAACTTTCACGATGTAGCAGGGTTTATTTAATACCATCAATTTATCTTTGATGGTTTGTTTCTCGAAAGATACTGTTTCTAAAGAACCTTTCCAAACTTGGTTTTTGTTATAAGACCAAGCGGAGAAGTTCAAGCCATTATCGTGTTTACTTAGTACCGTATCTACGGTTGTCACGGTAGTTATGCCTCGGATTACAAGCAATGGATGGTAAAGTTGAAGAGTGTAGACTTTTTATAGGAGTCTAGATTTTCATACCAATTCTCTAGGAGATGCACGTATAATTTTTAAACGAACCGCAAAGGACGCAAAGGGCACAAAGGAAGAGGTGAGTTAAGAATTAATTGGTGCAAGTTGAGAGAGAATTGGTATGTGATATTAAGATTCTTCGTTAAGCAAGTTTTGAGCGCAAGCTAGTTGCAATTGAATTATTTCGCTCATTTGCTGACTGTAATCTTGTCTAGCTTGTAAAAAGGCTGTGTGTGCTTTAGTTATCTTTGAATTATTAGCATTGAGCTTTTGATACTGGGTCTTATTTAAATCGAACATGCTGATGATGCTACTAATTTTTTTAGTTCTGACAGGTGGGGAAAAAACAGGAATTGGCTGTTGAATTGCGTTTGACTCAGAAGATTGTAATTGTTCTCTCGGTTCAAAAACGTTATCAATGATATTTTTCGCTTTGAGTTCTTCTGGCTGAGTCGGTGATGGCAAGATGCTAGGGGAATAACTTTCTTCTTGGATTATTTGGTTGGAAGTATTAAGAGAATCTATGATTTCAGATTCTTGGATGTTAGGTATATTTGGATGCTGTTTTTTGATGAGATAGCTCCTAAGATCCCCAGCAAAATCTTCAACAAGCTTGCGACTTTTTTCGCTTAAAATTGTAGCAGCAATCGCTTTCCCACCCAAGGTAACTGTTCTCAATGTTGCTTTACTTGAATTAGCGCTTTCTTGAGCTTTTTTGTACAAGGGTGATAAATCTACATTCACCTGATGACTGAGTAGTTTTGCTAATGCTTTGACCATCGAAGCATGGTCATCCATCCCTCTACGATTCAGAGACACTGTAATGTGTTCTTTGTTGCCGAGAATTTTATCAATCCATCGGGAACAAACACTACCAGCGCCGGCTTCTAAAAATATTTTTACCCCATCGCCGTAGACACGATTAACTAATTGCGGAAAATCAAGTTCTTGGCACAATCCTTTGGCGATGTTGTGAGCAATGGTATCTCTTTCAAGTGCAACTGGTTGATAATCGGCGGCAGAATAAAACACAATACCAGGAAGATTTTGTGATGGTAAGCTGTTTACCTTCTTGATTTCCTCGAACTGCGATCGCATCGCTTCACAATGTATCACATGGTCGAAGGGAGCGGGGAAAGAATTGCAACCTAGAGTTGTAATCACTCGCTTACAGGCTGCATCGTCACCAGCAATTAATACTTCTTCTGGTGTATTGATTTGAGTTAAGTAGACATGATTTTCATGTTTCAGGCATTCTCTAACTTGAGATGGAGTAGCCATGAGAACATAAGTATTCCAAAAATTGTTGTTTGGTGAATCTGTTAATCCCCAATGTTCACGTACTGCATTTTTTGGCCCAGATAACTTATCACCAAATAGAGGTGATGAGTTTAAAGTATTACTTCCGCCCTCAAAATCACTCCAAACTCCTTGGGCAACCATCATGCTAGTTTCACCCAAGCTATACCCAAATACAGATTGCGGCTTGACTTTAAAATCATCTCGGAAAATTGCTGTCATGTATCTAGCAAAGGCGATTTCACTTTCAAACATTGCTAGTGAATCATCTAACAACTGCTTTTCGAGAGTTTCTAGTTGTCTGGTTGTTAATTTAGGTAAGCTTCTGGGATAAACTAACTTTTCAACATCGGCTGCCCGATTGTAGAGATTGTTACTTTTTAAATCCTCGAAAACTTTCGGAAATAAACGGAAAACAGTCCGACCAATGCCTATATAAGAATTGACTGCTGCGGGGTAAACATAAGCAACTGCCCCAGTTTTACCTAATGGTTTCGCAGTGAAATAACTACCTATTGGTGTTTGCCAATCTGTCCCTTTCTCAAAGGCATTATTTACACCTTTACGGGCAGATTCAATTTCTTTGAGTAGTTCTTTTGTGTTACGTCCTGCAATTGATAAGACATATTTTGCATCAGATTGCTGTTGAAAGGTAGCAAATGTCTCGCTGGCGGTAGCTGATAAAGAAGAACTCGCTTCTATGGTATGTTGGAGATTGTTGAGAAGATCGGAGATGGTGGTGCGATCGCTAACTGCGATAGGGAACAGATGAAAAGGCATTTGTTGCAAATATCTGTTGTCGCGCTCCTCTTGGCTGGGTTCCTCCGATAAGATTAAATGCGCGTAACTGCCATCTATACCCATGCTATTAATTGCTGCTATTCTGCGTGTGCCGCCTTTATCGACAAACCAAGGTCTTGATTCCATTGCCACATAGAAAGGGCTACCTTCCCATACTTGCGGTGTTTTGACACCAGACCATTTGGGTGTGGCGGGAATATACCTGTAATAAAGACAGAGAGCGGTTTTGATTAAGCTAGCAATTCCCGATGCTGTATAGGTGTGTCCGATATTGGATTTAACGCTACCTAATGCACAATGCAAACCATTGCCCACTTTCGGATAAGCTTGCAATAAACCTGTGATTTCGGCTTCATCCTCCTGGGGAATGCCACTACCAAAGACTTCCACATAGTTAACTTCTGTGGGTTGAATCTCAGCTATCTGGAAAGCTTGTTTGCAGACATCACTGATAGCTGAAGCATCAGGTTTTACCAGAGAGTTACTCAAAGTAGAATTACCTTGTGCGAAACTCATGGCATCAATTACTGCATAGATGCGTTCATTGTCTTGTTTAGCTGCTTCGTAGCACTTGAGGACGACAGCACCCGCACCTTCGCCAACTGTCCAGCCATTAGCTTGTTGGTCAAAACCCAAGGTATTGACACCCGTATTAATTGGTGCAAATTGGTTGCGGAATAAAACATTTTCTACACCACCTGCCAAATCTACCGCACCCACAACGACTGCATCAACTTCCCCAGTAGCGAGTAGCATTTGGGCAACTTCCAACGCTTTGAGGGCAGAATTTTCGCCCGCGCTGATGGTGAATGCGGGGCCAGTGAAATTCCATAAAGCAGAAATTCGACTCGCCATGATGTTGGCGATGTGACTCACATATTCGCCGATTTCTACTGGTTGGTGAATGCTATCTTTGACAATGGTTTCCAGTTGCGCCAGTTGTTCAGCAGGTAGAGAAATTCCTTGGTTGAGTAAGCCGTCCTTAACTTGCCAAGATAGATTCCATCTTTGCTGTAGCTGATGCACAGAGAATTCTGTCTCGGCGGCGACAATAACGGCCACATTGCTGCCTTCCTGTAGTTTCGCATCTTTTACGGCGCGATCGCTAACCTTCAAAAGCAATAATTGTTGTGGGTTTAACTTCTCTATTTCATTCGGTGGGATTTTGCACGATAAAGTATCGATTTCAAAGTCTTTGATATATGCCCCTAGTGGTGCTTTGCCGTCTGTTAAACCGTACTTTTTCAGGACACTTTCTTGATTTTCTATCCCATGCCATCTTTGAGGTGGTAGGGAAGTAAAATGCTGTGTTCCATCATAAATGCTGCGTTCAAAAGCATCTAAGCCATTACAGTTACCAAAAAAGGCATCCATACCGACAATGGCAATTTTAGCAGGTGGAACAGGTGGAGTTGATTCAACTGATTCTGTTGTATTTCCTTGTTCTAAAATCAGATGAGAATTAGTGCCACCAAAACCAAAAGCACTAATAGCTGCCCGTTTAATTGGTGCGTTATTATTCGGCCATGCTGTAGCTGTTCTAACAATTTTATCGGCAGAGATTGTACCTTTTTCTGACGTTAAAGGTTCCGAAACATTCATGGTTGCTGGAATTACCCCATGAGACATACTCAAAATCACCTTAGTCAAGCCAACCATGCCAGCAGCAGTTAACAAATGACCAGTATTTGCTTTAGCAGAACCCACCAGAGGCGCAGCTTGATTTTGACCAAAGAATGTTTCGATGGAATTGAATTCGGTTGTATCTCCTAGCAATGTGCCGGTGGCATGACACTCTAGATAATCGATGCTTTTGGGACTAAAATTCGCCTCATTATAGGCTCGTTCAAAAGCTAAAACTTGTCCTTTAGGATTTGGGCTCAATAAATGTTTACCTTTGCCATCATTCGAGAGTCCATTACCGCAGATGGTAGCGAGAATATTATCGCCATCTCTAACGGCATCAGAATATCTTTTCAGCATCACCATTCCAACACCATCGGCGGGAATTAGCCCTCTAGAGGATTTATCTAAGGGGCGGCTGATGCCGTTTTCTGCATACCCTTGAACACCGGAAAATAACATCCGCACGAATAGGGAATCCGCACAACTGATGGCTCCAGCTAACATGACATCAGCTTTGTGTGACCATAAGTAATGAGATGCTAGTTTAATCGCATAAAATGATGATGAACAAGCAGCATCTAGACATAAATTAATCTGAGATAGAGATAAAGCTTGAGCTACGATAGATGCTGGTAAACCAGATATCATCGCATTGTATAAAGATGCTTTAGTTGCACTTGGTACAGCTAAATCAAAGTCTTCATACTGCAAAAGTTCTCTGACGGCAGGGTTAATAGCTTGCTGGTAAATTGGAGAGAATAATTGATTAGATAATTTTGTCGGGAATGACAAATTACCTAAGATTACGCCACATTTTGCAAGAACAGTTTGATTACCCCAATAACCACTTTGTTCGATTGCTTGTTTAGCGGCATACAATGACCATTTGAAGGTGTTATCTAAACCAGTAACAAATTCTGATGGTAAATTGTATTCAGATGGATTAAACTTGAAGTTGCGGATGTATCCGCCTTTGAGAGAATAGGTTTTGTCTGGTGTACCTTTAACTGAATTGTGAAATATTGTCGGATCTACTCCGATTTCTTCGACGGTTGCAGAGGATGTCGAATCTTTTTGATTAACGATGTTTTGCCAGTATTCTTCAGGATTCTTTGCATCGGGGAATAGGCATGATAATGCGATGATGGCTATTTTTTCCACGATTTATATGCTCCGAGTTTGGGTATTTAGCAAGAGATATTTAACAGGCAGGATTTACGCTGTTCCCCAAACTTTAAACGAGGCAAGTTATAGCAAGCTGAAGATTTTGATAGTTTGTAGTAAGGACTTTAGTGCTTATATTAAGAAGGACTAAAGTCCTTACTACAAACTTTAAACTTGAAATATTCCTAGCTTCTAAGCATTTTCATTGACCAAATAATGGCATGAGCGCCGAGCATTCGTGAATAGATTTTTCCTTGGCGATCGTGTATGATAAAGTTTGCGATCGCACTACTTGGTGTCTTAGCTAGTACTTCACAAGAAACGTAAAATGTTTCGTTATGTGGTATAGCTTCAAACTGTTCAAATTTTTCTACTTTTCCAGGTAAACAACCTTCTTCATGAAAGTGTTGTGTCCAAATCCATAAGGCGTGCATACTCAAGTCAGTGGTGTAAGGATTTACCCATTGGACTGGGAATTGTCCTTGTTCCTGTGGGCTGAGTTCTGGCCACAGACATTCTGTTGTGATTTTTTCAGGACTGATGTTTAAAACTCTCTTGACTTCTTGAAAACCGGGGCCGTGAAATAATGTCGCCCCACCATTTTGGTAAAAAGCTTTTCCTGTAGCGGTGATGATATTATCTTCTTCAAGATTGAGAGATTCATAGATGGGTGCATCTGGGATTTCTCGCTGGAGATTGAGTTGAGCGCTAAAATGAAAATGGATTCTGCCTTCTGGGTTTTTACTCGAAATTTTGGCTTTAAGCTCGATTCTTTCAAGATTAACTTTGGAAATTTCTTCAATTTCTAAAATATGTTCCTTCGCTAATGTCTCATTGAAAGTAATTCCCTTCAAAACTTTGAAATCTTGGTAATTGGACAATCTATAACCGGGATATAATTGTTCAGAAGCATTGATAATCCAGGTCATTGCACAAGTTGCTGGTAGAACTGGAGAACCAGCAATAGTGTGATCGTGTAAAAATGGATTAGCCTCCAATGTCATTTGGCGACGAATACGATAAGTTCGTAGTTCGGAATCTAACTCCGCCGCCAGGGGAACTAATGGGCTACCAATAACAACTTGTGCGGTTGCATGATTGGAATTATCCATTTCTTTAACGAGCATTTGTGCCCCAACTGCAATGGGAATTATATCGATTTTTCGCTCTTGAAAAATCTTCTTTAATTCTGCTGTCACCATTCCACTGTCCCAAGCGCCCCAGTTGATAGCGACTACATGACATGAGGGATAAGTTTGCTTAAATATATGGGCTGATTTGTTCAGAATTTCATTTGCGATCGCATAATCAGATTGTCCAGGATTTCCGTAAAAGCCTGTTACGGAAGAAAACAAAACTAAATGCTGAAGTTGACTAGGGTTAACGCAAGCCAGTAGGTTTTCTAAACCTTGAACTTTGGCGGTGTAAACTTTTTCAAAATCCTCTTCCGTTTTCTTTTCAATTAACTTATCAGCTAAGTTTCCAGCGCCGTGGATGATTCCGGTAATTGGGCCGAGATGTTGCACAGCAGTGGCAAGTTTTTCTTGTAAAGCTGGCGTATCTGTAACATCGACGCTGATATATTCGGCTTTAGCTCCGGTTTTTTCAATTGCTGCTAGAGTCTTTTTAATTTCACGGCTAGAAGTAATTTTGTTATATATTTTTTGCACATTCATGGGTGTAGGCTTCTCTCCTTGTGAAAGAAGATTTTCCATGATGCATTTTTTCAATGCTGATTCATCAGAATTTTGAGCATAATCTGGCTCGGTTTCTAATAGTTCGGAGCGACCGAGGAGGATGAATTTGCAGGGTTGCTGTTGGGCTAATCTGATAGTACACTCAGCCGTAATCCCTTTTGCACCGCCGCTCACGACAAAGACAGATGATGGGGCTGTTTGTATCATAAATCCTCGTGAATACCTGCATATTTTTTGATATACGAACCGCCAAGAGCGCCAAGGACGCAAAGGAAGAGAAATAAAATACTAATAGCAGCCCTAAAAGATTTGTGAAATTCTCTGTTTATTTCTTTTCTTGGCGCTCTTGGCGTCCTTGGCGGTTCGTTAAAACAGTATTTTTCACAACTCAAATAGGACTGCTACATCACCCTTTTAATCGGCAATAATGGTAACTCGTCCCTGTGAACCATACCCAACCTCACTGATATAAAGATTGGGGTCGTGAAGCTCGGCGATGATGTTTTGTACTGATTGTTTAGCATCAAGTCTGGGGCTTAGGTCGATCGCACGAGTAAATACTTTTGGCCATTCCCATCTCAGGGTTTTGCTTAATCCAAATAAACCAGCGCCGATCGCACCGAAGTTGACTTTGTATTCTAAACCGAAGGCTCCATCAAGGTGAGCAACTGTGCAGAAACAACTACGTCCATGCTTTGCGGCTTTGTTTAGAGAGGGTTTGAGGTGTTTCGCCATCAAAAATACGTGCTTGACGATCGCCTTTTCTGATTCGTTATAAGAAATACTCCCGGTGTGATTTCCTACAAACATTGGGTGTAGATGGATGAAAGCCCCAATCGCTCCGCAGTGAGACGCGATCGCTTGTAATTGTTGTTGAAGATGTTCTTCACTCAAGTTTGCTAAGGTGACGCGGGTTACTCCTGTGGGTAAAGGCGCTTGTTGGGCGATGAGCGATTGGGGGAAGCTGATAACTACTACTTTCCAGCCTTTCTCGATTAGGGATTCAGCTAATTTATAAGTGGTGAGGGAACCATCATCGGTGATTAAACCGATGTGTCCCTCTGGTAACGTAAAATCCAAATAATCGGGCTGTGCTAGGCTTCTGAGTTTGACCGGATGGCGCTGGATAGTATGCTCTAATTCCGGTGGTTGTTGGACAAACTCAGGTTCAGACTTTTTTTTTTCACCTCCAGCCAACTGCTGTAGGTAATCGACTATTTGACCGATGGTGCGGAGATCGCCGAGTTCTTCGATATTTGGTTTGGGTAAGTTGGGGTACGTTTCTTGCATCGCCCCTAAGATTTCTACCCGTTTAATCGAGTCAATCCCTAAGTCGGCTTCCATGTCCATGTCCAGTTCCAGCATCTCCACTGGATAACCGGTTTTATCGCTGGTGATGGCTAACAGGGTTTCACCTAAGTTTGCAAATTCATCACTTGTAGCGGGTTCTGGTTCTGGGGTGAATGCGACAACTACGCTTGGTTCCGGTGCAACAACTACCTCAACTACTGGTGCACCTGCAATCTCGGTTGCTGGTTGTACTTCATGAACTGCAATTTCCACAGTAATACTTTTGGAAGCGTGAGATTGCAGATACTCGACAACTTGACCAATGGTGCGTTTTTCTGATAGTTCTTCTAAATTAGGCTTGGGTAGATTGGGGTACATTTCTTGTAGCGCCCCTAAGATTTCCACCCGTTTGATAGAATCAATTCCTAAATCAGCCTCCATGTCCATGTCCATTTCCAGCATCTCGACTGGGTAGCCAGTTTTATCGCTGGTGATGGCTAACAGGTTTTTATCCAAGTCAACAATATCGATGGTTGCGCCAGATACAGGTGCAGCAGTTGTAGGTGCGGGTTCTGGGGTGAATGCAACAACTTCCTCGACTGGAGGTGCGCTAATTTTGACTACAACCTCGGCTTGAGGTTCTACTACTGGGATAGGTGGCGCGACTACTGTCTCGACGGTGGCGAAGTGGGGAGTCGGAAGTAGAGATGCGATTGATTGCGTCTGTATTGGCTCTACAGCAACCAGAAGAGGCTCTTGGATAACATTTAAGTCATTTTTGACTACAGGCTCGGCTACAGGCAAAGGTTGATTTTCTACTATCTTGGTTGGTGCATTAGTAATAGTTGTTTCTGCGGTGAACGGAGTGAAATTGCTTAATTTCTCTGTTAGTTGAGTTGCTCCTTCACCAGAGATGATTTGAGAATACTCTTGTTGGATGAGTTGGAAAAAGCTCTTAGTATATTCCAACTGCTCTTGGAGATATTGCTCATGGATGCGTAGAGTTTCACCTTGTTGGGAGTGAAACTGCATCATGCTGCGCTCTAAGCTTTCCATGACAACTAGCTTCATTTTGGCAGTTTCGGCTGTTGATTTACTTTCGCTCAACAAGGAATTCTGCTGCTGCATCAGTTGGAAAAACGCTTTGGCGTATTCCATTTGATGGTTGAGATAAGTACCGTGAACTTGTAAATTCTCAGCTTGATTTTCCTGGAACTGTGTCAGGAGGTATTCTAAACTTGTTAAAAGTTGTTCGTAATTTGTCAGTTTTTCTGGTGTTGGTTGCATCTTAGATTCCTGGGCTGGTTGTGACAGGGTAACAGGATTCATCTGTTGCTCTGGCTGGGTGATGATACTAGCAGTCACACCGTTCATTACTGGGGCAGATTTTTTATGTCCGTTAGTCTCTATCACTGCTACAGGTGGGGTTACACCTGGGCTGCTAAATAAAGGAGCCGCATCAGGATATTCGGGAGTGGGTAATGTGACTTTATGCCCATCCTGCAAAGCTAGAGCGAAGGCATTTTTCGTTTTTTCGGATCTGTAGTTTATGCCGTTTAAACGGACATTTAATGTCTTCTTCGTCTCAATTGGGGGAATAGTTTGGGGAAGTTGGTAAGGATCGAGGTTATTCAAAGCCAGACCAATTACTCGCAACTGCACAACTGCTTCCCGCAAAGAGCGATCGCTATTCTTCTGAACGCTAGGGTTCAAAGATACGGTGATGTGTGGGCGATCGCCAAGGATATCTTTTACTAAGTTGGTGAGAATTCTTCTCGGCCCAAATTCCACAAAGCAAGTACCACCCGCCGCATAGATATTTTCAATTTCCTGCTTAAACAGCACTGAGTTGGAGAGATGGCTTTCGAGGATTTTTTGAATACCTTGGGCTTCTTTAGGATACTGCTTACTGGTAACGTTGCTGTAAACAGGGATTTTGGGACTTTGGAACTTGACAGACTTGGTGGCGATCGCAAATGATTTCTGAGCAAAGGCGATTAGCGGTGTATGGAAAGCTGCTGATACAGGTAGCAATACAGCTGTATATCCTTTCTCGTGTAAAGCCTCTTTGATTCTCGCTATTTCTGCGGTAGGCCCAGCCAAGACAAATTGAGTGGGAGAATTTTGATTAGCGATCGCAACTTGCGGAAAATGCTTCAGCACTGCTTCTACTTTGCTGATATCTTCTTTAACAGCCAACATACTTCCCGCATCATGATCTGGGTCTTCGGGTGCAGCCATTGCTTGACCCCTAGCTTTCACCAGGAACAAGTAATCTTCAGTACTCAAAACTCCCGCAGCCCATAGTGCTGTTAGTTCACCAAAGCTATGTCCCGCCACGAAATCTGACTTAAATCCAGCTTGTTGCAGTATGCTGTACATCCCTGCACTCAACACCCCGATAGCTGGTTGAGCGTATTCTGTGCGTTGCAAGGCAGCTATTTGGACATTCTTTTCTGCCTCTCCAAACACAGGATGAGGGAAAACGATTTCTGACAACGGCTGCAAATTATCTTTGAGCAACAGGCTATCCATATAACCATGAAGACGGCGCATCAAAGGAAAATTCATCACCAGTTCGCGTCCCATCTCCAGGTATTGCGAACCTTGTCCAGAAAATAGAGAGACAACTTTTCCGCCCAACTCCATACCAGAGGAACGATAATAAATCCCTTGGGGATGCTCCCAAGATGCTGCTGTTCCTTTGTGTTTCAGCCACTCAATGCTAGTTTGCAGCAACTTGCAAGCTTCTTCGAGATTCTCAGCTACAAATCCAAATCTCGCAGCAGAGAGGGGAATCTGTTGTGATTTGCACTCATTGACTAATTGGGCGTAATGTGTTTTTGCTTCAGGCGATACTCCTGCGGAGTCACTTCGTGAACGCAACTTACCCAAAATCTCTTCCGATTTGCTCAACAATTGGTCTACTGTAGGAGCAAATAACAACACTTCACTAGCACCACTGTGTAAGCGGTAAGCGGCGTTTTGCTCGGCTTCATATTCTTCCAAAACAACGTGATAGTTAGTGCCGCCAAAGCCAAAGGAACTCACACCTGCGCGTCTTGGTGCTTCCCCTTCTGGACGAATCCAAGGTCTAGTTTCGGTATTCAAATAAAAGGATGAAGTTTTAATGTTGAGTTTGGGGTTCGGCTCAGTGATGTTAATTGTCGGCGGTAATACTTTGTGATGTAAAGCCAAAGCAGTTTTAATCAAACTCGCCGCACCCGCAGCCGCTTTTGTGTGTCCGATTTGTGATTTCACACTACCCAAAGCGATATGCTGCTTTTTGTCATCATGCACATCAAAGAAGTCTTTTAAAGAACCGAACTCTGTCGGATCTCCAGCCATTGTACCAGTGCCATGTGCTTCCATCAAACCAACAGTAGCGGGAGAGAAGCCGGCATCTTCATAAGCACGTTCCAAGGCTTTAACTTGACCTTCTTTGCGGGGAGCATAAATGCTCTTGTAACGCCCATCGCTGGAAGTACCAATACCTTTAATTACGGCATAGATTTTATCGTTGTCTCGTTCAGCATCTTCTAACCGTTTGAGAACAATCATCCCAATACCTTCACCCAACATCATCCCATCAGATTTTGCATCGAAAGGTTTGACATTTTCGCTAGGAGAAACAGCCGGTGTTTTGCTGAACGAGATGTAAGCCATGATGGTGTTGTCGGTATCAACGCCACCAGTCAACATCATGTCAGAACGATGTTCAACTAGTTCGCTGATTGCCATTTTTAAAGCACCAAAGGAACTAGCGCAAGCGGCATCAACTACACAATTCATCCCGCCAAAATTGAGGCGATTGGCAATTCTACCCGCGGCTACGTTCGCTAACATTCCAGGGAAAGCGTTCTCATCCCACTTCACATAAGCGCTTTTGATTTTATCAACGATTTTTTTGGTATCTTCGTCAGATAAACCACTGCTTTTGAGTGCTTTTTCCCAAATCGGATATTCCAACCTGGCAGAAAGTGGCATTCCTAATTGCTTGGCCATAGCCACGCCTAAGATTACCCCAACCATCTCGCGGTTAAACTCGCGTTTTTCACCATAACCTGCATCTTCCATCGCCTCTTTTGCAACTACTAAACTTAATAGTTGCGATACATCTGTAACTTCCAAAATGCTAGGTGGTATACCGAATTCCATCGGGTTAAAATCTACTTCTGGAAGAAACCCGCCTCTTTTACAGTAGGTTTTATCTTCAGTAGTTCTGGGATTTGGATCGTAATAATCTTCAACACTCCAGTGAGTGGAAGGAACATCAGTAATACAGTCAATTTTGTTTACAATATTATGCCAATATTCCCGCAAGTTTCTAGCTTGAGGTAATAGAGAAGCCATCCCAACAATGGCGATAGGATTGTGTTGTAATTGTCTGTTAATTCTGTTGATTGACACTGATTTATCCGATTTCATTTTTTTTCCCTCGATAGACTTAATCACAGCCTGTTCACAATTATTGACAAGGCTTTCTAACTCCGCTAAGGCAGTATCAATTGAATAAGCAGACATAGGGCATAGTTAGTACTGTGAATTGTGTAGCTACAGTAATTTCTGTTGCCTACTAAATAATGAAAAACTCTGGTTTTGTAAGCAGTTAGCTATCCTATCTCCGCTAAATGCTTCTTTCCAAATCGACACCAAACGACACATACTGCCAGGGAAAAACCTGATGTTTTCAGGTGACTTTGGCACACTGCGTAGGCGTAGCCCGTCGTAGACATCGCAAAAAAATGTTATCCAACGCTAGACTCTTTAAATTGTGGCAAGAGGTCAAAGACGTTGTTAAAACTGGTAAAATAGTCTTGGAGTGTAATAGCTGCTTGACCAGTAAATTTAATCCATTTGAAATGGTAAAGATTTTGAGTAATGGTATCCT
The DNA here is from genome assembly GCF_036917235.1 of Nostoc sp. Lineage (GTDB taxonomy): Bacteria > Cyanobacteriota > Cyanobacteriia > Cyanobacteriales > Nostocaceae > Nostoc. The sequence continues at coordinate 198,174 of NZ_JBALDU010000099.1, forward strand.
ACTGTAGCGATGAAAACTGAGGAGTAGCTAAGAGAACAGAAACGTTTTTTCACCCGAAAGCTTTTGATTATCTAGCCTAACCACAGCAACATAGCTGTTGTTAATGGCAACGTTCTGTATCTCAATTAATGTCATAGCCAATTTCAACGTCCGGGATAATGTATTTTATGCTATTTGAACCAGCAAAGTTGACAAGTTCGTTACACAAAAGACACCACCTTTAATCCGAATTTATGCAAGTTGAAAAAGTAATTAAACGAGCAGACGGCAATGAAAAAGCAGTTATCTTTAGTTATTTTTAATTTCAAAATTTTAATTAAATAACTAGTTTGTTTAACCACTTTAAAGCATTGAATTAATAAAAATACTAACATACTTTACAGAAACTAAATCATTTCTTTAAAGTAATTTTATAAAGAAATATCCCCAATTACTGATGTTAATTTGAATAAAATTAAGCAAAAAAGTATAATTTATAACTCTATAAATGTGCCAGATATTTTGTTGTCTACGCATTAACCATAAATTTGTGCTGAATTGAGTTAACAATGTAAATCTGTTGTCTAGTAAGTAACAATTTGATGAATACATAGATAAAATGAATAACCATAAGTATGTTTTTTCAGAGAAACATCATAATTGAGTCAAAGGTTTGGGTTATTTTTCAATATAAGTCAAGTTAAGAAGCAAAGCGGTTATTTATAAAGCAAATGTTAATTTTTAGTATGTTGCTTGATAAACATAATCATGATTGCATCAGTTAAGAGGTAGTTATAAAGCTGGGGCGGATAGAATCCGTGGCTACACAAATAAAGTCCGCCTCCACGGACTTAGACAAATTAGGTATTTGAAACCCACGGAGATAGGCAAAGCCTCGCGTAAACGCAGTTTCTTACTATTGGTTAATTATTATGAGCAAAAGCAATAATAATGTCTTATACTACACAACCTTGCCAAAAATAATCTGTTAGTAATATCAAATCTACTTAATAACTAACTATTTGTTGGTATTCAATTTTCAGACACTAGATTAGTGATGAATACATTTTTTAAGCATTTAATCTTACTTTAACCAAATCTTTTGGTGAGAAAATCAAGACTTATGCAAACTAAATCGATTGACAAAAGTCAATTTTTGTATCATACTAAATGACAAGTTTATCCAAGTTTTGATTGCATTTTTATTAGCGCTTCGTTGTTCTTGAGAGTTAAGTTTTCTGGTTAGTGTTATTGTATTTTACGCTACTGGATTAGATGTCAAATTAGGATATAACTTAGGAAGCTTTGAAGTAACACCACCATTAATTTTCACGCCACAATAGTGATTTTGGGCGGCAAAAGCGTACAACAATTCATATAAAACCAATTTAGAACCATCCACTTGATTAAGATAGAAACCCTAGAGGAAAAGCCCTCTTGGTAATTTGCGGATGAGTCTATATCTAATGGACTAAATATAACCAGGCTATCCCCTAAAAAAGCAGAATTGGAATGAAAAGATGGCAGTAAATAAAGAAAGCCGATTATTCACAAAACCCGTAGGTAGATCGCAAGTAATTTTAGCAGCTTCTCTAACTTTAGCAGCCGGATTAATAGCTTTTTATAGTTTAGTACCGTTTTGGTCTAAACCTAAAGTTGTGACACCAGCAGCAAATCCTCCAAAAGCTGTAACTCCTGCAAAAGTTGCTGTAACTGCCTTGGGACGTTTGGAACCAGAAGGGGAAGTTACTACTTTGACTGCTCCCACTTCTAATAATGGGGTACGAGTAGATAGACTGTTAGTGAAAGAAGGAGAGACTGTTAAAACAGGGCAATTACTGGCTTATTTAGAAAATTATGGTCGTTCTAAAACCGCATTGCAACAGGCTTTAGACCAACTCCAAGTTGCCAAAGCGAAATTAGCGCAGGTGAAATCTGGAGGTAAAACGGGAGATGTTGATGCTCAAAAGGCTGTAATTGCCCGGTTAGAACCACAATATAAAGGGGATGTTGCGACACAACAGGCGACAATCGACCGCATTCAGGCTGAAGTAGACAATGCTCAAGCTGAGAATAACCGCTATCAGCAATTATATAAACAAGGTGCGATCGCGGCTTCTGTAGCAGATACCAAAGCTTTGCAACTAAAGACTACGCAACAGCAGCTAACAGAAGCTCAAGCCACCCTCAAGCGCACTCAAGATACATACCAAGAACAACGCAAGCAAGCACAAGCACAACTCACCAGTATTAGCGAAGTGCGTAGCGTAGACGTTCAAGTTGCACAAACCGAAGTCAACAGTGCGACAACTTCTGTTCAACAAGCAAAAGCCGACTTGGATTTAAGTTACATTAAATCTCCCATAAATGGCAAAATTTTAAAAATCCACGCCAAAACCGGAGAAGTAATCAGCACCAACAAAGGATTTGCTGAAATCGGTAAAACATCTCAAATGTATGTGATTGCAGAGGTGTATCAAACCGATGTTCAAAAAGTGCGTGTAGGACAAAAAGCCACAATTAACAGCACCGCATTTACTGGAACAATAAAAGGAACTGTAAAAGAGATTGGTTGGCAAGTTGACAAGCAAAACATCTTCAGCATCAACCCTGGTTCCGATACAGACCGCCGAATAGTTGAAGTTAAAATTTCCATCGATAATACCGCAGATAGTGAAAAGGTCGCTCGTTTAACTAACTTACAAGTGGATGTCGCCATTCATATTTAGTCATAGGGCATAGGGCATAGGGCATTGGTCATTCACAAATGACAAATGACAAATGACAAATGACAAATGACAAATGAAAATAAATCCATGAATTTTAAAATTCCTTTAGGATGGCTACAACTAGCGCAGCAAAAAGTTCGTTTACTAGTAGCTGTAGCCGGGATTGGTTTCATTGTGCTGCTAATGTTTGTGCAACTTGGTTTTCAAGATGCTCTTTATTCCAGTGCAACTGCTGTGCATCAGAATCTCAAAGGAGATTTATTTTTAGTGAGTTCGCAATATAAATCTTTGACCTCAAATCAAAGTTTTTCACGGACTCGTTTGTACCAATCTTTGGGGTTTGATGGCGTTGAGTCAGTTAGCCCCATGTATTTGCAATTTGCCAAACTGAAAAATCCGGCAACTAGTGAGAAATATTCAATATATGTTATTGGTTTCGATCCAGGTAGACCGGTAATGAATCTCCCAGAAGTGGAGAAAAATTTAGATAAACTCAAAATTCCCGATGTCGTGCTTTTTGACCGAGGTTCTCGCCCAGAATTTGGCCCAATAGCTGAAAAATTTAATGCGGGAGAGACTGCACAAACAATTGAAATATTTCCCTACAGTTCATTAATTGGCTATAGAGTGAGAATTGGTGGTTTATTCACATTAGGCCCTTCCTTTGGGGTAGATGGAAATTTGCTTGTTAGTGACTCAACTTTTTTGAGGATAAATCCCAATACTCGTCCGGCGGATATGATAGATATCGGTTTGATTTCACTCAAACCTGGTGCTAATGCCGAAAAAGTACTGAAAAATTTGCAAGCAAGTTTGCCTAATGATGTCCAAGTTTTTACCCGCCAAGGCTTCATTGATTTTGAAAAAAACTATTGGGCTGTTAGAACACCTATTGGTTTTATTCTTAACTTGATGTTGACAATGGCTGCGGTTGTTGGCGTAGTTATAGTTTATCAAATTCTTTACAGCAATATTGCTACGCAGTTCGTTGCTTACGCCACTTTAAAAGCCATCGGTTATGCCAATAGCTATTTGTTAAATGTGGTATTTCAGCAAGCTTTAATTTTAGCAATCTTAGGTTATATCCCAGGATTTATTACTTCTGTTTTGCTATATAGTTTTGCAGCAGAATCAACTAAACTACCAATAATGATGACCATTAATAATGCGGTGATTGTCTTAACTTCAACAGTTTTAATGTGTATAACATCAGGAGCGCTTGCGATTAACAAACTTCGCTCCGCAGATCCGGGAGATATTTTCTAACCAAGATAACTTGCTCAGAACGACTTGTTAAAGATAAGCAAGTTCGTAGTAAGGACTTTAGTCCTTATTTTCTAAGCACTAAAGTCCTTACTAAAAACTATCAAAACTAGCACTTTTCTTTTAATCAAAAACCAAAAATTGGTATAACCCTTACTATATGAACCTCAACAACAAAACCCTCCTAATTACTGGGATTAATGAATTTGTCGGTTTGCGTACAGCCGAGTTAGCCATAGCGCAAGGGATGAAAGTTCGGGGACTACAAAGTTCTACAGAACAGAACAAAAAATTACAGAATTTAGGTGTAGAGGTAATTATTGGTAGTATTACCGATTCTACTATTGCTCAAAAGGCTTGTCAGGGAGTAGATATCGTTTTACATACAGAGCAACTTGCCGAAGAAGCTGGTGCAATTAAGCATTTTCGTGATGTGAATGTTGGCGGTACTGTCAACATGGCTAAAGCCGCTAAACAAGCTAGTGTCAAAACATTTGTGCATCTATCTAGTGTGATGGTTTACGGTTTTAACTATCCTGATGGTGTTACAGAATCCGGGCCACTTTCTGGCGACAATAATCCCTACTGTCAAACGAAAATAGAAGCCGAAACAGCAGTATTAGAACTTAATAATCCCTCAGATTTTGGGATCATCATTATTCGAGCCGGAGATGTTTACGGCCCAGGAAGTATTCCCTGGATAGTCAGACCAATTCTGATGATGCGTCAAAAATTATTTGCTTGTGCCAATGATGCTAAAGGAGTAATCAATCATGTATATATAGATAACCTGATTGATGGCATCTTTCTCGCGATAGAAAAAGAAATCTACGGTGAAATATTTAATATCACCGATGGACAAGAAACTTCGTGGAAAGAGTATTTTATGCGTTTAGCAGCAATGGAAGATTTACAAGCACCCCTTTCATTATCAAAAGATGAAATTAAGTTGTTTCTAAAGCTACGCGTTCAAGGACAAAAACTTTTTCGGAAAAAAGTTGATATCTTACCAGAGTCCATAGATTTTATGACTCGTCCTTACGCTTGTTCCATTGCCAAAGCCCAAAATCTGTTAAATTACAAACCAGGAATTGACCTCGAAGAAGGAATGCAGCGAACACATGAATGGCTGCAAAAAACAGATATTCAAAGCTTGATGAAATAGTTTACAGATTTTTTAGAACTCAGGAGTCGGGAGTCAGAATGGGCTAAACCTTAGCTATCCGCTAACAGAATGATTGCAAAATGAAGAAGCTAGAAGACTCTTGATTTACTTGAAATGATTCAGCTTGCTATCAAAGTATCCTTAATTCTGACTACTGTATTCTGAATTCGGAATTATTACGTTGCATCTACCTAACTACGATTAAGCGTAAACTAATTCACAGATTTTCCGAATACTTATTTTCTATGAGTAGCAATCAGCCACGATTGAGCATCGGATTACCTGTATACAATGGTGAAAAATTTATCAAAGAAGCCATAGATTCACTCTTGGCTCAGACCTTTGAAGATTTTGAACTTATTATTTCAGATAACGCATCGACAGATAAAACTGAGGAAATTTGTAGAGCTTATACCGAGCAAGACCAACGTATTTGTTACTACCGCAATGACACGAATATCGGTTGTGCTGGTAACTTTAATCGCGTCTTGAAACTGTCTTCGGGTGAGTATTTTAAATGGGCAGCCCATGACGATCTACATTCTCCAGATTTTATCAAGAAGTGTGTCGAGGTGCTTGACCAAGATCCTACTATAATCTTGTGTCATTCCCAGGCATATTTCATTGATGAACAGGGGAATTTTATCCAAAATTACGATATCAAAGTCAAGGCCGATGCACTAAAGCCACAGGAGCGCTTTCACGAATTGCTGACCAAGCATTTATGCAATCAATGTTACGGGGTAATTCGCACTAGTGTTTTGAAAAAGATACCACCTATGGGTGGTTACGGTAATGCAGATGGAATTCTCTTGTTAAGACTTGGTATTCTCGGTAGGTTTTATGAAATCCCTGAATACCTGTTTTTCTTCAGAAGTCATCCGCAACAATCAATGAGTATGTTTTTCCCCAATTATTTGTTGTTAACAAATGCAAATCAAAAATCATTCTTGAGTATGCTGCCTGATTTTTATGGGTATACAGTGTGGTTTGATTCAGCAAAGAAAGGACACATTTTATTCCCACATTGGAGAATAATCTGGGAGTATATACTCTCTATATGGCGTAGTCCTTTGAGTTTGAATGAGCGGCTGTACTGTCATAGAAGTCTACACCAGCAGTTAAAAGGGACAGAATATCTTTTGCTGAAAGACTTGCTAAGTGTGCTGCAAGTACTTTGGAAAGGTTGGCGAAAAGCATCAATAAAAAAACAACAAGCCACACTTTTAACGAATCAAAATCACCTATTTTGACTACAAAACTATGCTGAAACTATCTCAACTATCTCATATTTTGCTTGCTACTTTAGTGAGCATCAGCTTTGCTAAAACAGTGAACGCAGAGCCAACTGAAACACTAAGTGTTGTGGTCAATGGAATACATCACCAAAAAGGTGAGATTTGCTTCAGAGTTTACGCAAGTGAAAAAGGATTTCCGATGAGTAGTACTAGTGAAGCTCAAAGTGGCTGCGCTAAGATTAATGGCACTTCTGTAAAAAAACAATTCTCCGGTTTGAAACCTGGAACTTATGCTGTCGCTGTGGTTGACGATCAAAATGGCGATCGCAAACTCAATAAAGACTTTTTCGGTATTCCCAAAGAAGGTTTTGGGATTTCCAAAAATCCAACTGTGTCTATACAAACAGGTACACCAAAGTTTCGTGATGCCAGTTTTGTTGTAAACAAAAATACAACAGTGACCATCATCATGAAATATTCACTGGATTCGTAAAGGGAATGGGGAAAGAGGCAGGGGAGCAGAGGAGAAGTTGCAGTAAGTTTTTCCCCTTTGCCTCTTGTGCCCCATGCCCAATCCCCAATGCCCAATCCCTAATCCCCAATCCATTATTCTGTCGGAGATTAAAAATTTAATGGAAGATTTGGCAATATTTCTGTCTAAGTCTTTGATGGGTTGGCTGGTTATTCAGGTATGTTTTACGCTTGTCTTTATATGGTATCTGCGCTCGTCTAAAAAAAACTTATTACCAGACGATCAGCTACCCAAAACAGCAGTAATTCTTTGCTTACGCGGAGCCGATCCGTTTTTGCCTAGATGTTTGCGATCGCTCCTAAATCAAAACTATCCACAGTATGATTTAAAGTTGATCGTTGATAGTCACGAAGATCCTGCTTGGAAAATTGCTAGTGAAACCATCAGTGAGCAAGAAGCGACCAACGTTCAAATCAGCCCTTTGAGAATAGTACGCAACAATTGTAGTCTCAAATGCAGTTCTTTAATCCAAGCTGTCCGAGAGTTGGACGACTCCTATAAGGTGGTTGCTTTAGTAGATGCTGATACTATAGTTCATCTGAATTGGCTTAGAGAATTAGTCAGTCCTCTAGGCGATGCTAAAGTGGGAGCAACAACCGGCAATCGTTGGTACGTACCAACAGGTAGCTATTGGGGTTCTTTAGTACGGTACGTCGGCAATGTGTCCACAGTAGTACAAATGTTTATCTTCCAGATTCCTTGGGGTGGAACTTTGGCTGTGAAAACAGAAGTGCTTCGCCAAACAGAACTGCTAGATAAGTGGGGACAAGCTTTAGGCGAAGATTTTATGATGCACGACATCCTGAAAAAACATGGTTTTCAGGTAAAGTTTGTGCCTTCGCTGCTAATAGTCAATCGTGAAGAGACTGATTTATTCAACTTAATAGACTATCTCAAGCGCCTTATCCTTTTTTCTCGACTGTATCATCCCCGTTGGTTGGCTCTTGTTAGCGAAGCTGTTTCTAGCATTTTGTTTCCGACTTTACTGAGCGTGTTAGTTTTAGAGTCGCTGTTAGAGGCAAAATGGGAAGCTGCGGCTGTGTTGTTAGTCTGCTATGGAGTTTACACTGTCGGATTACTCTTAATAATGCTGGTGTTGGAATTAGAGATACAGCGAGTGGTTCGCTCTAATGACCAGGCGATGCCTACCGGCAAGCCGTTACACGTCTACGCCAAATTATCAGCTGCTACAATCATTAAAATGTTGATTGGGATTCCGTTGACACAGTGGGTTTATGGGTTAGCGATGTTATCATCCCTGTGGACATCAACAGTTACCTGGCGCGGTGTCAGCTATCGCGTTAAAGGGCCTTGGAATATCCGCTTAGTGGAATATCGCCCTTATCAATGGTTGGATCAGCCTATTAATAGCAAGGTTTCTCTTTGAATTAAATTGCTAAATATCAACTAGGGCATGAAAGTTATTACACTAAACATTCCCTAGTCTTCAAATTATATTATCTTATATTTAGTAGAACTATATTAGCTATAACCCTTGAAAAAATACGTTTTTACATTTTTAGCAAGGGTTTAGACAAATATATTAAGGGGAATTTTGACTTAGTATTTTGGATGTTTTGATAGTTTCAAGTTAATTTTATAAACATCCACTTCAACATCGAAAATTTCAGCTATTTGACAATGCGTAAATCCTTAGTCTAACTGTATTACTGGGAATTTCTGAGCCAAATAATCAGGATGTTCATGAAACATTTGCTGCGTAAATCCTAAGTTAAAAACCAGCAATTTTGTGAAATATTCCCCTTTATTATGACTAAGCAAAAACTTCGCATTGCACTGTTTACAGGGTTGTATGCTCCTTTCTTAACTGGTGTTTCCGTTGCAGTTCACCAACGAGTTCGTTGGTTGCTAGAGCAGGGACATGAGGTTTTTCTAATCCATCCGCAAATCAACGATCGCTACCCCAAAAATGTCGGCGATCGCCCCATGCCAGGTTTAGAGGAAATTCAGTCTTTCCCCAATTTCTCTGCTTACGCATTCGCTACAGAACCGCTGCTATTCTATAAGTCTCTTCCTCAACCGTTGAACTATCGGCATTGGAGTGATACCAAGTTGCTGGAGAAATTTAAACCCGATATTATCGTGGTTGAAGAAGCCGCACAAATGAGAGGTTTATACTCATTTTTCTTGCAAGGTTATGGTCGCCCTATCGGCACTCAATACGCAAAACGAACAGGCACGCCAATAATATCACTCTTCCATACAGATATCGTTGCGTATATCAAATATTACTTTGGAGACAGGTTCTTCAATTTAGTTCGTCCCATCGTTCCCGTTTTAGTTAAGCAATTTAGTGAGTCTTATGACTTCAATTACTTCTCTTCTAAAGAGCAACTGACTAAATACGAAGAACTGAAATGCCAACGCGCTGAATACGTCGCTTATCAAGGTATCGATTGCGAAAAATTTCACCCGCGAAACATTTGTTACGACCCAATTCCCAACGATAACCGACCAACTCTGTTGTTTGTCGGACGCATCACACCCGAAAAGAATGTCAATCAATTGCTTGATATCTTTCCAATCATAGCTGCCAAAATTCCTGATGTTCATCTGGTAATTGTTGGTAGTGGCCCGCTAGATGAAGAGATCCGCGAACGTGCTAAAAAGTTTGGATCGGGTATTACTGTATGGGGCGAGTCTCACGGTACAGAACTTCTAGGTTGGTTTGCCAGAGCGGATGTTTTTGTTAACCCCTCCGTCACCGAAAACTTCTGCACGACAAATAACGAAGCATTAGCGTCTGGAACTCCTCTGGTTGCTGTTGTTGCGCCGTCAACCTCAGAACAGGTATTTCCTGGCCGTAACGGCTTCCTTGCCCAACCTAACAATCCTACAGACTTCGCCCAAAAGGTAATTGCGATTCTGGAAAATCCCGGTTTGAAAGCAGATATGACTAGACACGCTCGCCCTTCCATACTTGACTTTGATTGGTCAGCGTGTATGCAGAAATTTGAACACAAACTTTACCAAATCATTGAAGGAAAACAGAAGGTGGAGGTAGGTACAGGCAGTATCAGACGATAGCGATAAGAAACATGGCGATCGCTATTACCATAAATAGTAGCGATCGCTAACATTGCAACTTTTTGCACCAACGAGTTTTAGAATGATTAAACACATTCGACTTACATTCTCCTAGTTGCAGCTAGTAGAAGCTGTGAGCTAATGAAACTTTGAATTTTTCCCTTCCCTATCAGGCTGCAACTAAGTTGCATCGACCTGCAATTTAGTTGCATCGACCTGCAATTTAGTTGCATTGACTTGCAACTAAGTTGCATCGATCTGCAAAAATTAAACACCTTACTGGCGTGACAAGAGTAGTAGCGTTGGCGTAGCCCACTGTAGGTATCGCTACTACTCTTGTCAAAATCAATTATCTTAAAACTTTGCAATATAAAATATTTAAAAGTAACTAAGTTGATTCACCATGATTAAACACATTCGACTCGCACTGCCGTGGTTGCAGCTTCAGTGCGGTTCGTTACTCCTAACTTATTTAGTACTTGGCTGACATGATGCCTGATGGTGGAAGGACTGAGTTTCATCTGTTGAGCGATCGCATCATTACTTAATCCTAAAGCCAGCAGTGCTAAAACTTCTCCCTGGCGTTTGCTCAATTCATAGACACTTTGGGATGAAGGTTTGCTTGGTTGCAGCAACGCCTGAATAACCTCTTGTGTCAACATCGAACGACCGATCGCTGCGGCTCGTATGGCATCCGCTAACTCATCAATCGAGATACCCTTGAGTAGGTAGCCAATAGCTCCGGCTTGCATTGCTTGCTTTACCAAGTCATTCTCTAAAAAACTCGTCAAAATTAAAACCTGAATTTCTGGGGATTTTTTGCGGATAGCTCTTGTTGTTTCTGCCCCATTCATCCCCACCATCATCAAATCCATCAGCACTACATCTGGTTGCAACTGTTCGCACAGATATACTGCTTCATCTCCATTACGTGCTTCACCTACTAATTCAATGTCATCAAATGCCAGTAAGAGAAATTTAATACCTCCCCGCAGGATTTCATGATCGTCAACAGTAATCACCCGAATTGGTTTAACTGACTTATCTTTTTCCATATATAAATCCGGGGCATTAAAACTATTTTTAATACATTTACATTACATTATTCTTATATTTTTACTATTTATACCTGAAATTCTTAATGTTTAATTTTTTATTTTTCACTAGCCGATCGCGGAAAAATCCCATAATCTATAAACATCTGTCTTTTATCAATAAGTTAATAGAAATAAACATAACTATGTTACAAAAAACAAATATCCTTAAAGCCCTTACCAGTAAACAATCAAAAATAACAAATGATAATCCTAATAGTTAACTTTATTTGTGCCTAATATCTAATGCCCAATACCCCATTCCCTAGTACAGACGCGATTAACCCTTGTCTCTACCCATTCCTATGTTCAAAACAACGCTTGGCCAATTCAAGACAATCTCAGTCCCCTTCCCTAGATAGCTTTCAAGAAGGAAAGTAGCGCCAATGGACTCAGCCCGTTCTTTCATAATTGCTATCCCCAGATGACCAGATGGGATCTCGTTGAAGTCAAAACCACAGCCATTATCGCTGATACTCAAGACCACCTTTTGTGGATGGTACTCAAGGCTAATTGCTACTTGCGTAGCTTGGGCATGTTTAATAATATTATTCAGTGCTTCTTGAGTAATCCGGTAGAAGACAAGCTTTACTTCATTAGATAAAGGAAAATCGCCTTCTACTATTGTTGTTACCTGTAAACTTGCTCGTCCTTGAATCCCCTTGGTTAACTGCTGTAGCAATTCGCTTAATGGCTTCTCTGCTAAACCGCTAGGACGTAACTCGATTAGTAAATTTCGCATTTCTGCTAACGCCCCTTGTGTGAGTTGGGCAAGTTCCTCTAATCCTTGTTGGGCTATTTCTGGGTTGCGTTTCCAAACTCTAGGTAAAGCTTCGGCAGTTGTCGCCACAGTGAACAATGTCTGCGATACTGAATCGTGTAAGTCACGGGCGAGGCGATTTCGCTCGACTTCCACCGCAATTTTTCGTAGCCGTTCGCTTTCTAGCAATTGTTCGCGTAGTTTCACTGCTTGGATCAAGTCTTTGGATAAGCGTAGACTCATAATTACTATGAAGGACAGATATCCAAATTCAGCCAGGTAGATAAATTGCATCTTCCCTAAATCTACTAGGCGATCGTGTTGTGCAGCTACTATCAGAATCGCTAAACTCAGGGCTAAACTAAGTGCTGCTTGCTTCTCACCGCGCCGATATTGAAGGTAACAAGTACAAACAGCGAAAACAGTATTACTGTTTAAAGCTAATAATTGAAAACTGAATAAGGGATTGAGTGTACCTTCTGGGTAATAAATAGATTCGCCCCAAGGCAAAGAAACGCTTGATAGGCTACTGACATCAGAGTAGATAATCCCTGTCGGGGAAATTTGGTTGATTAACAGGCTGATGGCGTACAGGCTATTCAGTACCAAAATTAAACGCACTGGCTTTATTTTAGTAAAAACAGCGATAAACCATACAATACTCACAGCATAAATATATCCTACAAAACATACCAATTTTTGGGCAGCGATGTAGTCTTCTACGTTAGCAGCTTGATATCTCAGCATTAAAGCCAGGATATAGCTAACACATCCTAAGCAAACTAACCCAAAGCACAAATGAAGCGTGGTTTGTAATCTTCCACAGGCAATCAGCAGGTGAAACAGACCAACATATAAACAAATGCCAGCAACTATACTCAGAAGGGTTGGAACAAGAGTCATTAGTTAGTTGTATCAAATATATACAAGTATCATACGCGTTTATTGAGGCGATCGCTCCTCATGCACAAAGAGCGATCGCATCTACTTGGATGATTCCTTGATGCTGATATCCTTTGCATTAACCTGTACCTTTGTTGCATTGGCTAGCAACTTAGTAGCATTATCCTGCACCTTTGTTGCATTGGCTAGCAACTTAGTAGCATTGACTTGCAACTTGATTGTATTAGGATATACCCTTGTTGCATTAAAGTTGTACAAATGAGCGTGACTCAGTTATTAAGGAGTAGTCACATCATGAGCTAAGTAAAATTAACGCATTTTAACAGAGCGATCGCACTTGACATTAGTTGTGCGATCGCTTTCTTGCATAGATGAGAACCCTGCAAAACTCTCTATCACTTGTCATGCGTAAAGAAAATGATTTTGCTGATACGCCAGCAAAAGTTTAACACTGCCAATAACTATAAGTATTAATTATATAGGACAAAGATCCTAGTCAAAACTTGGATCTTTGTTCGATGCGGTCACTGAAGCGATCGCTATATAATCCATTTCGCTATAGCAAAATTTAGGTCATTACCCAACCTGACAATGAATAAAATCTGGTTTGGCAATAGTTTATTGTTTAGTTCAGTTTTAGCAAGTACCTTACTTGCTAGTCCTAACGTTGCTAGGAGTAACGACTTCACCGTAGCCGAAACTCCAGCAACTACAGCATCTTGTCGCCTTAACGCCACTGGTTCTTATTTGACAACAATCTTTAACGCAGATAACAGCATTAGCTCTCGTGGGGTTATTACACTCGACGGAGATGGTAACTTTTTTGTCACTGACTCCAATCAAGGTGGCGTTACTAACGTTTTCAATCCCTTTACTAGTGGACAAGGTGCTTGGAAGTGTGATGGCAAAACTGGAGTAAGTGCTAGGTCTATCACCTTTGCTTTTCCTGGAAGTGCAGGAGCCGGTAGCATTGGCCGCGCCGACTACCAAGCCAGCTTTAATCCCCAAACGCAGACAGTACAAGGGACTATCACACTGCGCCTTTTCAACCTTAATGCTAATCCGTTGTTAGATAATGTCTCGCCTGTAGGAACATTCAACTTCTCAGGGCAACAAATCAAACCTAATTAATTGTTGAACGAAGAAAGGCAGAGAAAGTAGAAGGTTTAAGGATAAATTATTTCCTTTGCCAAAATGGTATTGAGCCACTTAGTTATAGCATTCTTGTTTGGATGCAATACGCTGTAGAGGCGCACAGCTAGCTGTGCGCCTCTACAAAGGAATATTTTTTCCTCGGAAGTCGCTTGAAAAACACTGAAGCGATGTCTACGACAAGGCTTACGCCTACGCCACTCTCACGTTTCACATAAGTATCAATTATATAGGACAAAGATCCTAGTCTAAACTTGGATCTTTGTTCGATGCGGTCATTGAGGCGATCGCTATATAATCCACTTCACCACAACAAAATTGTCACAACTGCCTAGCCTGTGGAATCACAACCCATAGGTGCAAAAGCTTTTATATCAAGGTAATAAATCAAAAATAATTAACCGTAATGACTGCCAAAATCCACTTTATCTCCGGCTTACCTCGTTCCGGTTCCACCTTACTCGGAGCGTTACTTCGGCAAAATCCCCGGTTTCATGCCAGCATGACTAGCCCTGTTGGTAGTCTGGTGAACCGAATGCTAGAAGCGATGAGCGAAGAGAATGAATATTCTGTCTTTATCACCCCAGAGCAAAAACGGGCATTAACTTTAACTATTTTTTCCACATTTTACCAACCGCAAGCCGAAAAAGAAGTCATCTTTGATACTAATCGGCTGTGGTGTAGCAAATTGTCCTTAATTCAAGAGCTATTTCCTGGCTCAAAAGTAATTTGCTGCGTGCGGAATGTCTCTTGGATTATGGATAGCATCGAACGGCTGATTAGAAAAAACGCTTTTGATGTGTTGCGGATGTTTAATGCCAGCGAACGCTCGACAGTTTACACCCGCACCGAAGCCTTGAGTCAAGGGGGACGGTTAGTGGGCTTTGCTTATAACGCTCTCAAAGAAGCATTCTATAGCGAATACAGCGCCTCTTTGCTTTTAGTGGACTATGACTTATTAACTCAAGCACCTGATAAAACCATATCGCTGATTTATCAATTTTTACAAGAAGAACCCTTTGAGCATGATTTTGCCAATGTGGAATACGAAGCTGAGGAATTTGATAATCGGCTCAATACTAAGGGACTACATCAGGTGCGTCGCAAAGTCGAGTTTCAACCGCGACTGACAATTTTACCGCCAGATTTATTTACTCAGTATGATGGGTTGTCTTTTTGGAAAAATCCTAGCAATAGTCTGGCGAATGTAATTGTCGCCCAGCCAATAGAAGCAGTGAGGAAATAAAGCTTTGAATTTTTCCCCTTCTCTACTAGGCTGCAACTTAGATGCATCGGCTTGCACCTTTGATGCATCGCCCTGCACCTTTGATGCATTGACCTGCAACTTTGTTGTATCGACCTGCACCTTTGATGCATCGACTTGTAACTTAGTTGCATTTATTTACAACTTTGATGCATCTACCTGCAACAAGCAAGTTTGTAGTGAGGACTTTAGTGTTTATTTTTTAAGCACTAAAGTGCTTACTACAAACCCTCTAAACATCTGAATTTGTAGGGTGCGTTATGGAGATACAACACCATCTCGATCTCATCTGTCACAGTGCATTAGCCAGAAGCATAACGCGCCTTACAAATAACTGCTTATCTACGACTTAAAACCAAGGAAAAAATCAAATGACAAACTTCACCGTTAACCAAACTACTGATGACGGCACTGGCTTAACCACAGGCACCCTCAGTTATGCAATCCTGCAAGCTAATCAACTAGCAGGGGATGACACCATTACCATCAATAACGATGTGCGGGTGACTGGGGTAGTGCAAACCCAAATTAATAGCAACATCACTATTGTGGGCAACAGCCACAGCATCAGCGGCGATGCCAATAACAACGGCATCAACGACGATGGCGACGTGCGCCCCTTATTCATCCAGTCGGGAACCGTTGGCATTTCTGGCTTGACCATCATCAACGGACGGGCGCAAGGCGGCAATGGTGGTGGCGGCGGCGGCGCTGGAATGGGCGGTGGCTTGTTTATCTATGATGGCAGTGTCTCCTTAACCAATGTCGCTTTTAGTAATAACACAGCCCAAGGCGGCTTCGGCAGTTCTGGTAGTGCTGGTGGTGATGGCAGTGCTGGCGGCTTCGGCGGTGCTGGCGGCAGTACTGGTGGTGGTGGTAGTGCTGGTGGTGATGGTGGTGATGGCGGCTTCGGCGGCGGCGGCGGCAATGGTGGCAGCGGCGGTAGCGGCTACGGCGGTGTTAGAGGCAAAGGCGGCAATGGTGGCTACGGCGGCGGCGGCGGCGGCTACGGCGGCAACGGCTACGGCGGCAGCAGCGGCTTCGGCGGCTTCGGCGGCGGCAATGGTGGCAACGGCGGCGGTGGCGGCGGTGCTGGATTGGGCGGTGGTATCTTTGTCCGCAGTGGTTCTTTAACCCTCAACAACACCAGCTTTACCAACAACACGGCTACAGGTGGGACGGGGTTGAACTCAGGTCAAGGCTTGGGTGGGGCAATCTTCATCATGCAGTCCCTCACCAATACCAACGGTAATAACCAGGGAATGCCTACCGTTCTGCCTACCGTCAATTCTGTAGGTAATCCTACTTTCAGTGGCAACAATGCAGCTAATGATGCGGGGACACCCACTAATAACGATAATATCTACGGCACCATCAACATTTCTGTAACCAACAATGCCCCTGTTGCTGTTGATGACAGTGTTTCCACATTCTTTGGTACTCCCGTCAACATCGCAGTTAGCACCCTACTAGCAAATGATACCGATATCGATGGCAACCCGTTGAGCATCACTGGTGTTAGCAGTGCTACTAACGGTACTGCTGTCCTAAACAATAACGGCACAGCCAGCAACACCGCAGATGATTTCGTGTCCTTTAGCCCGAATCTTCTGTTCTCTGGCAATGCCAGCTTTAATTACACCCTCAGCGATGGTAGCCTCACTGATACTGCGACGGTGACTGTGGCTGTCGGTCTTAACAATAATGGTACAAATCTTGCCGATAATCTAGTTGGCACCATCGGTAACGACATCATCAACGGCGGCAATGGCAACGATACCATTTACGGCGGCGCAGGTAACGATAGCCTCTCTGGCGGTAATGGTAACGACATTTTGTATGGCGATGGACTAATGGATGGCGGCGCGGGTAACGATACCCTCAACGGTGGTAATGGCGATGATACTCTCTACGGTGGTGGCGGTACTGATTACCTCTCTGGTGGTAATGGCAACGATATCATCTTTGGTGGTCTTGGCAGCGATATCCTCACGGGTAACAACGGTAAAGATACATTTGCCTTTGCTGCTGGAGAAGGGACTGATACCATTACTGATTTCTCTGACGGTAATGATTTGATTGGACTGTATGGTGGTTTAAGCTTTGGGCAATTAAGTTTTTCAGGTAGCAATATCAAAGTGACTTCCACGAATGAAATTTTGGCGACGCTGACTGGTATTAATACGACGACGCTGACTGCTGCTGATTTCGTAACAGTCTAGGCTTGTAGTCTTTTTGGCTGATTAGTGATGCGATCGCATTTGAGATCAAAAGAAAATGCGATCGCCCTTTCGTCCATAAAGCCTATTTAATCAAACGCGTTTAAAACAACAACTCAACAAAGGAAAAAATCAAATGACAAACTTCACCGTTAACCAAACTACTGATGATGGCAGCGGGACTACTGCTGGCACCCTCAGTTATGCAATTCTCCAAGCTAATCAACTAGCAGGGGATGACACCATTACCATCAATAACGATGTGCGGGTGACTGGGGTAGTAAAGACGCTAGTGAACAGCAACATTACCATTGTGGGCAATAACCACAGCATTAGCGGTGATGCTAATAACAACGGCATCAACGACAATGGCGATGTGCGCCCCTTGTTCATCTTGTCGGGAACCGTCGGTATTTTTGACCTGACTATCACTAACGGACGAGCTAAAGGTGGAGATAGTCTCAGCGGTGGCGGCGGTGCCGGACTAGGCGGCGGCTTATTTATCTATGATGGCAATGTCTCTTTAACCAATGTTGCCTTTAGTAATAATGCAGCCCAAGGCGGCAGCAGTGTCAGTGGATTGCGTTTGACCGGCGGTGGCGGACTGTTTGGCAATGCTGGCGGCTACGGCGGCGGCGGACTGTTTGCCGATAGCACTAGCAACAATGGTGGTTATGGAGGTAACGGCAATTATGGCGGCGGCGGCAACGGCGGCTTCGGCGGCGGCGGCAACTTCGACGGC
Organism: Nostoc sp.; assembly: GCF_036917235.1. Classification (GTDB taxonomy): domain Bacteria; phylum Cyanobacteriota; class Cyanobacteriia; order Cyanobacteriales; family Nostocaceae; genus Nostoc. Next base: position 216,262 of record NZ_JBALDU010000099.1, read on the forward strand.
TTCGGCGGCTTCGGCGGCGGCGGCGGCTACGGCTACAACGGCGGCAAGGGTGGCTTCTGCGGCGGCGGCGGCTCCGGCTACTACGGCGGCAAGGGCGGCTATGGCGGCGGCGGCGGCTCCGGCAGAGGCGACAACAGCGGCGGCTTCGGCTCCGGCAGAGGCGACAACAGCGGCAACGGCGGTGGCGGTGCTGGACTGGGAGGTGGTATCTTTGTCCGCAATGGCTCTTTAACCCTCAACAACACCAGCTTTACCAACAACACGGCTACAGGAGGCACAGGGAATCAGAATGGTCAAGGTTTGGGTGGGGGGATTTTTATCATGCAGTCCACCACCAATACCAACGGCAACAACCAGGGAATGCCTACCGTTCTGCCTACTGTCAATTCTGTAGGTAATCCTACTTTCAGTGGCAACAATGCAGCTAATGATGCGGGGACACCCACTAATAACGATAATATCTACGGCACCATCAACATTTCTGTAACCAACAATGCCCCTGTTGCTGTTGATGACAGTGTTTCCACATTCTTTGGTACTCCCGTCAACATCGCAGTTAGCACCCTACTAGCAAATGATACCGATATCGATGGCAACCCGTTGAGCATCACTGGTGTTAGCAGTGCTACTAACGGTACTGCTGTCCTAAACAATAACGGCACAGCCAGCAACACCGCAGATGATTTCGTTTCCTTTACGCCAAATCTTCTGTTCTCTGGCAATGCCAGCTTTAATTACACCCTCAGCGATGGTAGCCTCACTGATACTGCTACCGTTACCGTGGCTGTTGGTAACAACATTGTAGGCGGTAATGGTGCTGATAGCCTGGTTGGCACCATCGGTAACGACATCATCAACGGCGGCAATGGCAACGATACCATTTACGGCGGCGCAGGTAACGATAGCCTCAACGGCGAAAATGGCAACGACATCTTGTATGGTGATGGGCTGATGGATGGCGGCGCGGGTAACGATACCCTCAACGGTGGTAATGGCGATGATACTCTCTACGGTGGTGGCGGTAGCGATCGCCTTTACGGTGGTAATGGCAACGATATCATCTTTGGTGGTCTTGGCAGTGATATCCTCACAGGTGGCAGTGGTAACGATACATTTGCCTTTGCTGCTCTTGAAGGTACTGACACCATTACTGATTTCACTAAGGGTAATGATTTGATTGGATTGTATGGTGGTTTGACCTATGGACAACTGAGTTTCTCTGGTAACAATATCAAAGTGACTTCTACTAATGAAATTTTGGCGACGCTGACTGGCATTAATACTACGACGCTGACTGCCGCTAATTTCGTCACGCTTTAATCATCTCGATTCATGCAACGCCTACTTTAGTTGCATCAGCTTGCACCTTTGATGCATCGACTTGCACTTTTGATGCATTGACTTGCACCTTTGTTGCATTGGCTTGCACCTTTGTTGCATTGGCTTGCACCTTTGTTGCATTGGCTTGCACCTTTGTTGCATTGGCTTGCACCTTTGTTGCATGAAAGTTGCAAAAATTAACTTGGGTCGGTCTTCAGAGAGTGGAGGCGATGTCTACGACAAGGCTTACGCCTACGCCACTCTCACGATCTACATAAGTATCAATTATATAGGACAAAGATCCTAGTCAAAACTTGGATCTTTGTCCGATGCGGTCGTTGAGGCGATCGCTCTATAATCCACTTCACCACAACAAAATTGTCACAACTGCCTAGCCTGTGGAATCACAACCCATAAGTGCAAAAGCTTCTCTGACTTTTCACGTTATGTGAAAAAGATAACGCCAGACCTAACCCCCCAGCCCCCTTCCCTACTAGGGAAGGGGGAGAAATCAAAGCCAATTAACCGTAATGACTCCAAAAATCCACTTTATCTCCGGCTTACCTCGTTCCGGTTCCACCTTACTCGGAGCGTTACTTCGGCAAAATCCCCGGTTTCATGCCAGCATGACTAGCCCCGTTGGTAGTCTGGTGAACCGGATGCTTGAAGCGATGAGCGAAGACAACGAGTATTCAGTCTTTATCACCCCAGAGCAAAAACGGGCATTAACCTTAACTATATTTTCAACATTCTACGAACCGGAAGCACAAAAAGAAGTCATCTTCGATACTAATCGCTTGTGGTGTAGCAAATTGTCCTTAATTCAAGAGCTATTTCCTGGCTCAAAGGTAATTTGCTGCGTGCGGAATGTCTCTTGGATTATGGATAGCATCGAACGGCTGATTAGAAAAAACGCTTTTGATGTATCGCGGATGTTTAATAATGCCGGTGAACGCTCTACAGTTTACACCCGCACCGAAGCCTTGAGTCAAGGGGGACGGTTAGTAGGGTTTGCTTATAACGCCCTCAAAGAAGCATTTTATAGCGAACACAGTGCCTCTTTGCTTTTGGTGGACTATGACTTATTAACCCAAGCACCTGATAAAACCATATCGCTGATTTATCAATTTATACAAAAAGAACCCTTTAAGCATGATTTTGCCAATGTGGAATACGAAGCTGAAGAATTTGATAATCGCCTCAATACCAAAGGATTACATCAGGTGCGTCGCAAAGTCGAGTTTCAACCACGACTGACAATTTTACCACCGGATTTATTTACTCAATATGATGGGTTGTCTTTTTGGAAAAACCCCAGCAACAGTCTAGCTAATGTGATTGTCGCCCAGCCAGTAGAAGCGGTGAGTAAATAAAGTTTTCAATCTGACCCCTTCCCTACAAGGCTGCACCTTTGTTGCATCGACCTGCACCTTTGTTGCATCAAAAAGCACTTTAGTTGCATCGACCTACACCTTGGTTGCATCAACCTGCACCTTAGTTGCATCAACCTGCACCTTGATTGCATTGACTTGCACCTTTGTTGCATCGACTTGCAACTTGAATGCAATAAAGTTGCAAAAATTAACCTGGCTCAGTCTTCAGAGAGTAGAGGCGATGTCTACGACAAGGCTTACGCCTACGCTACTCTCATTTTGATAAGTCGGAGTCTAAATCCAACTTTACACCTCAAATAAAGGAAAAAAATCAAATGGCAAATTTCATCGTTAACCAAACCACTGATGATGGTAGCGGTAGCACCGCAGGTACACTCAGTTATGCCATTCTCCAAGCGAACCAACTCGCGGGGAATGACACCATAACCATTAATAACGATGTTCGCATTACTGGGGTTATGAAAACCCTGGTGAACAGCAACATCACCATTGCGGGTAATAACCACAGCATTAGCGGTGATGCTAATAACAACGGCATCAACGATAATGGCGACTTGCGCCCCTTATTCATTTTGTCGGGAACCGTCGCTATTTCTGACCTGACCATCACCAACGGACGGGCTAAAGGGGGAGATAGTAAATCAGGCGGTGGCGGTGCGGGAATGGGCGGCGGCTTGTTCATCTATGATGGCAATGTGTCTTTGAGCAATGTCGCTTTTAGTAATAACGCAGCACAAGGCGGCAGTGGTATTTTTTCTGGAGCGGGTAGGGGCGGCGGCGGGATGTTCGGTAACAGTGGTGGCGGCGGCGGCGGCGGTCTATTCGGTAACAGTGGTGGCCCCGACGGCGGCTATGGCGGCAATGGTAATTACGGCGGCAATGGCGGCGGCGGCTTCGGCGGTGGCGGCAGCTACGGCAGGAATGGCGGCAGTGGCGGTTTTGGCGGCGGCGGCGGCAGCGGCTATAGTAGCGGCGGCAATGGCGGTTTTGGCGGCGGCGGCGGCTACATTAGCGATTTTGGCGGCGGCGCCGCCGGCGGCTACGGCGGTTGCGGCGGCGGCGGCTTCGGCGGTAGCTTCGGCAGTGGCGGTTTTGGCGGCGGTGACGGCTCCGGCTTCGGCTCCGGCGGCGGCGGTGCTGGATTAGGGGGTGGCATCTTCGTCCGCAGTGGCTCTTTAACCCTCAATAACACCAGCTTTACCAGCAACACGGCTACAGGCGGCACAGGTGGTAACCCAGGTCAAGGTTTAGGTGGGGCAATCTTCATCATGCAGTCCACCACGAATACTAACGGCAACAACCAGGGAATGCCCACTACCCTTGGCACTGTCAGTTTCACGGGTTCCTCTACCTTTACTGGCAACAGTGCAGCTAACGACGCGGGAACTGCTACCAATAACGATGATGTTTACGGCACACAAAAACCCGCCACCAACAATGCCCCTGTTGCTATTGATGACAATGTTTCCACATTCTTTGGTACTCCTGTCAACATCGCAGTTACTAGCCTACTGTCAAATGATACCGATATCGATGGCAACTCCTTGAGCATTACTGGTGTCAGCGGTGCTACTAACGGTACTGCTGTCCTGAACAATAACGGCACACCCAGCAACACCGCAGATGATTTTGTTTCCTTTACCCCAAATCTTCTGTTCTCTGGTAATGCCAGCTTTAATTACACCCTCAGCGATGGTAGCCTCACTGATACTGCAACGGTGACTGTGGCTGTTGGTCTTAAGAATAATGGCACAAATCAAGCGGATAACATAATTGGCACCATTGGTAACGACATCATCAACGGCGGCAATGGCAACGATACCATCTACGGCGGCGCGGGTAACGATAGCCTCGACGGTGGTAATGGCAACGACATCTTGTATGGTGATGGACTCATGGATGGCGGTGCGGGTAACGATACCCTCAACGGTGGTAATGGCAACGATACCCTCTATGGTGGCGGTGGTATTGATTACCTCTCTGGTGGTAATGGCAACGATCTCTTTTATGGTGGTGCTGGCAGCGATATCCTCACAGGTGGCAATGGTAACGATACATTTGCCTTTGCTGCTCTTGAAGGTACTGACACCATTACTGATTTCACTAAGGGTAATGATTTAATTGGATTGTATGGTGGTTTAAGCTTTGGACAACTGAGTTTCTCTGGTAACAATATCAAAGTGACTTCCACTAATGAAATTTTGGCGACGCTGACTGGCATTAATACTACGACGCTGACTGCCGCTAATTTCGTCACGCTTTAATCATCTCGATTCATGCAACGCCTACTTTAGTTGCATGAATGTGCAACTTAGATACATCGACTTGCAACTTAGATACATCGATTTGTAACTAAGTTGCATAAACTTGCATCTTTAATGTACCGACCTGCAAGTTTGTTGCATTGGCTTGCAACTTTAATGCATCGACCTGCACCTTTGTTGTTTCTAAGTTGCAAAAATGAGCTTACCCTTTTCCTAACCTTGTTTTATCTAAAAACTTCAGCTTACTGATATATTTAGAGTTCCAATGGGTACATTAAATATGTACATTACATCAGTATGCTAATATGCCTACCCAAGATACAACACGCCGTTTGCGTCCTCAATTAATTAGTGAAGATGTTAGTTCATGGCACGGTTTGCAAACCATCAGCACATATAACACAACCCGCGCTGATGCCTCTGCTGACAAATTACAGCAAGCTTATCAGGTTATGTTGTCCCATCAACAAGCTGAAAATGAGAAACTAGCTTTATACCGTGCTGCTGCTGATGCTGCGCGATTAGCAGAATGGGAATTTCACAATGCGGTATTAGGGATGAAAGAAGTTGTGCGCGGACAATATGGATTAGATAGCGATCAAGCTCAAGCGGTTGGATTAAAGAAAAAATCAGAGTACAAGCGTCCCAGCCGCAAAAAGTTAGTCGCATCATGAGCTAGGAAAAATTAACACATTTTAGATGTGCGATCGCTCCCACGGGTAATGTAAAGTGCGTAGGCGTAGCCCGTCGTAGACATCGCACTCTTCCACAGATGAAAGAAAAAGCTATTATGAACCATCAAGGTACAATCCTCTGGCTGACGGGGTTAAGTGGGGCGGGTAAAACAACGATCGCCAATGGTGTTGCCCAAGAACTACAAAAACGGGGTTGCCTAGTAGAATTACTTGATGGCGATCTTATTCGCACCCATTTATCTCAGGGGTTGGGGTTTAGCAAACAAGACCGGGATACAAATGTACGCCGCATAGGGTTTGTTGCAAATTTACTCAGTCGGAATGGGGTAGTGGCGATCGTTGCTGCAATCAGCCCCTATCGAGAAATTCGAGATGAATTGAGACAAACAACCACCAACTTTGTGGAAGTTTATATTCAAGCACCATTAGCAGTTTGTGAATCCCGTGATGTGAAGGGACTTTACGCCAAAGCTAAGACGGGACAAGTCAAGCATTTTACTGGTATATCTGACCCTTACGAAGAACCTTTAAATCCAGACGTTATTTGTTTTACCGATCAATTTACTATTGAGCAATGTGTTTACCAAGTAGTTACCTACTTAGACTACCAAGGCTACATTAGACATAACTGCTAGTTATCTTAAACAAATGTTAGCAAGAAAGGCAGAGGGCAGGAGGCTCAGTTGGCAGAAGGGAATTCTGATTCCTGCCCTCTGCCACGACCGAAGTCCGTAAGGGTTGAAGCCCCACTCCAAAATCTCTGATTTGGTGTCCTGCAATCAGTGTAGGTCTGTTCGCGGAGCGTCTCGTTGGCGCAGCCTCTCGTAGAGAAGAGAAGCCTATACTGTATTGCAAACCTTCTGCCTTCTTTAGCGTTTCTATGTCAAGTAGGAGAAGCGACTGGTGTGCAGTTTCTAATTCTACAATTCATGCAAGTTAGCTTTAGCAACCCGCCACCCATGTAAGATCGGCATAGCAAACAATCCCCACGCCAAACCTGTAATTAATCCAAAAGGCGTAACCAGATAGTTATTAAAACTCCACCAACCGAAAACTTGTGCTGCCAATTCCAAAGGATAAGCCATCATCAGCACACTAGCTAAAGCCACACCACTCCAGCCATACTGACTCAACCAATAAAATCCTTTACCACCACTTACCGCATACAACAGACGAGTAATCAGCAAACCCGTGACAGTGCCGTAGCAGCGCATACACACAGCCATAATAAACGGTGGTGCTAAATCTAACCCCATATCTGGTTGCGGACAGACATGATTACCCATGAAATAAATGATGTCCGCAATCCCAGGAAGCAAAGACACCCCAGACGCAGCCAAAAAGGGAGCGATAGGCGGGCCAAAAACCATCCCTACCAACAAGAAATCAGCTATAAAACTGACCCAATTAACCTGCAATTCACTGAAAGCTACTCTTGTCATCTCCCTTTCTCTGCGCCTCTGCGGTTCGTTCTCTTAACCTACCTTATTAACATAAGGACTTGTCAACTTATCCAACTGCTGAATCAACAGACTCAAGAATAATCCCACATCCGTCACCACACCCACCGATTCTACAGAACCGCGATCGCTTAACTTAGTTACCACAGCTGGATTAATATCCACACACACCATCTTCACCCCTGCCGGAGTCATATTTCCCACCCCAATTGAGTGCAGCATTGATGACAACATCAAAATCATCTCTGCACCTTCTAGGTGTTTGGCATATTGCTCCTGTGCTTGAATCAAATCCATTTGGGTATCAGGTAAAGGTCCGTCATCCCGAATCGATCCCGCAAGGACAAAAGGTATATTATTGTGGACACATTCATACATTACGCCACTTTTAATTGCTCCTGCCTCCACAGCTTTCGGAATGCTGCCATAACGGCGGATACTATTAATTACCTTCAGGTGATGGCGGTGTCCGCCACGAACGGCGACACCCCGCTTCATATCCACACCCAAGGAAGTGCCCATGATATTTTGCTCGATGTCGTGAACTGCGATCGCATTCCCACCCAGCAACGCCTGTACATATCCTTCCCGAACCAGTTGCGCCAAGTGTTCGCCGCCACCAGTGTGAATCACCACTGGTCCAGCTGTGACAACTACTTTACCACCAGCATCGCGGATTTTACGTAATTCCCAAGCCACTTGCTCAACGACTAATTCCACGCGCCGTTCGCTAGAAACTCCCGCCGACATAAAGCTGAATTCTTGGGTGCTGCGGACTTCCCGCGATTCAGTTTTACGGATGGTGCGGATACCTAAAACGTCTACAATTACCTGTTCGCCAACTTCTAAATCGCGTAGTATTTTACACCGAGCAACTAAACCTGTGGGAGTTTGAGTAATGGCGATCGCTCCATCCATTCGCTGATTTTCTACCTTCACCCAGTGACCATTAATCCGCACTTCTGTGGGATAAATGGTACTGACGTAGAAATCATCAGGCGCTACACCATCTTGGATTACCGGCTCCAGCTTGGCATCTCGCTCATCATGGGGTAAATTTACTGCACCCAAATCAATCAACATTGAGATGATTTCTTCCATCACCTCATGAGATGGTGCTGATACCTTCACCTCTGCGGCTGAGGTACTTTGGCGCTGTTCTCCCAAGTTGAAATTTAGAACTTGGAAACTTCCTCCGGCATCTATAATCAAATCCAAAGCGCGGTTAATTAAGCCAGCATCTAGCAAATGTCCTTCCATCCGAATGACGCGGCTTTCTACCGAGACATTGGCATGAATTTCATCTCTAACTGGTTCTGTAACCCGCAGAGTTAAGCATTTAGCCGCACCACCAGCTTTGAGAAATTCTGTCAGAGGTGTTTCCAGCACTTGGAAACCTACATCTGCAAGGCGGGTTTTCAAAGCATCACTCGCTTTGTTCATGATGACGATGCTATCCACATTCACCGTATTACAAGCGAAGTTCAGTGCATCAGCTTCTTCAATTGCGATCCGCTTTTCTGGCGCGACTCGCATTTCAATTAAGCGGTTGGAGTAAGAATCAAAAGCACCGGGATAGTAAAGCAAATAGCCATTTGTTAAAGGACAAAAGCAAGTATCCAGGTGATAGAAACGTTCGTCTATTAAGCGCAAGGATAGCACCTCAATATCCAGCCATTTAGCCAGATAAGGGTGAGAATCTAATTCCGATCGGAAACCGTATCCCGCCCATAACCAGCGTCCTTCCCGATCCAGCAGTGCGTCTCCTGCTCCCTCAAATGGCAAATCTTTGGGAAGTTCATTGACTGTATAACCATTTGCCTCAAACCATTGTTTGAAGAAAGGCTCCTCTCCCTGACGTTCTTTGTGTAAAAAGCGACTGAGGACGACATTATCGCCCAGAACTAAGCCCGCGTTGGCGGTAAAAACCAAATCAGGCCAGCCTTTTTCAGGTGGTACTAAATCTACAATGGCGTGTTGTTTAAGGATTTGGTGTAGTCCCTGCCACTGTTCCACGGCGCGATCGCGCGATGACTTGTGAATATTCCCTTCCATCCAAGGATTAATCACATAGTCCACATCGTAGTGGTCAGGAGGGCACATTAAAAAGCGAATCCGGGAAGTCATAAAAATCTTACAAGCGTTTTATATGCTACAAGCTTACTTTGAATACAGATTTTTGTTTTTTTACAGGTAAAATCTGCTACTAAAGCTTCTATCTTTTGAGAGTTGAAGACTTTACCAAGCCTTCGTTATCAATTCTATTACTGGAACATGGTAATAATACCAATTCAAAGTTCCAAATTCAGAAAGCCTGATTTAATTTGGGTTTCCACGAAAGTGAGGCAGGTGAAAACACCGTTAAAAGCAGTCAATAGTAAATATTGGTAGCGATCGTTCAATACACTTAGGTTAGAGACTTCCAAATAAAAAAATACTCAACTATTTCTTGTGGGGTGGGCGACACGATAGCCCATAGCCTAAGGCGGGCAAGATGCCCACCCCACAATTGCCAATCAAGCAGTCACTATATAAGACGAATTGATCGCTGCTACACGCCCAGCATCTACCAAAGCTTGATACACGATCGCCGCTACCTCAGCGCGTGTAGCATCGCGGGTAGGATTGAGTTGTTTCAGGTTTGGGTAATTGACAATAATTTCCTTATCTATAGCTTTTACTACCTCATCCTTAGCATATTCAGGAATCTTGGCTTGGTCATCGAAAACTTTGATAGTTGCCGTACCATCAGTAGATAAACCCAGTCCATTTACCAGAGAGACAATCACTTGCACGCGCTGAATATTTTTATTGGGACTAAAGGTATTGTCAGGAAAACCAGAGAGAAATGAACCTTGATATGCCTGCTGAATTACCTTGGATGCCCAGAAGTCTGTTGGTACATCTTTGAATTTGATTGCTGCACGGTTTGGTTGTGGGTTGAAAGCTTTTACCAGTATTGCCGCGTATTGTGCCCGTGTCATCGTCGCATCGGGTTTAAATGTGCGATCGGGAAAACCATTAACTATCCCCAATTTGACTAATTCCCGAATAAACCCACCTGCCCAATGATTCGCAATATCGGTTAATTCAATAGTTGGAGTTGGAGTTGGAGTTGGCGTTGGCGTTGGCGTTGGAGTTGGCGTTGGCGTTGGCGTTGGAGTTGGAGTTGGCGTTGGAGTTGGCGTTGGAGTTGGCGTTGGAGTTGGAGTTGGCGTTGGAGTTGGCGTCGGTGTCGGAACCGAACTATCTGCAAACTCTATGTTTCCGGCGACTTTAGACACATCTATTTTATTTCCTAGAGAAATCAGCTTATTGGAACTGACATTTTGCAAATCAAATTTACCGTTATTGCGTAGAGTATTGCCCCCTGGACTATTGATACTGCCGATATCCGGTAGAGCAGTTCCAATTACTGTGATCCCATCATCAGTATTATTTTCACTCACATTATTACGTAATACGGGACGGGCACTACCAGAGATGACAATCCCAGAACGGTTTTCATAAATTCTGTTATCTCGAAGGATGGGTGATGCAGTATCACTAATGGCAATGCCGAAACCTGTTTTAAAGTAGGTATTATTTTCAATTTGACCTTTAGAATTTTTAGCGATCGCAATTCCATTAGCTGCATTCTCACTGAACGCATTACCTATAATCACTGGGTTAGCATCGCCTGTAGCAAATACTCCCTCCCGCTTATTGTTGATGAAGGTGCTATTGGCAACAGTAGGGGCAGTTGATTCGATCCAGACACCACTACCACGACTAGCTAAATTTGTTACAGTCACTCCTCTGAGTTGCGCTTTATCCAGCAGCACAAATGTGACATTCTGACCAGCAAAAGTACGGCTCAGGTAACTACCACTTCCTTCAATTAAAATACCATTGCCTTTATTGGCTTCATTACCCACTACTGTTACGCCCGATGGAATGGTTAACGGAAAGACTTCACCGCTAGCAGCATTGTAATTACCATCTGCTAGTTGAATCAAGGTATCAATAGTTGCTACCTTGAGGGCTTGCGTAATAGTTTTGAAGGGGGCTTGTTGAGTACCTGGGTTGGTATTGCTGCCTGATACTGGATTTACGTAAAAAGTTTGAGCCATATTTATACTTTCATAAAATACATAGCTATCCTAGCGCTAACTATGAAAGTAAGTAGTGTTTGATGCATTAAGTAACTTTAAGTACTTCTCACTGCAAAGTTAAAAAATTATGCAGATGCTTTTGGATTTCACTAGTACTAGCTAATTTGAATTTCATCCCAAGACACAGTACCATTGATGCGTATAGCTTCTTTAATGGCTTTTAAGTCTTTTAAAAAATAGAGAAGCAGGGAGAAGAGTTTCCCCTCTGCCTCTCTATCCTCATTCCCTATTAATAAGGCCACTTCCAATCACGAATTTCCGGCATATCATCGCCGTACTTCTGAATGTAATGCTTGTGTTCAATCAGCTTATCTTGCATCTGCTGTTTGACATAAGCTGCCTTAGATCCTAGTTTTGGTACGCGATCGATTACATCAATTACTAAATGGAAGCGATCTAAATCGTTGAGAACAACCATATCAAAGGGAGTAGTGGTAGTTCCCTCTTCCTTGTAACCACGTACATGGATGTTTTTATGATTAGTGTGGCGGTAGGTTAGGCGATGAATTAGCCAGGGATAGCCATGAAAGGCAAAGATAACGGGTTTGTCGGTGGTGAAAATTGTGTCAAAATCTTTTTCACTCAAACCGTGGGGATGTTCGGTTTTTGGCTGGAGTGTCATCAAATCGACTACGTTCACTACCCGCACTTTTAAATCTGCGAAATGCTGACGCAAGATGTCTACAGCCGCCAAGGTTTCTAAGGTGGGAACATCCCCAGCACAAGCCAGCACTACATCTGGTTCGCCGCCTTGGTCGCTGCTTGCCCATTCCCAAATGCCGATGCCTTTGGTGCAGTGCTTGATAGCGGCATCTATGTTGAGATATTGCAATGCCGGCTGTTTTCCAGCAATGATGACATTAACATAGTTGCGGCTTTTGAGACAATGGTCAGTTACCGACAGCAGAGTGTTGGCATCGGGGGGCAAATACACGCGAACAATCTCGGCTTTTTTGTTAAGTACATGGTCGATAAAACCAGGGTCTTGATGGGAAAAGCCGTTATGGTCTTGTCGCCAAACGTGAGAGGTGAGTAGGTAATTGAGGGAAGCGATCGGTTTACGCCAGGGAATATGTTTGGTGGTTTTCAACCATTTGGCGTGTTGGTTGAACATCGAATCGATGATATGGATGAATGCCTCGTAGCAAGTGAAGAACCCGTGACGCCCTGTGAGGAGGTAGCCTTCTAACCATCCTTGGCAAGAAGTTTCGCTGAGAACTTCCATTACCCGACCATCGGGGGAAAGGTGGTCATCTTCGGGGTAAATCTCAGCTACGGAAACTCTGTCAGTAACTTCCAGTACAGGATCTAAACGATTCGATGCTAATTCGTCAGGGGCGAAGATGCGGAAATTGCGACTTTCTTGGTTAAGTCGCATGATATCTCGCAGGAATTTGCCAGTTACTTTGGTCGCTTCTGCGATCGCCTTTCCTGGTTCAAGAACATCTACAGCATAGTCTTGAAAGTCGGGCATTTTCAGGTCATGCAGCAAAATACCGCCGTTAGCGTGGGGATTGTCACCCATGCGTCGATGCTTTTTGGGGGCTAGTTCTGCTAGTTCGGGAATCAGTTTACCGTTAGCGTCGAAGAGTTCTTCTGGTTTGTAACTCTTCATCCAATCTTCTAGAAGTCTTAGGTGTTCTGGTTTGCTTGCTATTTCGCCAAAGGGAACTTGATGCGATCGCCAATAATCTTCGGTTTTTTTACCATCCACTTCCTTGGGTCCTGTCCAACCCTTGGGGGTTCGCATGACAATCATCGGCCACTGGGGACGTTCAGTGAAACCATGTACGCGGGCTTCCCTTTGGATACTTTGAATTTCTGCGATCGCTGTTTCTAGAGTCGCCGCCATCTGCTGGTGGACATCTGCGGGATCGTCACCTTCAACAAAGTAGGGCTTGTAGCCGTAGCCTACAAATAAGCTTTCTAATTCCTCATGGCTGATGCGTGCGAGTACTGTTGGGTTAGCAATTTTATACCCATTCAGGTGCAAAATGGGAAGCACAGCACCATCACGTACAGGATTAAGAAACTTGTTGGAATGCCAGCTAGTTGCTAAAGCACCTGTTTCGGCCTCACCGTCACCGACAACAGCAGCAACAATTAAGTCAGGATTATCAAAGGCAGCACCGAAAGCGTGAACGAGGGCATAACCTAATTCCCCGCCTTCGTGGATCGAACCAGGGGTTTCCGGTGCTACGTGACTGGGAATACCACCGGGGAAAGAAAACTGTTTGAAGAGTTTCTGAATTCCTTCAGTATCTTGGGAGATGTTGTGATAATACTCAGTGTAAGTGCCTTCTAAGTAAGTATTGGCTACTAGTCCAGGGCCACCATGACCGGGGCCAGCAATGTAGATTGTGTTGAGGTCATATTTTTTGATGACCCGATTCAGGTGAACATAGATTAAGTTCAGCCCTGGCGTTGTTCCCCAGTGCCCCAATAGTCTGGGTTTGACGTGTTCTAGCTTTAGGGGTTCTCTTAGTAGCGGATTGTCGAGTAGATATATCTGCCCAACGGAAAGATAGTTAGCTGCACGCCAGTAGGCGTTTATCTTTTGTAATTCTTCATCAGTTAAAGGCTTTGTTTGTGGAGTCGTTGCTAATGTCATTATCGACACTCCATTAGAAAAGGATTTTGACGGATTCATCAGTATGCAATTTTACTGATTTTCAAAATTATGGCCATCTAACCTATGATGAACTTTCTTAGCCTTTGTGACTAAATTCCTTGGTTTTAGGCAGAGGATGGAAAGTGATGTCTACTATGGGCGACACCTACGCTATTGATTAATCCTATTTTCCTGATCTTGATGATTATAAAAAATTAGAAATTCTACCTTTTGATAATGTCCATCGTGCAAAACTAATTGAGAAATGGGTTGCACTAGACTTAACTGAAGAAACAGACGATCAGCAGATTTGGGCAAAGATAGATGAACTGCGTCTCCATGTAGACTCGCTTGTACGCAAGAATATAGTTCCAGCAAAACCATTCCACATTTTGATGCTTCTTCAGTCTTTCGAGACAATGACCACGCAGAGACTTGAAATTACTGCTTACGGACACTGTTATCAATATTTGATCTACCAAGCCCTAGAGCGTGTTCATGTAAAACAAAATGAGATTGATACATATCTCAATGTTTTATCAGAACTTGGGGGAGCAATTTTAGAGTCTCCCTCCGAAAGTCTTGATGACTCTGGCTTAAAGGTATTTTTTAAAAAGTACTCGGAGAATTTTATTACAACAGTTGATCAAGACAAAGTAATTAGAGATTTGGTCAGTTCATTTATTCTGCAACGATCAGAGGCTGGTCTAAAGTTTCGTTACCGTTATCTGTTTTACTTCTTTGCAGCAAAAAAATTGGCAGACTCTCTTCATCAAGGCGAAGAAGCTAAAAAGAGAATAAAACATCTAGTAAATACGATTCATCTTGAGAAGGCATCAAACATAGTTCTGTTTCTTACGTACCATTCCAAAAATCCGTGGATTCTTGACGAGATTCTACTTTCTGTTATGGATATTTTTTCTGATGAAAAAGAAGTAACATTAGAAGCAAGTTCTTTATATTTTCTTCAAGATTTTGTTAAAGAAATACCTGACCTTATTTTAGAGAATCGTGACGCAAGGCAAGAACGATTAGAAGCTGATAAACATAAAGATTTAATTGAACAACATGAAGAGCAGAATAGCCTTGTAGATGACGACAAGGACGTAGAAGAATTAATGGTAAAGGTGAACAAAGTATTCAGAGCAATTGAAGTCTGTGGACAAATTTTAAGAAATAGACTTGGTTCCCTAGAACGACACTCTTTAGAGTTAATCTATGAAGAATCAGTTTTGGTTTCACTAAGATTCCTTAGGGTTTTTCTAAGATTTTCGGAATACGTGCAAGAAGAATCAATCAGAAAAATTAAAAAGATATTAGAACAAAATCCAAATCTTCCCGACTCTAAAATTATTCGGGAAGTTGAGTCTTTTTACTTAGGTATTAATTACACATTTATTTTAGCGATGCTTTACAAAATTTCGTTTTCTCTAGGTTCTCCTAAAGGTCGTGATATAGCAATTCTCGGTTGAGTGAGGTACAAGAACCCCACCCCCAACCCCCTCCCCGCAAGCGAGGAGGGAGGCTAAGATGTACCTCATGTGATTAGGAAACGCTATATATATCAAAGTAACCGAAACCAAGAATAAACCTTCATTCTGCTTGATTCAACAAATTATTGAATTGCAGTTTGAAAAAAAGTTAGATACCGACAAAATTGATAAATTGCACTCTGAGTTCTTGAAAAATCCTGTTTGTGATCGCTTATTGAAACAGATTATTTTGCGCCACTGTTATATGCACGATATAGGATTTAAGCATCGTCAAAAACTAGCGAACATACTTAATATTCCAATTAAGGTACAGCGTTCAATTTTGATCGCGTCAAAGACAACTCAAGATTAGTTTTTTGCCCACACAAAAATGAAATGCTGAAATCCTGTTGAAGTATGCAGTACAAGGAAACTAGCTAGAGGCAGATCGAGGAATAACCTAATTATTAATTTCCAACAACCCAGGCGGTGGTGTGATTTCAATGCGATTAGATTTCAAGTCTACTACAGGTGCGATCGCTTCCACAAATGGAATTAAAACAGTCTTTTGTTTTTTATCAGCAGCAAATGATTCATGCAACTTTACTTCTAACAAATCATTTCCAGCCGGGATGATGTCTACCACTGTACCAACTAGTTCGCCAGATGCTTGCATGAAGACTTCCAAGCCAATCAAATCGAGGACATGATATTCATCTTCGCTTAGTTGGGGGCGATCGCTAGCTGGCACCATTAACTTACAACCGCGCAACGCCTCCGCCCGATCGCAATTTTCCACGCCAGCTAATTTGATTACATACAAGTTTTTGTTACTGATATAACGTCCTGTCAATAATTCGATTGGTTGCGGTTCTATATCACCTGAACACAACAACCAACGTTTTCCTGGCACTTCAAATCTTTCAGGAAAGTCCGATATAGGATAAACCCGTAATTCTCCAGACAATCCTTGCGGGGCAACAATCTTACCAATTTCTAACCAATCATCAAGATTGGGGGCTGGGGATTTGGGATTGGGAATTGGGGATTTGGGATTGGACTTTTTTGATTTTCTTCCTCCTCTGCTCTTCTGCGCCTCTCCACCTCTACTCCCGATCTCTTTGTTAGCTTCTTCGTGTTTCATTTCTATTTTCCCTATTAGGCAGTCACCACCGCACTTTTATAAGTTTCTTCAGCTACTTTTGCTAAACGTTGCATAGCAGTGGCAATCTCCTCATCGCTGCCGGTAAGGCTGATGCGGAAGCATTGATGCTTGTGCGCCCACTCTTCCTTTAAACCGGGGAAGAAGCTATTTCCTGGGACAATAATCACACCTACTTGCTTAACTAGCTGGTAAAATTCCCAGTCACTCATGGGTAAATCCTTTAACCACAACCAAGCAAAAATTGCCCCTTCACCGCGATGGAGGAACCAAGGTAAATCTTTGGGCATCGCTTGTTCTAAGCTGGTTTCTAAAACGGTAAACTTATTTTGGTAAAAGGGACGGATAACAGTGTGAGAAATTTCCACTAAAGCGCCAGAGTTGATTGCAAGAGCTGCGATCGCTTGGCCGTAACGTGAAGAATGGAGACCAATATTTGCTTGGAAACACTCCAGCACTTCAATCCACTTTTCATCCCCAATGGCAATACCAACCCTTTCTCCTGGTAATCCCGCTTTCGATAAACTCATACAGTGGAGGATATTATCACCAAACACTGGTGTCATTTCGGTAAAGTTCAATGCCGGGAAGGGAGGCGCATAAGCTGAGTCAATTAATACGGGCAGATTGTAAGGCGCAGCCAAGGCAGCAATCTTTTTCACCTCATCCTCAGTGAGGACATTACCAGTAGGATTGCAAGGGCGAGAGAAGAGGATACAACCCGTATTTTCTGAAATCGACAGTTGGCTGAAGTCGGGGCGATATTTAAATCGGTGGGCGGCTTCATCAATATCGAGAGTTGGTTTGTAAGCAGTTAAAGCTTTTGGAACTAAGGAGAGGCCGCCGTAACCTGTGTAATCAGGGCTGAGGGGCAAAACGATTTGTTTTAACTCGCCGCTAGGGGTATAGCCACCGTAGCTATTCACAGCGTAGAAGTAGAGGGTTTGACTACCGGGTGTAATGAGGATATTGCGATCGCTTAAGTTTAACCCGTAACGTTTGTTAAAATCGTTGGCGATCGCTTCAACTAATGGTGCATAGCCCTGACTTGAACCGTAGCGACAAACTACCTCACCATATTCTGGGCTAGCCAAAAGCTGTGCAGTACAATCCCGCCATAATTGCTCTACCTCTGGCAAAATCAACGGATTGCCAGCACTCAAATTAATAAACTGCTTCCCTGCACCCGCTCGTAATGTCTCGATAATATCCTTCATGATTGCTCTGACGCCAGTCAGGTTGGACATTTGAGCGCCAATTTGAGTTAGGGCAGGGTTCATAAGCTGTGACAAAATATATTAATTTAGGGGTGGACAAATTATTTGAGGTTTGCTGCTGACATCCAGTTTACATCGTTGCCAAAACAGCTGTTGCCGCCTTTAACCAATCTAGCTAGAGAATGACATTTTAACAAAGGTAATAATATTTATCGTTATAGCCGCGATCGTGCTTAGTAAATACGATGAAGTAATACAAAAGTTTATCATACGTTCAATATTTATGAGGGAAGTGGGGACTGGGGACTGGAAGACAAGAATAACCCATGCCCAATGCCCCAATGTCCCATATCCTTAAAAGCACTCCCCGATATAAACTCAAATATGACAAAATTATATAGGAGCGCTGACATTGCAAGTTAAAGCAGCAGTAGCTTACAGCGCAGGTAAGCCGTTAACGATTGAAACCGTTCAACTATCGGGGCCACAAGTCGGCGAAGTGTTAGTTGAGGTGAAAGCAAGCGGGGTTTGTCATACCGACGCCTTTACTCTATCTGGTGACGATCCCGAAGGTTTGTTTCCAGCGATTTTGGGACATGAAGGTGCTGGCGTGGTAGTGGAAGTAGGCGCTGGTGTCACCACTCTCAAACCAGGGGATCGTGTAATTCCCCTTTACACTCCCGAATGTCGTCAGTGCGAATATTGTCTAAGTTTCAAAACTAATCTCTGCCAAGCCATTCGCCTAACTCAAGGACGCGGTGTTATGCCCGATGGCACTAGTCGCTTTAGTATCGACGGGCAAATGATTCATCATTATATGGGTACATCCACTTTTGCCAACTATACGGTGCTGCCGGAAATCGCCTTGGCAAAAATTCGGGAAGATGCCCCGTTTGATAAGGTTTGTTACATTGGCTGCGGTGTGACTACTGGTATTGGTGCAGTCATCAATACTGCCAAGGTGGAACCTGGAGCAAATGTTGTGGTTTTTGGTTTGGGTGGTATTGGCTTAAATGTCATCCAAGGGGCGCGGATGGTAGGGGCAAATATGATTGTCGGGGTGGATATTAATCCCAATAAACGCGCCTTGGCGGAAAAGTTTGGCATGACGCACTTTGTTAATCCCCAAGAAGTAGAGGGTGATTTAGTTCCCTATCTGGTTGATTTAACAAAAGGCGGTGCTGATTACAGCTTTGAATGTATTGGGAATGTAAAATTGATGCGTCAAGCATTAGAATGCTGCCACAAAGGTTGGGGTGTGAGCGTGATTATTGGTGTTGCTGGTGCTGGACAGGAAATCAGTACTCGTCCTTTTCAACTAGTCACTGGGCGCGTTTGGAAAGGTTCAGCTTTCGGTGGCGCTAGAGGGCGTACAGATGTGCCAAAAATTGTTGATTGGTATATGGAAGGTAAGATAAATATTGATGATTTAATTACCCATGTGATGCCCATTGAGCAAATTAATGATGCTTTTGAGTTGATGCATAAAGGTGAATCAATTCGCAGTGTGGTGACTTTCTAATTCGTAATTCGTAATTCGTAATTTGTGCTTGATGCTTATGCAGAGAGTCCTGTTTCAGATAAGGTTTAAATCTCTATCTGAAACATAATTATGAATTATGCATTTTAAAATTATGTAGACCCTACAAAGCTGAAAAACAACAAAAAAGCTGATGTCAAACTTCTATGAAGCAGACTTCTACAGTTGGACTCAACAACAGGCTAACCTTTTGCGTCATCATCAATGGAACCAGCTTGACCTACCCAATTTAATTGAGGAAATTGAATCTTTGGGAAGAAAGGAACGCCAAGAATTGAGAAATCGTTTTAGTGTGTTAATTGGACATTTACTCAAATGGGAATATCAACCAAAGCAACGCAGCCGTAGTTGGTTAGCAACAATTAGAGTACAACGACGGGAAATTCTCAAGTTGCTGAACGAAAATCCTAGTCTGAAACCTTACATTGAAGAAGCACTCCAGGAATCATATCAGAATGGTAGGGATTTAGCATCAGGAGAAACAAATCTGCCACTTTCAACTTTTCCCAACCAATGTTTATATCTTTTTGAGGAAATTCTGAGCGATCGCTTTTATCCCGGTGAGTCTACCACAGATGATTTAATGGATTGACCGAGATAATTTTAGATTTTAGATTTTGGATTTTAGATTAAAATCTCAATCTAGAATCTAAAAAAGGTTTCAAGCCTCTCCGTTTACGGAGATGAAAAATAAAATTTTCAATATTTAAGCCTCTTCTTTATAAGGAGAGGTTAATCCAAAATTGCAAATCCAAAATCCAAAATCCAAAATCGAGTGACACTCCTCAGTCAAAATTCACAAGTAGCAAAATTTCTCAACTTGATAATACTTCATCAAAATATCGATCGATTTCTGCTATCAGTATTTCAAAGTCTACAGGCTTGGTCAAGTGGCATTTGAAACCAGCCTTCAGGGCAAGCTGCCGATCCTCTTGGCTACCGTAGCCGGTAAGCGCAATCAGAATTGAACGAGTAAATTTGGAGTCTTTACTTAGTTCCTGTGCAACGGCGAATCCATCCATTTCAGGAAGTCCGATGTCACAAATAATTACATGAGGCTCAAGCTTCTTTGCAGTTTCTACCCCTAAAATTCCATTCTCGGCAATGGAAACTTCATGCCCAAAATGCTCAAGTACTGCTTGTAATGATAAGGCTGAATCCTCATGATCTTCGATGACTAAAATCTTCAACGACTTTTTCGCCGCCTCTGTAATCTCTAGTTCGTTGTCCGAGGCTGTAATCTCTTCGCATATAGGGAGAGTGACTTTGAATTCTGCTCCCAAATTTATCCCTCTACTTGAGGCTTCAACATTACCACCATGAAGTTCTACCAGACTTTTTACTACCGAAAGTCCCAAACCTAGCCCGCCCCTGGAACGGTCTAAACTGCGATCTGCCTGGGTAAACGGCTCGAAAAGTTCTGGTAATATTGTCGGGTCTATCCCTATGCCTGTATCTCTTACAGATAAGGCCGCTACACTACCTGAGCCATTCTCACCTGGAATAACTGAGAAATCTACCCAAATCGTCCCATCTGGCTGGGAAAACTTTAAGGCGTTATCAATAAGGTTCCCAAAGATTTGGAAGAAGCGAGTGGTATCAACATAAGCCCACACGGGTGTGTTTGGCAAGTCTTGTACTACGTTAAGATTCCATCTCTTGATTGCTTGTGCATGGTCATTGAGACTCTGGCGAACCAATTCCACCAGATTAACCTTCTCAAGATTTAATGAAATCTTCCCATAAGTGATGGACGATACGTCAAGTAACTCATCGATCAATTTCGAGAGGTGCTTAATCTGGTGTTGCATCATTAAAACTGTTTCCCCAACTGCGCCAGTCTGTCCTAGCTTTAGCTTGAGTAGTTGAACGCCGTTGGAGATGGGGGCAACGGGATTCCTCAGTTCGTGAGCCAGCATGGCAATAAATTTGTCTTTCAGGGCATTTTGGTTCGTCAATTTCTGGAAAAGTTGCACGTTTGCGATCGCAACTGCTGTAGTATCTGTCAAAATCTCAAGGAGTCCGATCTCTTCGGGCGTGGCTAGGTGGCGTGTACTCCAGTAGGCTCCAATCGCACCCAGTGGATCTGAAACCCGAATCGGAACCATCACTAAACTTTTGACAAAAGTTACCTTGTACGCCTCAATCGGAATTCGTGCATCCTGGTAAATATCCTCAATTATGGCTGCTTTTTTATTCAGCATTGCCCAACCGGAGATGCAAGACTTGAGCGGAAAACGCATACCTTTCCAAAGTGGCCCAATGGCGTTTTCATCGACATAGTGGCAACATTCACCATCCCGCAATACAAAAGTTACTCCATCAGCATTTGTGAGATCGCGAGCAGCCAAACGCACAATCTCAATAATTTCCTCAATAGTCCGCACACAAGCCAAATCCTTAACGACCGAAAGCAGCCTGTTGTAAGACGAAATACTATAGCTTTGATCTGAATTCTGTGCTTGAGAGATGGACGTTTGTAATATATTTTTCATAAAAGACTCCGAAGGAAAGGGATGTCTGTATAAAAACTCAGGTAAAGCGGGTAGGTTTCAGCAGACACCTACTCTTAATCGTAATCTTAACTTTAGATATTGAAAGTGCAATCTGTTAACGCCTTTTTTCTTGACTCATGGTATAAATACCTTGTAAATTTTGTAAGTTAATATTCGTAAGTTGCTGATGTCTTCTAATACAACTTGTGATGTTTAATCTACTGCGGTTACGTAGTTAGTAAACTCGTTATTTAGCGATCGCCAAATAATACTCAAATCGCTCTCGGAGTTGTTCAATTGTTAGATTTTGAATCCAGTACTCCACTAAGGCATGACCAAATGCCCAGGCATTGCGATCGGGTGCAGCGGTGTTTTCTAGTAGTAGCGGCCAAAGGGATAGCAATTCAAAGTTGAGCGCGTTGGGTTTCAAGAGTGAGAAAAGGTCATATCCCATTTGCAGTTTGCCAATCACAATTGGCAACTGTTCCACGGGAATTTGCTCCGCCAACATATATGCTAAAGCCGGAGATCCGGTTGAGAGCGTAGAAACAAACTGAAGGACGGGACTTTTGAGCAATGTCGTTAATCCTTGTGTTGTCGTCATCTGGAAGGTGTAGTGGTCAATGATTTTGGCGGCGGCGACAATGCGGACTTCTAGATTACGCAAAAAGCGGGCGAGACGGAGTTGCTTGGTCGGTGCGATCGCATCCACTAATCCCAACGATAGCGCTTCTACTCCCCAGGCAACTCGACCCGTTTTGCTGTCACTTGTAACCACGGGTAAAACTAGATTACAAAAGTTTCCTAGCAGTTTAGCGCGATATTCAGTGGCTTCGCGAATGGCAATTTCTTTGGTGCGATCGCCCCATTCCCAATCATAAGGTGGTTGCCATTCTCGGATTGGACGCAGACGATCTACTTGAGTGACAATCGCGATCGCAGGTAAATCTGCAACTTCTGCTTTGATGTCTTGCAAAAAGTCCATATCCATTTGCAGGGCAGGATCGAGGGCAGGAGTAGCTAACAGCAGCAAATCGGAATTGATGGCATAATCAAGCACCAAATTTCGGAGTTCGGCACGGTTGACTTGTTCGTAACCAGGTGTGTCCAAAAGCGTCAGGGTTTCCCCACTTTCAGTCTGCCATTGATAATTCTGAATGCGATCGGTACTGGGTAAAACATCAACGGCTGCGAGATCCGCCTGAAATAGCGTGTTAATCAAGCTACTTTTTCCTGAACCTGTGCGTCCTACCAGCAAAATGTTCACGGGTTTTTGCTCAACCGCCTCGGCTGGTTGAGCTTGAGTCAGGATTTCTCGGAGTGTTTGGGTTTTTGCCTTGGGTAAAGTTGGTGGGGAAACTACGGTTGCTGGAACTGGTAAGGTGCTACGTCCGTAAAGTGCGATCGCTTGTCGGCATAAGTTTCTCAGGGCAGCTTCCCGAAATAACTGGCTCAAATTCCCCAATAATTGCTGAGTTGCTTGGTTACTAGAACCCTGACTGGCTTGTTTTGCCACCGCCGCCACCGGATTTAAGATCCATTGTGCCCAGTTCCAAACTTTCCAGAATTTCCGAGCCGATGGTTCCAACTTCCGGTAGACCTCATATCCTTGGTATGCTTGTCCAACCGTTACCTGATTGAGGATCGGGGATAACTTTTGCATCCACTGATCCATATCATCTACCGTTCCCCTAATCAGCCCGTAAGCTTGGGGGACGTAAATGTTCAGCAGGGGATATTGAATCTGAGGATTGTAGATATGAGCGATCGCCACAACTAAATCCTGACATCGCGTCCAAAAAGTTTGCCAGTCTTCCCAAATCGGGCGATCGCTTTGTGCTGCTTGCAGAATTTCTTGAAGGGCGGTTTCTGCAAGTTTTGTGGTGTCACTTCCCACAGGTAGCCTTACTGTATCCTCTGCTGTCGATTCCAGTTCTTCACGGACTTGAGTTAATACAGCTTCCACCTCGTTAACAGCTGGTTGAGTCCATTTGACTAGCAGCCAACGCCAACCAACAAATAAAACGGTGAATACACCCCAAATCCAATTAATGCCCCACGCATGAATTTGTGAACCGGCGGACACCAGTAAGAAAATGATGATAAACGCGATCGGGATTGCTAAAACTACCCACTGCCACAGTTTTAATCGCACCATTGCCCCATACCTGCTTTGAAATGTTAGAAAATTCGAGTTTTTGTAAAAATTACTCTTATAAAAAGTCTATCGTCTTCAATCTAGGCAGGATGTTTCAGTCCCGGTTTTCTGTTAGCGATCGCTTCTCAATTTTCTTATATAATTACTTAGTATTTTATAGTACTATTAATTCAAGTTACTGCTGGTGTTGCAACCAAACTGCCAAATCAGACATCTCCGAAAAGTCAAACAGCGCATCGCTTAAATCATCTAGCTCGTTAATCGACAGTGCTTGAAGCTGTTGCTGTAACTCAGCAGAAATTGTACCAAATCGCCGTGAAATTAGGCGAGTTAAGGTTTGTAGCTTTCCTTTCTTAGCACCTTTTTCTAGTATTTCTTGATAAATTGGTGACTCTTCCATTAGTTCCTCTCTAAAATACTGGCGAATTAGTTGTTTATCAAACTTCAAAGCAGCTAACACTTCTACGCAAGCTGTAATATTTTGCTGTTGTTCTGGTTCTTCGATTTTATCTATTTCTAAAGCAACTTGTTCTAGCAAACCTGCTGGTGCATCTGTGTAAGCCAAAACTGCTAAAGGTAGTAGTGCAGGGTTAGCCAGAAGCGGTTTTGAATCTTGCTCCCACAAACGGATAATTTTATATTCATGCCTTGTCTTCCCAACTGCAAGCTCATTGATGTAAACAGCAGAGGAATTTGTTTCTTTGAGAAAAATGACTATTTGTTCGATGGGACATTCGTATTTTCGATATATTCTCAACCAGTAATCCAGCATTCTCACAGGGAGAGATGGTTTTGATTTAGGAACTGTTTGGAACTCCAAATGAAGGATGCTGCCTAATTCTGGTAGTTGGAATAAAGCATCAGAACGAATTGGTTCTACGCTTAATTCTGTGGGTAAAACCTGAATATTTGTTTCACTAGAGTTAAGCAACCATTGTACAAAAGGTAATGGATACTCAGATGTCAAAAATCGGCAAATGCTGTCGTATGGCAAGGATATTTATTTAAAATTTACACACTATACATTAATACAAAAGTAGTACAAAAATAAATGATTTTTGTATCGCATCTAATACTTTACTACAGGCGATGTCTACGACGGGTGTTTCCTGAGCGCAGCCGTTCGCACAGCGTCTCCGACAGGAGAAGGGCTACGCCTACACCTTCTGAATATTCATAATCGTGTAGAGGCGATGTTTGGTATTCTTGGATTAATGCTAGACTGGTAATTATTAATGATAGCTGAAATTTCAAATTCTTCCTGGTACAGAGAAGAGTTTTCAGTCTAAATAAAATCACTTAATTCTAATCACGTTTTAAATACTTATTTAAATATTTAATATTACTTAATCTTAGGGGTAGTTGGCAACAAAAAGTTTTAACAGAAGTTCCCAAGCGATAACATTTGCGGACGATATCTAAGGCAAAGTATGGTAAGCGCAGTCGAAGTGGGTAAAACACGGGCAGATATAACCAGTAGTAAGCCTTTTTTAGGTTATTCCACTTTGAGCAAGCTTCTTGATGCAGGAAATCTGATATGTCTACAACTAATCCTCTGCCTTGGTACATCATGACATTACGCCCGTGGACATCATGAGGGTGGAGTCTACAACTTCGAGCATAGTCAAGAGCTTCATCGATGTCTTTTATTACCTGCTTGGGAATTAGTAAACCAAAGTGCATACAATCGTAGAGGGTTGTTCCATAAAGCCGTTTCAAGACTAAAAACCCATCCTTGGCGTACAAACACTCAGAAAAGGCTGGATGAGAACCTAGACGATGGTAAACTTCTACTTCCTCTTCAAAGCCTGTTCGTCCTGGGGCATAAATCTTAACTACATAGTCAGGATAATTAGGGTGATAAACTACTGCGGCGTAATTTCCTTTACCAAGCAGCTGCCAAGGTTGTGGAAGATAGCTGACCTTAATTGGATTACAGGGATTGACACTTTCAATCTGTAATCTAGGCAATAGTTCCTGATAAATGTGTTTGACTAACTGTTTTGGAAGCAATTTGTCCATATCAATTCCTTAGCCAATTTACGAAGCTTGGGAATAAGGTTGACTTGACTGAATACGACCTAAATGACACCGTTGCTACTTACTTTTAACGCTAGAGATGGCAATTTTTATCCAAAACTCATTGCGATATTGATTCTTCTATCAACAATTCTGATTCTGTTTCACCCTTACCCAGGTTATCAGAATTAACAGATTTAGAAAAACCGTCTGCTACATCTTTGATAAAACCAGCTACAGGTACCGCAACTAGTAAACCCAAGACTCCGCCAACATTGGTTCCTACAAGCAGAGCAATTAATACCCATATTGGTCTAATGCCAGTAATTTTGCCTAAAAGACGTGGTGCGATCGCCTGATCGATTAACTGATCGATAACAACAGCTACCGCAAACACCTTAGCTGCTAGCCAAAAGTCATGTGAGGCTATTATTAAAGTTATTAAAACAAGACTGACGACATCACCAAAGGGAATTAAGCTCAAAAGTCCAACTCCCAAGCCAAAGAGTAAAGCAAACTGGACTTGAAAAGCTAAAAACAATAATGTTATTGAAACACCCATCAGCAAAGCCAAAGTACCCTGGCCAATTAAGTAATTTTGGAAGTTTTGCTGAATAGACTGGCTTATCTGCTGGGCAAGATTTCCAGGTAACTTCTTAAATATCGCCTCCCAAATTCTTGGGCCATCTAACAACAAGTAAAAAGTTAGCACTACTGTGATTAATGCCTCAGAAATACTATCAATTGTATCTATAATAATACTTAAAAGTTTATCTGAAACAAACTCTAATTCATTCGGTAATTGGTCAGTAATTTGTGCTAACAGCTGACTTAAGTTCACATTTAATTTATGTTTCAAAAACCAATTATTTACAATTTGAAGTTTTTCTTCGCTAGAATCAATCCATTGAGGAAAGACTTTAACCATCTCATTAAATTGCTCTAAAACAATGGGTACTAAAGTGATACCCAGAGCCACAAAAATTACCAATGCTAATATAAAAACTAATGCTACTGCATAGCTGCGTTTAACTCTCCGCTGTTGGAGAATCGAAACAGGATAGTTTAAAACGAATGCAAGCAAAGTAGCCAAGACAAGAATTGTAACGACAGGTTGGAAGTTTTTAACCAGCAAAAATGCTAGCCAACCATTGAGAAATACTAGAGGAAATAACAACGTAAAAATTAACCATCTAAGTAGTTGATTCAGTGAAAAATTCATAATTAATTTCAAAGCGAAAATTATTCTAGTTACTAGATTGAACCGAGTAATTAAATCTGCTCAAGAAGAAGTAGACAATAAAAATCTTCCTCCAGGTACAGACGCGATTAATCGTATCTCTCCCAATTTCCCATTCTCTACTCTCCATTATTCCAATTACTAACTTTCAGCAAAAGCTGAAAATTGTTCTTCATTTATTCGCCCTGCTTGATACAGAGTATTAGTAATTTCCGAAATAGTTAAAACCGCATAGCTACGATAACCATTTTGCTGTAACCTATCTTTCACCCCCTGTTCATGGTCGATAAATACCACAATATCATTAACCTTTAATCCAGCTGATTCCAACTTTCCTGCCCCTTCCATGACACTTTTGCCGCTAATCAGAATATCGTCAACCACCACAACTGTTTCACCAGCATGAAAGTTACCCTCAATTACTCTCCGAGTTCCGTGTGCTTTCACCTCTTTACGCGGGAAAATCATCGGACAGTGAAGGCGCAAAGCTAAACCAGTCGCAGTAGGTAATGAACCATAAGGAATACCTGCTAATCTATCAAAATTGAGGTTCTTCAAAATATCCTCATAAGCTGTGAGAACTTGATTAAAAACTTGGGGGTTGGAAATAATTTTGCGTAAGTCGATGTAATAAGGAAATATCGCTCCTGATGCTTGGACAAAGCTGCCAAACATAATGCAGTCAATATCATAGAGTTGTAAAATCAAATCTTGGTGGGGGTGCTGATTGAGAAAACAAACATCAGGAAACCACACAGAACAAGTAGAATTTTCGTGAATAATTTCAGTTTTGATTTGATTAATTTCTGCACGTAGAGACTGGACTTCTTCTGATAATTGGGTATTTCCCAACATATCTTGAGGAACAGGAATCAGTAAACCATCACCATTACTATTCAAGCCAGCTTCTAAAATTTGTTTCAGGTTTTTACCCTCCGCCCAGATGCTACGCGCCATAATAATTCGTTCAGGTGCAACTGCTCGAATAAATGCTAAAACTTCAGGATTTGTAGTTCCTACTTCCAAACCCAATTGTTCTGGAGTTCCCCAGGTTTTTGATTCTTTTACTACCTGTAAATAAAGGGGTGATTCTTTTGTAGGATATTGCTGTAGAGCTTCTGCACCTGGATTAGAAGTACAGCATAAAATAAACACCGCTTTATCAGGATAGACCAAAAAAGGTGCTACGTGATCTTGTCCTGTATAGGGACTGAGAGTGATTGCGTCCACCTGCCATTGTGTAAACACAGTCTGGGCAAAGATGGTACTAGTATTTAAGTCACTGTGTTTGGCATCTAAAATCACTGGGATATGGGCTGGAATAGCTGCTAAAGTTTTGTACAGCAGTTCTAAACCAGGAATACCTAAAGCTTCGTAAAAGCCAAGTGTCGGTTTATAAGCACAAACGTAATTAGAAGTTTCCGCAATAATGAATTGTAACCACTTCTCCAAACCAGCGATGAGTTCTTCAGATTCATAACGCCCAGGCATCATCTCTGGATTGGGATCGAGTCCTACAAATAGTAAGCTTTTATTTTGTAAGATATTTCCATTCAATTTATCAAAAAAGTTCATTTTTTTTGTTTAAAAAAGAAAGATCGTCGATCAAAACATTGATTCTGTTAATTCAGTACCACCAGCCTTACGCCCTAATTGATAGTGAATTACTACAAAGAAGATAACCATCGGCACTGAGGCAAAGTGAACAATTCGCAATGCTTGCCAATCGCCAAAGCAATCCACAATCCAGGGAAATTGAGCAGGTTTATACATTCCTATCCCTGTAAATAATGCTAGTAGCAAAATAGGAACAATTGCTGTATAAGCAATCCGATGCCAAGCATAAATTAGGCGTTGGGAATTTTGAGTTTTTTGTAATGCTTTAAAGTCATTAGCACTGACAAAGCGATGTCGCCAGCGTTGGGTAATTAAAATGTAAATTCCATACCACAACAGATTCAGCGAGAATAGCCACATTGCTGCAAAATGCCAGTGTCTGCCTCCTGCAAGCCAACCTCCTAAAGTAAATATCGGCGGAATGTGCAAACCTGCGCGTCCACCAAAAACAGGGTTGGCGTTGTAAATTTGTAGTCCACTGGTGAGCATGATAAATAGACTAATGATGTTACACCAGTGGAAAATTTTGGCTCCTATTGCTTGAGTGGGTCGCTTTCGAGTTGGAGAGGGAACGTTGGAAGTCATAAATTTTGACTGATAAAATTTGCTGTTTATCCAGTATGTATTGGTGATAAACGCGGTTTACTTTTCAGACATCCTTTAAGATTAAAACATCAACAGGTATCAAACATCATTTAAGCAAGGAGAATAAGATGGCTAACACAGATAATCTCACAGGTGTGAGAAATTCTGGTCTTGCGATCGCCGATCCCCTCATTGGTAGCACTGCTCAGATATTGGAAGTTACTGGTAAAGGAGAGGTCAGCGTTGCCACTACTTTAACTGAGGTGCAATTGGGGATTAAAGTACAGGCAAAAACTGCAACCGAAGTTCAAGAACAAGTTACTCAACGTTCAACAGCGGTAGTTGATGTACTGCAAAAGCTTGGGGCGAAAGAACTTCAAACTACATCTATTCAACTAAATCCTGTCTATAGCTTTGAAAATGGTACTCAAACCCTAACCGGCTTTGAAGGCCTCAACACACTTCAGTTTGAGTTACCAACGGTTCAATCTGGGGCAGCAATTGACAAAGCTATCCAAGCAGGCGCAAATGTCATACAGAATATTAGCTTCACTGCCTCAGACGAAGTATTGCAGCAGGCACGCCTGCAAGTTCTGAGCGAAGCTGTTAAAGATGCTAAAGCTCAGGCTCAGGCTGTTTTTAGTACCTTACAGTTAACCCCCGGACAGATTATTGACATTGATATTAACTCAAATGACAATCCTACACTATCTCCCTTCGTGTCTAATCTAATAACAGATAGGGTTTCTACAACTCCTATAATTGGTGGTTCTCAGACGATAAAAGCTAGTGTTTCTTTAGATATCGGTTATTCTCCAAATTCAGGAGTGATTCTCGATCTACCTCTTAATGGATTGCAGCAATATGCTTAATCAGGACTTATGCAAGCTTCACAAGCACGTGGCGCGACTACACCGCGCCACGTGCCATTCTCATCGGTGGTGTAGGTGTTGACTTTTTCCTTTCGGATTCCTTGGAACAACACCAAATAAAATGTGAGCCAATACGGTTCGGTTAAGGTTTTTTGATGAAAATTATAGATCGCAAAGATACGATAAATCATCACAAAGACGCGATAAATTGCCGTCAAGACAATAATCAGTCGTTTTGTCTTGACGGCGATTCATCGTGTCTCTTGCCTTAATCTACCTAAAAGTTGGCGTGTTTTCTAATCGCGGCATAGTGTCTTGCTGTTGTATTCATCTCAATCACCAACTCTGTCCCTTGACCTAATTGAGAATTACACTTAAGTTTACCTTGATGTTTTTCAACTATAATTTGCCGACTAATTGATAACCCTAGTCCTTGACTTTTGCTTACTGGCTTGGTTGTAAAAAACGGTTCAAATATATGTTTTTGGATATGGGGAAGTATACCTTTGCCATTGTCAAAAATGCGAATGATAACTTTGTGTTTTTTTCCTAGTAGTTTGTCATTTACCCAAGGTTCATTATTATTGACCAATGATAAATGACTGCTAACAACTTCTGTATGAATCAAAATTTTTGGAGTAAAAGAATAATCATGCTTCATCCTATCTTCTAAAGCATCAATGGCATTAGTTAAGATGTTCATGAATACCTGATTGAGTTCACCAGGGTAACACTCGATTAAGGGTAATTCACCAAAGGTTTTAATTACTTTAATCTCTGCTCTATCAGGTTTTTCTTTAAGACGATGCTGCAAAATCCTGAGAACACTATCAAATCCTTCATGTAGGTCAACCTTTTTCATTTGACTTTCGTCAGAGGTGGAAAAATTCCGCAAAGCGAAAACAATATCTTTGACGCGTTCAGAACCGGCTCGCATTGACCACAGTAATTTTAAAAATTCTGTCTTCACGAAACCAAGGTCGAGGCGTTGCAAATGTAAAGCTATGACTGGTGTTGGTGTGGGATAGTGATGTTGGTAAAGTTCAATGATTCTGATTAAATCTTCAGCATATTGACTAGCCGGATGGAGATTGCCGGAGATAAAGCTAACGGGGTTGTTAATTTCGTTAGCCATATCCGCCACCAGTTGACCGAGATTAGCCATTTTCTGGTTCTGCAATAACTGCTTTTGAGTATATTTGAGTTCTTCGACGGTAGTTTCTAGCTGCTCTGATTTTTCCCTAGCTTGGTCTTCGGTAGACTGGCGTTGAGCAATTTCTGTTTGGAGTTGTTCAAATAGTTGGTATTGTTGGGTAGCGTAGGCGCAGCCCGTCGTAGACATCGCCTTATCCTGATTAATATCCTTGTGCGTTCCCACCATCCGCACTGGTTTACCGAATTTATCCCACTGAAATACTTTGCCACAAGTCAAAATCCACTTCCACTCCCCGGATTTAGTCAACATTCGCAATTCGACTTCAAATACAGGTATGCATCCTTGGAGATAATCATGCAATACCTGACGAATTCTTGGTAAATCCTGTGGATGTACAAGTTGTTCAAAGGATTTATAATCGTCGTCGATTTCGTCTACTTTATATCCCAGGATGCTTTTCCACTGGGGATCGTAATAGGTTTTGTCAGTTACCAGATTCCAATCCCACAACCCCAAGCCACTAGCGATTAATGCCATTTGTAAGGCGGCTTGTGAGCATTGGCAAGTAGCTAAATTTTCTGGAGATAAGTCTTTTGCTTCTGGGAAAATTTGAGAATCTTGTACTGAAAGTGGAGTTTCCGATTCATGGGTAGCGGGTTTTTGGATATGCATAGCTGCTGGTACGATGAGGAAGATATTCTGTAGCTCTCTCTCTACGCTGTTTTAGCACCCTGACGATTCAGTTATGGACAAATTGCCTAGTTGGTTTATAAAGCTGTAGCTTAGGTCAGGAATATATCAGCCCATATCATAAATTGGGATGGAATTTAGAAAAAAGTAAACGGACGAGTATAACCTCTGTTGCGATCGCAATAGCAATTTTTTAGAAAACAATCGCTACATTGTGTGCATCTACATTCTAAGATATGTCTAAAAAAAGTAGTTCAAGTCACATATAATTACCTAAAATCCCCGAAAAATTTGTAAAAAAAATTCTATGATTAAATCACGCCAAATAATTTAAGGATGCAAAAAATTGTCAAGGCTTTTTTGTAGCTTTTTTAGTCAGGGCTGGCTGCTATGCATACAAGGCAGCCGACATTGACTTCCAAAGCTTAATGGTGTGAAAGAATATCATACTGAATTAGAGTCAATGAGTAATGACAATAGATGAACTAGTATTGCTACTAAAAGCCAGTCAAGCAACCGGTTTAACGACGCTTCAAGAATTCATATTGCGTTCTTCGTGGGAAGGAAAAACTTACACTAATATAGCTAGTGAAGCGCACTACGGCGAGGAACGTGTCAAGAAAACCGCTGCTCATTTATGGCAAGTACTGAGTAATTTTTGCAAAGAACCAATACATAAATCCAACTTTCGCCAGACTCTAGGAAATCACCCTTTTAGCGAAGCACATCAGCAGTTAATTAAGGAATTCAACCGAGCCGCCACAGCGATATCCTTAGAATTCCCTAGTGGCCCAGTATCTCTTAATTCCAGATTTTACATTCCTCGCCCGCCAATTGAAGAACTCGCTTACGCAGAAATGGCTGAACCTGGGAGTGTAATTTGCATTAAAGCGCCCAAAAAGATGGGGAAAAGCTCTTTGATTCTCCGGTTGCTTGCACACGCTAACAAACAAGGCTTTCGCACCGTAACTTTGGACTTTCAGCAAGCAGACAAAGCAGTATTTGCGAGTTTGGATAAATTTTTGCGCTGGTTCTGTGCCAATGTTAGTCGGGAGTTACAGCTAGAACCAAAACTCAATGATTATTGGGATGAAGATATGGGTAGCAAAGTCAGCTGCTCTATCTATTTCCAAAAATATTTACTGTCTGCGCTCTCAAGTCCCCTGGTTTTAGTATTAAATGAGGTGGATTGGGTATTTGAGTATCAGGAAATTACTGGAGAATTGCTACCATTAGTGCGATCGTGGCATGAACAAGCCAAAAGGGTAGAAATTTTGCAAAAATTGCGTCTGGTTCTGGTTTATTCTACGGAAATTCTTGTTCCTCTAAAACTGACTCAATTGCCATTTAATATTGGTTTGACAATTAATTTACCCCTCTTTACAAAAGAGCAAGTGCAGGATTTAGCACAACGTCACGGCTTGGATTGGACAGATGGTAAAGATGCCGATAGTTTGATGGCAATGGTGGGAGGAAATCCTTATTTGGTGCGATTGGCATTGTATCACCTTGTGGGTAAAGGCGGATTAAAAGGGGATTTAGGGCAATTATTGCAACAAGCACCCACAGAAGCCGGAATCTATAACCAGTGTCTAAGGCAGTATTTACTAGCACTTCGAGAAGAGCCAGAATTGGAAGATGCTTTTTATGAAGTGATTGATACTACAAATTATGTAAAATTAGAGCCAAGATTGGCATATAAATTACAAACTATAGGGCTAATTAATTTAGAAGGCGATCGCAGTACTCCTGCGTGTGAATTATATCGGTTATATTTCCAACAATATCTCAAAAAAAGTGAGCATTTCAATAATACTCATGTTGAACGATTGAAACAAGAAAATCAACAGTTGTCCGTCCTCTCTAGTTTAGATGAACTAACTTAATTAGTTAATCACTGCTACTTTGAAAGCTACCTGCAAATTGAGTGGCAAAATTTTGCTCGTCAAAACACTCCAATATCACTGATTTTGTGCGATATGAAGAAGAATTCAGGAGTCAAAATAAAGACACTCTCTACGTTCGCGTAGCGTGTCGCAGACAGACGCTAAAAGCGTAGCTTGCTTCTCAGAAAGAGTACGCAAACTCGCTTGCCGCCGCCGCTATCAGTGGGAAATTCAGACCCCCCACTGTCTTGTTTACCACTAAATCTGCATATTTAGTCTAGGGCTTAAACCCCTCAATTCATCCACCAGTCGCACAAAATTCATGTCTTTTTTATAACGACTGAGGCCTTTATTCTATTTCGATAAAAATAGCAATTAACAAGACTTTTTTTTGTCGATGAAACTTCCATCACCAGCTTGGGAATAATAAATCATGCTTGAGAAATATTTGTAATAAATCTCAGCAAATTAGGTGTGTTTACTATCGGCAATTAAAGGAACAGTTTGTTAATGAAAGTAACTTCATCAGGGATTAAGCTAGGTTTTGCAGCTGTTAGCAGCAGTTGTCTTGCGGCAGTAGCGATCGCTATGAGTGGAGCAAGTGCAATTGCTGCTCAATTCATCACAATTGAAAGCACCGGCACATTATCAGGAACTATCGAACTTCCCAGAAATAATCCCAATTTCAATAACAGTATTACTCGTATTGATACGGATGATACTGGAACTTATTACCGGAACTTAGGCACTAATAATAATCCTAATTATGTTCCTGTATACCAGTCAGACTATTTAAAGGTAGAAACACGCTCTGATGGAAGTCTGCATTACTTTGTTGACTTTAAAGGTATTCCGATTGTCTCGTTTAATGGTGTTCTGACATCGCCGGTGCTTTCTGGTGGTCAGTTGACTACCTTTCTCTACCAGGGGCAATTGCCAGGAACCACATTTCAAGGAGTAGTTCAAGATGAATTTAATCTCACAAAAGCTTTCTACACTGGTACTGTCACCGACCCAGACACCGGAAAGAAGTATCAAGGTACTTTTGAAGTGAGTGGATATGGAGAGCGATATAGTAATCCCAATGGGGATTTAACTCCCACAGTCTTTGATTTCCAATCCGATATCCCAGGTTTACCAGGCGTAACATCCTTGACCATCACTAATGCTAGTTTGGCAAATCTAAGAATCATAGTACCTATAAATGAAACTTCTATTCCAGAACCCGCTAGCCTTTTCGGAACTCTGATGGTAGCGAGTTTTGGTGTCGTTCTGAAAAGAAGAAAAGACAGCGGACTTAGGAAGACGTTTTAAAACTGAAAGGTTGTTGTAAAAAAGCTCACAAGGCTTAAGCTGAATTGTAAAAATCAGTGCCTTGTGAGCAAATAATCTTAGACAATAAGGACTAAAGTCCTTACTACGAACTTATTTATCTATCAATTTAAAATAAGCCGGACTTTTGCAAATCCGGCTGAGTTTAATCAATCATCTATACGCAGTAGCTTGCGGTAAAACGGTTGTGAAAAATCGGTTATACGATAACGTTTATAGTTGTCCATCAGTTCAATTAAAAAATTAATAAACTCGAAACTAGCCATCATCAGTTCATAACTCAGGTCAGCATTGCCATCAAACTGAATTCGGCAACGGGTTAAGTCTGAGGGTAAAGTAGCAACATTCCAGGAGGCGACAAAGGGAACATGTTCGCTGGCTTCGATTTTCCGATGTCCTTCCAAGACCCCTTTTTGATAAAGACTGATGGCATAGGGTAAGAAATTACGCCTAGCGCCCTGAACATAAGGTAAGTAAACACTGGCTTGTTGTTGAGTTGCAGGCTGGAGTTGCTCAATAGACATAGTTAAATATTCCTCAAGTTAGTTAGCAATTAGGGATATTAGTGGATGTTAGTAGTATTCCCCAAAGATGTGTCTAAAGCACATAGTGGTTAGTGAAGAAGGGAATAGGGTACAGATTATTCCCTATCACCTGTCACCTCTTTCTAATCCCAATACCAATGCCCTATGCCCAATAAATGAAGTTACTACTAAGAAATATTAAAATTTCGGTTACAATAATGCTGCATTAACTGTTATCGAATCTGGGAACGATAACACTAAAAATGTCTACTGTAAAGTGGTGTATGCCGTTAGTGCAGTTTTTCCCAACAAAAAGCTACTGCTACCTTGCTATTACTTTACCCAAACCGGAGTTCTCATTAGAGAAAGTCCGACTCTACAAGCTTCCTGCCGAAGTGGCTATCAAAGGAATCAAGCTTCTGTCTAAGAGTAGTAAACGCGGTTA
This sequence comes from Nostoc sp., assembly GCF_036917235.1. Lineage (GTDB taxonomy): Bacteria > Cyanobacteriota > Cyanobacteriia > Cyanobacteriales > Nostocaceae > Nostoc. The sequence goes on from NZ_JBALDU010000099.1 coordinate 252,570, forward strand.
ATATGAGGTAATTACGCACAGTGGCGGTGACAACAAAGGTAGTCCCAGCGGCTTTTGGCTTAGGGATAGCGGGTATTGCAGTTTGCCCATTCCGATTAATATCGGGAAAAGTAGCTTAGGGATATTTGTCCGTAAAATTACTAACTGTAGACAAATAGTGGTTTTTGAATCAAGCAACCTAACCTATGCCAGCGAATTCCTGGCCCGAAGAAGATTCTTATCAAGAGCTCGATCCGCTCAACTCCTTGTTGTCTGACCTATCAGTAGATGAGGAGTCGGTGTTAGAGACAGATTCTATGTCTCTACCATCCCGGTTTCAAGGTCGTAGAGGCAAAGCAGCTCTAGTCTTGACTATCGTCTGGAGTGGCACGATCGCTCTACATTTAGTTTCTTGGGCTTCCATTTTTATTCTAGGACTGACCACCATTCTAGGATTTCATGCTTTGGTGGTAGTGTTTACTAAATCCCGTCGCTATCCAAAAGAAATACAGGGAGATTTGCCTTCTGTTTCTGTGCTGGTGGCTGCAAAAAATGAGGAAGCGGTAATTGCTAAATTAGTCAAAAATCTTTGTAATCTGGAATATCCAGGTGGGCAATACGAAATTTGGATTATTGACGATCGCAGCAGTGATAGCACGCCACATTTATTAGCGGAACTCGAACAGAAACACGACCAACTGAAAGTACTGAGGCGTTCAGCAGAAGCTACTGGTGGCAAATCGGGGGCGTTGAATCAGGTATTGCCGCTGACAAAGGGCGACATCATCGCAGTATTTGATGCTGATGCCCAAGTAACACCAGACTTGCTGCAACAGGTAGTACCTTTATTTCAAAGAGAAAATGTGGGGGCGGTGCAGGTGCGAAAAGCGATCGCCAACGCTAAAGCAAACTTTTGGACTAAGGGTCAAATGGCTGAAATGGCACTTGATACCTGGTTTCAGCAACAGCGGACTGCCCTTGGTGGCATTGGCGAACTGCGAGGTAATGGTCAATTTGTCCGGCGTTCAGCCTTGGAAAGCTGCGGTGGCTGGAATGAAGAAACCATTACCGATGATTTGGATTTGACAATCCGCTTACATTTGGATAAATGGGATATTGAGTGTGTTTTCCATCCAGCAGTGCAAGAAGAAGGAGTGACAAATGCAGTTTCACTCTGGCATCAGCGCAACCGTTGGGCAGAAGGCGGTTATCAGCGCTATTTGGATTATTGGGATTTAATTCTCAAAAACCGCATGGGATGGCGTAAAAGCTGGGATTTGCTGATTTTTATGCTGATTATGTATATCTTACCGACAGCAGCAGTCCCAGATTTATTAATGGCGATCGCTCGTCATCGTCCACCAATGTTAAGTCCCATCACTGGTTTATCCATTTCTATGTCGATGGTAGGGATGTTTACAGGTTTGAAGCGGGTACGTCAAGATCAAAAATTCCCACTTTCTACATATCTTACGATGCTGGTGCAAACCCTGCGTGGCAGTTTATATATGTTGCACTGGTTAGTCGTTATGAGCAGCACTACTGCTCGGATGTCGGTAAGACCAAAGCGCCTGAAATGGGTGAAAACCTTGCATACGGGGAATGGGGAATAGCCCCTTTGGGAATTAAAAATTAAAAATTAAAAATGCAAAATTACTAAAAATAATTTTGCATTTTTTTATTCATCATCCACGTCTGCTTCTTCTACCCATTCTGGTGTAGTTATGGAATCGGAGAATTCTGGGAAATCATCTGCAAAACGGATAATTTGTCCGTTGAAGAATGTTGCTATACGTTGAGCTGCGATCGCTACTTCGTCAGGTTCCCAATCAGGTGCGGGTGTTTGTTTTGGGGCTGGAGGCAAAGTTTGCGCCCCATTTCCATTTACCCCAGTTCTATTTACGCCATTTCCATTTACACCGTTTCCATTTGCCCCATTTCCATTTACACCATTTCCATTTTTTGCTGCTGTCGGTGCTGGTGGTGGATTAGTTGGCTGTGGTGCTGACGCTGGAGGCGAAATTTGCTGGTTGTAACTGGGAGTTGGTGGTTGCTGAACGCGAGTAGAGTCTTTTGGCGGAGGATTTTTTTTGGCTGAGGTAAAGTTTGAAGAAATTCCTTTTTCTACATTTATCTGGATTTCACGCTGGAAAGTCTGCTGGAAAGCTGCCGTAATCATCGGTAGATAAGATTTTCCTTTGTCATACCATGCTTGTTTAATCGCAATTCGAGCCACAACACCGTCAAACTCGATGAGTTGGCTCATTTGACGTAGCATTTCTTGCCTTGATTTTGGCTGGAGGTTGGCAAGCACTTGTTGCCAAATCTGAGTTAAGTCATATTCTGCTTCGCCAACAACTTCTGAAGTTACTGGTTCAACATTCACCGATGGCACAGGAACAGCAACAGGTTCTGGAGTTGGCGGTGAAACTGAGTTAGCACCAGAATTGTGATTTGTTTGCTGTTCAACTGGGGGAGATGAAATGACGGGCTGATTTTGGGCAGCCGCTTGATGATGGTTTAGAGAATTATGATTTGTTTGCGGTTCAGTTACAGGTAAAGAAGAGACTGGGTGATTTTGGGCAGCCGCTTGATGATGGTTTGAAGAATTATGATTTGTTTTCGGTTCAGCTACAGGTAAAGAAGAGACTGGGTGATTTTGGGCAACTACTGGAGGATAGCTTGGAGATACAGCAGGTGTATTATTAACTCGTGGCGCGAAACTTGAGGCTTGTGGCTGAATATTCGTCGTCGCACTCGGTAACAATCCTAGTAATGTTACCTCCAACCACAAACGCGGCTGAGTGGTATTTTTAATTTGGACTTCAGCTTCTCGCAGGTGTTTCTGTCCTGCTAAGATCGCGCTCATATCGAAGTATTGAGCAAACTCAACTAGCGCTGTCCAAGTTTGCTGAGTACAAGCAACCAAATCGTGGCGGTTGGGTGCTGTCTTGGCAATTAGTAAATCGCGGTAAAAAGCAGCGAGATTTTGCAGAAGAGTTAGGGGTTCTCGACCACGATCTAGAATGTAGTGAGTACAGTCTAGAACTGCTTCCGGTTTATCTTGAGCGATCGCATTTAAAAGCGCTAGCAAATCCTGTTCGCTTACCGTACCCACTAAATCCCAAACTCGCTCTGGTGTCACTTCACCCGCCAACAAACCCAATTGATCGAGTAGACTTTCGGCATCCCGTAATCCCCCCTGAGAAAGTTGGGCTACCAGGGTGACAGCATCATGTGAAATATGAATGTTTTCAAAAGAAGCGATCGCACTTAAATGCTTCACCATCGCCTCTAACTGAATGCGTCTAAAATCAAACCTTTGACAACGCGAAATAATTGTTGGTAACACTCTTTGCGGGTCTGTTGTCGCTAATACAAAAACTACGTGCCTAGGTGGTTCTTCTAATGTCTTTAGTAGCGCGTTGAATGCCTGGGTACTGAGCATATGGCATTCATCAATAACATAAACCTTGTAGCGACACTGCACAGGAGCAAACTGGGCTTTTTCAATCAACTCGCGGATATTATCGACACCAGTGTTACTAGCGGCATCGATTTCAATTACGTCTAAGGCGTAACCCTTCGCGATCCCCTGACAAACCTCACATACGCCGCAGGGTTCAGCCGTGGGCTTATCATCTTTGAGACAATTGAGGGATTTAGCCAAAATCCGGGCACTAGAAGTTTTCCCCGTACCTCTTGGGCCAGTGAATAAATAGGCAGGGGCAATTTTCGATGTGCCGATCGCGTTCGTCAGGGTGGTGGCGATCGCCTCTTGGCCCACCAGTTCAGCAAAACTCTTGGGGCGATATTTGTGGTGCAGGGGTTCGTAAGACATGGAAAAATAGACTTCAATGCCTTTCAACGTGAATTAGTAGCACCGAGTCGAGTTTAGGATTCAATTATTTTAAACTCTCGTACCTGCTTTGTTGATCGATGTTGCCATAGCGCCAGACTCAAATAATGCCGTATATTTTGGCACTCACAAAAGCAAGCAACCAGAGCTTATCCTCTACTATGATTTCAACATCAATGTATGGGAATTATAGCATATCATTTAGTACATTTGTTCTATTAAAGAAGACTGGTAAGCAGAGGAGAATAACTCTTGACAAATGACCAATGACAAATAACAAATGACTATACGTTTTATTGACTTAACTAACGCCATAGTCCAGTGCGATCGCTACAATTTTATAGATAAAGCAAAACTCGATGGTGCAGCAGATGCTCAAGCGGCTATTTCAATGGCTCAAAAAGCTTTTTCAGAGCTTGTTTGGTGGAAAACAGACTACCTCAAAATCTAGGGGAAATGTGGAAAAAGAACCAGCACCCCTGTTGAGCGATACGGATCTGGAATTTCTCTTCAACGAACTGTTGCAAGGGGTACATCAAGCACGAGGAGAAGCATGGGCACAGAAGTGGCTGCATAATATCGAACATCGCATCACAACTCAAGAGTGGGTTGAGTGGTTAGGGCGCTTTGGCGACAGATTGCTCGCATCTCCGACACCCAATAATGAAATGGCTGCGCGGTTGGTGCAATTGGGTGAGTTGAACGTCGGCGAAATTGGAGATGTTGCCTATAATATCGGGATGCAGTTGTTGACACGCAATGAAGGCGAACCAGTTTGGGAATACGAAGGGCCAGATGCTTTTAGCACTTCTTTGTCCTCTGAGGTAGTTGCCCCAGTATTAGAGTCAGCAGATGCGCCAGAGAACCTCCCAGAGGGAGAATACCAAACTGTCACCCTAGAACAGTTGTTTGTGATGTTACAGGAGGATGAAAATTTACGTCAGCAGATTGCTCAACAGCTTGCCGTTGAAACAGACGATCCACAAGTGCTTGTCCAGGCATTAATTAGTCAGTTATATCCTGACGGTCAATCGACTACAGAGCAAACTGAAAATTAACTGCTTGCCAGAGTCAAATTCAAGAGTTAAACCTGGGAATTGTAACGTTGTAATGCTATGCTCTTGAAGGTTTGTATATTTTTTGCTAACCTGCTACGGAAGCGCTGTCAGAATCTAATGGATTTTTACGTAATTGATGATTTTTTTAACACAACGATGGCTACAATCTAGAAAAATAAAATCCAAGAGTGTGGCAGATGCTCAGGCGGATATCGCAGTCGCTTAAAAGGTTTTTAAAGCGCCTCATTGCAAGTAAACAGAATAGTTCTCTCAAGGGTGCGAGAGGACGCAATCTGGTGGGGGTACTACCAGAACTAACCAATGCGGATCTGGAACAATTGTTCATTCAATTGTTAGAAGGCGTGCATCAAGCACGAGGACGACAGTGGGCATTGAGGTATCTGCAACGGATCGAAAATCGCGTTCCGGCTGAACGTTGGATAGACTGGTTGGTGATGTTTGGTGAAAGCTTGCTAGCTTCACCTACACCAAATCCTCTTTTAGCAACACAGATGGTGCAATTGGGGGAACTTGGTGTTGGCAGAATTGGAGAAGTTGCTTATGACATTGGCATTCGGCTAATGCAAAACTTACCTACAGAAATAGAAGATTACCCTGACAATCAGGCACAAGATGATCTAGAAATCACTCCTGGGCAAGAACTGATCCGCGATTTGGGCGAACAGTTATGGGAGCATGATGAGCCAGATGTAATAGAAACTACTCCTGGACAAGAACTGATCCGCGATTTGGGCGAGCAGTTATGGGAGTATGATGAGCCAGATGTGGTAGAAACTACAACGGATGAAGAAATTCTCCCCACTTCTCCTGGAGAAGAGCTAATCCTTAGCTTTGGCGAACAATTATGGGAATATGATGCACCAGATGTTGAACCAATAACGTTAACAACCCAAAATGACTCTTTTGAGGAGATATCGCCCGAAAACTTCGAGGAAGTGGTATGGGAATATGAAAAGGAAGACGCCCAAACCACAATACCAGAAAATATCCCTCTCCCGGCAGCGGAAGATTCAATCAGCTTGTTAACCCAACTTCGGTTCGACGAAGAAGAAGTTGTTCAAATTACAACACCAGTAAATCTCCTTTCCACTAGACAAAGGACTGAATTAGCAACGTCTCCCTCGGTGGAAACTTGGGATAACACTTTGACGAATTTAGAGCCGAATGTGGCAAATACTTTAGATGAGTTGTGGGTGAGGTTGGATCAAAGTACCAATTTAGTCCAGCAACTTGCTTCGGATTTGGCAGTTCAAAGCAGTAATTCCCCTGGTATTATTGAGCGACATAGCGATAATCCGATTACCCACGCTCAAGGGTGGTTTTACCAAGGTCTTCAGCAAGCGAAAACAGGCGATTTGCTAGGCGCGATCGCATCTTATGACCAAGCTATTGAAATGCAACCCGAATTCTCAGAATATTGGTTTAATCGCGGCTTAACGCTGTTCCATTTAGAACGTTTTGATGAAGCGATCGCATCTTATGAAACAGCCATAGAATTGAAGCCAGACTTCTACAAAGCTTGGTACAACCGGGGTGGAACTCTGGGAGAATTAGGATACTTTGAAGAAGCGATCGCTTCTTTTGACAAAGCTATAGAAATCAAGCCAGACTATCAAGAAGCGTGGTCTAGCAAGGGTTTGGCACTGCTTAAATTAGGTTGGCTACCAGAAGCTATTGCTAGTTATGATCAAGCGCTGCAACTCGAACCAGAAGACCAGGAAAACTGGTATCACCGAGGCATAGCCTTAGCCGTCAGCGAACAATTTGCTGAGGCGATTATATCTTACGACAGAGCGATAGAAATTAACCCAGAGTACCATGAAGTTTGGATAGACCGGGGTGTAGTGCTGTTTAATTTAGGAAGATGGTCAGAAGCGATCGCCTCTTGGGATAAAGCCCTTTCAGTTCAAGCTGATTTCTACTTAGCTTGGTACAACCGGGGTATAGCTTTAGACAACTTAGGACGGAGAGAAGAAGCGATCGCCTCCTATCGGCAAGCGATCGCCATTAAACCCGACTTCCATTTAGCTTGGTATAATCAGGCAATAGCACTGTTTAATTTAGAACAATTTGCCGAAGCGATCGTCTGTTATGACAACGCTTTGCAAATTAAACAAGATTATTGGGAAGCTTGGATTGGTCGGGGAACTGCGATCGGTCATTTAGGAGATTCTGACGAATTACTCAATTTGTCGAGTAGTATCATCGCGGCAAATCCCGCCTTACAACAGGGTGGCTACGAAGGAAAATTAGCCAGCTATGAGGAAGGGTTAAAGCATCTGCGAACAGATACCCATCCAGAAGGTTGGGGTAGATTGCATTTTGCGATCGCTAATACTTACTACGAACAAGGTAAAAAACATACCAATACGCGGGATTATTGGCGCAAAGCTGCATCTGAGTACCATCAGGCGCTCTTAACCCTGACATTAGAGTATTTTCCCCAGTTGCATTTAGAGGTTTTACAATCTCTAAGCAAAGTGTTGATGGGTTTGGGACAAACCACACAAGTTCAAGAATTGCTGCAACGTGGGACAGATTTATTGCGACAATTACTGAGTGAAGAAACTCGCTCAGATGAAAGTAAAAAACAGCTAGCTCTAAAATTTGTCGGCTTCGATCAATTGGCAGTTGACTTAGCTGTAGAGTCTGGTGATTTAGTAGAAGCTTGGGAAATTGCCGAACAAGGTAAAAATGCTTGTTTAAACTGGCTGCTTTCTGGTTGGAATGATAATATATACTCGCCTTATTATGGCGCAATTCAACAACTATTCAATCCCACAACAGCAATTATTTACTGGCATATTAGTCCAGTTGCCATACATACTTTCATTCTCAAAGACCAAGCGCCATCACCAATTCTCCTGTTTACACCCATGCAAGATACTGGGGTAATACCTTTAGGAGAAGACGCTATTCGTCTCAATGAATTGCCTTTACCCGAAGCAGTGCAGCGCCTAATTGAATTTGAAACTTGGCTAGAAGATTGGCATCAACAATACCAAGAATATCGCAGCACAGCCCAAGACAAAGAAAGTAAAAGTCACCATTCTTGGCGAGTTGAGATGGAAGAGAAACTGTTGCAACTGTATGAAATCCTGAATATTTCCACAATTGCACAGGAACTTGAAGGCATCACCCAACTTGTCTTAATTCCTCACCGTGACTTGTACAGATTGCCCATTCATACACTTTTCCATCTTTCTTCCCCATCTTCGGAAGAGTTACCCAATGTGGAATCAAATTTCAGCGTCACCTATCTACCTAGTGCCCAAATAGGTTTATCAATCAGAACTGAGGATATTTGGCAGTGGCAAAATAAGTTCTTGCTTAGTGTTGAACATCCAGAAAGTACAGGTTATCCCACACTTAAATTTGCCAAACTGGAGTCTGAAATTGTTAGTCAGATGTTCAATAATAACCAGCGAATTCAGGGGGCAGAGGCTACAAAAAATACTGTCGAAAATGCCTTATCCGATAGTTATAACATCTTGCATTTTACGGGTTATGTCACTAATAATTTAGCTGAACCTAAAAAATCAGAGTTAGTATTAGCAGGTGAAGAAAGGCTTACTCTAGATGAAATCTGCCAACAAAATCTAGATAGTTACAACCTTATTACCCTCTCTGCGTATGAGAATTTAAGTACTAACAGTTACACTATCAGCAGCGAATATGTGAGTTTAGTCAGTGGTTTTGTAACTCAGGGCATACCTCATATAGTGAGTACTCTCTGGAGTGTAGAATCTTCCGCTAGTGCCTTGGTGATGATCGAGTTTTACCGACGATTACAGCCGAATAAATCAGCCATTACTGCTTTAGCCGAAGCAACACGATGGCTGAAAGAACTAACTGCTGGAGAACTGACAAAATGGTATGAAGACATCTTAAATAATCTGCATCCAGAGGAAGTAAGAATTCAAACTTATTTAGCGACGCAACTATATAGAAATAGTAAAATGGCATCAGATAAAATTCTTTATAACCATCCCTACTACTGGGCAGCTTTTACGATTATGGGTAAACCTAATTAATCCTTTGAAACTTCTATTCCAGCCATAAAATTAGCTAGATACTTGTTTTTAGCTTCATCTCTCTAAAAGTTCAATAACCTCAGTAAAATAGTCTAATTATATACTTTGAAATTATCTAACAGAATTCAGGAGTCAGAAGTCAGAATTCAGTTGGGTATTCTGTATGACACAACGACCGATTCAGTGCATCGCTGACGGATAGCGCCGACGACAAGCGAGTACTCGTACTCTGTAATAGTTGCAAGCTACGCTTTTAGCGTCTGTCTTTGCTACGCAACGCTACCGCGAACGACACGCTGCGCGTTCGCGTAAGCGTCCCGCAGGGAACGTAGAGAGCGTCTGAATAATCGCCGTTTTTGCACCCCCACAAAACAAGCAAATTTGGTGATCCACAAGAAAATCGCGGGTTTGAATCCCCGACTGTAAGCGACGCGGAAAACGAGTATTGTCTGCGACACGCTACGCGAACGAGCGTCTTGATTCTGAACTCTTGAATTATGACTTCTGAATTCTTCTTCAACAAACATACTTCCTGGGATAATTACCCTAATACAGCTTTGTCTAAACCGATAATTACCATTCGCCTAATTAGACGCGACGAACTTCCCCAACTTTTGGTTTTATATAACCACCTAAATCCTGTCGATGCACCTTTACCTGCTGATGATGTTTTACAATCTATCTGGGATGGTATTTTACACGATCCCCGTTTGTATTACATCGTGGCTGATGTTGATAACCAGCTAGTAGCAACGTGTATGTAACTTAAGCATTGTTCCCAACTTGACGCGTGGCGCACGTCCATACGGTATTATCGAAAATGTTGTCACCCATCCCGATTATCGACAACAGGGATTGGGTAGGCAGGTGCTACATTATGCCTTAGCTTTAGCATGGCAGCAACGTTGCTATAAAGTGATGCTTCTGAGTGGCTCAAAACGTGAGGAGACGTTGCACTTCTATGAAAATGTAGGGTTCAAGCGTGGAGTAAAAACCGGATTTGTTGCCCTACCTCCAGAGGAGTTGTGAGCAAAATTGATACAGATTAGCCAGCTTCCAAAAATCCTAGTTTATCTTTGGGTTCATTTTCATAAAGTTGTCTTTTGGAAAAAAATAATTCCTAGCCAAAAAACTTGCTACAATCAAGCTCGAAATTTTTGATTGCGATCGCTAATTTTCAGTCTAGTATTTGAAAATTTACCATCAAGGACAACTATCTAAAGAGTGAAAGTTTTTCCTCAAAATCTAGCCCTGAGTTAGTTGTATAATTTCGATCAAAGATTAATAATATATGATATCGCGAAGAGGCATTTTATTTCTTAAATCTTGCTAAAGATCGTGATACATTAAGTTTGACGGCATGAACCATCGTCGGCAATTATAAAGAGACGGCTATTAAAGGCCAATTATTTTACTGCTTGACTGCAATTTTAGAACTGAATAAAATCGCCTACCTGCATTAATAATCTTTATTGTTGCAACAGAAGAGATGACCACAGTATGCCTGCTTCTCTTTAGTGGGATCTGCGGTTCTTTAAAAAACAAATAGGAATCCGATACTACATGTGGTAAACATTTGGATAAATGTTATGAGATATCAAAGCAGCTACTCATAATGTCCCACATTTGAATTTTCCAGAGTTAACGGGTTTCATTTCTGGTTTCCATATCAAGGCTAACCAAATAATCATCTGGATATCTATATTCACTTAACCTTGCATCCAGTATTTTCCAATAGTCAACCCAAGAAACTGAAAAGAGGATATTTCCATGTCTAGTTTGTCTCGTTGGTCATCAACAAAGGTTGCTTTGCTAGTTCTGGGAATGATAGCTGCTACAATAACTCCCATCGTAATTTCTGCCCCAGCTTCATCTCAAACTCCTGTTCCATCTGCAACACCATCACCTGAGACACCATCACCTGCAACACCATCGCCTACTTCAACAGTTAACCTATCTGATGTTTCCTCAGATTATTGGGCGCGTCCCTTCATTCAAGCCCTAGCTGAGAATAACGTGATTAGTGGCTTTCCTGATGGTACTTATAGACCAAATCAGCCTGTGACTCGTGCTGAATTTGCTGCCTTGATTCAAAAAGCTTTCAGTACCCAAAACCGAGTCCGGCAATTAAGTGCAGGTGGATTTAGTGATGTTCCTGCTAACTACTGGGCAGCTGCTGCAATTCAAAGCGCCTACGAAACTGGATTTTTGGCAGGCTATCCTGGGAACGTGTTTAGACCAAATCAAGAAATTCCTAGAGTGCAGGGGATCGTTGCTTTAAGTAGTGGCTTAGGTTTAACTGGTGGCGATACAAGTACTCTCACTACTTACTACAACGATGCCTCAGCTATCCCAGAATATGCTGTTGGCAGCGTGGCAGCAGCGACAGTAAGTAATCTTGTTGTCAACTACCCGGATGTAAAACAACTCAATCCGCAACAGTCTTTGACTCGTGCTGAAGCAGCAGCACTTTTATATCAAGCTTTAGCTAAACAAGGACGAGTGCAACCCATTGCTAGTAATCTTCCAGCTAGTCAGTACGTTGTCGCTGGAACTCCTACAAGTACTGATATTGTTTCTCTGGCGGCATCCAGTAGTTCTTTTACAACTCTGACTTCTTTATTAAAGACAGCCGGTCTAACAGATATTCTTCAACAGCCAGGCCCTTATACAGTCTTCGCTCCTACCAATGATGCATTTGCTGCTTTGCCTGCTGCTACCTTACAGCAGTTAGAGCAACCAGAAAACAAAGAAGCATTAGTTAAGATTTTGAGATATCATGTGGTTCCCGGTGCGGTAACTGCTAGTCAACTCTCGGCAGGGGAATTGACGACCGATGAAGGAAGACCTGTAAATATTAAAATCGATTCCGCTAACAGTCAAGTCTCGGTGAATAATGCCAGAGTTCTCCAGGCGGACGTGAAAGCTAGCAATGGTATTATCCATGCAATTAACCAAGTCCTGATTCCGCCTGATGTTAACATCAGTCAGTTAAATCAGCCACCAACAGGAAGTACAACGCCCGATGTTAACGTAGGTAGAAGTACTCGTGGTGGCAGAAGCTATATCGGAGTTGGTGGTAACATTGGTTTGAGCGGCGACGATACAGCTCTGAGCGACACTAACTTTTCAGTGATCAGCAAACTTGGTCTGACAAACAATATATCAGTGCGACCATCGGTGATCTTTGGGGACGATACAATATTTCTAGTTCCTGTGACTTTAGATTTTTCTCCCCGCAGAGCAGGTTCGGTGGGTGAAAGAAGCTTTGCTATATCTCCATACATAGGTGCTGGCGTAGCAATTGAAGCTAATACTGATACTGATATTGGATTACTGTTAACAGGTGGTGTAGACCTTCCTATCGGTTCTAAACTTACGCTAACAGGTGGTGTAAATGCTGCTTTTTTGGATGATACTGATGTAGGACTACAATTAGGAATTGGCTATAACTTCTAAGTAAATAGAAGCAGAACACGCAATAAGGGCGCACAGTTTAGTTGTGCGCTCTTGCTGTATTAAGGTCGCTTGATTGCTAAAGTAAGTCCATCGGCGATGGGGACAAGGGAGAGAGTAATGCGTTCGTCATGATGTAACTTTTCGTTCAGTGCCCGGATTGCTTGAGTGCTTTCATCTTGATTTTGCTCATCAGCTACTTGTCCAGACCATAAAACATTATCGATCGCAATCAATCCACCTGGACGAACTAATTGCAGCGATCGCTCATAATATCCATCATAATTTTCTTTATCAGCATCAATAAAGGCAAAATCAAAAGTCTCGGCTTGCCCAGTTGCCAATAATTGATCTAAAGTTTCCAAAGCTGGTGCCAATCGGAGATCGATTTTATCAGCAACCCCAGCTTCTTGCCAATACCGCCGAGCGATCGCAGTAAATTCTTCACTCACATCACAAGCGATAATTTTGCCATCAGGCGGTAGTGCCAAAGCTACAGAAAGTGAGCTATAACCCGTAAACACTCCAACTTCTAGGGTTTTCTTCGCTCCAATTAATTGCACCAGAAGGCTCATAAACTGCCCTTGTTCTGGTGAAATCTGCATTCTACTCCGGGGATGATTGGCGGTTTCTTGGCGCAACTTTTCAAGAATTTCTGGTTCTCGCAGCGAAACGGATAAAAGATAATTGTAAAGTTGATTATCAAGACCTATAGACTGTTTTGGCATGGTAGATCAGAGAATTGAGAGAAACTACAGTTATACTATCGCTGATAAGTGGAATCTCAGGAATAACATGGTGCGGTTAGTTTTGACAGCAATATTGCTGGTGCTAGTGACAGCTTGTGGCAGTATTGGGCTGCTACCAACTAGCGATTTAGTGCAAAAAGCGATCGCACTTGGGCTAGAACAAACTCAACAAAAACTTAGCCAACAGTTGGATCTAGATTTTCAAGGATTTGAAATCAAACGGCTATCAATTACCCAAGAACAACCCCTAACGATTGAAAATTTACCAGCTTTCCACGTTCGGGGAACCTACGACTTGATTCTTAAGCTACCAAAACGGCGCTTGACGCAACCAAAACAACCCTTTGACGTTTATTTGCAAATTCAGCAAGAAGGTAAAACTTGGCGATCGCTAATTCCAGAAAAAGGTAGTAAAAATAATCAAGCAGTTTGGCGCAGTTATTTAGTTGAGTAAAACTGTGTCCTCAAAGTGGTTTTTTCCGGTTGCGTAAGAATTGCAAACCAGTAGCGTAAACACTAAATGCCAGTAAACCTGACATAAAACTGGGTTCAGGAACACTAGCAGTAGATACAGAATTGATACCAACAGCAAAGTCTTGATTTAAGTCTACATTATCAGCAAATGAACTGTCGGCAGCACCAATAAATATAAATTTTGCATCAATAGGAACTTGCACAATAGCACCATTAAAATCTACACGTGATATGTAAAAAATACTATTATCTAAACACTGAAGTGGAAGACAACCGTTGGAAAGAGTTGCATTAATAGCACCAGGAACTCTATCAGTCGTTGCGCCATAATACGTTCCGCTACTTGGTAGCAATCTATTGTCAGTGCTGAAAGTAGCCCACATTGCACCAAAGTATTCGTTAGTGGGATCACCAAAGGGTGAAAAACTGCCAAACCGTTCTAGTTTAATTGTGTCCCCTGAATTAATTCCCAAGTTTGTTAGAGAAAAAGGTACGCTGTCAGGACTAAATGTATATGAGGAAATAAAACTTGCACTGGGGTCAATATTGAATTTGGCTACCAAAGCTTGAGCAGAATCAATTTTGAATAATACTACTAAGCTGAAGGCGGTTCTAACAGTTGCAACTGATAACTTGGTGAATAATTTAGGAATTTTTTGATTTTTTAAAAAGGCTGACATAATGATTTCCTACAAATTGTTAATTACTGAAATCAGAAAAATTTTTAAAGTCTGAATTCTGCACAGGATGATATGTGCTACTAGAAAAACCATCACAATCATTTCCGTATAACTGGTGAGGCATAGTAATGATCGAGGTATAGTTTTACCGGAGACAGGGCAAGATGTATATTAACTTTTTCGTCAGTTCCATTGCAGGAATAGTGGTTGTGGTGCTGGTGGCTTTTGGCTTACTGCAATGGTTGCACATCCCTGCTGGTAACTTTCTTGATTGGGTGATTGGTGGTGCTAGTTTTTGGTGGCTGTTGGTAATTGTTACCGTCCCGTGGAATGTGCATTTTCAAGCTAAAGAAGTCTTAGCAGAAGCAGCACAATCAACTGAGAAAGGAATTCCAGTTGATGAGAAACAAGTAAAGTATGTCACACTTTTGGCAAAGCGATCGCTCTGGGTTGCCATTGCTTTACACTTATTTTCAGCCGTTGGTCTTTATACTCTTGCTGCCACTGGTATTAGTACTGTGGGATATATAAGTTCTGGTGCAGCTTTGTTATTAACAATTCTGCGTCCCGCGATTCGCGCTTATGAATATTTATATGCGCGGCTAGCGATGATTCGCCAAGAATGGAAGTATCCGCGCGAAGATATTTTTGAACTGCGCGATCGCTTCTCGATATTGGAACAAAAAATCCAGTCGTTGGAAGATCAACTCAACCCCGAACAACCTTATTCTTTATCTGCAACTCAACAACGTTTTGCCGAAGAAACTCGTAGAGATTTAGCCCGGATTGCGGCTAATTTTGAGGAATTACGGGCGACAAATCAAACTGAACATGAACGTTTGGCAAGAGAAGCACGAACTGCGATCGCGCAACTTTCCACTGACGGGCAATTTCTCGATCATGTCCGCGAAATTATTCGATTTTTTAAGACCGCTTAATTATTATTCTCATAGCTATCTGAATTTTAAATTTGGGATCGTGGTAGTGAATATCTATCATCCAAAATTTAAAAACTTTCTTCAAAGAAGGTTAATGAGACTCTACAAACAGAAAAGTAAATTTTATAAACATTGTATATTGGGGCATACAATGTTTATTTTTTTTTAGAAAAAAGGAAAAAATTATAAATGTTTGATTCTCTTATCTTAGTTTTTATATTAGGCATGATTATCCCTTTTTTTCTTGCTCAGATTATGCCAAACAGCAAATGGCTAATAGGTTATGCTATTTGTTTTGGATTTTTTGTTCTTTTTATACATTACGAACACTTGACAACGCCAAGCGAGCGACGAGGAAATGGTTTTGTCTACGCCTGGGCAGTACTTATGACTCGTTTAATTTATACATCAGGAAGTGTGGGAATAATCAACAGGGCTGTTGTATTAGCCTATAAGTCAAGAGGGTATAAAATCAATATATGGCTCATAGCTAATATAATTTTTCTTGATTGGATGCTTATTTATATCGCATTAAAGATGTGGTAAATTCATTTCTACCTAGTTGAAAATGCACTATTGAGGCTTATCGTGTACCTAACTAGAACAGGAAAGGCTATAGTGAAGCTCACATAACTTCAGGAGTACTCACGGTGAATCAGATACAACTGACTTTAACTATTGGTTACTTATTAATGACGTTCTATTTTCTAACTAATTGGTTAATATTTTCCCTACGTCATCCTGCTTCCAATCCAGAAGATAAATTTTTATCAGTTGTGATGTTTGTGATGACAACTATCTTCTGGCCTCTAATGATTCCGATGTCTTGTTTAGAAATGGTTCAACAAAAGCGAATAGACTTTAGTAAAATAATTCCTGTTCTCTTAGCAATATTTGTATTTAGTATTTCATATTATTTAACCGAATAATTAATAATTCCTCCTCGCAAATTGCATAGATATAAAGAGAAGCCGGAGGTTTGACTTGTTACCCTCCGGCTTCTTTATGCACAACTACCTTTACTTGTTAGGCAGTCTATTTATTCAACTTGGAATTGATTAACGGCGTCTGCTGCCAAAACCACTTGAGCGGCGGGGTGCTGTACTACGCCCACTACCAAAACCACTGCCAGAATTGCGTCTGGTAGTGCTTGAGTTACCAGAGGGTCGTAAGGTACTACCACCAAACCCAGAACCGGAAGGACGGTTATTACCTGTAGTACTACGCGGTGTATTGCGTACATTTGAATTTCCAGGATATGACCTTCTAATTGTCCCTGTATTGCGGAACGCAGTGCGATTTGTTACGGCTGCTGGTGGCGTATTATAGCGAGTTTGGTAGTTTTGAACTGCTTGGCCATAGCTGCCGCCATATCCACCGAAGCCACTTAATCCTTGTCCTGATTGATAAACAGGGGGTACATAATACTGGGGTCTAAACAACATACTACCAATTGCCTGTCCCGCCAAGCTACCAGCCACAGACCCAGCAAATGGTGCCCAGAAGCTATTTTCTCGACGGACTACAACTGTCTCTTGTTGTCCTGTTTGGGGATTGGTTTTATTCTCGGTAACGTTGTGGACGTACTCAAGTTTAAAGTCTTCCGTCAGATATAAAACCGGTTGTCCTTTTTCTACCTTCAGATAGGTTTTTTTACCCTCCTTA
This sequence comes from Nostoc sp., assembly GCF_036917235.1. GTDB lineage: Bacteria > Cyanobacteriota > Cyanobacteriia > Cyanobacteriales > Nostocaceae > Nostoc. The sequence goes on from NZ_JBALDU010000099.1 coordinate 269,483, forward strand.
ATTTGATCGTCAGTTAACCGCGCCATTTGCAAATTTTCAGTTGAAAAGGTTGGGGGCTTATTGTTTAGTAAAAACAGGTTGTACTCACCAGTTGCATCGTCATAAGTTGCTTGTTGTATTTGATACTCGCCATCACTCAACTTTGTATTAGTAGAAGTTTGGCTAACGTTCTTAGCTGGAGGAGTACTTTGGTTCTCGCCACCACAGGCAACAGTTGTGATACACAAACTCAGAGCTAAAAAAACGGCTGTAAATTTACGTACTATGGTCATGATCATTGGATTATTGTCCTATCTCTGAGCTTAACAATTTATCATCTGAGTAGTAAGTACGGACTACCCAACAGATTACAAAGGAATTAATTCTGGGTAATATTGCAACAGTTGATCGCTAGTAAGTTCATCGCCTAACTGTGCTGGTGAGAAATGTACTTGGATTGCCTTTAATCTATGTTTATAATGCAAATTTATCAATGCTTTCAATCCTTCCTTGAGCGCCTGAACGTTAGAAAGATCGGTTTCTAATTCTGGTACTTCTCCTTCATAAGCTACTGTAATCATCACAATGACGTTGCGGGTTACAGGTATAGATAAAGGTTCATTCAATCCAGAGTCAGAACTGTAATTTGGTTCGCTGAGATATCTTTCGGCAGAGTCAGTAAATAATTCATTCACATAATCCCCCGCTTCGCCCTCATTAAAAAATACGTCACCTTCGTTGGCAGCAGAAAGCCAATATTCATCGTATTGCAGCAGGGTTTGGCTAATTTCTACCAATCCTTCTCCTAAAACTTCTAAGTCGCCATCGACATCGATCGCATCCCGTCCAGCACTATTTAATACTCCCAAAATTGGCGCTACTTCACCTCCCCCTATGTGCAGAAATAGGCGAAACACTACATAGCGAGTTCGACCAATCATTTTATTAAAGGTATCGCGCATTTTTTCCTCCAAAGTTTTTTTATTTGTCCTTTGTCCTTTGTCATTTGTCCTTAGTTTTTGACCAATGACTAATGACTAATATAATGAAATCCTTTGACAAAATCTATAATTATATCTAATGAAGGTAATATATTTTTTGTTGAATCACTGGATATATCATAAGCTGAAGCATTGAGAGCAGAACGATTAATAAATCTTTTTCCAAAGTTGGGATGGTCATAAACAATCAAAGTGTGGGCGCTAGAATTCGTTAAAACTATTTGGGTTGGGGCTTTACAAAAATTTAACTTTGCGGCTATTTCGATATTTTTTTTCATCTGTTTAATTCTTGTAGCCTGATTTATAGCTTGTTCTAAAAGAGTATTTAATTGTTTCACTATATGAGGTGATTTTAGCGGTTTTAAGTCTTGGTTTGCAACAACTTCACTGTTAATCATTTCCACTATACTGGAAATATTCTTTTGGGTAGATGCTGCATCTAGAAAGGGAAGAATGACAATGTAAGCAGTGATAAATAATGCTTCGTCGCTATCTATATGAAAAGTAAAAATAGTCCGGCGACGGCCACTTTCGATGCTTGGAGGTTGTTTCAGACCTCGATATTCTTGAGCAATTTGGTAGTAAGCGCCAGCGATCGCAAAATTGGCTTCGTGTTCTAAGGCTGCATCAACAATAATCCGAATTGTTGGCGGTGTTTCGTTAAAAAAATCTCGTGACTCTTCAGAATGGAAGTTTTGGACAATGGAGCGATCGCCATTTGGGCTAAGATCGACCCATTCACAAACCATGCCTTCGGTTTTTAAACCAAATCTGGAAGTGGCATAAAGCTTGGCTCCCGTTAAGGTTGCTCCTGTTAAGTCAGCACCAATCCATTCTGCCCTAATTAATTTTGCCTGAGTTAAATTGGCGTGGACTAAACTTGTATTCGTTAAATTGGCATTGCTTAAATCTGCGCCAATTAAATCAGCCCCGCTCAATTTTGCACCGCTCAAATCTGCCCATCGGAGATTTGCGCCGCTCAAATCTGCCCATCGAAGATTTGCACCACTCAAATCTGCCCCGCTCAAGTTAGCATGGCTGAAATTGGCTTGTCTGAGTTCGGTATCGCGCAAATTTGCACCACTCAAGTCAGAACGACTGAGATCGCTGGCGTTTAAGTTAGCCATCTCAAAGTTTGCTCCAGTTAAAGAAGCACCTCTCAAGACAGTCTCACTTAAGTTAGCGTGACGGAGATTCGCTTGGCGGAGTGTCGCCTCTCGCAAATCAGCACCGGTCAGGTCAGCTTCCAATAAATCAGCGCGACTGAGGTCAGCGCGAATTAACTCGGCGCGGATTAATGAGGCTCCTCTGAGTTGAGCGCGACTTAGATCCGCTCGAATCAAATTAGCGACGTTGAGACTGGCGTTGTTGAGGATGGCGCTGCATAGATTCGCGCCACTGAGTCTAGCTACATTTAGCTTGGCATTGCTCAAGTTAGCTTCACTCAGATTCGCGCCACTCAGGTTGACTATACTCAAATTAGCATCGCTCAGATTTACACCACTGAGTTTTACTCCACTCAGATTGGCTTCTGGGAGGTCAACACCACTAAAGTTTAAGACTCCTGCTGCGTATTGTTCCAGTAATTCCTCTACAGTCATCGATGCTACCCCTTGGATGCCAACTTTAATAGTTGGTAAAGTCATAAAAAACGGAATGTCAAAATCAAAAATGAATATTGGAATTTTAGGATTGGGACTGATTGGCGGATCTTTGGGTTTTGATTTGCGATCGCAAGGACATCATATCTTAGGAGTTAGTCGCCGTGAAGCAACCTGTCAAAAGGCAGTTACCCTGGGCAGTGTTGATCGAGCATCAGTCGATCTGAGCCTATTAGCAGCCGCAGAAGTTGTATTTATTTGTACACCTCTAGCCCTTATTGTGCCCCAATTTGAACAGTTAATCGCTCATTTGTCTACTGCTACAGTTGTGACTGATGTGGGTTCGGCGAAAGCACAGATAGTTAAGGATATTACTCCCCTTTGGGATAATTTTATTGGTGGTCATCCAATGGCGGGCAGAACAGACAGTGGGATAGAAGCTGCACAGCGAGATTTGTTTGTTGATAAACCTTATGTATTAACACCGATAACGACAACCCCAACTAGTGCAATTACAGTTGTGGAAGAAATTGTGCGATCGCTCGGAGCTAATATCTATTATTGTCAACCAGAACAACACGATCGCGCTGTGAGTTGGATTTCCCACTTACCGGTGATGGTCAGTTCCTCGTTGATTGCTGCTTGTTTGAGCGAAACTGACCCCGATGTTTTGCAATTAGCCCAAAAGTTAGCTAGTTCAGGCTTCCGGGATACTAGTCGTGTGGGTGGCGGGAATCCAGAGTTGGGTGTGATGATGGCACGGTATAATCGTCAAGCATTGCTGCGATCGCTGCAACAATATCGTCAAAATCTCGATGAGTTGACTAACTTAATTGAGCAAGAAAATTGGGTAGTTTTAGAGGAAAAGTTCAAATCAAGGCAACAGGCACGACCTGATTTTGTTTAATAGTTATCAGGTGCGTTTAGCTATAGATAACGCACCCATTTTTTAATTTAGTGAGTTAATTGATAAACAGAATTCAGAATTCAGGAGTCAGAATCAATCGTTCGGGAATTTAGACCCGCGACTGATTGTTCGCCTTTGGCGTCTCCCCTTAGGAGAAGACCACTAAATCTACGATTTGATGCGGTCTTAAAACCGGTTATTCATCCGCCAGCGATGCACTGAGCCGGTCGTTGTGTCGTACAAAATTCATTCTGAATTCTGACTCCTGACTCCTGAATTCTGTTCGATAAAATCTTTAAAAATGCTACTCAACAGTCTGACAGTCACCAAACCGATGTACCATACAGATAAATTTACAAAAATCAACAATGGTAGAACGTCCAATTAAGAAATCGGAACGTCAGTCTCAAGCAAACACTGACAACAATTCCGAAAATACGGATTCTGTAACTCCTATTGAATCCAACCCCAAAAGCTCAAAACCGAGCCGCGAACGCTCGTCTGACAAAGGGAAAAAAGGATCGTCATATAGGGATGAAGGCAGACAACCGGCGAATCCTGCACTAGCGCGTGGCCCAAAACCGATTAAACCTCCAGCCCCCAAAGTTCAAACAGAAGAACTTGAAACCGAATCAGAATCTATCTCTGAGGAGTCTCAAGACTAACATTACAAGTGTTGTTGTGTGTGATGTGGGAGGCTATAAGCATATAAAGACTGAGATTTCTGGCTCCGAAGGCAGCGATCGCGCCCCCCATCACCATTAGGTTATTTTTAGCGATCGCATATCTCGCAGAGTTTTTGTATGTCAAATGCGCGAATCGATAGGTGTACAAATTCCACAGCCCCAAAAAAGTGCTTCTATCTCAATACCAGCAAGCATTTCACCCTACTCATCACTCAATTATCATCCGCGCAATCTCTGAAATGCTTACAAAAACTAGGGTGTTAGCCTTTAACCTTTCCCGGCACTCTTCCCAAAGGAATTATCTAATGCTATGATTGCTCCAGAATCGCGCAACCGCACCTTGAAAACTAAATATAGCTTGGCTTTCGGGCTTCAGCCATTGCAATTCATCAAAATCCCTATTAGGGATTGAAACACTGCCACATGGCGGTATGAGTTGAGTAAAAATTGCAATTCATCAAAATCCCTATTAGGGATTGAAACAGGTTTTGAGATTCTGCCGCCAATTTCAAAGAAAATATTGCAATTCATCAAAATCCCTATTAGGGATTGAAACCCTAAAAGAACGTAATTGTAACTGTTGTTCTTGATTGCAATTCATCAAAATCCCTATTAGGGATTGAAACCTACTGAAGCTAAATTATTCAAATCCCTTTTAATTGCAATTCATCAAAATCCCTATTAGGGATTGAAACTAAAGGTATGCGTACCATTTAGTACGCTCCCATGAATTGCAATTCATCAAAATCCCTATTAGGGATTGAAACTTAATTGGATTCCTCCTTAATCGTGGATTACTTACCATTGCAATTCATCAAAATCCCTATTAGGGATTGAAACTAACACCTATTTCGTGCTGCACAAGCACTTTCATATTGCAATTCATCAAAATCCCTATTAGGGATTGAAACGATGGAAACGTGCAGCCATTGGCAAATACATGGAATTGCAATTCATCAAAATCCCTATTAGGGATTGAAACCAAAATCATTCTGATAGTGCCAAGACTTTTAAAAAGATTGCAATTCATCAAAATCCCTATTAGGGATTGAAACTAAACAAGAGCCGGATAAAAGAAAAACTTTTATTTAATTGCAATTCATCAAAATCCCTATTAGGGATTGAAACAGTATCGTTTAATTTTAATGATTCGCGCAACTCATTGCAATTCATCAAAATCCCTATTAGGGATTGAAACGTGGCAGCTATGGCAGCGGCGTAAGTGCAGATCCAAAATTGCAATTCATCAAAATCCCTATTAGGGATTGAAACAAAAATGAAAGGGTAAAGCGTGGAAGCCTTACCCATTGCAATTCATCAAAATCCCTATTAGGGATTGAAACCCGTAGAATACGTACCGGATAGCGCATTTACCTATAGAATTGCAATTCATCAAAATCCCTATTAGGGATTGAAACAAAGTACCATCAGTGTGAGGAGCAGGAAAAAATTGCAATTCATCAAAATCCCTATTAGGGATTGAAACCACACCTCGCCCATCCCTAGCCCTTTAGCCAAATTGCAATTCATCAAAATCCCTATTAGGGATTGAAACAGAAAATAAGTTTCTCTCTTGGTTTTGACTGCTATCATTGCAATTCATCAAAATCCCTATTAGGGATTGAAACTGTCATTCGTGATCCTTCAAGTCGTTATCTAAACCTATTGCAATTCATCAAAATCCCTATTAGGGATTGAAACAAGGCATTAGTGATTAATTCTTTGAATGATTCTTATTGCAATTCATCAAAATCCCTATTAGGGATTGAAACGCCAAGTTTAGCGCGATTAACTTGTTGTCCCAGCATTGCAATTCATCTTTAACTTAATTCATATTTGGTATTTATTGTCAATACATAAACCCTAAAATATATTGCTAAAATCAATTTGCTTAATTTACAACATCTCAGTACAGTAAACTTAAAAGCAGTTTGAAGGTCATAAAAATGACGATTCAAAAAAGGATTGCTGTAGTCGCAGGAAGTAACCGAGGGCTAGGATATGCAATTTCCCGTCAATTATCCCAAATTGGCAACCGCGTAATTCTGACGAGTCGTAATGAAACAGATGGTCTTGCTGCCAAGCAGCAGTTATCTAGTGAAGGGCTTGATGTTGACTATCACAAGCTGGATGTTACCAATGATGGAAGCGTGCAGCAGTTTACCGACTGGTTGCGTGAAACTTACAGTAAAGTAGATATTCTGGTCAATAATGCAGGTGTAAATCCCACAACCAAGCCTGAAGAGTCCAGCTTACTGACTGTCCAACTGGAAACGATGCGATCGACCTTTGAAACTAATGTTTTAGCGGTACTCAGAATTTCTCAAGCATTAATTCCGTTAATGAAGGTGCAAAATTACGGTCGTATTGTCAATATATCAACGGAAATGGCGTCTCTAGCGTCAGTTTCAAGTGACTACTACCCTTTAGCGCCTTCTTATCGACTCTCAAAAGTAGGACTAAATGGACTAACAGCGATTCTAGGGAAAGAACTTTAAGGTACTAATATTCTGGTAAATGCCTATTCTCCAGGTTGCATGAAGACCGATATGGGAGGAGATGATGCTCCTTTCACAGCAGAAGAAGGAGCGCAAACAGCTGTTTATTTAGCAACACTTTCCGATGCAGGAGCGCAAGGACTATTTTTTGCAGAGATGCGAAAGTTTGGTGGCCCGATTCAATTACAGTGGTAGGTTAGTATGGCAAATTCCGCAGTTTTACCGCCTATTTACGTAGATACAACCATTGAATTAGCACCAGCTAAAGTTGTTACCTCATTCCCCATCAATACTTTTTTAGAAAATCTAGCAATCGCACCAGATGGCACAATATTTGTAACTAATCACGAAGTTGGCGAGATTGTTGGCATTAGTCCAGATGGCAATCAGCAGATTCATGCCACTGTTGAAGGTAAAGTGAGTGGTCTTGCTTTCACTGCCAACGGGGGTTTAGTGGCAACAGGCTGGAATGCTGATTCTATACCAGTGATTTCTTTAGTTGCCAATGATGGGACAGTGGAAACCTTGCTGAAACTGCCAGATGCAATATTTCTCAATGGCATCACTCCCCTTTCTAATACTCAGTATTTAACAGCAGATTCTTATCGGGGTGCAATTTGGCTGATTGATATCGCTCAACCTCGCGTCTCAATTTGGCTAGAACATCCAATGCTTGCTCGTAGCAATTCGGAAAATATCACTCCGGCTGCAAATGGTTTGAAGCGTTTTGGTGATTTCCTCTACGTTTCAAATACGGAAAAAATGTTGCTGTTGCGGATTCCCATTGATACCGCAGTTCGACCAGGTGAGCCGGAAACTTTTGTAGAGCAAACTAATATTGATGACTTCGCCTTTGACGTGGAAGGCAATCTTTATGGAGCAACGCACATATATAACAGTGTGGTGCGAATTGCAAGCGATCGCAGTACTACTGTTATTGCTCAAGCCGAGCAAGGTGTAATTGGCAGCACAGCCGTGGCTTTTGGTCAAACTGAGAGCGATCGCACCGCAATTTATGTTGTCACTAATGGTGGAATGTTTTTACCTCCACCCACTGGTGTCGTTCCTGCTAATGTTGTTCGGCTTGAAGTTGGAAAACCTGGATACCCCTTGGCTTGAGCGTGACCGAATTTTAGATTTTAAATTTGGGATTTTCAATTGAAAATCCCAAATTTATAAATGTTTCACAGCAAGTAATATCATGTCCGCAAAATTACCCATAAGAAAAGAACCCCACCCCTTAATCCCCTCCCCGCTCTTCGGGAGGGGAGACAAAGCGTAGCTTTGGCGGGGTGGGGTTCTTCGGGTTTAATAAGCAATGAAGCGGACATGATATAAATCGATATTTGCCCTCCGAAAATCAAGCTACGTGAAAAAATCTAAAATCCAAAATTGATTAGCATAAATAATGGAGATAGAACAGAACGATCGATTTGTAACCGTGGTCATTACACAACTTGTCAAACCAGGATGCGAAACTGCTTACGAAGCTTGGTTGAAAGAGATTACCAGGGTTTCTAGAACTTATGTGGGTCACATGGGAACAAATGTGATTTGTCCCCAACTTGGGGTGCGAAATGAATATGTGATTATCTTCCGATTTGACAATTATGAAAATTTAGAGGTGTGGATGACATCACGCGATCGCGAACATTTGCTCAATCAAGGTAAGCATTTGGTTGAATCCGATCCTTATGTTCAAAAAATTAGTGGATTAGAAGCTTGGTTTTCTCTTCCCGGTCAACCCTTAAAAACTCCGCCGCGCTATAAAACAGCCTTGCTAACTTGGGGAGCTGTATATGTGTTGATTAATTTATTGAATACGTTCTTAGTACCCCTAATTCGGGCTTTACCACCCTTGATTATTTCGTTGATTATAACGATTACTATGGTTTTGCTCTTAACTTATGTTCTCATGCCGAGAGTTAGCCGCTTGTTTAGCTTTTGGCTATATCCTAAATCACGAAAAATTTAGGAATAAAGTCGAACTAACCCTATTTCAGATCCGAAGACAACCATCACAGCGATCGCGCCATCACAATATATTACTGTTCTTCGCCTTTTTGCTGAAGGAGCGATCGCCAATCTTCAATCGCCTTTTCCGTCCACAGCCAATTTTTAGTTAATTTATCTACCTGGAAATTTTCTCGATCGGACTTGAGAACCGTTTGCCGCAACTTGATCGCTTCATTCAAATATTGCGTCTGCTTACCACTAGATTGACTAAGTGCAGATTTATACAATCCAAGAGCTAAACCAGCATAAGAAGTTAAAGCATCTTGAGGAACTGCTGTATTTCTGGATGTTGAATTTGTGTTTTGTTCTTTGAGAGCTAAATTCAAAGCCTTGAACCAAGAATCATTGGCGCGATTCAGATTGCCTTCTGTGTAGTAGGCAAATCCCAAAGCGTTATTATACAAGAGCGATTCGGGTTTAGCTTTGGCAGCAGTTTCCCAATAACGACGGGCATCATCGACGCTATAGTTATTGTCTCCAGTTTGGATAGACTGCCACGCCAATCGTCCCTTGTAAAAATTCACAGAGGGATCGTCAGCTTGTTTACTAGGAATTAGTTTTAAGGAAGTTTCAGCCGCAGCCAGTGCGCCCCGATTCAGTAGTTCTTCTACAGCCAATAACCCACCTTGCAAGTCACCCTGGCTCAATTTTTCCGTAGCAGTAGCGGTGACAATTCCAGTCGTTTCTATTCCTAAATCGATATTCGGCTGCTTTTGAATCGGTCGAGAATCAGGTAGAGATTGGGTAGGAATTTCTGGTATTTTAGGCAGTGCTTGGGGGCGATTCTGCCACCACCAATTTAAACCGATCGCAGCGGCGATCGCACTGATCCCCACAACGCCGACAATCGGCCACAGCTTGCGGCGACGGGTACGATTTCTTGGCGGGGGTGGTTGCGATAGCGAAAAATTAGAATTTTGCCTATTTTCTTCAAGGTTTCCAGGAGTTGCAGGTGGCGGTGGTGGAACTTCTCCCCACAAATCTGCTGACTCTTCTGAGGAAGTCATTTCCTCTGAAATCTGGCTTTGGTGAAGACTATTTTCGTGAATTTGTCGATCCGGTTCAGTTGCAGGTTTTTGGTTATCTAGCTGACGAAACAAATCCGAAACTATCGCAGAATCTTCTTCATAGCTTGGGTCATCATACTCAATTTCATCAACTAGATCGCCCCAAGTATCTTCACCCAGCCAGTCCAACCCAGAAGAGTCCCGCGTCAAACCACTAGGAATCATGTCTTCCATTCCTAAAGGCATCTCGGTATCATCAGGTATACCGGGGTACATCGTGGAAGTTGCCCCTAAAGGCGAACTATACTGATTCAGCGACTCCCTACTTGCAGATACCTCAGTTTCCTGACTCAGAAAACCGTCAAATTCTGGCTGAAGATATAAAATCGGTAATGCCCAGTACATCTGGTGAGAACCATAAGCGGAAATTAATCCTTGGCGCACCCGACTTACACACAAATCTACTGGATATCCCTGACTTAAATTGCGGTAAAACAATTGTGTGAGTGTCAACGCCACTTCATCAGGAATCCGTTCTGACATCGCCAAAACGCTTCTAATTCCGCGCTTCACCAGACTTTCCGCTAAGTTTCGTTCGCCAGTATCTCCAGAGGGATTGGACGCTGCTGTGTATGCGCCCAAGCAGGAATTAAACACTGCCATTTGGATATTATTGTTGACGAGCAGACCTGCCAAATCGTCCCCAGTCAAGATTTCCGTCAAGCCAGTTCTGCGACTAACAAGATAAATTTCTCCGCCATTTGCGCCTAAGTTACTATGACCAGAGTAATGGAGAACATGGTATCTGCCTTGTTCTAGAGCTTGCGTCAGTTCTTCCCGTCCTGGTTGATCTAATACAGTGAGTTCAATTTCGGGGAAACGATTGCGGCCTTCACCAAGTCGTGACGTTTGACGGTGAAGTTCTGCTTGCAGTTTAATTGCTTCTTGTTTCTGTAAGTCAAGACGGACTTGATCTGAGGGAGAAGCAATTACCATCAAGACTCTGACACCACCTTGTTCTTGTGGTGTGGGCATATTTTGCGACCGCAAAGGAGAAGCCCCCAAAATTCCACTTTGGAAGCGAGAAAAAGCCACATAAGGCCCAGTAGCCAGAGGGCGATCGCCTGCGTGCATCACTTCCCAAGGCAAACGAGCTAATCTAGTGTCTTTTAGCCCCAAGCGTAAGCGCAGCACTTGTTGATGGTTCTGGGCAATACCTTGGGCAGTAATCCAACTATCTCTGAGAGTGCCTTGAAATAGGGCGTTATAAAATTGTTGACCCAACGCCACCAAATTCACAGAGTTTCTGGCGATATCGCTTTCATGCCCGCCAGAGGTAAATGGATCTCCTTGCAACACCGAATTCAACGGGTCATTCATCAAATGCCCAGCAGCCATCAACCAATCAGCTATAGGCCAAGTCACCAATTCTTCTGCCAATGGTACCCCAGGCGCGACTTGTTCCGTCCGCACCAAGTAGTCATTTTGCCCTACTGGGGTTACGGAAATATGGAATTCCTGGGTCACAACTTCTCCTGTCCGCCTCCTGAATCTGGTTTGAAACGCGAAAGTTTCAAGTCGATTTTTCGCTCTCTCTGATAATTTAGATGCATCTTGCCCCTGAATGTTTCTGATTCCGCGCTGTTTTGGTTTTTCCTGCCTTTACAACTTTATCCGGATCGGATTACTTGGGTCTAGAACACTTAATTGGTAGATGCACCTTGATCTTCAACTCCCCTAGTTGGCTAACACCCACTGGGGGTTTTTTTTATTTTTGGCAAACAACAGCAACTTCTGACGCAGATATTCTCTACCAGAAAATAGTGCTTAATCCTAGAATACTTGATTAATAGATGGATGTCCCTCGATCTTTAACTCTCCTAATTGAGTTAATATCCACTTTGGTTTTTTTGACACACGATAACAATCAATTTTCTCATAAATTTATCCGGAGCATGGTGGTTAAACCTAGAACATTTAAGTGGTAGATGCACCCTGATAACTAGCTCCCCTCGTTGGCTAACGCCCACTTGGGGTTTTTTTATGAAAATTGAGTCCTATTGATTAACCCTGACACACCCATTTTGTAAAGCAGCGCACCGATCGTTTAATTGGTAGGTCTATCCTGATAACTAACCCCTCTGAGGTTTTTCTTTCATCGACAAACAGTAACAACTTCAACCTCTGCTAATTTATCCGGTAGCGACCCATTTATTTTAGAAAAGATTATTGGTAGATGCACCCTGATAACTCACTCCCCTGGTTGGTTAATACCCACTGGGGGTTTTTTCTAGTTACGTCACCGATAGCGATCGCAAATACGTCTAGTTAAGAAATGTTAGCGAGTCTTTTCCTCTCAGAGACGCTATAGGTAGCTTGCTTCTCCATAAGACTACGAGCTTTACAGACCATCGTAGACATCGCCTCTCATTTAATTCATTTTTCCCGGAAGATGCTGACTACCCCTAGAAAAGATTATTGGTAGATGCACCCTGATAACTCACTCCCCTAGTAGGCTAACACCCACTGGGGGTTTTTTTATTGAAAAAATAACTGACCTTGATAACTCACTCCCCTGATAGGTTAACACCCACTGGGAATTTTTTCTACTAGTTGCGTCACCGATAGCGATCGCAAATGCCTCTGCTAGAGAAATGTTAGCGAGTCTTTTCCTCTCAGAGACGTTATAGGTAGCTTGCTTCTCTATAAGACTACGAGCTTTACAGCCCATCGTAGACATCGCCTCTCATTTAATTCATTTTTCCCGGAAGATGCTGGCTGCCCCTAGAAAAGATTATTGGTAGATGCACCCTGATAACTCACTCCCCTAGTAGGCTAACACCCACTGGGGGTTTTTTTATTGAAAAAATAACTGA
>NZ_JBALDU010000100.1:0-41210 GCF_036917235.1 Nostoc sp.
GTTAATGACACGGCGACCACCGACGAAGAGACTGCCGTTAACATAGAGGTCTTAGCTAACGATAGCAACTCCTTAACAGTATCGTCTATCGATGGTAGGGCAGTTGTTGTTGGTACTGCCATTACCCTGAGTTCTGGTGCTTTAGTTACCCTTAATGCTGATGGCAGCTTGACCTATGACCCGAATGCTTCATTTGAGGTTTTGGGTGTTGGTGAAAGCGGTACTGACAGCTTTACATACACCACCAATAATAATGGCAGCTTGACTAACACAGCTAGCGTTAACTTGACCATTAACGGAGTCAATGACGCACCTCAGGTTACTTCAGTTTTTAACCTCTCGTTCCTAGATGGCAGCAATGGGTTTGTGATTAACGGCATTGATTTGGGTGACTTCTCAGGCCGTTCTGTCAGCAATGCGGGGGACATTAACGGCGACGGCTTCGACGACCTGATTATCGGGGCAACATATGCCCACCTCAACGGTCAGCGTGATGCAGGGTCAAGCTACGTGGTCTTTGGCAGCAATAGTGGCTTTGGAGCAAGCTTCAACCTCTCGTCTCTCAATGGCAGCAACGGCTTTGCGATTAACGGCATTGATGCAGATGACAGATCCGGCAGTTCTGTCAGCAATGCGGGGGACATTAATGGCGACGGCTTCGACGACCTAATTATCGGGGGATTTGGTGCAGGGGAGAGCTATGCGATCTTTGGCAGCAATAGTGGTTTTGGAGCTAGCTTCAACCTCTTGTCCCTCAATGGCAGCAACGGCTTTGCAATCATCGGCATTGATTCGTTTGATTTAGGCAATTCTGTCAGCAGTGCGGGGGACATCAACGGCGACGGCTTCGATGACCTGATTATCGGGGCACCTGGTGCCGACCGCAACGGTCGGTATAATGCAGGGGAGAGCTACGTGGTCTTTGGCAGCAATAGTGGTTTTGGAGCTAGCTTCAACCTCTCGTCCCTCAATGGCAGTAATGGCTTTGTGATTAACGGCATTGATTCGGATAACTTCTCAGGCGATTCTGTCAGCAGTGCGGGGGATATCAATGGCGACGGCTTCGATGACTTGATTATCGGGGCAAAAGGTGCCGACCCCAATGGTCAGGGTAATGCAGGGGAGAGCTACGTAGTGTTTGGCAGCAATAGTGGCTTTGGAGCTAGCTTAAACCTCTTGTCGCTCAATGGCAGCAATGGCTTCACGATTAACGGCATTGATTCGGGTGACTACTCAGGCAATTCTGTCAGCAGTGCAGGGGATATCAACGGCGACGGCATCGATGACCTGATTATCGGGGCATCCCCCAATGGTCAGCCTGATGCAGAGTCAAGCTACGTGGTCTTTGGCAGCAATAGTGGTTTCGGTTCTGATTTCAACCTCTCGTCTCTCAATGGCAGCAACGGCTTTGCGATTAACGGCATTGATAGATATGACTACTCAGGCAGTTCTGTCAGCAGTGCGGGGGACATCAACGGCGACGGCTTCGATGACCTGATTATCGGGGCAAATCGTGCCGACCCCAACGGTCAGCTTGATGCAGGGGAGAGCTACGTGGTCTTTGGCAGCAATAGTGGCTTTGGGGCTAGCTTCAACCTCTCGTCCCTCAATGGCAGCAATGGCTTTGCGATTAACGGTATTAATGCAGATGACAACTTAGGCCGTTCTGTCAGCAGCGCGGGGGATATCAACAGCGACGGCTTCGATGACCTGATTATCGGGGCATCAGATGGCGACCCCAATGGTCAGTTTAATGCAGGGGAGAGCTATGTAGTTTTTGGCTTTCAGACTGCCGCTACCACCAATGAAGATATTGCCGTTAATATCTTTGCTAGCAATCTTCTGCGTAGATATACAGATGCAGATAGGGAGACTTTAACTATTGGTGATTTCACTAACCCCACTAATGGCACACTGACACTTGACGACAACAACACTCCAGGCAATCCCGGCGACGACTTTTTCATCTACACCCCCAATGCCAACTTCAACGGCAGTGACAGTTTCACTTTCACTGTCAGCGATCGCAATGGCGGTACTGTTACTAGTACTTTCAATCTCAATGTCAAACCCGTCAACGATGCACCTGTGGCAGCCAATGATACCATCTCCGGTGGCAAGGGCAATGATACTTTTGTCTTCCGCCTTGGCGATGGTGATGACACTATCATTGATTTTGCTGGTACTGATATTGGCTCAAATCCATCAGCAGCAGCGATTAGCCAACTGGATACGTTGCAATTTATTGGTAGTGGTTTGACTGCCGATAAATTACAACTTACTCAAAATGGTAATAATTTAGAACTCACCTTTTTAGATGCGGCTTCTACAAAAGTTACTCTGCAAAACTTCCAATTAGAAAACCTGGATAACTTACCAGCAAATGGTTCACAACCAGCAATTGGTAATATCTTGTTTGATGGACAGACCAGTGTAACTGACAGTTTTGATGTCTTCAATGCCAACTCCACTCAAACTAATCTTTTTAATAAGAACACTGTTACCTTCCTCAATGACCTTAACAATAACGTTACGGGTTTTGACAACTCTAACGATGTAATTAATGGTAAAAGGGGTAACGACATCATTAATGGTAATAGTGGCGATGACCTATTGCGGGGCGGAGAAGGCGATGATATTCTCATCGGTGGCAAAGGCAATGATGTTCTCATCGGTGGTGTAGGTGCTGACTTTTTCGTTTACAACAGCAATGCTGAGTTTACTAGCACTGTTGTTGGTGTTGATACTATTACTGATTTCAACAGTTCTGAAAGTGACAAGATTGTACTGGATAAGACTACCTTTGGTGCGTTCCCGCTTCTCCTGTCGGAGACGCTACGCGAACGGGTTGCCGTAGGCATCGCTTCTGCTGCGGGAACAGGTTTTAGTAATCTCAATGATTTTCAAATCACTAATTTAGCGGGGACTAGCACGGCAAAAATTGTCTACGATCCTGTGATTGGGCAGTTATTCTACAACCAAAATGGCAGCGCGGCTGGTTTTGGCAGTGGTGGTTTATTTGCAACTTTAACTGGTGCGCCAACTCTCACGGCATCAGATTTTGTGTTGCAAGTATAGTTTGCCCAAAACGGAGTTCCAAAAAGAACCAGATTAAAGATTTGGCTAATGGCTGTTGATTCTGTAGCTTTCAGGCTGATAAGTGGGAATTTTAGGAAAAGGGCAAACTCCCGAAAACTGAATTAGCACTGTAGTCAGCACTTGAGGTTTTGAGCAAGGAATGAAAATTAGTCAAAAATTAATTTTGGGTACTCTAGGAATGGCTACTCTCTCAGGAATTATTGGTGCGATTAGTGCTAATCAACAATTGAATATAGCTAAGTATCTTGCTCAACAAGAAGCCGAAGAAGTTGCCGGACTACTGGGATATTTCGTCAGTCACGATCTTGAAAAGCACAAAATGCGATCGCAAGATAAAATGTTAGCTCATTTACAAAAGCACGTTCAATCGCTACACAAACAACGTCAGCGCGATCTGGAGATTGTAGACCGCAATAAAATCATTCTGGCAGATGTAGTTACGGAAGATATCGGTACGCGATTAGATCGCGATCGCAATAATGAAGTTGGTAAAACTATTCACGATGGTGTACCAAGAACCTATATTGAGACCAGTCCAGAATACCCAAATGGAATTCAATTGATTGCTGTTGCTTTTAAAGCTAGCAACGGTGAAACAATGGGTGCAGTAATTTTGGAGTATACACCACTTTATAAAGCAGCCCTAGCAATAGCCCATAAAAATATTGTTGTCACGTCTATCATCAGTTTGGGATGTGGTATCTTTGCATTATTAGTAGGTTATCTGGTCTCCAGAACCATCTCAAAACCGATTAAAAAACTCCAGCAAGCTGTGATGAATCTGGCTGAAGGTAAGCTAGATACCAGAGTTAATATTCGCTCTCACGATGAGATTGGCGAGTTAGCTACCTCGTTCAACAAAATGGCAGATGATCTCCAATATTCTAGAGATGAGTTGGTCAATGCTAACGAACAATTACGAGACGAAATTAGCGAGCGCCTACAGGCAGAAGCAGAACTTCAGCAAGTTCTGAAAGACCTAAAAAAAACCCAAATCCAATTAATTCAATCGGAAAAAATGTCGAGTCTGGGTCAACTAGTAGCGGGAGTTGCCCATGAAATCAACAATCCAGTTAATTTTATCTACGGCAACCTGCAACACACTGATGATTACACTCAAAAGTTGCTGCTGTTAATTAAGCTATATCAAAATTATTATCCTAACCCAGAGCCAGAAATTAAAAATGCTAACGCAGAAGCAGATATTGAGTACCTAACAGAAGATTTGCCTAAGATGTTAACCTCAATGAAGATGGGGGCTAAACGCATTCGGGAAATTGTTCTCAGTCTCCGAATTTTCTCTCGTTTGGATGAAGCTGAGTTCAAAACGGCTGATCTCCATGAAGGAATCGAAAGTACCTTGTTAATTTTGCAACACCGTCTGAAATTACAAAATAATCGCCCTGAAATTAAAGTGGTTAAAGAATACGGTGAAATACCTCAAATTCAGTGTTTTGCAGGGCAACTGAATCAGGTATTTATGAACCTCTTGGGAAATGCAATCGATGCTTTAGAAGATTGTTTCCAAAAAGAACTTTGTCCAAATCCCTTGATTCGCATTTCTTCTGAACAGGTAAATGAAAATGTAATTATTCGGATTGCTGATAATGGAGTAGGAATTCCCCAAGAAATCCAGTCGCGTTTATTTGACCCTTTTTTCACTACAAAAGCAGTTGGGAAGGGGACTGGCATGGGCTTATCGATTAGCTACCAGATAATTACTGGCAAGCATGGTGGATCTTTGCAATGTATTTCATCACCGGGACAAGGTGCAGAGTTTGTAATTACAATCCCAATTCGAGTAGCGAAACCAGCACAATTATCAATTTGCGATCGCCACGCCTATCGGTAAAAGTCAGTGCCAATATTTTTCAACCATTCAGTGCGTAGGCGTAGTCCGTCGTAGACATCGCAGTTAGAGGGGAATTGCCCCTGAATTGTTCGGTTCTACCACTGTCATCAGTATACAAATAGCTATAACCTCTTAGATAGTAGTGAAATGTCTAACCTAGACGCTGTTAGTCGCTCTTGAATTAAGGGGTGAAAGCCTGTGTACCAATGGATATTGCCAAGCCTGAGCGAAATCTTGGCCCAAAATCAATCAAGTGTGGCAGAATGTTCACCTGCTAAAGCAGAGCAGCAGTGGCGTATCAGCCTCGCAGCGACAGAACATTTGCTATTAAATACTTTAGCAGACCCTTCAGTTAACACAACCCAAGGATTAGTTTTAGCTGCACCAGCACCCTTATTTAGTCAACCAAAATTGACTCAAAGTTTACAAACAGTAACTTTGACAGCAAAACCATTTAACCCTTTGGCGCTGATGCCATTTCAAATGCCAGGTGCGATACCTGCGGCAGACTACGCCAACGCGTGTGTAAATGAAGAGATTGCTCCCCATGATTCGGTACTTCCTTTACTACCTGCCGATCCTCTGGGTGCAGAACAGTTTTGCTTAGTTTTTACAGATAAATTTAGATTAGTGCTAGTTTTAGCAACCCACAAAAACGGTAAAAAAACCTTTTCATTTTCTTTTGAGCCAGAGATAGTGCAGCAGGCTTGGCGATCGCTAGGGGCACGGGTAATGCTGGCTAATCCAGAATTTTTCGCCCGCTTGGACGCACTAGTAGAACAGTATTCTCCGGTAGCACCAGACTACCGCATGATGATTCACTTTAGCCAGTTGTTGCTTCAAGAATTAACAGAACCAGAAGAGACTAGAGACTCTTCACTAGGGACTGGGGAAGAAGCAGGAGAGCAGAGGAGCAGAGGAGCAGAGGAGCAGGGGAGAAGACTTTTCTCCAATGCCCAGTCCCCAATGCCCAATACAACTCTTGGAGAGACTGTACCAACGACTTACCTCGGCTCTGCTCGGCACGAGTCGCTCAGTACAAGTGCCCAATCTCCAAATCCTGATGTAGAATTGCTCCAAGCCTTCGCTCACGAAGTCCGTACACCTTTAACAACTATTCGCACCATGACTCGTCTGCTGTTGAAACGGCGAGACTTAGATGCTAGCGCGATCAATCGCTTAAAAATTATCGATCACGAGTGTACCGAGCAAATTGACCGTATGGAATTGCTGTTTAAGGCCGCAGAACTGGAAACTACTGCCTCAACAAAATCGTCAAAAACTCAACTCACGCCGATGTCTTTGGATCAAGTGTTGCAGCAGAGCATTCCCCGTTGGGAACAAGCAGCGCATCGGCGGAACTTAACTTTAAATGTTATTTTACCCCAGCAATTACCGACAGTGGTAAGCAATCCCACCATGTTGGATCAGGTTCTCACTGGTTTGATGGAAAATTTTACTCGCAGCTTACCCCCTGGCAGCCATATCCAAGTACAAGTTATCCCAGCTGGAGATCAACTCAAGTTACAGTTATCGCCGCAATTCCGGTGCAAAGACTCAAATAAAGCCGCCATACCTGCAACGCCACCAATTCGCAAAGCTCTAGGTCAACTGCTGATGTTCCAACCAGAAACAGGTACGATTAGTTTGAATATCGCTGCAACCAAGCATTTGTTTCAGGCGATCGGTGGCAAACTAATTGTGCGTCAACGCCCACACTATGGGGAAGTAATGACGATTTTCCTGCCTTTAGAAGTTAGCAATAAAGAGAAACCGACAGTGAGGAATTAGAGATATAGCAATCCTAAATGAGATTGTGAAAATTTTTGTTATGGTCGTCCTTGGTCATTTGTCCTACCCTGCGGGAAGCCGCTGGCGCGTCTATGTCATTTGTCACTACAACGGACAAATAACAAATGACTAATGACATGAAACAAAGTATTTTTCCACGCATCTAATAAATATTTCCACACCCATTGCTAAAGCAGTTTCATCAAAATCAAACCGAGGATGATGATGGGGATATGCTAAGTCTTTCGTGGGATTAGCAGAACCGAGAAAGAAATAACAACCAGGAACTTCTTCTAAGAAAAATGACATATCTTCAGCAGCCATAGTTTGGCATTCTGGCACAATACCTAGAGGAGTTTCTACCACTTCTTCTGCGACAGATCGCACTAGTTCTGCTATTTTAATATCATTAATTACTGGTGGATAAAGTGACCAATATTCTAAGTCATAATTGGCACCATGACTCTGACAAATTCCAGCAATAATCTGCTCGACACGCTGGTTAAAAAAGCCTTTCAAACTAGGATTAAAATACCTGACAGTAGCACTCATTCTCGCGGTGTCAGCAATCACATTGCGTTTGGTTCCAGCATGAAGTTCGCCCACTGTTACTACTGCTGAATCAATGGGATTAACATTCCGAGCGACAATAGTTTGCAAAGCATTGACGATTTGGGCAGCAACAACAACAGAGTCAACAGTTTGATGGGGTAGTGCGCCGTGTCCACCTTTACCCAAAATTGTGCAGTTAAAGCATTCCACAGCTGCCATCAATGCGCCAGCACGCACACCCACTGTTCCTAAAGGCAAATTATTCCACAAGTGCAAACCAATAATCGCGTCAACATCAGGATTTTTCAGAACTCCAGCTTCAATCATCGGCTTTGCGCCTCCTGGTGATTCTTCCGCTGGCTGAAAGATAATTTTTACAACACCGGAGAAGTCTTGGCGATGCTGCTGGAGATAATAAGCTGTACCTAAAGCGATCGCTGTATGTCCATCATGTCCACAAGCGTGCATCACTCCATCATGCTGCGATTTGTACGGCACTTCGTTGAGTTCTTGGATTGGTAAAGCATCCATATCCGCACGAATCGCTAAAACTTTTGGATTTTGGATTGTTTCTGCAACTTCCCCTTTACCTTTGATGGTGGCCACAATGCCAGTGTGAGCAATGCCAGTTTGATGCTCAATTCCCCATTCTTGCAGCTTTTGTGATACAAACTCAGCAGTCAGTTTTTCTTGAAAACCCAACTCTGGTTGTTGATGCAATCGCCGCCGCCACTCTACTAATTGCGGTTGCAATGAGCGAATCGAAAGTCGGATGCGAGATAGATCAACAGAAGCGGGATTGGGAAAGGTGGAAACCATTATAAAGACAAACTAGGTTGATTACAGCTAATACCAATTTGAAACATCATGTCGCAAAATCTTTTTTGAATTGGTATAACTTAGATTATTTTCCCAGTTTAACGTTACTTGGATGAGTCTTCATTAACGAGGTACTCAGCACTGAATGTGTGTTTAAAGAGCCTCTAGTTGATGGCTGTTAGTTTTCTCTCTAGATCAAATAAAAATCCGTGGATATACTCTTCAGTCCATTCCGCACCATAGAAGCGTTTAAACATCCCTCGCGCTGGGTCTTTTTCAGCCCTATATCGCAGGTATCGCAGTTGGGCTTGCTCAATGGCTACTAAATTTTGTGAATCTGTTACAGCTTCTGCCTGTTCCACAAAATCGAGATAAGCTTTCAAATAGTCTTTGAAAGCAGCAAACACCTGAGTTTCTACTACAGCCGTTTCTTGAGGGCGAGTCCACAGAAAAGCGGGAGAGAAAAATGGTTGTGCTTCTTCTGGAAAATCCCCTCCCCAAGACAAATGTTGTTGATGGGCGTGGAAAATGGGCAAAATTGGTTCGGTATATTTCGCCTGATATGCTAGCTCGTCGCGAAATAGCGGCTGCATATCCAAAGCAATTAGATGTCCTCCGGGCAGTGTCACCAAATCTGCCCCAAAAAAGGGTAAATCGTAGTTGAGGCGGGGAAAAATGACAAAATTCAGAACTTGTAGCGAATTGCCACCTTGTACGTGAGCTGCCCGAATTTGCCGCAATTTTGAAGTTTGAAAGGCATAACTGGTGGTGACAACCTCTTCCTGATTCTTTCCCTTGCCCACAACAGCACTCTTGGACTCAAACCCAGTGGGGATAGGATAGGGCTGTAAATCCAAACGCGATCGCATATAGGCGATCGCATAATCGAGAAATGGCTGATAGAGTGTCACTTCGGTCATCTTTTGCCGGCACCAACTGCTAGGGGAACAGCATCTTCAAATAAGAACTCATGGAGAAAGCGCTCTGCCCATTCATGACCAAAGTAACTGCTAAACAAACCAGATGCGGGATCGCGGTCTGCACTATATTGGTCATAGTCTTTTTGGGCTTTGACAATCCGCTGGATATCTTCAGGATCTTGGAGCGGTTTGGCATCTGCTAGCATTTGCCAATACAAGTTTAAATAATCCTGAAAAGCTTCAAAAACTCGTGTTGCCACTGTTTCCGGGTCGGTTTTGGCAAACAATAGATATTTAGAAAAATACTGGTTGGCATCGTAAAACTTCATTTCTAAGTTTTGCGCCAAATCCGGGTATTTATCATGCAGAGATTTCAGCGGAAATATATATTTTTTTTGATAATATTCATCCTGAAACAAAGGCTGGAAATCAAGCACAATCAGATTTTTGACTTTGCCAAAGGATAAAAAGTCAATTCCTAACAGAGGTAAATCGTAGTTATGACTGGGATAAATCACGCTGTTAAAAATTTGAGCGCTCTCCCCGGCATCAATGTATGTATAGCGAATTTTCCGCAACTCTTGACATTGGTAACACCAACTGCGAATAGTTGCTGGGTTTCTGCCGCGATCGCTAACTTTGAATTCCAAACCAGGGGGAATGACCCTACTTTGTAAATCAAACCGCTGAAATAGCTCTTTTTCTAAAAATTCCAGGAAAGGCTTATACATGGAGCATGATTTGTTAACCCTTGCATGAAAATAAGTTATGGCGATCGCGCACGTCTCATTTATGAGAAACAAAGCAACATTCCTTAATGGGGTATTGGTCATTGGTCATTGGTCATTGGTCATTGGTCATTGGTCATTGGTCATTTGGTAAAGTACTTCCCCAGTCCCCATTCCCCATTTTCCACTAACGCCTAGCATGATTGCGACCGATCATTTGCTCCAAAACTTCTTGGGAAACACAGCGACGCTCGGAACAATAAGTCATCAAGTTGATTCCGTTCATCATTCGTACTGTACTGACTCTGACACGAAAATCATCCGTAACAAACCAACAACGTTCCTGACCTTGATTGTTGTCATAGTCAGTATCAATTGTCAGCACTCCATCATCAGCAAACCGATATCGGCTCACCACTGGAATGCTCTCAACATAGCCTTGGTTGCGAATTAGTTTTCCAGAACGCCTCGTTTCGTCGGGAACATCAACCAAAATCGCAGCATTATCGGTATTCGGTAGCCTAGTATCTAAGTTAGCTTGCCATGCAAAGCTAGCACCGCTTGTTGCTTTACTAGGATCTATCCCTTGGGCTTTACAAACTTCTTGGACTTTGGGATCGTCATTTCCCATGACTTTAATAATCAAATTCGACTCCCCCGACTCATCTGCCGCCGAGTCAAAATGATGAACGGCGCGTTCCGTAAACCATGTACCCTCACTTTTACGGAAGAAGTCGATCATTGTCAAAGGCGGTATTATATGCATCTGTTTTGAAACCTCGTTTTATCAAATTTTGACGTTATTAATACTGAGTGATGAGATGAAGTCCCGGTTTAGCTAAAGTGTAGAATAACTCCAAAAGTGATATTTTAATCAGCTGATGACAAATAGTGAAATTCAACTTATTACAAGCGTTCGCCCCAGTCCAACTCCAGAAATTTTAACAGCCCTGAAAGCCGGAATCCCTGTGGATTCGGTAGAGTTGTATCAATTCAATCTAAAGGAAGTCGATTTTCGACAAGCTAACTTGAGTAAAGCCAAGCTATTAGGAGCCGATCTCAGTGAGGTGGTATTAAGTAATGTCGATTTGAGTGGGGCAGATTTGCGAGGCGCTAATCTGCAAGGAGCCGATTTGAGTGGGGCTAATTTGCAGGGAGCCTATTTAAACCGTGCCGATCTTCAACAAGCAAATCTGAGTGGTGCAAATTTGGAGGGAGCCAAACTCCAAGTAGCGCGTTATGATTCACAAACGAAATGGCCCGAAGAATATAACTACAAAGCTTCGGGAGCGGTAGGTCCGGGTGCTAA
The DNA here is from genome assembly GCF_036917235.1 of Nostoc sp. Classification (GTDB taxonomy): domain Bacteria; phylum Cyanobacteriota; class Cyanobacteriia; order Cyanobacteriales; family Nostocaceae; genus Nostoc. Next base: position 11,071 of record NZ_JBALDU010000100.1, read on the forward strand.
TCTCAATGGTGCTTTTCTGAATACAGCTTCTTTACGAAATGCAGATTTACAAGGTGCTAATCTGCGTGGAGCCTACCTGAGTGGCGCTGACTTGACAGGAGCTAATTTGCAAGGTGCTTCTTTGAGTGGTGCTGATTTGACAAAAGCTTATTTGACAGGGGCTTGCTTACGAAATGCTCGATTGACTGGAGCCGATTTGCGGGATACAGACCTGCGAGCAACCGATCTCAGTGATGCAGAGATGGAGCATCTTCTAAGTATCGCTGGAGCAGATTTTACTCTTGCTCAAGGACTCACAGAAGCAACTAAAGCCATGCTTTCTAGCCGTCCATATTCAGAACTCGACGTTTGGAACGCCTATACCCGCACAACAACTCGTGAAAGTTTAAGTGCTTGACCAATACAGTGCTGAGTAACGTTAGCGGATAGCTATGGTTTAGCCCGTGCTGAGTTATGAGTAAGAATTAAAAAGTAATTTATAGGCACTCATCACTTTTAACTCAGCACTTTTCATAATGATTGCCAGTTCTTTTTTAGAAGCGCTACAAATGTCGCGTATCCTTCGGAAAAACCGGGCGGATCTGGTAGAACATATTGTGGAAATTCTTTATACGATCGCCAAGGTTCCGAAGCATTATGCCGCAAATGTAAGGCACATTCTGAGGAACCTGGTAGTCGCCAAGTCATTTGACCAGCTTGTATATCAGTCACAAATGCCTCCTCATCTAGAAAAAGTTGATCTTTTCTTCAAGATTTTGGCAGATTAACCGGATATTTTGGTCAAATTTAAGGTAAAATAAAATATTTAATATTTATCTGATAAGTTTTCTCACAATATTGCATTGCGGACAAACCCACGCCGCTATTGTGGCAACAGGTCTTCTAAAGCAGCCCCGACAACTCGGTGATCCTCATCCTGTCTGAGTTGGTTCAGAGCTGCTTTGGCTTCCGGCTCATCAAATCGTTTGAGAGCATAGCTAACTCGCACGCGCATCCGCCAAGATTCATCATTCACCAACGTTAGTATTTGGGATAATGCCGCAGCACGTTGGCTAGAATTAGCCAGTAAGCCAAGTGCATCAACAGAAGATTCCTGAACTGTGAAATCTTCATCTTTTAAACCCTGAACGCATATATCAAATAGTTCTTCAGGACAATCCATTTCAGCGATCGCAGCCAAAATGCTCCGCCTAACTAGCCAGTGGTCATCCTGATAATATGCCAGAACTAGATGAGAAACTGCAACTCTGCCAAATAGCGATAAAGAATTTGCCGCCTCCGCCCGCACGTTGGGAGTATCATCAAATTTCATAATTTGCATCAAAGCTGCAAAAGATTCCGCTGATTGTTGATTACCCAAACCCCTGGCCACAAAAGAACGCACCAAAAATTCTGAGTCATGAAGCTTACTGGTGAGCAGAGGAACTGCAACTTCTGATTCATAACTATCGAGAGCAGCGATCGCCTTTAGACGATAGTGAAAATCTGGGTTCTTCAGTTCTGCTTGGATTTTATGGATTTCCATAAGTGCATTTGGTACAGCTATTCTTTACTTTATTTTACAGATGTCACCAAATGGCGATCGCATTCTAAGAAGATTGAATCTAAGGGCATTGGGCACAAGAGGCAGAGGGGCAAAGGAGCAGAGGGGAAAGCACCTACTACTTCTCCCCTGCTCCCCCCACCCCAATGCCCCATGCCCTATCCCATAAATCAATGACTCAATTAAGCGAAACCGTTAAAGAATTAATAGCCAAAGCTAGAATTGTCAGCTTTGCTGAGTGGGAACAGTCCCATCCACAAGCAGCGATTGCCATATTTCAAGCTGCGGATGATGCTTTTCGCTATCTGAGCGATGAAGATTTATTGCAGATTAAAACCTTGTCACCCGATAATTCTGAGTTGATTCCTGTTGCTCAATTGTTACGCGATCGCGCCGCCGAAATCGTTGATGAATCTAGAGAACAAGTTTTGGCGACTTATCCCGAAATTATCCAGCCTGGAGGTGGTCTTTATCCACCGGAACGCGCCCAAGCTTGCTGGCGAGATTTTTGGCATTTTCTCCGCTGTATTACTTATGGCATAGCAGGTGGCCGCACTGAATATACAAGTCCCACAGGACTGCATTATATGAATTTGCTCTATCAGGAATTACAAGTTCCATTGGATGCAATGATTTTAGGCTTAAAAAGCATCAAGGCTGCTAGTTTGAAACGCTGCCAAACCGATCGGCAGCAAATTCTTGCTCCCTATTTTGACCATTTAATCAGCCAACTAGCTACTTTCCAAATTCGATAAGTTAAGTGGGCATGAATAATTAAAGGTTGCTAGTCAGGGCTGAAGCTCTTACTAAAAGACAATCTTAATTAATTTTACATTACGTAATATAGTTGATTTTATTCATGCCCACTTATTGAGATAAACTTGCGTGACTCAGCACGATTAGTACTTTGGTTCAAGGGAATAAAATTATACCATAACTCGTATCCCAATCGCAAATGAAATACTAAAAAAAGTTGAGATTTTTTTTAACTATTATTTAACTTAACAAATTTTAATAAATATGGTTTCGGCATCGTATCAGAATATGTAGGGACAAATGATGCAAAAACTTAAAATCATCACGACTAATAAGGATTTAAAGTCTCTATGTCCTCTCCTTTGTCACCATGATGTAAAGTTTTTTAACATCTGTTGAAATATCCTTCTCAGTTTTACAAAAGCTAGTCAGTAGCAAAAATAACTGACAACTGATGAGAAATTCTACCTCTATAAAGAGGTAGGATGCTCGGAAATTTAATTAGCGTTTTTCAGGAGATAATTCAATGTCACTTTGGGTTATTGATTCACCTACTGTTGAGCTGCGTCCGAACACCAGCGAAAGTGAATTACAAACATTGATTCGGGCAGTTTACAAACAGGTTTTGGGTAATGCTCACTTATTGGAAAGTGAGCGACTAGCCACTGCTGAATCGCAATTGCGCGATCGCAAAATCAGCGTCCGCGAATTCGTCAACACCGTTGCCAAATCAGAGATTTATCAATCCCTGTTTTTCAACTCTTCTTCCCAGTATCGGTTCATTGAACTGAACTTCAAACACCTGCTAGGGCGTCCTCCTGCCGATCAAGCAGAAATTTCCGAACACGTCCGCATCTACAACGAACAGGGCTATGATGCTGAGATCGACTCCTATATCGATAGCAACGAATATCAGCAGAATTTTGGCGAGAATATTGTTCCTTATGTGCGTAGCACAAGCTCCCAAATCGGAATTAAGAATGTTACCTTTAACCGCACCTTTAGCTTAGTCAGAGGATTCGCTAGCAGCGATAGCGATCGCAAAGCCAAACTAATCGGCGATATCGGTTCTAATTTACCCACATCCATCAAGGCTCCCGCAGCTGGTTCTAGTGTCAGCAGCACCGACAAACGCTTCTTGATTAAAGCTGTCAAAGGTGCAGGTAATCTCCGTACTCGTCTGGGCAACCTGGAATATGTAGTTAACTACAACCAACTATCTGGACAAGTGCAAAACATTCATCGGACAGGCGGCAAAATTATCAGTATCACTGAAGTTGCTTAGATTTGTCTAAGAAAGAGAATGGGGACAAGGGGACAAAGGGACAAAAAAACTCCTAACTCTTGTACAGACGCGATTAATCGCGTCTCTCCCCACTCAGCACTCCCAAATGCAGTTGTAGTCAAGGAGGCTAAAATATAGACTAGGAGAATAACCTTCTTTTTTACCAAGATATCTCTTGGATTTTAAGCTACTTTTTTAAGATCACTTTTCTAATGGAAATAACTGACTTTTTTGAACTTTCAATTGGACGATGGCGATCGCAGCGTAGCGCTCATCATTTAGCATTCGCCCACTTTGAAGAGGTATTATCTAACATTGAAATTGAGTCTCTATCCACCACCGATCCAGCAGTGGTAGCAATCTGTCAATTGTATAACACTGAACTAGGCAGTATCACTCACCCCTTTCGGATGACTTGGGAAGGTGAGTCAGACTGGGACGATAAACCAATCTCTGGCAGTACTGTACTAGTACCAATTCCCGATGTCGAAAATCCTTCTAGAGGCAAACTCCTACGGGACAAGGGGTACGCTGAAACAATTCCAGCAGTGGCTAAATATCATCTGAGTGACGATGGTATTTTTACCCTGCTAACAGAGTATGAACTCGCTGCGGCTGAGGAGCGAATTTGGTTTGCTAACCCAAATCTCCGATTTCGAGTAGCGACGATTAAAACCAGTGATGGTAAAGGCGTGACAACAGCTTCTTTTTCTTCAGAGATTCGCTCTTTGTCAAGTTCAATCAATTAGCAAATATCAGGTTAAAACATAATAAGGATACAAGCTCCTAAATTTATTTATGGGGATTGTAATGCGTGAATTTTGAATTTTGAATTTGGAGCGAAGCGACGTGACGATAGCGCCCAGCGAATCTAGCACTAACGCTAGCGATTTGCTCACCTTAGCCTGTTGGATGGCAGGAGATTTTAGCAACTACAAGCAATCTTTTGCAAATCCACAACTTTACGCCCACATTCACATTTATTTTCGTCCTTTACCGATTGAATTTTTTTCTGGTATCGGTTTCTATTCTGAACAAGCTTATGACCACGATTTATGGACACCCTATCGTCAAGGAGTACATCGACTAGTCGATTTGGGCGATCGCATTTATATCGAAAATTACAGCTTGAAAGATCCTATGCTTTATGCAGGTGCAGCTCGTGAATTAGATATCCTCAAAACCATCACCCCAGAAAGCATCGAACGGCGTTATCACTGTTCAATGGTTTTCCAACGAGAAGGTGAAATGTTTCAAGGCAGTGTGGAACCGGGTAATCAATGTCTGATTCAACGCAATGGATGTCAGACATATCTTGTCAGCGAAGTAGAAATAACCGAGCATACTTGGATAAGTCTAGATAAAGGTATGGATATTGAAACCCATAAGCAAATATGGGGATCTACCGCTGGCCCATTACAATTTGAAAGACGGCAAAGTTTTGCTGATGAATTACCTGTGGTGAGCGCATTATGTTGATTCAGCTTGAATCTGTTAAAATCAAAATGTTGCCTCCACTGGCTGAAAAAAAGATGCGCTGCTGGATTCGCAGCCGCCATTTGATTTGTTCGGGTAATTTTTTTATATTCGAGACATTAGAATATACAACGATTGAGAGATTCTCTGAATGCGTTGCTTCTTTAGGAGGGACAGTAATATCCGTTGACCCCATTAATAAAATCTGGATGGGCGATCATCGCCAAGTTATTTTATATCAGGCAAAAGCTAGTTTACATACACCTCATCATACTTTGAAACAATACTGGATAAAATACGGTGGTTTCTACACTAGATTTGATGAGCGTGCTTGAGAGTTACTATCTTGTGGAAATTCTTCTGACCGAGACGATTTTAGATTTTGGATTAAAATCAAACATCGTAAATCTAAAAAAGGTTTAAAGCCCCTGACTTCTCTACGAGACGCTGCGCGAACAGACGCGAGTGAGAATCAAACAATTTCATTATTCAAGCCCCTGCATTCATGCATGGGTTAATCCAAAAGACGCTCCTACGTCGCTAACGCTACGCTATCGTAAATCCAAAATCTAAAATCGAGTGACAGATGTTTATACTCGAATTCAAAATTAAGTTTTGAATTTTAAATACTCCCCAAGGGTGTTGACGGCTAATTGTTAATGTCTAATTGCTAATTTATCATCGTGATTAGCTGTTAGTTATTAACAGTTAGCCGTCTAAGTTTGTTAGAAAATGTAACTAAAAAACTACCCGAAACTTGATAAGTTAATATCAATAACTAGTAATTAATAAATATTAAGTAGGGTGTGTTATGGCTTTAACCTAACCCACCATTTTATCTAGTGGTGCGTTAGATGCTTTGATTTGTATTTGAGTGACAAATCATCTCGAAATATGCATCTAACATGAATGGCACTAAGAAAAGCCCAAAGGCTTGTATAGCCTTGTTCCCAGCCTCCAGGCTGGCAATGTATTCAAAAGAGGCTCTGCCTCTTGTCAAGCTACTGGAGGCGGAGCCTCCCAGAATGGGTTCCCTGCCTAGAGGCTTGTTCCAGTCAGAGCAAGGGCTGTATCTTTTATTAGTGCCATTCGCATTTAACATAATGTCCTCTTGAGTACGCTGGTTCACCAGTTGCTATAACTTTAGAAACCAAAGCAAAGCACTAGCTCCCTACAGAAATTTTATTTTTACTTTACAAATTAGTCACTCTTACCCACACTAACCCAACTATGCAGACCTTCTTAGACGAAGAAACCAGACGACGCCAATATCAAGCATTTCCCCAAACAGAACCCATCGAACTGTGGACTACTGCTTCAGCTGATGACATTGAAATTGTAATTCGGGCAGTTTATCGGCAAGTGTTGGGTAATGCCTACATCATGGAAAGTGAGCGGCTCATTGTTCCAGAATCCCAACTCAAGCAAGGCATAATCGATGTGCGTGAGTTTGTGCGTCAAGTTGCCAAATCAGAGTTGTATCGCTCTAGATTTTTTGATAATGTTTACCGCTATCGGGCAATTGAACTAAACTTTAAGCACTTGCTGGGTCGCGCTCCCGATGATTACTCCGAAACTAAACATCACAGCAACATTCTAGATGAGGAGGGTTTTGAGGCAGATATTGATTCTTATCTTGATAGCGACGAGTATTTAGATGCCTTTGGTGAAAACATAGTGCCATATTACCGGGGTTATAAAACTCAAACGGGCAAAAAGATATTGGAATTTACTAATATGTTACAATTGCTGCGGAGCAACTCTAGCAGTGATAAGAACTTAGCAACGAATAATGAACCTCAACTGGTGCGATCGCTAATTACCAACGCTCCTTACGGTAGACAGAAACTCACGGATATTAGTGCCTTGCTGGCTGAAATATTCAAGCCCAAGCCAGAAACTGCTGCTCCAGTTAATACCTTTATTCCAGATCCTACAGCAGCCGAACAAAGCTTGCGACAAAAGATTCAAGAGCAAGAAAGCCAGATTGCAACTTTGCAACAACAATTAGCAGACTTACGACCATTTGCCAACATCGGGACAACAAAATTTAGTAGTAGTTGGCAGTCTTCCAGTTTGCCGACTAGCACAGGTGAATATACATCTTTGCAACAGCAAGCTGACGCCCAAGAAAAACAGATTGCAGCTTTGCAAGAGCAAATTGCTGATTCCCGGCGGTCTGCCATAATTGGGGAAGCTCGGTTGAATAAGTGGCGCAGTCGCGTTTTTAATGGCTAATTTCTTTAATGTTTAGTTTTATTGGGTGGGTTAGGCAAGTTTAACTCACCCATTTTTTTACTGCGGACATGATATATAAAATCAAGACCTCGTTGGTTAATTCAAAGTCTAACAAGCTAAAAAGCTACAAACTCACTAAAGATTTCCTGATATTTTCCGAGTAAGCTTGAAACAACAAATAATCAGAAAGTGTCTGAATTATTGTTCTAGTAGACTTACAACTTATGAAAAAAGCTATAGCTTATCGATACCGTACTTATGCACTAGTTGGGTTAATATCCTTAACCGCTGTATTAACTACACCTACATCTGCCTTAACACAATTGGCGAGCGATTCCTCAATTGGGCAAACTCCTATCCCTACTCCTAACTTAATCTGGCCAACTAAAGGGTTTATTTCTCAAGGCTTCCGCAAATATCAACATGAAGGAATTGATATTGCAGGGGCAGCTGGAACTCCTGTTATTGCTGCGGCATCCGGTACAGTTGTGAAAGCAGGTTGGGATAATTGGGGATTAGGAAATGCCATAACTATTAAACATCTTGACGGCAGTATTACTGTTTACGGCCACAATCGCCGTTTGTTGGTGAGCAAAGGTCAACAGGTGATTCAAGGTCAAATGATTGCCGAGATGGGATCTACAGGCAATAGTACAGCACCTCATCTGCACTTTGAAGTTCATCCAAATGGTCGAATAGCAATTGACCCCCTTCGTTTGTTGACATCCGTAACTGCAAGTGTTGGCTCCGGTTCTAAAGTTCAGCAAGTGGATAACCCAAACCGCCCAGTCTCGCCACCCCCAGTAGTAAATCAAGTTTCACCCTCACAGCAGCCAATTCCAATAGATTTTGCACCTGTAAACACTGATACTAAATGCAATGGAGTTAGTCTTATTGAAGGTGAGACTACAAACTCTCGCGTAAAAGTCTGTGAAGAAAATGGTCAATTATTTTATATTGGGCAACTGAAGCAAGCACCAAGCAAGCCTATAAAGATAGTAGCTTTGCATATTGGTAAAGACAGATATCGAGCAGATAATGGTAGTTTTTATTATTTAGTCACTCCACAAAGAGTGGAAGTTTGGCGAAATGGCAGTCAAATTCGTTCTGACAGTTTTTATAGTTTAACGAAATCGCCTTGATATTCTTCTTGATATCCCCTGCTTACCAAAGGTTGAGGCAGGGGTGTTACAGCGATTAGTTGAAGAAGAATGCAGAACTCAGAATTCAGAATCAAGATGCTTTCTAAGCGCCGCGTTTCCCTTTGGGAGAAGAAATAACTAAAAGTTAAGTGTTAATGGAAGCAAGTGGTTGAGAGCCATTTGGCACAGAGCCATTATTTAGGATAGGCTGACGAGTTTTCAGGTCAAATTTAAAGCCATGTGGCAAAATATGAAGCTTTGCTCCACAAATCGCCAAAGACTCATCCTTCAAAATTTCGCCCATATTGTTATATGTAGCTTCTGATTCATCAACAATCGTAACCGCACCTTCACCAATTACTTCAACTTGGTTATCTGTCACCACCATAGCGGTATTTTCGTCAATCCCAAATCCTAAGACAGCAGGCTGTAGTATCAAAGCTGATATTAAACGTCCCAACCGTCCCCGTTGGGAAAAATGCTGGTCAATTACTACCCCTGGTAAAAATCCCATACCTGGGCCCATTTCGACAGTTTCAATCCGAGGATGTGTTTCTGAGTCGCCTTCCACAATCATTACGTCTGGCATCACAGCAGCCCCGGCACTTGTGCCTGCTATCACTACACCTTCAGAAAAGCGCTGGTGAATTGCCGCATCGATTTCGGTGTCCTTGAGGATGCTGGTAATACGAGCTTGGTCTCCCCCTGTAAAAAAGACCCCAGTTGCTTTCTTAATAGCTTCCAATGCGGTAGATGAAGATGCATCTTCACGGGTTTCTGTATCAATAATACGAACAGTTTCGGCTCCCAACCGCTCAAACACTCTGATGTAATTTTCTCCCACTTCTCTTGGTAGTTCTGTGGCTGCTGTCAAAATTACAATGTACGCCTTCGTACCTCCAGCGCGCCGTACAAAGTCCCGTAAAATTACGGAATCTCCCTCTTTATCTTCGGCTCCCCCAATAATTACTAACTGCCTTTTAATATTACTTTGCACCATGATGTCCCCTGGGATTTGAGTTAATAAATTTCACTAAAACATGACAATTCCATGTATCAAATCATCCCTTTGATAGATTCCTTGATAAAGTAGGGTTAACATTTGCGTAGACGCATACTCCTACGGGGAAGCAAGCTACGCAAAGCGTCTGTCTGCGACACGCTGCGCGTTCGCGTAAGCGTCCCGCAGGGAACGTAGAGAAGCGGCTTGTCGTTAGACATCGCAATTAGACCACAATACTTTTCTGAAAAATTATCTGATTTTCCAATCACTAAATAAAATTTAGAACGTCAACTGCCTCTAGAAGTATTTTCTAGAGGCATTTTTGGCTATATTGCTAATTGTCGATTGGAGATTTATCGGGCGATGTAAGTAATTGATATTGACCCTAGCTAGATGCAAATAGATATCTGATGGCAAGTCCTAATGAACCCGACTTCTGTAAAGCAAGTTAGTTAAGAAAAAACGTGCTTGTTCGAGTGGGAGATGCCTGGGCTTACCTTGGTAGACAATTTGATACTCATTCATGTCTGCCCCATCTCCATGTCCAGAGATCAGCTTTTGGTGAAAAGCTTCGTCAGCTAGTTCTCGAATTTCATCTCTTAGAGCAGCTTGTGTGCTATTCATACTTTGCTGTCTTTTTAATAACCCACATATATTTATACAATTTTTGGATGAGTGTTGCACCTTTCAAAGGTTATATCTTTGATTATTCATGAGGATGAATTGACCGTTATTGATTCCTCGCTGAAGAATGGGGATTCAATTATGCCTTGAGATAGTTGAAAATGCTTACTAATAGAGTTAACGTGGGTTCTGATTGGCTCAGTGGCAAAGCCATTACTCTCCAAAATTAACCTGAGTCAATCTACAATCAATAAGTCTGAGTAACTACAACTCAGCATTAAAATTTCAGGGTGTTTAGCCGAAGGTTCGTAATCAATGGTTCTACAAAAAAGCAGTGAATTAGTCCGCATTAATGCTAGAAGAACGGATGTCTTCGATATTTTCAACTTCAAGCATTACCTTGGCCCCAACCCTTATTTAGACGTAGGGGCGCTAGTGTTTGATTTTGCTCTAATTGACTCTAGAGAGCCTTTGCCCCTTGAAGATTATATTGCCAGCATTGGCGATCGCTATCCAAATCTTCGCGATCAAACCTACGAATCTTATGCCCATCTCTTTGCCCAAGTTGTGTCCGAAGCCGGAAAGCTGGACATGGATTTACACCTTAACCGCTGGAGTGCGAAGCCATATCCAAATCTCACACGGATTAGCGCCCAATCACTACATGAACGCACAACTAGAGAGGTAGTTTACTTTGTTTGGGACTGGTTTGAAGCCATTACCCAAGACGAAGACTTTGCCTTTGATGAGCAGCTGGTGAGGTTGCAAGATCGATTTCGCGCGTCTGTCTACGGTGGCCCCACAGTTTACGCCTTATTGCGAACAGCCTACGAGAAAGGTATTCCCGCCTTTTATTTGTGGGAAGAAGGATTGATGCAATACGGCTTGGGAAAAAAACACGTCCGGGGGGTAGCAACAACATTTAACTGTGATAGCCATTTAGATTCGGAGTTTACTACCCGCAAAGATGATTGTAAGGCATTTTTGAAAACCTTGGGTTTCCCAGTGCCTGAAGGTAGTATTGTCTTTTCTGAAAAAGAAGCCTTGGCAGCAGCAAGAGAAATTGGCTACCCAGTGGCAGTTAAGCCAGTGGTAGGTCACAAAGGAATTGGCGTCACGGCTGATGTGCAAGACTCAAAAGAACTGGTATCTGCTTATAATCGTTCAGTGGCCGCGATTCCCGAAAATCAGCAAACCCGAATAATTGTTGAGAAAAGCATCACAGGATCGGATTTTCGTTTGTTGTGTGTCAATGGTCGATTTGTCGCCGCCACAGAACGGCGTCCAGCATCGGTTGTGGGTGATGGGTATTTAACGCTTGCAGAGTTAATTCGCCAAGAGAACCGCAAACCTGCACGTTTAGATACGCCAACCTCGCCGATGAGTAAAATTCAGATCGATGAAGCGATGGAACTCTACCTAGACGAACAGCGCTTATCATTAGACAGCGTGATTGAGAAAGAACGCACTGTCTACCTACGTAAAGTTGCCAATCTTTCAGCCGGAGGTATGAGCATCGATGCAACCCCGACAGTTCATGATGACAATATTATCTTGGCGCAAGATATTGCCCAACATTTCCAACTGACTTGTCTGGGGATTGATGTCATTACTAAAAGTCTTGCAGAATCTTGGAAATCCAGTAACTTTGCTATCTTGGAAATCAATGCTGCACCAGGCGTTTTAATGCATCTTAAACCTTCTGTTGGTGAAAGTGTTGATGTACCTTCTCATATTTTAGAAACCTTTTTTGAATCGGGTACGGATGCCAGGATACCAATTATTACCTTTAACAAAATCTCAGTTGAAGAACTGCAAGCAACGATTGACCATATCCTTTTGCAACATCCCAACTGGATAATAGGTGCTGTTTGTCGTGATGGCGTTTTTGTGAATCGCTCGAAAAAAGTATTAAGCAAAGATTACAACAGTAATGTTCAAACTTTGCTGCGTCATCCCAAACTGGATTTGCTAATTACTGAGTATCCTGAAGAAATCCTCGAAGAACAAGGCATATTTTACCAAAATAGTAATATCGTAGTTTTGGATAATCCCACCGAAACTGAGATGATTTTGGCGCGAGATGTTTTCGATGGTTCGACTGTGGTGATTAGAAAAGGCAACGATATTTCTGTTCGTCGCAAAGGGTTGATTGAAGATTATACTTTGGGTGAAGATGAACCATTTACGCGGGTTTATTTGAAGGAAACTGGAGCGATTTTGGAAGTTAAGTAGATAGGGGAGCAGGGGAGACAAGGGGGAAGGGGGACAAGGGGGAGTTTTTGAACAAGTCTCTCCCTTTTCTCCCCCCTCTTCCTTGTTTACATTGTCTTTTCTCCATGCCGAATCCCCAGTTCAAGCATTCGTGGAAAAATTATAGAATACCTGGAGTCAGCTAAACTAAAGAAGAAATTGCTTAATAAGTTTTAACAATTCTGTTATGAGTACTGATTCACCTGTTAATTCTCCCGAAAAACCTGAATCCACATTCGGGAAGCGTCTGAGAAACTTCTTAATTGTAATGGTAGCGATCGCACTTAGCGTTTCCCTCGTCTTAGGATTGCGAACTGAAACAACCTCGGCAACTCTAGCTAAGTTAAGCGAGGCATCCACACCGTTAGAAGTAGCAATCACCAACGGCAAACCATCTCTAGTAGAGTTTTATGCTGATTGGTGTACTGTCTGCCAAAAAATGGCCCCAGATATCACTCAACTAGAAACAGAGTATGCTGACAAGATGAATTTTGTCATGCTGAATGTAGATAATACTAAGTGGCTGCCAGAAATGCTGAGATATCGGGTAGATGGGATTCCCCATTTTGTATTTTTGAGTCAGCAAGGGGAAACCATAGCCCAAGCCATCGGCGATCAACCCCGGACGATTATGGCTAGTAACTTAGAAGCTTTGGTTACTGGTTCCTCTCTTCCTTATGCTCAAGCTAGCGGCAAAGTCTCCAAATTTTCAGCCCCAGTCGCACCAACGACTAATCAAGATGACCCCCGCAGTCATGGCAGCCAGGTAGTAAATTAAAATAATTCGTAATTCGTAATTCGTAGTTACAGACTGTTATGTAGGAACTTCCAAATAAAAAAATATTCAATTATTGATTGTGGGGTGGGCAACATGAGCGCCATATAAACTGGGCGCTCATGTTGCCCACCCCACAAGATTGGATAATTTATTTCTTGGAGTTCCCGTAATGGGATATTCTATGTAAAAGATTGTCGCTTGAGACGCTTTTGAGCATACATTAATTCGTCAGACTTGGCGATTAGTTGTTCTAGTGACATATTACTCTCTGGTGAGTAACGCTCTATGCCGATACTCATCGAAAGTTTATAGCTACAGTTTTGCTGTTGATTAAAGCTGGCGATATTTGCTTGCAGACGCGCTTGGATACTATCAGCGTCCTTAAAGTAGCTAGAGATGAAAACAATGAACTCATCTCCACCCAAGCGGGCAACAATATCTGAGTTCCGAAAACTTTGCTTAATTAATCGACCAGCATCAATAATCAAGGCATCCCCCATATCATGACCAAGGGTGTCGTTAATCTGTTTTAGCCCATCTAAATCAATGAATATAACCCAGCAAAACACTTTCATGCGGTGAGCAATTTTCAACTGCTGTGCAGCCATTAGGAAGAAAGCACGCCGGTTATGCAAACCTGTTAGTTCATCGGTCAGCAATAACTGTCTTCCTTCGATCTCTGCCTGTTTGCGGTTGCGAACTTCCTGAATCAGTTCTATTTGAGCGATCGCCTGACGACTTAGGCGGCGCAGTGCATCTAACTGCTGGTAACTTAGATGATGAGGAATGGTATCTAAAACACACAATGTGCCGATTGGAAGACCATCGGGCGTAAGTAGAGGGACACCAGCATAAAAACGAATTTTGGGATTACCTTTGACTAAGGGATTGTTATTAAAGCGATCGTCTTTAATGGCGTTGGGAACCACTAATATATCCTGTGGTTTAAGAATGGCATGGGAGCAAAAAGACCCATCTCTGGGTGTTTCGCTATTTTTTATTCCAACCTTAGATTTAAACCATTGGCGATCGCTATCAACTAAGCTAATTAAAGCAATTGGAGTCTTACAAATGTAGGCAGCAATAGCAGTTAGGTCATCAAAAGCTTGTTCGGGTAGGGTATCTAGAATATTGTAGTCTGCCAGGGCTTTGAGCCTTTCTGCTTCATTGTCAGGTAGAGGAACAGCTTGAGTTTTCGCAGATGAGCGTCTAAGCCTTAGCCAGTGAAGTCTAGGACGTTGTAAATTTTGGAACAACCGCAGCATTACCTCTCCAGCAACAAGGCTGCCTGACATTAACATCTCTGCAACAAAAATCAACATTCGGTTGAATATACAGAAATATTGTATTATATGATGTGCTTCATGCCTTTGGTTTGCTCTGTTGTTCATGTTACCCTAACTTTCCCTGTGCAAATTCCCTAAGTATCTAGATACTTACAAGGTCTTTTGCCCAAAACAAGCTTATAAATATCAATATTAGCAAAAAATTATCAAAACTTATTATATTGTCAGACTTTTTCATCATGTCATCGTGGATTAATGTTTTTGATACCACTAATTCGTTTATACTTACGTAAGTTCCGAGGGTTATACCATTTTGGATTTTAGATTTTGGATTGTGAAACATCCATTGGATAAGTGTTTCAGTTTTCCATCTGTCGCAATCATTTTTCAAATTGGTGTTAGAAACTGGTTCGGGGAACTTATTCTCACAATTTGCTTGAGCGATCGCTTAACTTTGCAGCACAGTTTTGCTCATCTCTGCGCGTCTATGCAGAGATGATACAATGTCCGAGATCGGGCACTCTCGATCACCTCGGCATTTTGGCTGAAATCTACTCTAATCGACCTAACTGTGCTGCACCGCGCACCCTCCCAATCTCCGCACGCGCGGCTTCCGCTGCCGGACTATCGAGACTGTCCGTAGATGCAATTGCTGCTGCAAGATCGATCGCCGCATCGAGTATGAACCCAGCGCGTTTTGCCGCGTCAGTCCCGGATGAGGACTTGATCTCTCTTAGGTAAGCTCGCCGATTTCTCGGTCGGTTGGAAATCGCAGCCAGTTCGGCTTCTGTCACGATTCCGTTTGCAACATCGTCAGCGAGCAGGACGCGGACAAACTTCCGCTGACGCCGCTCGGAGAACCGCCACGCAAGCAAAATCGCAACCGTTCCAATGGCAATGCCGATGGGCCCGAAGCCGATAAACCCGCCAAGGGCATCCCAACAGGCATGAGCCAGACAAGCCAACAGAAAGAAACCTACCAAAACCGCGAGCCGATGGCCGAACGAGCGATTTTTCGCTTCAAGGAAGTAGCCAAACCCCGTACCCGCAACCGCCGTGTAGAGCGAGTGACTCCAGAAACCGACCGCTGTGCGCGCTACCAATACCTGCAACGCATCAGCAACCTGCTGCGATCCGAAGCTTGCGTCGGGGGCGCCCACAATGTAAGACACGTTTTCAAAGACCTGAAAGCCGAGACCCACAAACGCACCAAGCAGAAACCCGTCGTAGGCGTTGCGGACATGGTTGCGTGCTAGTAAAGCGAGCATGACAAGCCCGACGAATTTGGCGCTTTCCTCTACAATCGGTGCCGTGATGGGCGGACTCCAATGGCTATAAAAGTCGAAGCTGGTCAGCTTCGCTATTAGCGATAGGATTGCAGCATTGCCAGGGAGCGCCATGACCCACGGCGCTACTAGTCCCCCCCAGAGGAAGCCGAGCAGCGCGAGCTTGGCTGGCTCACGTTCATACCGATCTTTGTGCGTGAGAAACCAGATCCAAGGCAGGCAATATAGTGCCTGAGACGAGAGGGCGATGAACAGAGCGGTGGGATAGATGGCGTTACGGAACAAAAGTCCGCAGAAGACGTAGGTGCCTTTCAGCACGAGCAACCAATACAGGTAGCACGCCGGGTTGTGCGGCTGAAAAAATCGGACGGGATAGCTCCAGCCTGAACGATCGATGGCAGCCTTGCGGATTGTGTCCTCACTCTTTGAAGTGCTAATCACGAATCGCCCTCCTTTGGTTTAAATGTGATGCTCTTAATCATGTCAGCGATCGGTTGCTCCAGTTGTGTGGAGGTAGCGGCCGGGCCCTTCACAATCACTTGGACTCCCTGACCTTTGCCATCGATGTATGCGAGCAGTAGACCAGTATAGTCGGAACCATTAATTCTCTTAGCTACTCCGGCAACCTTTTGCAGTGTTGTAACGGGAACTAATTTACCCTCGACAACAAATTCATTCTGGTCTTTCACGATCTGGTTGAGGAGTTCCTCGGCAGTTCCCTTCCACACACCGCTCTTGACGCTAAACGTGACGCCATCTTTGAAGACCACTGCGGTTGATGAACTCCCGACAGGGAATGGGGTCTTAGTTATCACCCAGCCTTGGGTTGGCGTAAAACTTACAGGGCCGACATTATAAGCTGTCCCTGCTAAAACCTCCTTGTTATGAATAGCCTCGTTGATGGCTGGCATGACTCCCGACCATAAAAACACCACAAGATAAACGCTCACCGTCGGCCAAATGAGCCGACGATCGAGTCCAAGCAGTCGATATTCAACCGGTACAGGGGCTTCGTGTCTTAGGGGGGACATACAATTTTCCTTTTTGCGGTGCTAAACAGGCGTGAAGCTGATGAGGCTGATTTGTGTCTTGCCATGTCTCAAAAGATGGTCGTTTGTAGCGCCGAAGTATATTATATTGGGCAGAAAATTTCTGCCTAAGATCCCGCACATAATATGCTGTTGGAGGTGTTTAGACTCTTGCACTTCCAGCGATTGAGAAAACTGTTAGGAGCGATACGTTTATCGCATCGCTCCTAACAGTTTTCAAGCTTTTGTCTAGTATTGAAAAGCAATCATCACAAGATACCGACTGAAAGTTCAAAAGGAATCGTTCGATTTCTGTCCTTATTGCCACCCTTTAGATATACACGAACTGTATAGTTGCCACTCTGTGACAAACGAACGCTTCCGTCGTTGCCCGATATTGAGCTGTTATAAATTGCCCGATCTGTGCTGCCTGGTGAGAGAATGTTGAAGTATGCCGATCCTTTGGTAATCAACGAAACCGACAGCCTCTGCCCTGCCCGCGCATTCAGAATGTAGTCATGGTATTGGTTGCCCGCGATCGAAGACCGTATAAAAGTGTCGTCTTTGCCAGTGGAAAACCGTACAGTCGTATGAGCCTGAGCTAAAGACGGTGCAGTGAAGCTAAATGTGAGCGATGTAGTGATGACCGAGGCGGCTAAAACACTACGAATAAGAGTCAAGGCAGAGTTTTTCATGTGATAGTTTCTTCGTCGCAAGCAATTCATTGCTTATTGTTCTAATTAATTAGCAAACCGTTCAGCTTAATTAAATTACCCCAAGCAAAAGTATTAATCTTCAAATTTGAAGATTGGTACTATGTTGTTGATGGTATTCAAATCTATCTAAATGTATCTTGATTTTTGTTTTATCATTTTGCCTTTAATATTTCTTTAGACTTACCTCGATTTTTCGCCTATTGGCTAGTGTCGAATCACATGAGTTGATCTGAGTATCGGGGAATATTTCTAAGTATTACTAGTAAAGTATTTTACCTATGCGAGTCCGCGAGTTGGAGGTATTGAGTTAGAGCGAGGGGGAGTACTATCTCCCGCCCCTCCCATTTAGAACCGGACATACCCATTTCCGTGTCTCCGGCTCTCGACAATCTTAAGTATCCCTTTTGCTCATGTGGATATATTGGTGACAGGATTGATGTACTGCCATCATATTTTGGGATTTCCAGTTATTATGGTTGCCATCAATGTGATGAATATGGGGAGCAATGCGATTTTGTGAGGTTGGGAAAAAAGGTGCGATCGCTAAACACAAATACTGTTAAAAAAATAAACTTTTATTACACAAATATGATTAAACCACACCACAATTTATCTTTTTAAAATATCCCAATAAGATAACGGTTAAATAATTTGAGCATATATATTTTTTTCCATTAAGGTAGATAATCCCTATCTCAAAACTATTGCTACTTGAGAATCCTACCTTTTTTTATTGTCAGAAAAAGAGACTGAAAACTCGTTGTGACTCAGATCATCTTTTTTACAGTATAAATACTGCTTATAGAGAAGTGCGGGCTACGCCTACGCTTGACTTTTAAGACAGTCGCTACATTGATAGATTTTATTACAAGTAATCACCCGAACTTGATATAATTAGCTGGACACGATCTGAAATGCTAAATCTCTGAAGACAGTGGCATAATTTTCTCTATCTGGACTAATTTCCAGCATTACATTAAGCTCTAACTACTCTTTATACGACTCCAAAATTCCACTGCGAATCATTAGTTGTGGCCAAAACAACATAAAAAATGCCATCCACGTTCCTATCGGGATGGAAACGAGAACTGTTAGCCAGATAGTTTTAAATAGTAACCAGCTACCACCAATCAGTGTGACACCTGTGAGAACTATAGACCAGGGTTGACACCACCAAGGTTTGTAATTCCAAGGACTTATGGGCTTTTGTTCAGACATTAGTTTTATTTAGTCAAACTCCAAATATTCTTTTAACAATTATCAATTGTTTTGTCAGATTAAGTTTTATCGTACTCTATTTTTCCATAGTCAAGTTTGATAATTCGGTCTGCTAAATGAAAATAGCGATCGTCATGGCTAATCACCAGCACTGTTTTACCCCGCGATCGCAATTCTGGAAGAAGTTGAGTGTAGAATATTTCTTTGAATACTGGATCTTGATCGGCTGCCCACTCATCAAATAAATAAATTGGTCGATCTTCCAAGTAGGCTGTGAGTAAAGCTAGGCGTTTTCGTTGTCCTTGGGAAAGAGCAGTGGTAGAAATTTGTCCATTTTCAACTTTTACCTTCTGGTCTAGTTGCAGTTTTTGTAAATATTTTCTGGCTTGAGAATCCAAGTTATAATTTTTTAATCCTAAAAGTTCTTCAAATAAATAAAAGTCGGAAAATACCACGGAAAAATGTTGGCGATACCATTCTCGATTCTCTTCGCTAATTAACTCATCATCAAACCAGATTTCGCCGTTTTCTGGTACATAAAGCCCAGTAATTAATTTAGCTAATGTAGATTTACCGCTACCATTACCGCCGACAATGAAGACTAATTCTTGAGGATAAAGTGTTATATCGACGGGGCCAAAAATAAAACTATTGTCTTCTTGCTCTGTGTAGTAAGTGTGGGTAACACTTTGAAATTTTAACCTGTGCCAATCAGATTTCAGAGCAGGGGGAACAGTGGATATTTCTGTTCGACTAGCTAGAGATAAACCCAATGACTCAATTTTTTGTAAGGCAATGCTAGCTTTGCTTAATAGAGGAAGTTTACTAATGATGTTATCCATTGGTAACACCAAGTAAGTGAAGGTCAAAATGTAGCCAGAGAGAGTTTCGGGATTGATAGTAAGCAGATTAGGCAGGACAAACAGTACAAAACCGAGAGCAAAAAAGAATATGAGTTGACCCCAACTTGAAGTCATGGCAAAAAGGCTTAGACCGTTAACGTTATGATGACGAAATTCGTTAGCAGTTGATTGTAATTTCTCTTCTAAAAAGTCTTCACGCCGTTTGTAATTTAGTTTAAGTTCCTTGACTCCTTCGGTAATAGTGCGAAAATGTTTAAACAGATGATCTTCATCTTCACGAGCTAAAGTAAGTAATTGCCCGCCTCTGTTGAGTAGCCACTGACAACTAGCGATCGCAACTACTGAAATCCCACAAACCATCAACAATACTAACCAAGAAAGCCAGGTTATATATGTTATACAACCCAAGACGATCGCTAAATTAATAAAAATGAAAGGCATCTGATAAACAGCATTGGCAACCGCCTGAATATCTTCTGTTAAAGTTGCCAATAATCGAGGATTCCCTAAGCGTTCCAGATGGCTCAACTCGGAAGCGAGAATCTGGCGACTTAAACGCATCCTTAATTGCAAAACTGCATTCTGAGAAAGGCGAATCAGCATCACTTGAGAAACGATACTGGTAATTAGTGCAACTATAGCCAGCCCCGCAAAACCCCAAATTATCGATGTGAGGCGGGAAGAACTACCGCTACTTGCAGCATGGCTAATTAAGGCAATCAAGCCAGCACTACTACCGCCGCTCAAAAATCCGGTAGCGATCGCGATCGCTACCATCCCCCAAGAAGAACGCAAAAGAAAGTAAATCAAATTCATGACAGATGCCTATACCCCGTTGAATACAACAAAAAATGAAAATCTCTTTTTTTATGTCTCATGCGCGATTTCCATAATTGCTGTTTGCCAACTAATTAAATTTTCATTGCTAGGGTAGATTTTATATTTTATCAGTTAAACACCCGTTCAAATATCACGATGAATCAGGCAGAAGACAGCTAGGATTTTGCTTTGAGCAAAAATACATTTCTAATTCCTTCTGTCTCCTGCCTTTCTTTGGTAAGCTAGTTGGAATTACAGCTAATTATGTCAATAAACTGTCAAATTACCTGCTCAGTTTTCCAGGGTGAAATTTGCGATGACTGTGAATTTAAAGTCTTTAGAGAACGAAATTAATGTAACGGGCGATTCCAAAACCGCTCCTGTCAATCAAGGAACCCGTTACGTTCCTTTGCACCATCGACGCATTCTGTGTATTTTTCCTAAGTACAGCCGTTCCTTTGGTACTTTTCATTACGCTTACCCACTCATGGGTAATGTTCGGGCCTTTATGCCACCCCAAGGTATTTTAATTGTGGCTGCTTACTTACCTAAAGAATGGGAAGTGCGGTTTATTGATGAAAATGTCAAATCAGCAACGCGGGCTGATTATCAATGGGCTGATGTGGTGATTGTGAGTGGAATGCACATTCAAAAACCACAGATTAATCAAATTAACGAACTTGCCCATCGAGCCGGAAAAATCACAGTTGTGGGTGGCCCTTCGGTATCTGGGTGTCCAGAATATTATCCTGAATTTGACATTTTACACTTGGGTGAATTGGGAGATGCTAGCGATCGCATGATCGAATATCTAGACCAAAACTCTCAACGCCCGCAACAACAAATTCGCTTTGAAACCAAGGAACGCTTACCCTTAACAGAGTTTCCCACCCCAGCTTATCATTTGCTGAATATCAATGATTATTTCCTAGCAAATGTGCAGTTTTCTAGTGGTTGCCCTTATCACTGCGAGTTTTGTGATATTCCCGAACTCTATGGCAACAGTCCCCGGATGAAAACGCCAGAGCAGGTAGTCGCTGAGTTAGATGCAATGCGACAATCTGGCAATTTAGGAGCAGTGTATTTTGTTGATGATAACTTTGTTGGCGATCGCCGCGCCGCTATGAAGTTACTTCCTCATCTGATTGACTGGCAAAAACGCAATGGCTACCCCATCCAGTTTGCTTGTGAAGCAACGCTGAATTTAGCCCAAAGTCCAAAGCTGCTGGAAATGATGCGCGAAGCTTATTTCTGCACAATCTTTTGCGGTATCGAAACACCCGAACCAAATGCCCTCCATGCGATTTCCAAAGACCAAAATCTGAGTATGCCAATCTTAAAAGCAATTCAGGTTTTAAATAGTTATGGCATGGAAGTAGTTTCTGGAATCATTATCGGGTTAGATACAGATACACTAGAAACCGCAGACCGAATTATCGAATTTATTCGGGCATCGCAAATTCCCATGTTGACAATTAACCTGCTTCATGCATTACCTAGAACTCCATTATGGCGGAGGTTAGAAGCAGAAGGGCGACTTCTCTTTGATGAAAACCGCGAATCAAATGTTAAGTTTTTGATGCCCTACGAACAAGTTGTTGAGATGTGGCGGCGTTGCATTACAACTGCTTATGAGCCAGAATTTTTATATCAGCGATTTGCCTACAATATGGAACACACCTATCCAAATCGCATCGAAGTTCCTAACAGCCCCTCTCGGACTTCTGCGGCTAATATTCGCAAGGGTTTAACTTATTTAACTAATATTTTGGTGCGGATAGGCTTATTTAGTAACTATCGTCAAACTTTCTGGAAAATGGCCAAGCCAGCACTAAAAGCAGGTAACATTGAAAATTTGGTTCACGTTGGACTTGTCGGACACCATTTGATTAAGTTTGCCCAAGATTGTGCCAAAAATGAAGAATCAGCTTCGTTTTATTCCCAAAAAATCGTTACGAAAGTTCGTAGCTAAGGTAACAATTAAAATAAGTTTTGAGAGCCTGAAAATCTGTTAGAGGTATATACAGAACTGTAAAAAAGTAACCTTGAAGATACACTCGCGATACTTCCTTGGAAAGACGTAACCACACTGCTACCTACCTAAGATTGTAAGGGTTGAAAGCCCACAGTCCCGCAATTTTTGGTAGCGATAAAAGCAAGCTATCGCCAGCGAGTGTGGAACAGTTACATAGGAATTTTAGATGGTTATGAACAGTTCATTGACCCGACCCTTGGCTGTCGTGACAGGTGCTTCTAACGGCATCGGTTATGAACTTGCAAAACAGTTTGCTCAAAACGGCTTCGATCTCCTAGTTACAGCCACCGGATCGAGCATTGACGAAGCGGCTAGTGCCTTCGAGGGTCTGGGTGCTAAAGTTGAGACGGTGCAGGCCGATCTCGCTAGCTATGACGGAGTTGAGACACTCTACAACCAGATTAAGGCGACTGGGCGACCAGTAGATGCGATCGCTATCAACGCAGGTGTTGGGGTCGGTGGTGATTTCGCGCGTGAAACCGATCTCAAGGACGAACTCAATTTGATCGATCTAAATGTCGTATCCTCTGTACATCTTGCCAAACGGGTAGTGAAGGATATGGTTGAGCTTGGCAAGGGTCGAATCCTTTTCACATCGTCGATTGCCGCCCTGATGCCCGGCCCGTTTGAGACAGTCTACGCCGCCTCCAAGGCTTTTGTGCATTCCTTTTCGGAGGGGTTACGCAACGAATTGAAGGATACGGGCGTTACCGTCACCGCCCTCATGCCGGGACCCACCGATACCAACTTCTTCCACCGCGCGGGTATGGACGACACGAACGTGGGCACGGATCAAAAGGACGATCCGGCTGAGGTCGCCAAGCAGGGTTTTGAAGCCTTGATGGCAGGCAAAGATGAGATCATCGCCGGTTCCCTCAAAACGAAGCTTCTGGCGAATGTTAGTAAGGTTTTACCTGATACAGTCAGTGCTGAACAGCACCGCAAGCTCAGTGAGCCGGGGTCAGGCAACAACTAATTTGCACCTAATCAAGACTCATTTTAAGCGGGGTGCGATCGCCTGGGCTAACGGACTTGCAAAAAATAAGTTATCCCAAATTATTTGCACATCTGTAGGGGCGCACAGCTGTGTGTCCTTACTCACTTTGACTGTCAAAGTCGTAACGGAGGATTTATGCAAATTCATCATCTCAATTGCGGCTGTATGTGCCCGATTGGCGGGGCCCTCTTCGATGGCTTCAGTCGCGGCCCGAAGGCTCACCTCGTCTGCCACTGTCTGCTGATCGAGACAGAGCAGGGACTTGTTCTGATTGATACCGGCTTTGGACTGCGCGATATCAACTCGCCTTACTCCCGCCTCAGTCCGTTCTTCATTCATTTCAATGGCGTCCAGTTTGATAAAAAATACACAGCAGTCGATCAAATTGAGAAGTTGGGATTTTCTGCGCGAGATGTGCGTCATATAGTGCTTACCCACCTCGATTTCGATCATGCCGGTGGTCTAGAGGATTTCCCGGAAGCAACCGTACACGTAATGCAGACTGAGATGGAAACCGCCCAGGATCGGGGCGGCTTCATCGCCAAAAGGCGCTTTCGTCCAGAACAATGGGATGAGGTTAAGCACTGGAAGTACTATTCGGCGGGAGGCGAACCTTGGTTCGGTTTTGAAGCAGTACGTAACCTCGATGGGCTACCGCCAGAAATTCTCCTCATTCCCCTTGTTGGTCACACGCGGGGTCATGCTGGTGTTGCCATTGATACACCAGAGGGTTGGCTTTTGCACGCAGGTGATGCCTATTTTTATCGGCACGAGATGGACTCAGCCAAAAAAAGCTGCACGCCAGGTTTACGCGCCTACCAATGGATGATGGAAGTGGATCGCAAAGCTCGATTGCTCAATCAAGATCGGCTACGCGCATTATCAAGCGATCGCAATAAAGGTGTACGCTTGTTCTGTAGTCATGATGCTGTCGAGTTCAAAACATTCGCTGACCAATCTGGTACAACACGGCAAAAATAAACCAATCATTCCAAATCAACAAAAGCTTGGTTATAGCGATTCCCTGTTAAGTGAGGTACAGATAATATTTTGAAACGCAGAGGAACGCAAAGTAAAGCGCAGAGGTACGCAGAGATTTGTACCTCAGATTAAAAAATATTTTTCGCTAAAGAGAGAGAAATAGAAAATTTAATGAATGATTTAGAACTGCGATCGCATCTGCTGCCCTTTAGGTTTTATCCTAAAAAAGTGTTAGCTAAAACCTGCAAAGGGAAATCTACCTGTGAAAAAAACTTTGTTTCTCAGTCCTCCTTCCTTCGATGGGTTTGATGGTGGTGCAGGTTCCCGATACCAAGCCAAGCGCGAAATTACTTCCTTCTGGTATCCAACATGGTTGGCGCAACCCGCAGCCCTTGTGTCTGGTAGCAAGCTTATTGATGCACCCCCACACGGTCAAACAGTAGAAGATGTCATCGAAATTGCTCAAGATTACGAGCTAATTATCATGCACACCAGCACGCCTTCGCTGGCTAATGATGTCAAGTGTGCCGAGACAATCAAAGCTCAAAACCCTGATGTCAAGATTGGCTTAATTGGAGCGCACGTTGCAGTATTACCAGAACAGACGTTGGTTGAAAATCCAATTATTGACTTTGTGTGTCGTCACGAATTTGACTATACCTGCAAAGAAATAGCCGAAGGGAAATCTTGGGAAGAAATTACAGGTTTAAGCTACCGCGATCGCCAGGGTAATATCCATCATAATCAAGATCGTCCCTTAATTCACGATTGGGATTTGATGCCCAGTGTATTGCCGATTTATCATCGCGATCTAGATATTACCAAATACTTTATTGGCTACTTATTGCATCCATACATTTCCTTTTATACTGGGCGCGGCTGTCCGGCAAAATGTACCTTTTGTCTTTGGCCGCAAACAATTGGCGGACACTTATACCGCACAAAAAGCCCCGAAGCTGTTGGCCGCGAGATGGAAGAAGCGAAAGCGATCTTCGGTGACAAAGTGCGGGAATATATGTTTGATGATGACACATTTACTATAGACAAACATCGAGCGATCGCAATTAGCGAACATCTGCGGCGACTCAAACTGACTTGGAGTTGCAACGCTCGTGCAAATCTCGACTATGACACCCTAAAACAACTACGCGATAACGGCTTACGCCTACTTTTAGTCGGATTTGAATCTGGAAATCAGCAAATTCTAGATGGTATTAAGAAAGGAATCAAGTTAGAAGTCGCGCGGAAGTTTATGGAAAATTGTCATAAACTTGGCATTACTGTCCACGGCACATTTATCATTGGTTTACCCGACGAAACCCCACAAACAATTGAAGAAACAGTCCGGTTTGCTTGTGAGATTAGTCCTCATACAATTCAAGTTTCCATCGCAGCTCCTTATCCTGGAACAGAACTTTATCGTCAAGCACAAGAAAATAATTGGTTTAGCAACAAGTCCTTAGTTGCTAGTTCAGGAATTCAAATGTCTACACTGCAATATCC
This sequence comes from Nostoc sp., assembly GCF_036917235.1. Taxonomy (GTDB): domain Bacteria; phylum Cyanobacteriota; class Cyanobacteriia; order Cyanobacteriales; family Nostocaceae; genus Nostoc. Next base: position 36,901 of record NZ_JBALDU010000100.1, read on the forward strand.
AAATCTCTCCAGTGCTGAGATTGAGGATGCAGTTGAGAGAATGTATCGTAAGTTTTACTTTCGTCCCAGAGCGATTATCCCAATTGTTGGTGAAATGCTCACCGATCCCCAAATGTTAGTGCGCCGCTTGCGTGAAGGACGGGAATTTTTCTCATACTTGAAAGATCGTCGCACCCAAGCAACAGCAAAAGCAGAATCAGTAGTTGTTGGTTAGTTGTTCATTTTGAATTTTGGATTGGATCGGCGTCAGTCTAACTCAATAGCTCAATTATCAGAAAAAATACAGAAAAATCTAAAACTTATGCAAGCACAGCGATTCGCCATCATCAATGGTGATGACTTTGGTTTCTCTGAAGGAGTTAATCAAGCAATTATCAAAGCACATAAAGAAGGAGTGCTAACTAGTACCAGCCTGATGGTGAGCGCTGATGCTGCAAAAGAGGCTGTCACTTCGGCAAAAGCGAATCCAAATTTGGCTGTTGGACTACATCTTGTGTTGGTATGTGGTCGTTCTGTGTTACCGCCAGAGCAAATTCCCCATTTAGTTGACAAACAAGGTAACTTTTCCAACAGTCCATTTTTCGCCGGTTTGCGCTATCAATTTATTAAGGAAACCCATCAAGAATTGCGCCAAGAAATTCGCGCCCAATTAGAAAAATACTGTTCTACTGGTTTACCTCTTTCTCATGTCGATGGACATTTGCATTTGCACATACATCCAGTAGTTTTGCGAATTTTAGTTGACTTGGCAGCAGAATTTGATATTAAAGTAATTCGTCTTCCTAGTGAAGAACTAGGAATGACCTTGAGAGTTAATCGCAGTCATCTACTGACAAAGCTAGTTTGGTCAGGAGTATTTGGCAGACTACGCCGCTATGGTGAGAAACTGCTACAGTCTCAAGGTATTAGCTTTACCCAAAGAGTTTACGGTTTATTGCAAACTGGGGGCATTACAGAAGAATATTTACTGGGATTGATACCTCAGATTCAGGCAAACTTGGTGGAGATTTACTCTCATCCAGCGATGCCTGCGGCGGGCTTCGCCAACGCAAATGGAGAACTAGGGACAGGCGAAGCAGAACTGGCTGCATTGTTAAGTCGTCAGGTACGCGAAGCGCTCTTGAATAATGGCTTTGAAATTACTAACCATCATTTCTTATCCCAACGTATCACCTAAATTTGATTTGTCATAATTCAAAGTAATAACTTTGTCATCTAAATCCCATCTAACGTACATACAAAAATCCTAAACTTATCGGCAGTGAATCTAGAAAATGCTAATACTAATTGCCTGGTAATAAATGGCTATGTTTGCATCTAATTTCTTAACAAATTTTCATGCGATCGCTAGTTATTTTCTCCTAATTTTGTGCATACCATCTGTTTTGTTTTATTGCTATGCAATTTATGCAGCAATAACTTTTTTTGCTGCTCCCCAGGCAATTGATCAAGAGTTTCATCCACCTGTTAGTATCCTCAAACCCATTTGTGGCCTTGATAGTAATGCTTATGAAAACCTAGCCTCATTTTGTCAGCAGGACTATCCCAAATATCAAATCATCTTTGCAGTACGAAATTATCAAGACCCTTGCATAGAGATTATAAAGAAAATCATCTACAATTTTTCAGATTTGGATATTTTGCTGATTGTAAGCGATCGCGTCATTGGTACAAACCTGAAAATTAGCAACTTAGCCAATGCCGCAGCCAAAGCTAAATACGAAATTCTAGTCCTTGCTGATAGTGATATTCGAGTTGGAGGTGACTATTTGCAGAGAGTTATCCAGCCGTTGCAAGATAAAAACGTGGGTGTAGTTACCTGTATGTATCGAACCGTAACTCAAGGATGGATATCGAGATTAGAAGCTATTAGTACTACTACTGAATTTCACGCCGGGGTTTTAGTCAGCAACATTAAAGAAAATGGTATAAAATTTGCCTTTGGTTCTACCATTGTCATCCCGAAAAAAGTACTAGAAGCTATTGGTGGATTTGAAGCGATCGCTGATTATCTGGCAGATGATTTTCAACTAGGCTATCTACCTGTCCAAGCAGGTTACAAAGTTGTGCTTTCTGACTATATAGTTGAACACGTACAAATAAGCAACAACTTAATTGATGCCATCAGACGACAAATCCGTTGGGCGCGTGGTAAACGAGTTTCTCGTCCTTGGGGTTATCTAGGACTAATTTTTACCTATGGTGTCGTCACTAGCTTGTTGCTACTGATTACCACCAATGGTTCAATATTAGGATGGCTAGGATTATCTATCTGTTGGATAACAAGATTGGTGATGGCTTGGGTTGTTGGTACTATTAGTTTAAAAGATCCAATAGTCAAAAAGTTTTTATGGCTCGTTATTGTGTGCGACTTGTTAAGCTTTGTTATTTGGTGTTTTGGCTTTATTGGTAACACTATAGAGTGGCGGGGACAACAACTGAAGCTAACTAAAGATGGAAAGCTATTAGTACCAGAAGACAAAAATTATGAATTATCAATTAAGGTTTTGACTAATAGGGGCGCATAGCTAAACCCGCTTGGTGAAAACGTTTTGCCCTCACCCCCAGCCCCTCTCCCAAGAGAGAGGGGAGATAGACATTCAATTCCCCTTCTCCTTTGGGAGAAGGGGTTAGGGGATGAGGGCGTGATGGATTTGCAAAACGCCTGTCTGATATAGTTGTCGGCTTAAGTTGTACACGTATGATAGCAGTGCTGCCCTAGCGCGTGTTGCATCCAAACGAGAACCGCTATATATATATTCCAAGACCAGATTAAATTTAAGTTCATCTATGATCGCAAAGCCTTGGGATGCTCAACTTGCTTACTGGCTAATTAAACCTCTAAAAGACAGTTGGGTAAATCCCAATCATCTTACTACAGTGCGACTTTTGACAGGGTTGGCGGCTGCTGTCGCCCTCGCAGTTGGTAATACCATTTGGGTTAACATTGGGGCATGGCTATTTGCTTTATCTAACTTTCTCGATCATACAGACGGTGAATTAGCTCGTTTGAGTGGGAAAAGCAGCAAATGGGGACATCAATATGACCTTGTTAGTGACGCCATCATCCATATTCTATTGTTTGTGTGTATTGGATATGGTTTGAGGGAGGGAAAATTTGGTTGGTGGGCGTTGGTGATGGGGATAGTATCTGGCGTGTCTGTTGCTTGCATCTTTCATTTGCGAAACCAAATGGAACAACGTTTAGGTAAAGACGCCAGCCGTCAACCAAATTTCGCCGGCTTTGACATTGAAGACGTGCTGTATTTGTTTCCCATAGTTCCCTTACTAAATGGACTAGAGCCATTATTAATGGCAGCGACAATTGGAGCGCCAAGCTTTGCTATATGGGTAATTTGGCAATTTTGGATACTCCCGCAGCCTGAATCAAACTAATCTAACGGGGCATTGGGCAGGAAGCTAATAAAACAGACTTATTAGCTTTATTGAATGGTATGTTTATTTTTGCAATCCTGATATTAGGATCAAATTATCAATGGAGCTTCAAACTGAAATTGATAAAGCTATAGCAGCCGTTGATTACCAGAAACTTCAAGCAGAGTTTCAAGATCAAAATGAATTTTTGGTAGTGGATAACTTTGTCCCTAACTCCATCATTGAGCAGTTGTTGGCGTTGTTGCCGACTTTGCAACCTGCTATCAACCGCAACTATATTCCCAATCATAAAAAGGGCGGTAGTATCAGCCGCTATAGCTTAGATAGCCTTGCTCCGATTTTCGGAGAGTTTTATCAACTCAGTGCCTTTTTCGAGTTCCTCAACCAAATTACGGCAGAAAAACTCCTTCCCTGTCCTGATTCAGATCCCCATACTTACGCGCTATACTATTACACTGAGCCTGGAGACCATATCCAGTATCATTACGATACCTCTTACTATCACGGTAAACGCTATACTGTGTTGCTTGGTTTGGTTGACAACTCATCCAGTAAGCTGGAATATCAACTCTACAAAGATATTCCTGAACGGGAGACACAAACGCGATCACTCTCCTTAACTCCTGGTACTCTAGTATTATTCAATGGTGACAAACTTTACCACAGAGTTACCCCTTTAGGTGACAACGAACAGCGCATTGTCTTAACTTTGGAATACGTCACCGACACCCGCATGGGTATGCTAAAACGTTTTGTCTCAAATATGAAAGATGCGATCGCCTATTTTGGTTTTCGCCAAGTGTTTCGCAGTTAAAGTAACTAGTACAGAACGGCGTAAATAAGCAGACCATTAAATAGCCAAAACTTTGCCCTTATATGTCCACTTAAAAGGTTTAGCCATTGTTTGATTAAAG
>NZ_JBALDU010000101.1:0-29753 GCF_036917235.1 Nostoc sp.
TTGGGCTTTCTTTTTTCCCGGAAACATTTAATGTTTCCTTTGTTTTTTAGCTTTGTTTTTTAAGGGTGATTTCAAATTTTAACTAGGGGATTATAAATGATGCCGCAAATTCATCATTAATTGATTGTCATTGTCAACCATCGTGCAAGCAACTCTTAAAGCGCTGCGAGGGCTTGCTATATTTGGTTTCCAATCATCTCCTAAGTCAGAGAAATATTTTTGAACAAGTGCATTGTGTTGAGGTATATAAATTTTTTGCAAATGCTCAAAAGGATCGAAGTTATCAGGCAAGGAATCTTCTGAAGGTGGCTTTGGTATTATGTTGGTCATTTAATCACCCCCGTCAAAGATATCGTCAAGCACTAGCTGCAAGAAATTAGTGGAATCAGCTTTTGCTTGATCGCCTTCAGTCTTGACTGCGGCAGGATCGGGAACATCTAGACCGGGCTTGTAATGAATTACTGTACCATCGGCGTTATGAAGTGGATGTCCTTGCGCATCTGTAGGGTCTGTCTGTGATATCTCCCGCTTCAGGTCGGCTACGCTACTATCAACACCGTCTTTTGCAGCAGCTAAAGCGATAGGAATTGCAGTAACTAGGGCGATTGCTTGCAAATTCTCACCAACGAGGTTCATTTGCTCGAAAAACTTACCTTTTAAGTTCGGCTGAGGATTCATATAACTGTAGGCATTTTCGAGAAGTACTCCTCCTTTCCTTAAGGCATTGCCAATCTTGCCTACATTTCCTCCGATGACTTCCAAACCACCAATTACTACACCGCCAAGATTGGAAATTTGATTGTAGACATTACTCGCAGCTTGATAGATTCGGTTCGCTGCTTGCCACTCTTTTGAAAGTTCTTGATAGTTTGTTTCACCAATACTGTCTGCAATAATTTCGTGAACAGCTTTCCCAAGGACATTGCTAAAACTAATTGGCGTGCCATCTAAACCCTTTGGCAGTATAAGCCCAACTACTTGATCCACGATTGTTGTAAAAGTTTGCCCAAGGTTATTTGACAACATCAAGGCATTATGTACTGTTGCCGCAAATGTCAGAACACTTAGGGCTTTCTCGACATAAGTATTGGTTGCGATCGCAGTAATCAGCGCTGTTATCCCCGCCAGTTGGGTTGTGAAAAAAGTCTTTACACCACCTACTAACCCTGCTGATGCTGTGTTTATATTAGTTCGTGTTGCGGCGTGTTGAGAAATTATCAATGCTCTCAAACTTGCTAAATCTGCTGGACTCACATCTCTACCATTCCTCCCCGGTATTCCCGGCGAACCATTTCTACCATTTAGCCCATCCCTGCCAGGGACGCCGGCAACTTGCACTACTGTAGTGATACCATCTCTGCCGGGTATCCCTTGCGCTCCCTGCAATCCTCTTTCGCCTTGCCTGCCAGGTATACCAGGCAACCCGCGCAAAGATTTTACGGTTTGATATAGTGCGATCGCAGTCAGCGCCGTAGTCAGTGCTGCTCCTGCCTTGCCCAAAGCATCAATCCCGATACGTTTAGCTTGCTCCCCAACACCTTCTGCCTTAACACCTTGTTTGTAGGCTGTTGTCGCGTTCTCATTTGCTGTTGCAGCATTCCGAACCGCACCGTCTGCGGTCAACTGTGCTTGTTTTGCGTTACCTAGCGCAGATTCAGCAATTCCTTGGGACCTAGCAGATGTCACCTGTGCTGCCCCTGCTTTTAGATTCGCCGCCTCGCCAATACCTTTAGCATCAAGTGCAATATTCTTGATTTGTGCGATCGTAGTTTCGTTGTTGCCAATGCGATTCTGCAAGCCTAAAAGTTTACCGAGAACACGGGATACATCATTACCAAGTGCCACTACACCATTTTCTACAGCATCAATTCGCCCGCCTAACACATTGAGAGTTGCTAGTTGCTCAAAAAGCACTGCAAAAGTACCGATGATATTAAATATTTCCGCTATTTTCCCTAAAATCCTACCAGTTGCATTTAGAGCCGCTTCGCTTATGCCTACTGCTTTTGCAGCACTGGTAACAGCATTCCCTACGGCTGTTTCTAGTCTTGCGATTGATTCCCCAAGTGCGCCGACTCGCCCTTTTAATCCTTCTACCGTTCCTTTGAACCCGCCTACTGCATTATTAGCATCAAGCGCATCTTTTGCTGCCTGGGTTGCTTCGGTGACAGCTTGTCCTGACCTGGATACTGCTTGATTTGACAAACCGCTTGCTAGTTTCGACTCCCGCCCCGCCGTAGCAGCGATATCTTCTACTTGATTCAGCCGTTTGAAGGCATCGGCTGATTGTTTTTCAAGTAATGCAGCTTTTTTCTGTGCGTTACCTGCTGCATCAAAGGCGGTGTTTGCAACCTTTGTTGAAGTGCCGGCGGCTGTTGATGCTGCATTTGCGGCAACATCAGCTTGATGAGCTAGTCTAGCAATCCTAGCAATTTCAGCGCGATCGGCACCAGCATTTTTGGCGGTTTGTGTTGCTATTGCAAGTCCGTTGTTACCTACTTTTTCTGCGTTTAATAGTTTTTCAAGGTTCTGCCTTGCCTGGCTGGTGAGTGTGTCAATTTGAGGCTGTAGTTTGTTTGTAGCTACTACTACAGCGCCAGCTACAAAAGTCGTAAGCTCTGGTTGTAGTGAAGCTTTGATAGAATTTTTTAATGACAATTCATTAACAGGTTTGATGTTGCCAAGCCTTGCATTAATTGCATCGATTTGTTGCTGAAGTTTGGCGCAACAATCACACTTGCCAGCACAATCTAGCGCTGATTGCATACTCCCAATCACGCTGGAGGTGCTCATATATTTAGCCGCAATTTCTATTTTTTAATTGATTAGATAAGCCTTCAATTTGCGCCCAATCGCTGTTGCCAACACACTGACCGCTACAGCCATGAACGCCACAAGCTACTTCGCAAGCCGCTAGCGATGCATATAAACCTAAAGTGCCATGAGTGCTTGCAGGTATACACACACCGTTAACACAGTCGTGCGGTACATCTGTAGTGTCTAATATCCACACACAAGAATCTATTAGCCATCCTGCTCCAGGATAAATGTCAATGCCATTAATTAGGCAATGGTAGGCGTTCTGACCAGCGAAAAAGGTGAAATAGGTGTAGGTGACATCATAGCCACCCGTAGCATTGGGAGGGATATCAATGCTAGGAGAATCAGCCGGAATGTAACTACCCGTTGCGCCGCTGGCAACTGTTCCGTGTACGTGTCCGATTGCCATTAGTAATTATCCGGGTCAATTGTTGAGCTAGTGTCAACTTTGGCAAGGCTTAATGTTAATTGGTCTTGTCTATATGCAGTGTTGTCAGTTCCCCTTGTAGTGAAACTTGAGAATCCGTCTGTAACGATTAAAGACTGGTCAATATTTGCATCAAAATTAGTTTGAGTAAGATAACTTTTGGCGTTGACCGCAATCGCTACTAAATGACCTTCTGCTGTTGCTGTGGAAGGAGTTGCTAAGCCTGCTGTTTGTAGCGCTGAATCAGGAATAAACAGCCCTGCGCTTGGTGTTGCTGCTCCACTGGCTAAACGTGTCGCACCTGTTCCAAAAATTTGAACAATTGTAGGTTCTGCCATAAAACGGATTTTTTGATGATGTGAATAAATCCGTTGTATGAAGTAATCAAAATAATGTAAATGTTCCACTTTTATGTAAAACCGGAAGTTTCACGGACGACACCAAACCATTGCTGTGATTAGGATTGATGCGTATTTAGGTAATACCTGAAAAATAAAAGCTTCCAGATTAACACCTCACAATGGTTAATCCGGAAGTCATTAACATCAAAATAATTCTATGAAAAACAACCGCAATGGACAAGCGGCTGTTTTTACGGCCAAGGAATATTCTCGAATCCGTAATAACATCCAAAGCCAAAAATACAAATTGCTTTTAGACTTGGCATGGTTCACGGGGGAGAGGTGGGGGGCACTGGTGCAAATGAAAATTGCGGATCTTTATGATGCTGAGGGTAACCCGCTTAAATTGATTACTTTTCGGGCCCGCACTCGCAAGGCTGTATGTAGGTGGAAAAAAGAAAGTTCAGAAAACTAGGCAAGTGCCAGTACACCCAACTCTTCGCGAAGCTTTGAAGGCATACACCCCAGAAGATCCAGATTCGGAGTGGTTATTTCCTTCCAAAAGGAGCTACACCGAAGGGGAAATTATCAAGCACATCTCTCTGAGATATGCGGATATGGTGTTTCGGGAAGCTGTGCAAAAAGCTGGTTTGGAGAGCCGAGGACTAAGCACTCATTCCAGCCGCCGAAGTTTTGTAACCCATTTGGCTCGAAACGGCGTGTCACTAAGAATTATTCAAAAGCTATTGGGTTATGCGGATTTGAAGATGTTGGCGGTTTATATCGATGTGAATGATGCCGACCTTGAGGGCGCTATAGCAACTCTATGAACCCCAATCTCCTATTCCTCCAAATCGAAATCTTCTTCGAGCGTTTACAAGGTGGTGAATATGACCATCCAGTGTATTTAGCTATGGCGCTCGAATTTTTGGCGAATCAGGCATGGGAGGAGGTTGATCGGGTTTACCCAGAGTTGAGATAAACTGAAAATCTAAAATTTCAAAGCAACAAGCAAGCGATCGCACTAATCGGATAAAGGGCGATCGCTTTTGATTGGGCATTGGGGACTAGCGTAAGTGGTAACATTGCCGTGTAACACGGCAATTAATCTATGGCACGGAATAACACAACCTGGGAATCAGGTAGCACTTGGAGCGGTGGGGAAACAACCACAATTCGCGTCCCCGTAGCGCTCAAAGATGACATTTTGACTTACGCTAGGGCTGTTGACTCCAAGCTGATAACCAATGAGTCTGAAAAAATCCCCGTGCTGATAGGGGATTTCTTACAAATAATTGACCGTTACATCGCTTGGAGAACCAAGAATTACCGCTCTACACAGCTTTTTGCGAAACCAGACATTACATCTCGTACTTGGGATGAGTTGCGGAAGCTTCAAGAACTGCTGCGCCAATCTCCTGAACTGTTGCAGGAGTAAAGCCTTTGCGGCATCGCTGACAAAACCACCTTTGAACCAAAGTATCGTCAGACAATCGATAGCTACCGTTTTTAAAAATTAGTGTTGTTTGGTCACATCTTGGGCATGGTGGACGGCTCATGTTTCCAGCCTCGGATTAACTGCTCAATCTCAATTGGTAATTTACCATCTGCGATCGCAATTTCCACATCTGCCTTTTTACGCTTGGCGGTGATACTGTCCACACTGCCGATGTAGCACCGATTTTTCTTCCTGCCTACCATCCAGCAGTAACGGTAATACCAATATTTATTACCTGCTCGTTTGACCCAGTATTTCTCTACCCAATGGGTATCGTGTTGGGGCGCAACTTTTTGGGTAACGTGTGATACCTGCGCCCCAACACGAGATTCTACTGTGGTTGCAATAGTGCTTGTGGTAACTTGCGCCCCAACACGTAATTCCCACTCGCCCCAGTCCTGCTCGTAATCATCCCGGTTTAAGTAATCGTCTGGGTCTGGTGGTTCATCGCTATCGTCGTAAAAAATAGAAATTTGTCCGTCGTCTTCTAACTTGCGCGGGACTTCCCCAAAGTGAGCGGGATTCCATCTGGTTTCTGGTTGAGAATGTTGGGGCGCAAGTTCTTCATCCCAAGCAGGATCGTAAACGGGAGTAGGGAGTGAGGACTTGGTAAAAGCTTCTAAATCAAAAAGTGTAGGTTGGTTCATAATCGAGTTGGTTATTATGTCCGCTGCTTCTACTACTAGAGAGTAGAAGCAGTTTTTATGTAGAGTAATAGTCGTAGTAAAGAGACTCTGGGGTAATAATTCCAGCTTTGTGAAGTAAACGTAGGTTTTCTGGTTCATTCCAGTATTCCCAGCGCAAGCAATCAATCAATAAGCCGATGCGGTTATTAATTGAATCTCGTTTATTGCGTAAGAAAACAAGGTTTAAGGCTAAGAAGATTTTTTCGATTGCGTAATTGTAGACTTCACACTTTTCAGGTAGGTGAATATCTACTTTTTGAGCGAGTTGTTTAATTTCATTTTTGGTTTCATCGGATACATGGGTGTTTGGCTTAATATCTAATTGCTGCTGCTGACTAGGCTCCTGATGAGCGAGAGAACTGTTTTCTTGGGTTTGAGGCGATATTTTGGAACTATCGATCCTGATTTCGGATCTTTTTTCCGCTCGTTTTCTAAGTGGTTCTAACCACTCTAGAGGTTTGATTATTAACTTGAATTCGTGCCAGCTATATTTTTTTATCAGCCTAACTAGTCCGAATTCAAGTAGTCTTTTGACGAGATTTTTTAGATGCCTTTCGGATAGTGGTTGTCCTGATTGTTTCTCTACCCAGGCATTAAATTCATGTAATGTAACTTCTATTACTTTGCCTGGCTTGGCGTAGTTTGTTAACCAGCACCAAAACTGTTGATATGCTGCTTTTATCCGATATTTCAAGCAAAGCTCTTGATGTTTCTGTGTCCAGAAATTAGGATTGTTTTGGCTATTTTGTGGCATAATACTATTAGTTATTCTCACAGAGAGCCACCACGATCGCTAAATCTTTGGTGGCTTTTTGGTTTTTTTCGGTCAATTGTGCGAACGTTTCTGCTTGATGTTTGCGGCTATGTCTTTTATCCGAGCGACTAACTCAGGATTTTGCACAAACAAGTTTGGTAAATCGCTCAAGATGTATGCTGTCAGCGCGATCGCTTGGTCAGGCTCAAGTTCCGGGTCAATGGTGCGGATATAGTCGAAAAGTTTCTCTAGCTCGTAGACGGCAAGGCTTCTAGCTCGAACTACTTTTGATGAGATTTTTGATTTAGTCATTGGTTATTCGTCATTTGTCATTAGTCAACCGCGTAGCTTGCCGCCGTAGGCATCGCTAAAAATCTAAAATGCACCAAATCGGCTCTGGCTCATAGTCTTCCGGTGAGGTGCGGTCAAGGTGACACAGTCCATCTTCATCGTCGTAGTCTAAGTCTGGTTCAAAGGTTCGCCAAGGTTTGTAAGGGCAAGTTTTGCACCTCGGCTCATCGTTTTCTGGTGGCTGACAGAGATTGCCGCGCCTGTTTTTACATTTGGTCATTGGTTTAGGGAATTACGAGAAGTCATTGATGAACTTCCGCATTCCTGATTCTGTTGCGAGATGTCCGAGAATTAGCTTTTGCACTCCAATTCCAAGTCCTGGGTGGTTTATAAGCTCGTCATGTTTTATCAGGTCGCTAGAGAAAGATTGCCACGCTAACTTTATAAATCCCATGTCGAGGTATTCATTGGCACGCTGTTTGGACGAGTTAAGGTATTCAGTTCTGTTCATTTGTCAAAAGTCATTTATCATTTGCCAGCACCCCGATCGCACCCCTCCACCCACAATCCGCGATCGCAAAACAAAACCGCCCTTGCCACTGTGGCAGGACGGTTTTATTTAACTTCTATTACTTCATCTCCACTCTTTTCACGAGCTACCAGATGATAAATATCACTTTTTATCTGGTTTGACTCTTCCTTGAATTCATTTTCAGCTTCTTCACTTTCCCCCAGCCGCGCCTTTAGCCGAGCTTGGTGAGAATGCACGTATTCTAAATGCCGCTTCTCCAGGGCTTCCAGGCGCTCTAAGATTTTCCCAGCAGTTGTGTCTCTGATTGGGGCAAGCTTCCAATCGGGATTTCCCCTGTTGCTATCTTCTCCACTAATTTTGATCTCGATAGTCCCATTGCGTTGGCTCTTATTTTTAGATCCTCCCACGCGCTTTGACTGAGGCTGAGTCCTACTGTCGCTACGTCTTCTGCCGATTTCTTTGGTCTTGCCATTCACGTCATCCACACATTTACTCCATTTTACATGAGCAGAATAATTAAGCATGAGTAGAATGCTTGACAAGGGAGTTCTACTCATGATTAATTTATATCATGAGTTCTACATTAGTAGAATAATTTTTTAGCTCCCCCCTGCAAAGTGGCAGGGCATCCCAATAAACCGGAGCAAGCACCCACGCCACTGTTTTTATGCCCCGGCGCGGAACCACCCTTTTATCACCTTGAACTGAGCGTAGATCACGAGTTGACTGCGCGGTGATATTTCATGTCTGCAAACTTACTTTGGAAATAACATGACAATCACTCTTGCCGAATTAATTAGAAACCTACGATGCCTGCCTGATGATGCGGAGGTAGGCACAGAGGCAGGCACAGAGGCAGGCCAAATGAGTTGCACAGTAGTTGGAGACACTCTAATAAGATTCACATTTGTGAACCTCGACCGCACAGACGAAGAAATACTAGCCTCAGAACCAACATGACAACCACAGTTTTAGAACTGATTACAAACCTGAAACACTACCCAGATGACACGGTGGTGAACATAAGAGACGTTGATGATGTTGAATTTGCGATCGTTGATTTCTCCAAAGGAGATGACGGCGTAACTATCGTTATCGGCGAAATAGTAGAGCCAGAGTCAGACGAGGAGGAGGAAATCTAATTATTGAAAAGGCGATCGCCTACCATCCCTGATTTGGGGCGATCGCCAAGTCTACGATTATTTGCATTGAGGAAATTGTACCAATGTCAAAGCCAATAGGGCATTTTACCAGCTACACCATAAACGACGGCTCCTTACTGGAATCGCTCCAAGAGCGCTATGGTAGTACTTTTGAACTGATGTCTAGGCGCGAGAAGCTGTTTTTAATAAGTGCGATCGCGATTCAGCTTTGTGACCAATCCCCTGGCAGATGCCGCGAAGAAATCTACACAGTCGGGCATCAAATCAATAGCTCCGTCCCCCTTTCGGATAAAGAGGGGTTAATTGAGGGGCTGATTAATCAAGTGCGCTGGGGTCGCAGCCTTTCAGATACGAGGGAGGCATTGCCTATGGAATAAAACCCACTACGACACCCCTGAATATATATGGTTGCACCAGCGTGACTGGTAACATTTGCTCTGGTCTTTTTTACACAATTAGGAATTCTAAATTATGAGTTACCGCGATCAATTGAGACCTTGGGCAATTTTCCGCCGTCTGCCCAATGGCGAAAATGCTTGCATTGCTAGGGTTCGTAGTCGGTCTGATGCCGATGCTTTTGCAAGCATTTTCCGCCAGGGCGGGGGAGTATACGAGGTAGTTTTCGATCTACCCCAAACGCAGGAAGTTAAAGGATAGCTCAAATCAATTGCGATCGTGTTTTTGGGACGCGATCGCAATTAATAAATCGATTCAAACAAGTAAAAAATAGCACACATTCTAACGCTATGAAAATCAAATTAGTCCATGCTCACTTCTTAATATCCATTGGTGATTACAGTAACGAGAGAATCGGTTTTACAGTTGAACTAGAAGCGGGGGAGACAGTAACTTCAGTAGTTGAGGACTTGAGACAACAAGCCATAACAGCAGTTGGGCCAAAGTCCGAGGAACTCTACAACCAAAATCGGAAATTACGATCCGAAAACCGCGAACTTGAACAGAAGATGAACAAGCTTCGTAGTGAGTGGGAAGCGACAGCAGAATTTTTAAGAGCGCAAGGCATCAAACCAGAAGCGCCTTCAATGCCTCAATTTCAGAGGTTATTAAACGCCGCTAACCCAGAGTCACAGTCAGTTACTGCCGAATTCGTTGAGGAGGCAGATCCAGACAACATCCCTTTTGAACCTGGGACACGCGGCGATGTCCCAGACGGGTTTTAATTTTAGCGATTCAAGACCATGAATGAAACCAATTCAGACCAAATACAAATAACTGAAGTTCATAACGTCGTAACTGTTTATTGCTTAGAGAAAGACGGTTCTATTGCCGAAACATCAATCATGTCATTTGCGCGTCCCCAAGATTGGGGAAACCAAGAACGCTGGCATTATGAATTTTTCAAGCTGGAATGGATTTATCAAGGCACAAAATACATCAACAATTGTCATTGCTGGACTGATTTAAAAGACCCTGAGCAAGGATATCCCCCACTATTTGCTCAAGGTATCGCAATGATTTTAATTCCCGGTACACCACCGGAATTATGCGGTCGCGAATATTTGCATGGTGATGATTTTTGGCGCAAGTCTTGGGGCGAAATGCCTCCTTACTACTACCCAGATGACGACGAATTTGACGAGGATGAAATTTATGAGTAATGAAGAAAATTTAAATATTCCACAACCAGATCCAAGCTGGGATTACTACATTGAATGGCACAAGTTAATTAGGGCTAAAGCTCAGTTAGATGAATTAATTGAGTTTATCTCAAAGGTTGAAAATGCCACAGAAGACACTCAAGAAATACTGATGAAAGACTTACACACAATTACCGTCACTCTCGAAAGCATATAACCGCCTGATGAATCGCAATTGTTGCGATCGCGCTACGGCATGGGCTACCTGACACAGTAGCCGAAACGGTAGCATCGTTGCCACCGTCGCGGATTGTGTCCAAAGCATCCGCAAGTTAATTAGAGAAAGTGCGGCGTTCAAATTGAATTGCGCCCCTAATGTGTGGCGTTCCTGAGTTCATGCGCGGCACAACTCTAATTAATTCCCCGAATGCGTTTACTCCTGAATCGCGCCCCTCAAGTGTGGGGCGTTAGGGTGATTCGTGCGCTATTAAGTTCGGGTAATTCAAAGGATGCCAGTCCTTGAAACCTCACCATAAGCTACGCAGAACCATGACAACAGAATTAATAATTCTGGGAATTGATGTTAGTAAATCGAGTATAACCACTCACATTTTAACACAATATCCCAAGGGCGGATTACAGGCATATTGGAATAAAACAAGAAATAAAGCATCTACTTTATATCCGGCTTTTTACTCCAATCCTGATGCTAGAAAGAAACAAAAGTCTGCTTTTGACTTTGCTGATTACCTAGCAGAAATCAAAGCAGATTATGCGATTCTTGAACCAACGGGAAACCACTATTCAAGACTGTGGGCATCCATCCTCAATAAGTTAGAAATCAAAATTTTGTGGGTTGGTCACGTCGAGCTGCGGCGTTATCGCGAAGGCAAAAACCTCCCGAACAAAAGCGACCCCGCCGACGCTTTAGCGATGGCCGCCTACGGTCACGATCCAGATCACCGACTGGAAACTGGGGAGTTGAATCTGAGGTATTTCCTTATGCACCGCCCAGAACCGATCGATGAACTCCGCGACCTCTGTCAGCAACTCGAACACCTCAACCGCGTACAATCGCCAATTGTGAATTATGCTCGTCAGCTTCTCGCTTGGCAATTCCCAGAAGTGGCGCATACCAAAAGCACATCTACCAAGGCAGGATTCCTACCGCCCCTTTGGGCATGGTTAGCTAAAAGGCTCGAAATCTCACCCGCCGGGAAAACCCGAATCGAAAATCGCTATAAAATATCTATCGCCAAGGACTACGGAATTGAAATCGACCCAATCCTGGAACTCCACGCTGAATGGATGTGTGATATCTCACTCTATGAGCAGCGCTTAGAAGCAAGAATCAGTGAAATGTTGTCTGAACTTGCGTTTAAGCCTTACATGACTGTGTTTGACAAGTTCGGTTTTGGGTTGAGAGTGCGATCGCGTTTACTCACCAGGATTTACCCCTTTGAGTCGTTCCTAGGAATTAACGGTAAGCCCGTAATTGAGTACGAAGTCCGTGAGGTGAAGAAAACGGAGCGCGATCGCAAAAACGGACAGACCACAGTCCGGCGATTAGCAGGTGACACCAAACGAATTAAACGCAACCGCAGCCGCGACACCTTCAAAATGCGTTTGGGTATGGGTACAGTTCTGGAACAGTCGGGGGATGGGCTTGTAGAAAAAGCTAGCGGTTCATCATTGTGTAGAATTAGTCTCTGGCAGTACGTTCTAACTGGCGTGGAAACTGGCAGACTGCCGGAGAACGAACTAACCAAGAAACTGATTGACTACCGCGACTCACTCAAAGCTAACGTCACCGAACAAGGTGAGAAGCTACTAGGTGGCAAACACATTCAAGGAAAGCTGATGAGTAAAGTAGTAAACCTACTGTTCCAAGAATTATGCAAAATAGTTGTATAGTTTATTTAAATTTCTATGAAATCGGACAGTAAATCCTGTCTTAAAAACGGTCACATTTGAAATTGTCAAATGCTCTAGTTTTACGCTAGAGCGTTTGTTTTAAGTTAAAAAACTTTCAGTTACCCTGAACTCAGAACTGCCATCCATTTTTCTTAACTTGACACCAATGGCATCCTGCCCACCCCACAAGAATCATCCCCTAATTCAGCAACGCTGGGATAAATTACCCACATTGGATCCTTGATCGGGTGCAGTGTGGGCTTTTGCTTTTAGTTATTCAACATTAACGTCCCTTGTGGGCGAAAGCATCCCTAATCGCTGCACAAGAGCTTTTTGATATGCGGTAGTAAAATGGATGCAGCACTGCCAAACAACAAGATTTTGATTCAGTTTGGACAATTTGGGTAAAGAGGACAAAAGGATGGTTGCAACTCCTAAAAAAGTGATTTCAGTTTTACCTCTGGAAAATGGCGATCGCTTATCTCGCTACGAATTTGAGCGTCGCTATCAGGCAATGCCGCATTTAAGAAAAGCTGAACTGGTTGAAGGAGTTGTGTATATTATGGCATCCCCACTCAGAATTAAAAGTCATGGGGAACCACATGGAAACCTGATTGGGTGGTTGTGGAATTATAAAACGGCAACGCCTGGACTTGTTCTGGGAATTGAACCCACAGTACGTTTAGATGCGGATAATGAACCACAGCCTGACGCGGTACTATTCATTCCAGGCAGACAGGCGTTGATTAGTGAGGATGATTATATCCAAGGCGCACCCGAACTGGTGATAGAAGTAGCAGCAAGCAGTGCAGCTATCGATTTACATGATAAAAAACGCATCTATCGACGGAATGGAGTACAGGAGTACATTGTCTGGCGAACATTAGATAATCAGTTGGATTGGTTTAGGCTGCAAGCGGACGAGTATGTTTCGCTACCAACCGATGAGCAGGGAATTATTCGCAGTCAGGTGTTTCCGGGGTTGTGGTTGCCAGTACCTGCCTTACTGTCAGGAGAAATGGCAACGGTGTTATCTGTGTTACAAGCAGGTTTAGCTGCCACAGAACATCAAGAATTTATGCAAAAGTTAAATGAGAATATGGAAAATAAAAAATAGATGTGTACTCAATACTGCGTAGGTTTTGAAGATTTGTAGGTTGGGTTGAAGGTCGTGAAACCCAACAAAGAGTGGTTTACAGAAAACTCTTTCTCCCTCTGCTCCGATGAGGCTTTCCTCGTTCTCATAAGAAGTTAAAAATATGAAAGAGAAAAAAGTTAAAATTAAGACTAGACCTGGGATCACTGATGAGCTTATTCATGATGAACTTACGCAGTTTGGCTTAATAGAAAATTATTATATCTGGGGTACACCTAAATTAAATAGTGGCATAATATATTGTTTATCTTATGACAAGAAAATTGCTACATTTTTAGTTGAAGACGATCAACTTAATGGAATATACATAAGGTATCTTGAAAAAATGGGAGTTCCTGTTTTTGAGGATTCTTTAGAATGTGATGAGTATGGAAAAGCCCTCTTGGAAAAAGCTAATAAAAAAGATGACTCTTTAACGATACAACCAAACGCGGAGTAGTGAAAGTAGTTGCTCAGTATCTACAGGTTTGGTAATGTAATCAGAGGCTCCAGCTTCGATGCACTTTTCGCGATCGCCTGGCATGGCTTTGGCAGTTAAAGCAATAATTGGTAGTGAGCGAAACTGTTGTTGCTGGCGGATGGCGCGGGTGGTTTCGTAACCATCCATTCCCGGCATCATGATATCCATCAATACTATATTAATGTCAGGATTAGTTTGCAACATCTCTATGCCATCTCTGCCATTTTCGGCAAACAGCACTTGCATTTGATAGCTTTCTAAAAAGCTAGTCAGGGCAAAAATATTCCGTAGGTCATCGTCTATAATCAAAATTTTCCGATTTGCCAGCACCGGATCGTTTTGGTGTAGTTGCTCTAGCATTTGCCGCTTTGGTGTAGGCAAATTTGCTTGCACTCGATGCAAAAACAGGGCAGTTTCGTCTAACAACCGCTCTGGCGATCGCACATTTTTAATAATAATTGTCTCTGCTAGCCCGCGCAACTGGGTTTCTTCTTGTCGGCTGAGTTCTTTGCCGGTGTAAACGATAATTGGCAGTTTCAACAGCCTGGGTTCTTGTTTGATTTGCTCAATAAGTGCAAAGCCACTCATATCGGGCAGACCAAGATCCAGTACCATACAATCAAAGTGTTGCGATCGCAAAATCAACAGGGCTTCTGCTCCCGTGCCCACTGCTGTACTCTGGACATCACCATTTCCAATTAGTTCGATAATACTTTGAGCTTGTACGGGATCGTCTTCTACAATCAGGAGATTTCTGACCTGACGCTCAATAAAGCCTTTAATATCAGTCAATACCTGAGTTAGCGCTTCTGGAGACACGGGTTTTTGCAGATAGGTAATCGCTCCTAGCTGTAATCCCCGTTGTTGTCTTTCATCGACAGAAAGTATGTGTACTGGTATATGTCTGGTATCTGGTTTATGCTTTAGACGATCCAGCACCGTCCAACCATCCATCTCTGGCATATGGATATCTAGCATAATTGCATTGGGTTTAAACTGTTCTGCTAGTGCTAGACCTTGTTTGCTCTGTAAAGCAACAATAGTTTTAAAGCCCTGCTGACGTGCCATATCTAGTAAGATACGGGCGAATTTATCGTCATCCTCGATAATTAACAAAATGCGATCGCCCGATTGAATTATTTCCCGGTCATCTGGAATATCGTGGGGTAAGCTAGGAAGCACTTTCACTGATGGAGAGATGTCCACAGTTGGGGGTCTGTTTTCCACCAGTGAGACTTCTTTTCTGGTCGATGTTGTACGGGTAGAGGTAGTTGGCTCAAGAGGTGGTGTAGTGATATTTGGGCCATGCTTTTCCTGTTGCCTGGGCAAGTAAAGGGTGAAGGTGCTTCCCTGTGCTGGTTGGCTGAGTAGTTCAATTCTCCCTCCTAACAGTTGAGCTAATTCACGGCTGATGGATAAGCCCAAGCCAGTCCCGCCATACTTGCGGCTAGTTGTGCCATCTGCTTGCTGAAATGCCTCGAAAATAATCTTCTGCTTTTCGGCTGGAATGCCTATGCCCGTGTCGCTGACGGCAAAAGCAATCGTGGAATTATCAACTTGGGATATTTGTAACTTCACGCCTCCCTGTTCTGTAAATTTAAAGGCGTTAGCTAGGAGATTTTTCAGTACTTGTTGCAGACGTTTGGAGTCGTTATAAATTGTCAGGGGTAACTTCTCATCCCGTTCAATAGTAAAACTGATTTCTTTCTTGTGGGCAACTTGCCGGAAAGTCTGCTCTAGAGATGTTTCCAAATCTGCAAGAGCAATTTGCTCAATATCGAGCGACATAGTACCCGACTCAATTTTTGCCAAATCTAGAATGTCATTGATCAATTCCAGCAAATCAGTCCCAGCCGAGTAAATAGTCCGGCTGTACTCTACCTGTTTGTCGGTCAAGTTGTTAAGAGAGTTATCTGCGAGCAGCCTTGCTAAAATTAATAGGCTATTTAACGGTGTCCGCAGTTCGTGGGACATATTCGCCAGAAATTCTGACTTATATTTGGAAGACAAGGCCAGTTGTTCAGCTTTTTCTTCAAAAGATTTCCTCGCCCGCTCAACTTCCTGGTTCTTGCGAGCTACTTCTCGATTTTGAACTTCTAACAATTCTGCCTTTTCTTCTAGCTCCTCATTTAGTTGTTGCAATTCTTCGTTAGATTGCTTGACAAGAAATTGTGATTCCTCCAGTTCTTGCGTCTGTTCTTCCAAGCGTTGATTGCTTTGCTGTAGTTCTTCTTGCTGGGTTTGCAGTTCCTCTGTTAAAGCAACAGATTCTTCAAGTAGTTGCTGTGTTTGCAATTGTGAGGCGATGTTATTTAAAAATACACCCAGATTTTCACTCAATTGCTCTAAAAATGTCAGGTGTAACTTATTAAAAGGCCCAAAAGAGGCAAGTTCAATTACAGCATTTACCTGCCCCTCAAATAGTATGGGCAACACAATAATATTTAGCGGTGGTGCTTCTCCCAAACCAGAAGTGATGCGAATATAGTCACTGGGAACTTCTGTGAGGAGGATTCTTTGTTTTTCTAGGGCGCATTGTCCCACTAATCCCTCACCCAAACGAAACTGATTTGCTAGGTTTTTCCGCTCTTTATAAGCATAACCACTCAACAACTTCAGCACAGGCTGGTCGTTGATGGAGTCCATTACATAAAAAACGCCTTGTGAGGCCCCAACTAGTGGTGCTAAATTCGACAAGATCACATTAGACACGCTTTCCAGATTTCTTTGCCCTTGGAGCATCTGGGTAAATTCAGCTAAGTTAGATTTTAGCCAGTTTTGCTCCTCATTTTTTTGAGTTGTGTTTCGCAGATTAACGATCATCTGGTTAAAGGTGCGCGTCAACACACCAATTTCATCTTGGCGATCGCTATCTGGTAAACTTACCGATAAATCCCCATCCGCCATTTTTTCTGCCAAATCAGAAACTTGCTTCAGCGGTACTGAAATATGTCTGGTCAGGGTGAATCCAATCAAAGCTAAGAGTAAAGAAAAGAAGGGAATACTATAGACAATGCTGGCGAGGGTTTGCCGACCAGCTGCTTGCGCCTTGTCAGAGCGCTGTTTTAGCAGTGCATTCTCTTCATTTTTCATCGCCTGGATAACTTTCTGGATATTATCCATCAGCTGCTTACCCTGGTCTGTGAGAACAGCTTTCTGAGAAGCTTCTAAACCCTGGCTTTGCCGTAGCTCTATGACATCTTTCATTACAGCCATTCTCTCGGTTAGTAGTGGCTGCAAAATATCAAGCCGATTTTGTTGGTTGGGGTTATCTGCCGTTAACCTTTGAAGTTCCCCAACTTTTTGATTTAGTACTTGAATGGCAGCGTTATAAGGTTCTAAATAGCGCTGTTCTCCAGTAATAATGTAACCGCGTTGCCCTGTCTCAGCATTTGTCAGTTGCAAGTTGAGGTCTTCAAGCTGACTTAACACCTTGTAAGTATGGCTTTCTTTGCCCGAAGTTTCAATTAGCTCATTGGTGCTTTGGTAGGAGATTAGACCAATCGTGGTCAGAGTTGCCAAACTCAAAGCAAAACTTACTCCAATCTTGGTTCCAATCTTCAAACGGTTCAACATTATTCCAAACAGGTATTCAAATTATTTCTGTTTTTGAGACTATTACCGCAAGGCGGAATTAAAAATTAAAAATGAATACAGCATAAGAGTTTCGATAAATGGAGGCTACTGAGTTAATGTTAGGATAGACTTGGTTTTTTGCATACCAACGATTACCATTTATATCCTAATTTTTCTCAATGTAACGTTAGTTTAAATAATTATATATTTATTTAAATATTGACAACTTTATTAACAATAAACCATTCGATATTATAGTATATCTGAAAATTAAGCAAATGCCTGATTTTGTAATTGAATCTCGCCGTGAATAACGAAACACTTGTGTTGAAATTATAAATTTAACATTCAACTTTACTAAAAAATGATATTTCTTAAAATTATCTTGTAATAGTTAAATAACTTTGAGCTTTACAAATAGGCTGGATAGTAAAATTAAAAAGTTGAATAGTGAAAATTAAATTATGAAAACACAATTTAGTTAAACACTAAATATAGTATAGTGGCTTTTGCGGTTGGATATGACATCTATGACATTATACATCAATACTACAGAGCAACCGTAACCTTAGCGATCGCAAGCGGTATTGTATTTATTCCACTGGAAAGTTGAGGTTTCAAAAGACAACCTATACCCATAGAAGTATATAATTTACAGTACAAGCGTATTATAGGGAGTGTCAGCTGTTAGTAATACGCACAATAATAGTGTGTCGGAAAAACTATTAATATTAACTTGAGGATTAACTAGAAGTTGGTAATAACTTGGCGATCGCTTCTAGCCGCATCAAGTTCAGATTGACTATAAATACTAAAATGTTGAATCTTGTTACTCTCTAAAATAGCTCTTGCACCTGCTACATAGATATCAGTACCTTTTAATACTAATAAGTAATGACCAAGAGTCAGATGATGTTCATAATATCTAGCTAACTCATCAGAAAGTCCTAAAGTAGTATATTTATCTTGGGAACTGCTGATTTCTACCTCATAAATATCACTTAAGTTGTCTGTATTTTTAACAACTATTGATATTTGACTCATTGGGAAGTCAGCAGTTCTCAGTTCAGTGAGCGCTCTTTCTGCGTCTTGACGCTGATAGAAAACACCAAGTGCGTGTTTATAGCGATTATTTGGGGTCGAGTATGGCTCAAAGACTCCCCATTGTTGAATATCACGGCGATTAAAAATCCTCTTAGCGAGACGAATTTCTATATCTATACCGGTTACTATCACCAAATAGTAACCCTTACAGACAAGATCGCTATAACCCTGTGCTTGCTTTTCAGCAATTCCTAAACTTAGGAATAAACCAGGCATACCACCTGCTAAAGTGTTAGCGATCGCAGTTACTTCCGCTCCGGCTAAGATAACTGAACCTATACCAGGAATTACTAAGAGGACTAGATCGACTGATAAAGCAGTAAGACCATCTAAAGCATCACTAGTAACGGCTCCAGCAGCATCTTCTGAGGATGTATTGCCAGTGTTTTCGATTATTTCAACACCAGCAATATCACTTTTTTGTTCTGTATTCCGCGCAATAACAGAAACTTTCTCCATTGGAAAATTAGAAGATTTTAGTTCCTTTAGTACCAATTGTGCATCGGAACACCCAGCGAAAACTCCTATAGTTCTTCGCTCTTTTTCTAATGTCATTTTATCGGTTTATTGCAGTTAGAAGTGATTCCCAAAATTGTTACCTCAATTTGAGGTAATTACACAGCTCGACGAGTCAGTAAACCCCAAAGGAAAATTAGTATCATTGCACCAATAACAGCAAATAAAATGCTTCCCAGAGATAAAGCTCCTACAGATGCAGCTGCTGCGGAACTACTTCCTAGCAACACTTGACCCAAATAACCACCAAATACGGCTCCCAGGATTCCTAATACAATCGTAGAGATAATACCGCCGCCTTGGGTTCCAGGATAAAATAACTTAGCTAACGCACCTGCAATTAAACCCAAAACCAACCAAGCAATAATGTTAGTCATCGAATTTCTCCTTCACTGAAAATCTGCTTTGTTTGCATTTGACTAATTTCATATTAAAGTTTGCCTCCAAAATTTCCGATCTATCTAAAGAACTAATATCAGAAATCTTTGGATATCATTTGAATATTCGCCAAGTCATCTTTGAGGATGAATATACAAATTAGTCACATTCTGTACATTCAAGTATTTGTATAGCAATCCTATTTGACATCATACAAGATGTAGATAAGGAAGCTAACTGCATTCTATATGAGACACGACGTGTAGCTTACTTCCCTGTATGGGTAAGCGTAGTATCTCGTAGAGAAGGACAAAAAAGGAAGAAAAAATAAAGAAATCTCTACATTTCACATCTATAATTTTGATTTTCAAAAAAGCGATATCAGCCGTTCAAGGCTCAGGACTGGAGACTATAGAAAGAGCTAGTTGATATAGTTGGCGACGGGGAAGGGAAGTAAATTTTGCTAACTGACGGCTAGCTTGCGATCGCGATATTCCTTGACTAATTAACTGTTTCAATTCGGCTTTCAATTCTTCTTCTGTCAGTTGGGGCTGACTGGCTGGAATTCCCGCGACTACTAATGTATATTCACCTTGGGGTTCTCGTTGGGAGTAGTAAGCGATCGCTTCGGCAATTGTCCCCCGCCAAAATTCCTCATACAATTTAGTTAACTCCCGTCCTAGCACAATTTGGCGATCGTTTCCCCAAACAAGAGCTAAGTCTTGCAAAGTATCTCGCAAACGGTGCGGCGATTCGTAGAAAATCAAGGTGCGAGATTCTGTTTGCAGAGATTCTAAATGTTCTTGTCTCTGCTGGGTTTTCGCTGGGAGAAAGCCTTCAAAGACAAACCGATCTGTTGGTAGTCCAGCTGCACTCAAAGCGGTAATTGCTGCACTAACGCCAGGAATGGGAACGACTGGAATTCCCGCCTCAATACAGGCTTTCACCAGTTCATATCCAGGATCGGAAATTCCTGGCATCCCAGCATCACTCACTAGAGCGATCGCTTTATTATTAACTAAATGCTCTAATAATTCTGGAATACGGCTAGTACGATTGTGTTCGTGGTAACTTACCTGGGGTGTTTTAACTTGAAAATGCTGTAACAGTTTCCCAGTATGACGCGTGTCTTCCGCAGCAATGATATCCACAGTTTGCAAAATTCGCACTGCCCGAAAGGTGATATCTTCCAGGTTGCCAATTGGTGTGCCGACAACGTAAAGTGTTCCTGGTTTTGGATCGGTTTGCATGAGTTAGGAGTTAGGAGTTAAAAGTTCAAAATAATAATTTACGTCTAATGTGAATTGAGTATTGACCACACTCCATACTCAAATTTTGTTTTTTTTGACCCGATGAGACTGTCTAATTCATCAATTTCAGTCATTTCGGGTATTTCTGGTCTTTTAAGACGCGATAAATCGCGTCTCTACATCTGGCTTTTGGGCTTATATTGCGTGCTATCTTATTTCAATAATCTTAGTCCACTGAGGGTAACTAATACTGTGGAACCTTCATGGCCAATTACGCCGATGGGTAGGTTAATATTTCCTAGAAAGTTGCCGACTAAAAGCAACATAATGAAACTCAACGCTACAACTATATTTTGTTTTACGATGGCTTGCGATCGCCTGCCTAAATGCATCGCTACAGCAATTTTTTCTAACCTGTCTGCCATCAGTACGATATCTGCGGTTTCTAATGCCACATCGCTACCAGATACTCCCATCGCTATACCTACAGATGCTTGCGCTAAAGCTGGTGCATCATTAATGCCATCACCTACCATTGCAACTGTTTGATATTGTTGCTGTAAACGGCGGATAATATTCAGTTTATCTTCTGGTAGAAGTTGAGCATATACCCGATCGATTCCGACTGCTTTGGCGACACTGTGAGCAGTTTCCTGATTATCCCCAGTTAACATGACAATTTGCTCAATTCCGAGTTGCTTTAATCGGCTGATGGTTGCGGCTGCTTCGACTCTCACCTCATCTGCGATCGCAATTACACCCATCACCTGAAATCCGGCTCCCCTCCTCGCTTGCGGGGAGGGGTTGGGGGTGGGGTTCTTCGCTACCCAAACGACAGTTTTACCCTCTTGCTCCCAAGATTGAACGATTTCTTGCAATTCTTCAGGTAAATTTGTTACATACTGCTGCACAAAAATGGCATTGCCGACAATTATTTGTTGTTCTTGAGAAATTCCGACAATTCCTTGTCCCGGTATAGCTTGCACTTCGATTGCAGCAACCCAATCTAAATCGCCAGCCGCCTGCACAATTGCCTTACCGATGGGATGTTCGGAAGAGGATTCTATACTAGCAGCGGCTTTTAATACATCATTATTAGTATATTCACTAGCTGAAACTACCTGGAATACCTGCAACTGTCCTGTTGTGAGAGTACCAGTTTTATCAAATGCGATCGCACGGACTTGGCTAATCTTCTCCAACTGCGCCCCATTTTTAAACAAAATCCCCTGTCTTGCACCATTGGCGATTCCCGAAAGCAGGGTGGGCATAATTGCAGCCATCAGCGCACAGGGAGAAGCCACCACCAGGAAAGTAAGAGCGCGATAAATTGTTGTTTCCCAATCCCAACCCCAAAGAAATGGCGGTAAAGTTGCCAGCAATATCCCAGCTACTACAATGACTTTGGCATATCCCTTCTCAAAGCGATCGATAAACTCTTGGGAAGGTGGTGCTTCTGTCTGCGCTTGTTCTACCAAACGAATCACCCGCTGAATTAAACTGCTTTGGGCTGGTTTGTGTACTTTAATCTGCAATGCACCATAGCCATTGAGTGTACCGGCAAATACTTCTTCGCCCACTGTTTTCTCTACAGGTAAAGACTCGCCTGTGATTGCAGCTTGATTGAGAGTGCTGTAACCAGATAAAATTATCCCATCAGTAGGAATTAGCTCTCCAGGTTTGACGACAATCTCATCACCCACTTTTAGCTGATTGATCGGAATTTCCTCTTCCCTCCCCTGAAGTAAAACCCTTGCTGTATCTGGTGTTAGGCTCATCAAACTGCGGATACTCCGCTCAGTTCGCTGCATTGCATAGCCTTCTAATGCGCCACTGATGGCAAAGATCAGAATCAAAATTGCCCCATCAATAATTAGATGATATTCTCTTCGCCATAAGCCGAGGCTAGCAGCACCAATGGCGGCAACAATCATCAACAAATCTACATCGAGTTCTTTTTCTTTGAAGAGGGTAGTCAATCCTTCTCGCGCACTTTCGTAACCACCAATTACATAAGCAGCGGGTAGTAGTAGGAACGCCAATCCCAAAGCGCCAAGATGCAAGGCGAACCATCCGAAAAGTAACAGTAAGCCACACAAAAGGGCGGCTACGGTATCTGCGTGTTCTCTGGTGAATTGGCCCAAACGTTGGGGGTAAAGCATGAAAGGTGAATTAATAAGGACTCTCTCACGCTAAACCTTGACATTGATGTTAATGTCAAGCCTTATAATGAATTTGAAACGCAGAGTGGGTAGGTTTGTAGAATATATAGGCGATAATATGATATGTGAGAACAAAGATACTAATCTTGGTAGAACCTTAATTAATATTGCACTTCGCTGTGATGAATCTTACTACTGCCTAGCAACTGAAGCTCATCAACTTAAGAAGCGGTTATTTTAAAGAGGGAGATAGAGGAATGGCATACAAAATTTTTGATCTTGTTGGGAAATACGCCATCAGCGCTGAGAGTGGGCAGAAGGTATACGATCAGATTCATCCAGTTCTGATTGCTGGCAACTCTGTAGAATTAGATTTTACTGGAGTTCAGGTCTTTGCTTCTCCTTTTTTCAACTTTGCGATCGGTCATCTCTTGAAGGATGTTCCAGCAGATAACCTTAATCGACTGGTTGAGTTCACCGCTATAAGTTCTGAGGGGTGGAATGTTCTTAAGCGTGTGATTGGCAATGCAAAGCATTACTATTCTGATGAGCAATTTCGTAATGCAGTTGATGCAGTGATTACAGAACAGGCTGCAACTTTTTAAAGCATGGTGGTCAATCTTAACATCCAAGCTGATATCATCGACATCAAAACTGATAATCCCCAGCAGGGTGATATTTTTCTTGTAGATACCAACGTCTGGTTTTGGCAGACTTATACAAATGCTGGGTTTGGTACTAAAGTATCCAAATCCGGCAATTATCTTAAATATATCAACGAAGCTATTTTAAATGGAGCCACACTTACATATTCTGGGCTAATTTTAGCTGAACTGGCTCATATCATTGAAAAAACTGAATATGAGATTTATAAAAAATTGCATGGGTTTTTGCCACTTAAAGAATACCGTCATAATTATCCAAATGAACGAATGAATGTTGTTGCCGAAGTTCAGTCAGCTTGGAGTCAGGTTAAGGCGCTTGCTGTTCCTGTTGATCTGACAGTAGATGACGCAACAACCGATGCAGCACTAAACAGATTCCAAACTCAAGCTGTTGATGGCTACGACTTACTACTTCTCGAAGCTATTAGCAGAGCAGGAGCAGGGAAAATTAAAATTATCACACATGACATGGATTATGCTGTTGTTCCAGATATTCAGGTATTTACGAGCAACAACAATGTTATCCAAGAAGCTAATGTACAGAAAAAATTATTGGTTAGCAGATAGTTTAACTAAGCTAGGCTAAAAGCGTAGACACGCAGTGGCTTGTCGTCAGACATCGCCTTTCCTAAACGCCCCCTCGACAATAATTAACTTTTATTAAGATGTAATTTGTGGAAATCAAAAGTAGCGAACTGACAATTAAGCAGTTAACGCACTTGGTAGGAGGCGGTTTAACTCCGCGGATGGTGCGACATTACCATCAATTGGGACTGTTACCGCAACCAGTGCGATCGCGCAGCAATTACCGTCTCTATACCCAAAAAGATGTTCTCAGGTTACAACGGATTGTCGCACTCAAGCAGCAAGGGTTTCAGCTAAATCATATCCGCAATATTTTGGAGGTGGAACCAGAAGCCGACACAACTGTTAACCTCATGGGACAACTTCAGCAGCAATATCGAGCGGTGATGCAACAAATTTCCCAACTGCGGCAAACTGCATCAGCATTAGAAGGATTATTGGGGCGCGATCGCCATTGTCAAATTATCCAGGCGGAAGTTTTGGCACAACTGAAGTTACTTGATGTTGAAACCCAAGCCGGATTGGGAGGATTGGAAAATCTCTGGAGTGGCTTGGATGCTGAAATTCATACCCACTCGGAAGCTTTTACCGAATCGCTACAACGCTTACTACCTGATTTGTCTCACCGTTCGGAAATTGAACAGCATTTAATTTCTCAGTTGGTTTTGGCTTGTGGCGATGTCAGTTTAGTATCCTTTGTGAAATTGAGTCGAGATGCGATCGCAGCTAGTCGAGAAGCTTTATCTTCAAGTTGTCAAATTGTTGTCGATACTCAAACGGTTGCTGCTGCTTTAGATCAAACCCGATTGCTTCACTTGGGATGCCACACCGAAACCTTAATTGATAACCCCCATATTACTACCGCCACTGAAGCAGAACTCGCCTTTTGGCAACATCAAGAATGGCGAACAAAATTGCTGCAAGTAAGTAAGGGTTGTGTGCTGGTAGTTGGTTATGCTCCCTCAGTACTTCTGGAAACTTGTGAGGCTATTGCCAACCAAAAAATTCAGCCTGCATTAGTAATTGGAATGCCCATTGGCTTTAGTCATGCTCCCGCAGCCAAGCGACAACTGATGCAACAAGGGATACCTTATATTACAGTTGAAGGGACTTTGGGAGGTGGCGCTTTAGCTGCGACTGCCTTAAATGCTTTGGTTGAGTCACTGATAGATAAGCCAGATTGTCATTGTTATCTCAAATAAGTATTCACTTAAAACAGTCTTAATGAAACGAGTTTCAAAAGCTTTGTATGAAAATGTTCTAGGAACTGGGATTTTTACTCAGCACTCAGCACGGGCTAAACCTTAGCTATCCGCTAACAGTACTCAGACTCAGCACTACTGAAAATAATATTGTTAAATAATATTGAATTTGCTACACTTTACCAGTTTTAGTAATTCAATAATTCATAATTGTGGCCATAAACCACCAACTTGGTATAAGTTGCAATATAACTTAGAAAAATTTATAGTACAACAGACTTTGGCAATTATAGTATAAATTATCATGCTATCCAAGCTACAGCGAAGTATAAATCAGCATAAGTACTTTGAAGCAATTAGAACTAAATATAACTCAGATGTATAATTAGCCCGTCTCCTCCATTATCTTTATAAAGATCGCGATTTAGGACTGGCAGGCTTTCTATTTTTTACTTTAATTAAGGGGCTTATGTGGCAACAAGAAAAAAAAGATACTTCGATAGTCAGACTGTTATTATGGGTTGCCTTAGCTACAACCCCGATGGCAGCATCTCTGGTGGTATCAGCACCGATGCTGGCACAATCTACACCTGAAGCTACCTCTTCGCCACTGCCACAAACAGTGCGGAATGAACCGATAGTGCGGATTGACGGTTCCAGTAGCTTGAGTGCAATCAACCAAAGCCTGAAAGAAAGTTTTGAAAAACAGTTTGTTGGTAAAAAGGTTGAAGTTGCTGCTAACGGCACTGATAAGGCGCTGAAAGATTTGCTAAATGGCAAAATCGATATAGTCGCAATGGGGCGCGGGTTGACGCCAGCAGAAAAAGCTCAAGGACTAGAACAAGTTCGTTTGCAGCGTGAGAAGATTGCGATCGTGGTTGGTGCAGACAATCCTTTCAAAGGAAGCTTGACTAGTAAGCAATTCGCCCGGATTTTTCGGGGGCAAATTACAAATTGGTCGCAACTGGGAGCGCCTTCAGCCAAGATTCGATTAATCGATCGCCCGAACACGAGCGAAACTCGCAATACTTTTCGTACTTATCCAGCCTTCAAAACTGCTGAATTTGCTACAGGGGCTAATGCTACCCAAGTAACTGAGGATAATACCGCAGAAATCATCAAACAACTGGGCAAAGACGGCATCAGCTATGTATTAGCTAATCAGGTGTCAAAGTTGAAAGGTGTGCGAGTTCTGCAATTACATCAAGCCTTGCCAGCTGATGCGAGATATCCCTTCTCGCAACCTTTAGTTTACGTTTACAAAAAAGATCAGAGTTTAACCACAGTAGATTTTCTTGGCTTTACCCTAGCACCAGCAGGACAGCAAGCTATAGAAAAAGGTAGAACTGCCGAAGCCAAGGCGATCGCAGCCAGCGTATTACAACCTGCTGTTGCAGCTTCTCCAGGTGTCCAAACGACACCAGCGCCTACGCCTTCCCCTAATGCCACTAGTTCTGCATTTGCCGAACAGCCCTTTGTGGCTGCTCCTGCACAAAGCGCTCCAATTGTAAATAAAGAAACACCATTGTGGTTGCTGCTACCTGTCTTTTTTATAACTGTGGGTGGCTCTATACTATGGTGGATTCTGAAAAAACCCCCATTGCCCACCGAGGAAACAGACAATTTACCAGAATCAAATCCTTATCCACCCAATGAAGAAACGGCGGCGCTCGATGCCAGCACAGTTTCTTCCCTGAATGGAACGACGCTGGAGGAGCAGGGAATACCGCACTTCCAAGACCAAGAAACCCCCGATCGCACTCCTTTCAACATCTACGCTCAAACACAATCCGATCTGAACCAAAATGCTACTCAGGGGACAGGAAATTTAGTACAAGAGACAAGTAATGGTACTTCTAACCTCTATGAAGGCGCGGCATCGGGCGTAGCGAATGGCTCAGAAAATAACAACTTAGGAGCCGCAGCTTTAGGTGGTGCGGCTATAGCAACAGGCATCGGGACGGCTACTTGGTCTACCTTTAACAACAAAGAAACAGAACCAAATGCAATTGATGAGACAGTCAATCACAATAATTACACGGAGACATACACTCCTGATTCTGATGAAGTTGCATGGGATATAGAAGCCCCGGCAGCTGTAGTCAATACTTCATATCCTTACCCAGGTAATATTCCAGAAGAAGTGTCTGATCTGGAACTGCCTTCATCTGAGGTGACAGCCCCACTCCCAGAATTACCAGATGTGCCACAAGCAACATCTGATTTTGGATATTGGGACACAGCAATTAGTGAAGATGAGGTAGATGATGAACTTCAGGCAGAATTGAACTGGCTAGAGAGTATCACCTCAACTGAAGATACAGCCTCAGTAGATGAATTGCCCTTAGGGGAATCTGACGAAGTGACAGCTGATGAGGAAACATCAGCGACAGATACATCCTCACTGCTCGATTTACCGGAATTTCCAGAAGATGTATTGAGTAAAGATGCATTGAATGTGGTAGCGGATGCAGCCGAACCCACTTTAACTTTGCCAGATGAAGAACTTCCCACCGAGCCGACTGTTGGGGAAGCTAACTCCACAGATTTGGCCGCAGCCGCAGCTTTAGCAGCGGGCGCAGGAGTTGGCGCTTGGGCTAGCACTTTCGGAGCGGATGCTCCAAATGAGACGATTGCAGTTGATGCAGATGAAGAAAGTAGTATTGTGTTCACACCACATACTTATACATCGGCTCATGTCTCTTGGGAGATTTCCGCAGCTAAGAAAGCAGAACTGTGGCAACAAGGCGGTACTCAATTGGTAGTGCGGCTGTATGATGTGACTGGCATTGATTTGAGTTATCAAAGTCCGCAGCTAGTAAAGCAGTATGAATGTGCAGAGACAGCACACGATCGCATTGTAGAAATTCCCCAGGGCGATCGCGACTACATAGCTGAAATTGGCTATCTCGCTTATGGCGAACACTGGTTATTCATCGCCCGTTCTGCAATTGTTCGTGTCTTCAGTGCTGTGAATCCAGATCCGATAGTTGATGATGTGGCAATGGCAGGCGAAACAGCTATTGGTTTGGTAGATACTCAAGAAGAAAGCAGTATTGTCCTCACACCAGATACTGATGGATCGGCTCATGTCTCTTGGGAGATTTCCGAAGCCAAGAAAGCAGCACTGCGGCAACAAGGCGGCTCTCAATTGATCGTGCGGCTGTATGATGTGACTGGCATTGACTTGAGTTATCAAACTCCGCAGCTGGTAAAGCTGTATGAATCTGAGGAAACAGAAAACGAAGGATTGGTGGACATTCCCCAGGGCGATCGCGACTACATAGCTGAAATTGGCTATCTGGCTGATGGCGAGCGCTGGTTATTCATCGCCCGTTCTGCGATCGTTCGTGTCTTCAATCCAGTGAATCCAGATCCGGTAGTTGATGATGTCGCAATTGCGGATAAAACAGATGTTGATTTGGTAGATGTCCAACAAGAGAGCAGTATTGTCCTCACACCCCGCACTTTCCAATGGGCTGAAGTCTCTTGGGAGATTTCCGAAGCTCAAAAAGCAGCACTGCGACAACAGGGCGGCTCTCAATTGGTAGTGCGGCTGTATGATGTGACTGGCATAGATTTGAGTTATCAAAATCCTCAGCTTGTCCAGCAGTATGAATGTGAAGAGACAGCACACGATCGCTTTGTGGAAATTCCCATCAGCGATCGCGACTACATAGCTGAAGTTGGCTATGTCGCTGATGGCGGTCGCTGGTTATTCATTGCCCGTTCTGCGATCGTTCGTGTCTTTAGTCCAGTGCCTACAGAGCCGACAACAAAAGATCCTGTTGTTGAAAATGTAGCATTAGTAAGCGAAACCGCTATTGCTTTGGCA
Organism: Nostoc sp.; assembly: GCF_036917235.1. Classification (GTDB taxonomy): domain Bacteria; phylum Cyanobacteriota; class Cyanobacteriia; order Cyanobacteriales; family Nostocaceae; genus Nostoc. The sequence goes on from NZ_JBALDU010000101.1 coordinate 28,914, forward strand.
GATGTAGAAGCAGAAACTGCCCCAGAAGAGAGCAGCATTATCCTCACACCCCGCACTCCCAAGTGGGCTTATGTCTCTTGGCAGATTTCCAAAGCTCAATCTGAAGCACTACGACAACAAGGTGGTTCCCAATTAGTAGTGCGACTCTATGATGTCACCGGCATTGACTTGAGTTATCAAAGTCCCCAGCTTGTCCAGCAGTATGAATCTGAAGAAGTAGCACGCGATCGCTTTGTGGCGATTCCCGTGAGCGATCGCGATTACATGGTTGAAATTGGCTATATTGCTGATGGCGATCGTTGGTTACTCATCGCCCGTTCTGCTAACGTTCGGGTATTCAGTCGTCCCCACGGAGATTTCTGGTTTGTGGCTGATGCTGAGTTGATTATTCATGGAGCAACTCAACCAAATACCAACGTAAACATTGGTGGTCATGCCATCAAAGTTAAACCCGATGGTACTTTCCACCTACGTCTCCCCTTTTCAGATGGTTTAATGGACTATCTCATCACGGTAGCTGCTGATGGGGAATCCACAAGAACTATTCATAAGAAGTTCTCTCAGGAAACTTCCGAAAGCTAATATTACCCTGAGTTATCCCCTTTAAACCAATTCTCTCTTTTTAGGGAGTGTAGGAAGAGGGGATTTTATTATGCCAACTTTCGTTTTTATCCCTGTTAGAGGTTGTTTGAAAAGTGTTTGGCTGTGATTTTAAGTACTTCTAGATCCCCCCTAGCCCCCCTTCTTAAGGCAGGGCTGATTCATTCCACAAGGGCAAGAAGTTTGTCAATATCATTAGAGAGAAATCTTTGAGCAATTGTGATGGAAGGATGACCATTT
>NZ_JBALDU010000102.1:0-20561 GCF_036917235.1 Nostoc sp.
AACTATTTTTTCTCGAAGATCGACAGAGTAGGACTTCATTTAAAAGGATTTATATTTTAATCTAGTGTACCTCATAATAGACGCAAGTGCTGTATATTAAAGCTGCTTTTATTCATGATGGTTGGCAATCAAATATTCATATTCCAGCACCTTATAGATTTTTAGGTACAGATGTTGATTTTGCAAAAACTGGCATTATCATTGAAATTCAATTTTCTAACTATCCCTTTCTACTCAATAACACTTTGCGCTCAGAATTGTTCTTCAAAGCTAAAACTGAATTTGTTGGATACCCGACTAATTTAGTAATTATAGTAACAAAGGCTCTGATGTTTCCTGCCTCCAATAGCACTCTTTATTACGAGCAAGCTGTTAATCAGTTAACAGCTTTGGCTAAAAACCAAGTTTTTGATGTACCAATCAGACTGGTTGGATTATTTGAACAACAAAATACAATAGTGCCTATTATTTGGACTGAGTATTTATCTAAAAGATATTCTAGAACTGTAAATACTAGAGTTAGTCGCCAATGCGAGATTATTGCGGGACGTTCAGCCCGTAGTCGTTGTCTACTTAACTTATTGTAAGAATTAATCTATTAAGTCCATAATCTCAATTCAATTTGTTCTACTTCTTCTACTGGTTTTACTATTTCATTTTGTAAAGAGGTCTTTTTCCCATTACCATTAAGCTTTGGATCTACTGGAATCTCTTCACCTCTTAGATTAGCTGCAAAAGCAGATTCTTCATAGATTAATCTATCTTCCATTGCTTGCAAGTGATACTCTTCTGGATAAATTTTTGCTTTGCTACGTTCCGAAGCTTTATTTCCTACTTGCACATCAAACTTAAATTTATCAATAGATTGACCAGTTTTTTGAACATAATCGCGCAGTGTTTTTAAATTTGGAAAGCAACCATTTTTATCTGGATTACCACTGAGACGACGCAACGCAACTTGATGATATTTTGGTTCAATTTCTGACCCGATAAAATAGCGTTTATGATCTCTCGCAACCACCGCTGTAGTACCAGATCCCATAAATGGATCTAAAATAATATCATTTTCGTTAGTTGTAGCTAATATAATTCTAGCTACCAAGTCTTCTGGAAATTGGCAGGGATGTATAGTTTGTTCTTCGTGATTGTGTTTAACATTCCGAAACAGCCAAATATCACCAGGATTTTTACCTTCTGGATTGCATGAAAGTTCGCCCTTCCGATTTCCTCGATAATGTTTCTTATTTTGATACTTTTGAGGAACTCTAATAGCATCTAGATTAAATTTATAATTATCTGATTTAGTAAACCAAAGAATAGTTTCATGTCTACAAGAAAACTTTTTCTGGGCATGAAGACCATGTTGCCTAGCCCATATAATTCGGTTGCGAGGAATTAATCTGCATGACTCTAAAATCGGAAAAAAGCGAATATCCAGAGGAATCAGCATTCCTCGGTCAGAAAAAGCACCAACTTGCCAAAATAGCGAACCTGTATTTTTGAGAATTCGGCTACATTCAAGCAGAATGGCTGTTTGTTCTGCCAAATAAATCTCAAGAGCCTGCCTTGACTCGTATTCTTTGCCTAAATTATAAGGTGGAGAGGATACAACTAAATCAACACATTCATCTGGCAGATTACTCAGCAGTTGTAAGCTATCCTCTAAGAGAATCTGGTCTAAGGGTAGATTCTCTCTATTAGTCTTCATTACAATACCTACCTTGCAAGTAATACTAGGCTTTCGTCATCATAACCTATTTTAGGTTATTAGCCAATTATTAAAAAAATATCAATACTAAAAAGAGTATAATATCATACTTACTTTAAGGCTCTACCTTGCGGCTGTAGACATACCTAAAGGCTATGGAGAAGCGATCGCACTCCTAATTCTCTCAAAAAAGTGCGATCGCTTATTAAATTAAGGATTACAAACTCTTAACATCTGACTGGAAATTAGAACTCCAACCAAATATCCAAAGAATTTCATCCCCAATCTCCAGTCTCAACTCAATTAGCTTTACGTTCTTTCAGTACTTGATCTAGCAAGTTTCTAGCAGGTTGTGCTTTAGCCAACGCTACTTGATGGTCATTATAAGCACGAACAAGGCGAGAAAGACTGCTCACACCTGTCTTGAGTTGCTCAAGTTCTTCACCAGCAACTAGTTCTCCATCAAGCATCCGCCCAATCAACGGTTTGATATCGCCCACTTCCTGCCGGACTTTTTGGAGCTTTTCTAGAGAACTCAGTAAGGTTTTTAGTGAGTTCAATATGTCGTCAATATCTTGGGCATCCTCCACTGGCTCAGGTGGATTTTCAATTGCGATCGTATCTTTGTCTGATGTAGGCAATTCCTCTACAGACGTTTCACTTATAACCCCGTTTGACCGTGCCATCAACGCTTCCTCAAGGAATTTTCCTCAGTGTATCGCTGATTTCAAGTTGCCAAAGATAGTATTGTTATAATTCGTTAAATAAATACTTGTACAAATTCAACTCTACGTTGCGATCGCGAAAGCAAAGAATTCCCTTAGCTACGGCCAACATATAACACAGCAATAATGATAGATTTTGAACCTTGGGACAGGTTGTTGCGTCAGTATGTCGATCGCCAGGGTCGTGTAAACTATATTGCTTGGAAAACTGAGCAACCTCAAGCGATCGCAGATTGGTTGTCGAGTCAAAAAAATCTGGCTTTTACATCTAATAGCAACACTTTTGAGCAATTGGCATTGTGGATTAACCTTTACAATGCGTTCACCATTTCGGCAATTTTGGAGAGATACCCACTTGAGTCAATTCGTCCGCGAATCTTAGGCATTCCCAACTGGCTGGCTTTTTTGTGGTTCTTCCAACGTCGTGCTTATTATATATTTGACAAGCATTACAGTTTAGCCCAAATAGAAAACCAGATTCTGCGGAATCAATTCCAGGAGCCACGAATTCATTTTGCAATAGTCTGTGCTTCGGTTGGTTGTCCGTTACTGCGTGCTGGAGCTTATTTTCCTCAACAAGTTACTCAGCAGTTAGATGAAGATACCCGTCGCTTCATTAACAATCCTGAAAAAGTTCGTTATGACTCAGATAGTAAAACGCTCTACTGTAGCAAAATCTTTAAATGGTATCGTCAAGATTTTCTTAAAGTCAAATCCTCTATTCCAGAATATATCCGCTCTTACCTAGAAACAGACTTGCCAATGAATGCCTCAACGCCAATTTCCTATCTCTACTATGACTGGAACCTGAATCAGCGAATATCTTGATAAAATTGTTTGAGATAATTTGCATCAACGCCAATTCCCCACAAAAAACCAATATAAAGGTAGATTGCGTTTGCTTTCCAACTACCCCATTTTGCGACACGACGATCTGAAGAGTGGACAATGCGGTTCACCAGATGAATACGTCCTTTTTTAACCAATCTCAGGCATAAATCTCCATCTTCCATAATTGGTAATGTCTCATCAAATCCATTGCAATCCCAAAAGTCAGTGCGACGACAAAACATTACCTGATCTCCAAACAATAGGCGCAATCCTCGAAAAAATAGGTAAGGCTTAAATAGCAGTGGTGCATAGTAGGTTTTTAAATAATTATGTAGAGAGATACCCCAGCGAGTCGTTTGAGATCCACTCATCAGAGAAATGAACCCCCCACAGGCAATGCTTGGTTCGGCTAGGGTTTGCTCTATTACAGTGATTAGATCATCCGGCACCCAAGTATCTGCATGAAGAAAGCAAAGAATATCTCCTGTTGCAGCCGATGCTCCATAATTCATCTGAATAGAACGCCCACGCTGTTCAGATGAAAGAACTTGTACGCCTAGCGACTGATTGAATGACCCAAAGCATTGTTTTGCAACTGCCACTGTCTCATCATCGCTGCCACCATCTACTACTATCACTTCAAAAGCAGGCGGATTAAGTAAAGTCAATTGGCGCAATGTCCGCTCTAAGCTAACTGCTTCGTTTAAAGTAGGAATGACAATCGAAACTTGAGACATGCAGCTTAAGTAGTTTTATCGTTGCTTTTATTCTACTTGCTCAATATTTACAAGCTCTTAATCCAAAGGTCAACACTCCTAAGCATGGTAAGTAGCTTTTAGTAATTTTCCCCAGATTGCATTGTAAGGATGTACAACCTTGGTCGGATGCCAATTTTGAAAAATTGGCCTACCTTCGTTTGCCCACTGAAAAATTCCACCACTCAAGTTATAAATGCACTTAATCCCGGCTTCATCCAGTTTTTGGGCTAATTTTGCGCTTCGGTAGCCAACAGCACAGTACACAACAATTGGTCTATTTTGGGAAACTGTTGTAACTGCTGTTAAGTCCTCTGTGAGAGGATCTATGCGTACTGCTGTTTCAATATGACTGACTGCATACTCAGTCTGACTTCGTGCATCTAGTAATAAGGGATGGGGCTTTGCAGAATCTAATAGTAATTGAGCTAATTGGTTACAATTAATTTCCTCAACAGTAGGAAACTGAGATCCAATCAGAAGTTTAATAAAGTTAAAGGTGAGCGATCGCACTTGTCAAAAGACTCTCTGGTTGAGAAACAATACTAACGGGGGCTGTGTTTAATATTTAATAGTAAAAAACAGGCGATCGCATTGGCATCAACTCTCCAAAACAAACAGATAACTCATCAAGATTAGCTTATTTGCAAGTAAATATACTTATAATAATTACAGCATTTACTAATCACCTGCGATTATTTATGGCAATTCTTCAACTGATTGAACCCGAAGTTAAAAATCTGGGTGGTTTTTCTGCCCGCCGCAGTTTGCCATATCCTAATCGCCAAACGGTTGGGCCGTTCATCTTTTTCGATCATCTTGGCCCGTCCGTTATGCCCCCCAATCAAGGCATCGATGTCCGACCACATCCTCATATTAATCTAGCAACGGTAACTTATTTATTTGATGGTGCTTTGATGCATCGCGATAGTTTGGGTACTGTACAGGAAATCCAACCAGGTGCAGTCAACTGGATGACAGCAGGAAAGGGGATTGTCCATTCAGAACGCTCACCTGACTTTGACCGTAACCAAGAAACTACTATTCATGGCATTCAAACCTGGATCGCCCTGCCTGTTGAACACGAAGAAACCGAGCCAACGTTCATTCACTATCCTGCTGAAATCCTTCCGACCTGGGAAGAGAATGGCGTTATCATCAAACTTATTGCTGGACAAGCATTTGGGTATAACTCACCTGTAAAAGTTCTCTCACCTATTCTCTATTTAGATGCTGTGTTGGCTGCCAACACCCACTTCAGTATCCCTACAGATTATTCACAAAGGGCAGTATACAGTGTCACAGAGGGGTTGAGGATTAACGATGAACCGATGGAGCAATATCGTCTCGCTATTCTAGAGCCAGGCGATCGCGTTGAAGTTTCTGCTACAGCTGCGGCTCGATGTATTATTATTGGCGGTGAGCCGTTAGGTACACGCTACAAATGGTGGAATTTTGTCTCTAGCCGAGCAGAGCGAATAGAGCAAGCTAAAGCTGATTGGCGTGACTCTCGCTTTGCTAGCGTGCCAGATGAAACAGAGTTTATTCCACTGCCAGAAGTGGTAACAGAAGCTAATCCTTTTTCATAAGTGTGTCACACTTCAACACTCACTACCTCGCTTTAGAATGTACAAAATTGCATTCTTTTTTCAAATTGATCGGTCTTTAACCGGACACGATCTCACTGGACAAGAGGGAGCAAATTGTTGAAAGTCAGCGTCAGGAGTAGATAATTCAACTAAAGTTTTAGGTGTAACTAGATGCACAATGGTTTTAGGAGTAAGCTGCCACTACTGCTGACATTCTGCTTATTTACTAGCTTTTTGCCTGCCTCTGGTTCAGTTTTATGTCCAGCCGTTGCCTCTGACGAATACTATAAATTAGCCAGAGATTATGGCAGAGATGGACGTGCAGGAACCGATGGGCGATCGGGTAGAGATGGTAACAGCGGTGAAAACCAAAATATTTTTGTCAATGGTTCACCTGTAAATCTTGACTTGTCGGGTAAAGATGGTGAAGACGGGGAAGACGGTGAACGTGGTTATCAACCTGACTGTGGTTCCCAACGCGGCGAACGCGTCAGCCATGACATAAACGCACCAGACGGTGGTAACGGTGGTAATGGTGGCAAAGGAGGAGATGGGGGAAATGGTGGTTCTCTCACAGTGTCTTACAGCAATTTGGCAGACTTACGGAATATTTCTGTCCGAGCAACTGGTGGGGAAGGTGGGCGCGGCGGTAGAGGTGGCAACGGTACGGAGGGTTGTAACTGTCACAGACGGAGATGGGAAGTAAAAACCTGTAAGGGAACTCCTGGTAGCCCTGATTATAAGTGTACTGAAAAGGTTTATCGATGTAGCGATGGTAGCGATGGGCGAGATGGCAGCGATGGTAACGATGGTAGCCAAGGGCGCTTAGGAACTTTGAGTATTGTCAATAGCAAGGAACCTTTGGCAGCTGATACTCCAACTGTGCAGCTAGCAATGTCGGAACTGATAAACAAACAGTTCCACCTCTCGAAGAATAAGTGGAATCAACGCATAGGCGCAGCTTCTCTACTTGCGCCTGGTTCTGCGATCGCCGATGATTATCGAGAGTTTGAACAGCGTCTAGAAGAAGCTTTTCAAATAGTTTGGCAAGAAAGACAACCCATTACCAGCTTTGGCAATCAAGCCGTAACACTAAATTTAACTGATAACAAACAAGTAGAAATTACTTTTGCTGAGGAATTATGGGTTGACGGTAACAGCAAAAGTGAGGCTAACTTAACAACATTTACCGTTAACCATGCCATTCCCAAAAAAGATGTCACCCGGTTAGCTGTAGCAGAGTTTGCCGATGCCGGACAAAATCTCAACTTAAAAATAGTTGATTTGGCAGCCAAGTCTGATGCCATTAATACTCAGTTTCGCCTGAAATTCCGCGCTCAAGATAGCTCCCACGGTTTTTCTGGCTACAAAACTGAATTTGAAGGGGATATTCCCACAGAACTTGTGACTCGTGACTACAATCGTTTTACTCTAGCTTTGGGCAAGCTAAAAATTCCTGACGAAGCTTTACGCCCTGGTGTCAACGTTGATATTGAAGTCGTAGCAACTCGTTCTTTAGGAATACGTTCTGCCAAGCAAACTATTAGCTGGCAGGGTGCAATCCGCAAGCCTAAATAAAGTTTAAGAAGATTTTTTCCCATCTGAAACCATTTGCGAGAGAATATAGGCTGCAAAATCTAGTAACTGATCCAGCAAAAAGCCAATGATACCGATGTATAGGATTTCCTGGATTATGTAATCAGTATTGCCAGCTTTATAAGCATCCCAGAGGGTAAAGCCAAGTCCTCTTGGACCTGTTAACATTTCTGTGGCAATAACAATAAACCAAGCTACCCAAATGCTAACTTTCAAGGCATGAAATATGTGAAAAATAGCTACTCTAAAGTTATTATTCTGTCTCTTGAAATGCCGCATCCCTATTGCTGTATTAATAATCATCGTCCAGAGAGTCCCCAGAAAAACTACTACAATAGCAGCCGAGTCACTCTCTTGAAACGCAATTAGGGCAATAGGTAGCAAAGCTATAGGAGGGATACTATGTGGTATCTGAAATATCAGCCGAAATAGCTGATAAACCATGCTATTTATCCCGATGAAATATCCGATAAAACTACCCAATACAGCGGCTGGAATATAACCAACAAATAACCGTTGTAGGCTAGCTAAAATGTCTAAAAACATATTATTTTCTCTGCCTCAGTTCTCATGGAAAACATTCGGTAAATACTGCGGCAACAACACGAAACAGGGCTGAGAAAAATGTATTTGATTACACATTCTATTTTGTTACTAAAAGATTTTTTATATCTTCTCCTCGTTAATTTTTAATTAAAAACTTAGGTATTATTACGATGTGATAGTAGTAGTACAAAGAAGAGGTAAAGCTTGACTTTACTAAACTTTATCAGAAAAGCAAATTTTAATTAGTAAATTAAATACAATTTCTAAAATAAGGCTTTCTTGCTAGAGCTTAGGTGCGAATCGCGCCTTGATTATCTAAGCTGATGGAACGAGCCAAAAAAGCCTTAAACAGGGTGTAGAAATCAATTGGATGGGTATTCAAACCCCAACCAATTGTAGACACTTGTAAATAATGACACAGTTCGCTAGTTATTTTTAATAAAAGACGCGATCGCCTTTTTTATCGGAGAACCGGAATCGTCTCTGGTATAGTACGTAAGACCTTGCTCAATGAATGCAGAGGTAGTATCTATTAACTGCTGAAGAATCTCGGAATTAGTATTATCTATTTCTGGACTGACTTTTTCTCCAGTAAATTTATTTTTCCGTTCTTCTGGAGGTAATACGATGCGAGGATCTTTATAAGTCTCTTTTGGTTTGGGTTTAAATGTCTCATTTAAGTCAAACTGAAGACGCAAGTAACGTTTAGACTCATATCCACCCATGATTTGTCGGCAAATCGTACTATCAATCTCAGATGTAGGTTCCATAAAGATGTTAGTAAGATTTTTGATCCAGTCTAAGCCTCTCCATTTGCTGATTTGCTTATATTGATATGGTTCACCAGTTTGACCCGTGCCAATAGAAAGAATAGAAATATCTTCCAATCGCAGATTATGTAGTTTATATTGTTGCTTGATTTCTGGAGATACTGAAGACTGACTAATCCTCATCGCTAAACTCAAAGCTGCAAGAGAGGGGTTATTAGCAGAAACTCCTCCATCAATGTGTGGGAATTCCCAGTCACCAAATTTCTGTTTATCTACAGGTTCTAATTTATATGGTGGAAAAAAAGTAGGTGCTGAGGCAGAAGCGGTACATATTTCCCATAAATAACAGTCATCGTACCATCTGTCTCCTAAATCGGGATGACAATTTGTAAAAAAGGTTGTGTTGCGATATAGCGTATCGTAAGCAAGAATCAAAAGAATGGGTTTTTCGATATCCTTGATTCTTGTGGATTTATAGGCATCTTTGAGGACACTAGTAATTCCATCATGAGAATATTTAGATGGAGAAAATACCTCAATAATTGATTTGATGATGGATGGAAAGTTTTTGTAGCGCTCTTTTATCTCCACAGGGAATATATCTTTACCTCTATTTTTATACATTTTAATGAGTTCATCACTCTCATTTCCGAGAGCAATTCCTCCTGCTAATATTGAACCAGTAGAAGTACCAGCAACCATGTCAAAATATTCGTGTAAAAACTCTCCTTTTCCCTGATTTCTAATTTCTTGTTCTACTTGTTGAAGTATTCGTGCTGCAACAATTCCACGAATACCGCCACCGTCTAAAGCCAAAATCTTGAAGGACATAGCAATTCTCTTTGATTATTTTTTGTGGACAAGCATCATGAGATGAATCACAATACGATTCCATTAGCTTGTTTACTCTTATCCGACTTATCCGACTTATCCGACTGGAAGAATACCTAAGTTTTTTTTAACGAAGTGCCTTCTCTACGAGACACTACGTATAGCTCACTTTTGCGTAGAGGGGGTATTGTCAACTTAACGTGAAAGCCATCCTAAAACCAGCTTTTAGATATTGTCTCGTGTCTCGTTCCCAGTCTTCGACTGGGAATGCCATCCTAGAGGCTCCGCCTCCCTCTACACTGTTCGGTTAAGGCAAGAGACGGATACCGTTGGCGAAATATTGTTTAACAAAAAAACGGCGGATTTACCGTGTAATACATGGAAAGGATAGAGTAAAAATTATGAGCTTTTACCAGAATTGCTAGAAAACCCTCTAAAAAGAAAAAACCCGCCGTAGCGGGTTACACAACAAAACTATGAACAATGAAAACTTGATTTAGCTGGAATACCTCATTTCAGCTTCCAGTTGACGAATCAGCTGTTCGTCACCTTTTGCTCTGGCTATTTCCAAGCGATGCTCTAGGCTTCTTTGAATATTGGCTCTGTGAGCTTCTCGTGATTTGCTTATGCTTTGTAGTCTATTTTGACTCATAGTGATTACCTGCTTTAATTTTTCAATTTATGTCTTGTATTCTTAACATAGCACACATTTTGTAGCTGTTGCTACAGAAAATATATTTTTTATAAAATTTTACCAAAATATGTCTAATAACCAGATAGATGAACAACCACTCGTGACATTACTGAGCGATTTCGGCGATCGCGATGTTTATGTAGGCATAATGAAGGGAGTCATAGCCCAAATCAACCCTAGACTGACGGTGGTAGACTTAACGCACCAAATTCCCCCGCAAGACATCGCCGCAGCCAGGTTTAGCCTGATGAATGCTTATGCCCATTTCCCAGTTGGGACAGTACATCTGGCAGTAGTAGATCCTGGTGTGGGAAGCAAGCGACGAGCGATCGCAGTAGAATTTGCTCAAGGGTTTTTGGTCGGGCCAGATAATGGTATATTCAGCGGGGTACTTAGTCAAAGTCCTGCGATGTCTACGACGGGCTACGCCTACGCAGCCGTCGAACTTACAAATCTTAATTATTGGCGCACTCCTCAACCAAGCAAGACTTTTCACGGTAGGGATATCTTTGCACCTGTGGCAGCTTATCTTGCTAGTGGTGTCCCCCTCAAGCAGCTAGGACAAGCAATCGAACCAGTAAGTTTGGTAAACCTGGATATAGGCAACTGCAAGCAGACAACCACCAGTGTAGTGGGTTGCATTCAATATATTGACCACTTTGGCAACCTAGTGAGTAACATTCCAGCGAGTTACGTGCAAGGCAAAAGTTGGTATGTGCAAGTTGCCGGATTGAGTGTACCAGGCTGTGAAACTTACAGTGAGGTGAAAGTGGGGGAGATAATAGCTTTAGTTGGCAGTCACGGCTGGGTAGAAATTGCCATTAATTGCGGAGATGCTCACTCACAATTACAGATTAATTTACAAGATGTGCTAGAAGTCTTGTTTTTTTCAGAAAATCAGACCGGTGAATATTGTTAAAGTTAAGACAGTGAAAAATCATTAGGCTGCAAAGTGCCTGTTGCTGATTTGTAGGGAAGTCAAAGAAAGGGGAAAATTCTAGATATAAAAAGGAGGATGGGCAACTACACACCACTTAAAAACAAGCATTTTCATTCACCGTAGGCAGTGCCAATTCGACAAAAATTTCCAGAAAGCAACTGCTAAAAGACGTAAGTTTAGGAATGGTGACATGAAGTTGCCTTATTGCTCATAATAATAAAAGTAACCCTTGAGCAATTTCCTGTTGTACTCTACTAGAGAATCATAATTATATTCTTAGCTATGACTACACAAACACTCTCTGCACCAGAAGTTTATCAAGGTCAGTTTGGGGAATTTACAATTACTCAGAGCGATCGCACTGGCGTAATTATCTATCGTGCTGGATTAATGGTAGCAGCACTGAGCTTTGCCATCGGCAGCGCCTTGATTTTACTCAACAATAACCCAACTGTTGTAACTTTACTGACACCTCTATATGCTTGTTTTAGTCTCGCGCTTGGTGTAAGTTTATTTACCATCCATATCTATATGGCATCACTGCACCGAACGTTGCAAGTTTTTTGGGCGATTGGTAATATCGCATCAGTGATTCTGGCGATCGCTAGTAGTGAACCTTTAGCTCTTGCTGTTTACAATCAGCCAATTACCTTATTTGGGGTTGGTTTTATCTTCGTAGCTTTGACAGGTATTTATTTTAAAGAGGCTTTTTGCTTCAATCGCCTGGAAACCAAAGTATTAACCCCAATTGTACCGCTACTGTTGTTAGGACATTTGGTAGGAATTTTACCAACTCAGGGAGAAAGCATTTTATTAGGAACTTGGGCGATATTATTTTTAGTCTTTGCCTTGCGAAAGACAGTCCAAGCAATTCCTGCTGATATTGGAGATAAGTCTGTGTTTACTTACTTGAAAGAACAACGTTTAGCTAAGGGTTAATGCGGATAAAAAATCGTCGGTGTCAAAAATTTCCCAAAATCAAACTAATCAAACGCCAAGAAATGTGGACACTTACGGCTCAAGGGTGGGCGATTGCGATCGCTTTGATTGTTTATTTAATATTTTTCATTTTTACTCATGTACACTCATTTCTCGCCGTAACTTCCCCGATCGAATCAGCAGAAGTATTAGTTGTTGAAGGATGGCTACCAGATTACGCTATAGAAAAAGCTTTGACTGAATTTCAAAACGGTTCTTATCATCAAATAATTACTACCGGAGGCACATTAGGAAAAGGAACTTATCTTACCGGATACAAAAACTTTGCAGACGTGTCGGCTGACACCTTCATAAAACTCGGTTTAGAAGCAGAAAAAGTAGTAGCTGTTCCGACACCTTTTGTAGTTAAGGATCGTAGTTATGCATCTGCTGCTGAATTTGAGCGTTGGCTATCCAATTCAAATTTAAAAATAGAATCGATTAATCTTTTTTCCTTGGACGTTCATGCCCGTAGGAGTTGGTTTCTTTTTAAAAAAATACTTACCCCTGAAATTAATGTTGGTGTGATTGCTGCTACAACGCAAGATTATAATCCAAACAAATGGTGGAGTTCTAGCGAAGGTGTGCGGACAGTTCTTGATGAAGGTATAGCTTATCTTTATGCACGTTTTTTAAATTGGAAAGCTTAACAGTAATATATCAGGAATATTGGCTTTGGTAGCCATTGAATTTTTGATTTTTGATTTTTTAGTCAATCCAAAATCAAAAATTCAAAATGGTATTATATCATGTCCGTATAATTAGTTATGATTTCCACAGTCATTGCACCCCTCCCCGCCTGCGGGGAGGGGAGACAAAGCTATGCTTTGGCGGGGTGGGGTTCTTCAGGTTTAATAAGTAATCTAGCGGACATGGTATTACTTACCCAGGATTTGTAATAATGCTTGCCGATAAATTTTCAGACCCTCTGCATTCAGATGGTCGCCATCACTGGTTAAATTTTCTTTAAGAACATTATTTTCATATAATGGTGCTAGTCCGGCTGCGGCAACTGGTACTTTTTCTGTTTCAGCCACTTGATTAATCAGAACATTAATTTGTTCAACTCTAGAACGTGGGGCAGCTACTTTTGGATCTGAGCTTGCTGCTACTGTCGAATAAAAAGCCGGAATCAGAAAAATCTCTTTAGTTGCCATTGTGCGCAGAAGTGCGATCGCCTCTTGGAGATTTTTGCTAAATAACTCATCACTAATTTTATACAAAGCATCATTTCCACCTATGGCAATAATGGCTTTTTCGCATTTAACCTTGGTAGGAATTAAACTTTTCAGTTGTTCTAGTAATGAGATTGTACTCAGACCATTTAACCCAAAATTAAAAGTACCACTCCCAAGGGTATTGCCAAGTCCAGCCGAAATAGAATCGCCAAATAAGCAACCTGAGAACTGTTTATCCTGAGCGGCAAGTGTTTGATATTGTAGGGCAACTTTCCCTAAAGGTGAAGAACTTACGTCATCTTTCGGCGGTGCATCAGCAGAACTAGCAGAGGAATTTGCCATGCCGACTAGTTTCTTAATTTTTGACGCATCAATAACTAGTTGATTACTGGGATAGGCTTCTAGAAAGCTAGTTATTCCTAAACCTTCCGGTGATTTTGCTCCGATGATCAGGGCAGATCGTAGTGCTTGTATACTGGCTTGATCGCGACGAGCGATCGCAACGGATGCAAAAGATAAAATTTGCTTGCCCATTCCTGTGTTTACCAGCTTATCTAAAGCCACAATATCAAGCGACATTTTCACTTGAAGGGCTTCTTGAAATTTCTGTTTCTCTTTAACGCTGAGGTAATCTAGAAAAGATTGCAGATCCGCAGAAACCTTTTGTGTCTCATCATAGTTGCGTATATCTGCCACCGGAATTGATTGCTCAAACAATCCGTACCTGACGGTAACTTTTTCGGCTGCCAAACTAGGTAATAAACCAAGTCCACTATGCACCAGTAAAAATATTAAGCACCCAGATAGGCTTATTAGAAGACGATAGAAATATTTCATCACAGAAGATAAGAAGATAGATAGTCAATAGTTAATAGTCAAGAGTCAAGAGTCAAAAGTCAAGGGGAATTGAGAAAGAGGTCTTTGTAGAGACGGCGATTCATCGCGTCTCTTGCCTTAACCGAACAGTATCGCCCCTACTCCATCAACAGCCAACCCTAATTTGGGAATACTCAATCCAGTAGGCGTGAGGATATGAACGGTGGTAGAAGAAGGCGCATATTGGCTAGCTTGGGCACAAATTTCAGGAATTGGGCCAGTATTACTGCGACGGCTGCAACAGCATTTTGGCACGCTGGCAACAGCTTGGAACGCTACTAAGGTACAGTTAGGAGAAGTAGAGGGTTTTGGTTTTCAGACACTAGAAAAAGTAGTACAACAGCGATCGCGTTTGCACCCAGAACAACTATTCACCAAGCACCAGCAGGAAAATTCTCATTTCTGGACACCAGCAGATGCAGATTATCCCCGTTTACTGCTAGAAACTCCCAGTCCACCGCCAATTTTGTACTATCGCGGTGAAGTCGAACTCCAAGAAAATCTCGGACAAAAACCAATGGTTGGAATTGTCGGAACCCGCCAACCCTCAGAATATGGTATCCGTTGGACTCGCCAAATTAGTACAGCTTTGGCTAAAAATGGCTTTACAGTCGTTTCTGGTATGGCAGAGGGAATTGACACCGAAAGCCACATCGCCGCCATGAAAGCAGGTGGACGAACGATCGCAGTTTTGGGAACTGGTGTAGATGTGATCTATCCGCATAAAAATCGGGATTTGTACAAGCAAATTTTGACGGCTGGGCTAGTCGTAAGTGAGTACCCCACAAAAACCCCACCCGATCGGACTCACTTTCCCCGTCGCAACCGCATTATTGCAGGTTTAAGCCGCGCCATTCTGGTAATGGAAGCGCCTTTAAAATCTGGTGCCTTAATTACTGCTACCTACGCAAATGAATTTGGTAGAGATGTCTATGCATTACCTGGGAGACTAGACGATTATCCATCCCAAGGATGCTTAAAGTTACTGAGTCAGGGAGCTTCCTTCATTCTTAAAGAACTAGACGAACTGTTAACAATGCTAGGAGCAATACCACAAATTGATGCAATTGAGGCTTCTACAGCACCAGAGCAGCTAAGTTTACCAACTTTATCACCAGAATTGCAAAGGGTAATGGATGCGATCGCCGCAGGTGTGCCGGAGGCTCTCGCAAGTGATGCTTTGCCCTTTGATTTTATTGTCCAACAAACTGGCATGGCTGCTGGCTCAGTTTCCGGTGCTTTGTTACAGTTGGAACTTATGGGTTTTATTTCGCAACTACCAGGTATGCGGTATCAAAAAAGTTAAGAATTAAAATTAAAATAAGGAATCAGTGAGCTTTTGAATACCAAGTAGAACTATTGTGCCTCGAAATACAATTCCAAGGCTAATAGTTCAAGTTCTCTTAACTGGACTAAACAACAATTAATCTCAAGTTCGGTTAAACACTCACCCGAACATGATTCAAGTCCACTTGAGTGAACAGTAGCTCTGAGCCGCAGAACTTAAGTTTGGGACAGGATGTGGTTTAGCATAATACTTTGACTGTTACCAAAATGTGGGTAATGACGAGATTTTAATTATGGGGATTCTCTTTTTGCTTATTAAAGCCTGAATTGGTTCAAATGACTACGGGGATTATAAGTACGTATAGCCCGGATTTTTTCATAATATTCCCGCTCTTGTTGGCTGAGGTCTTTTGGTGGAACGATCGCCACTTTCACCAACTGATCGCCGCGTCCACCTTTGGCGAGGGGCCAACCTTTGCCACGTAAACGTAGAGATTGACCAGAACGCACTCCTGCTGGTAGTTTGACATTAACTGAACCATCGGGAGTGGGTACATCAATAGACGCTCCCAGAGTCGCTTCATCTGGTGTGATTGGCACTTCGCATACCAAGTTATCGCCTTCCATTTGGAAGAAGGTGTGCGGCTGAAGTTCGACTTTTAAGTATAAATCTCCCCGTTGTTGAGTCATGGGGTTAATTTGACCTTTGCCCCGCACCCGTAGGCGAGTACCAGTTTTAGCGCCAGATGGAATGTTGACATCTATTGTTTCATTACCTAAACTGAAGCGCTTTTTCACACCATTAAATGCTTCAGCAAAAGTTAGAGCGATCGCAGCTTCACTATCCTGGGTACTACCCGCACCTCCATCTTGAAACCCAAAATCGTTAAAGCTGCTGCTAAAATGGGTTGAAGTACCCGGAGAAGTGCGGTAAGAGTGACTTCGTGCCTGACTTTGGCGCCCCGTACCCGCACCACGAGGGGGAGGACCACCAAAGCGTCCTAGCAACTCATTAATGAACTCATCAAAATTGCCATATTGACTGAAGTCAAAGTTACCCATATCGGGAGCAGTGCCGCCAGATGGGAAACCTTCACCAGCTTGTTTCCAATATTGACCGAATTGGTCGTACTTTTTGCGTTTATCTGGGTCTGACACAACTTCGTAGGCTTCGCTAACTTCTTTGAAGCGTGCCTCTGCCTGTTTGTTGTTTGGGTTGACATCAGGATGATATTTGCGGGCTAGTTTACGAAAGGCTTGTTTAATTTCCTCCGAACTGGCAGTCTTACTGACCCCCAAAATAGCGTAATAGTCTTTGAAGTCGGTTGCAGCCATCTACCAGCCTCCTATAGAAATTCCCGTTATGTTTTAGAAGAGAGATGTTTAATTTGCCTGGTATGGTGCCAAACAAAAAGAATATGATTTCAAATTAACAAAAAATATAGAAAATCAAGTGTGGTTCTCGCTCACCAAGGAATCGCAATTCCCGTACTCCGATTTTTCTGATAAGCGGCTGAGGCTGTCTAATCCTTCTTCCTGACTTGGGGGAGCATCCCGGAGTTGACGGTGCATCCGCAAAATAATTTCTTCTGGAACTTGGCGCGATCGCCTTTTATTCCGTGCCAAACACAGCCAAACTGGTGTATCCACCCAAATTCCCCTAATGTCGGTAAAGCCCAAGTTACGGGCTAAAGCAATTACTTCACGACGATGGCGGCGCTGGGCATTGGTGGCATCAAAAATAGCTGTATTAGTTGTGGAAATAGCTTGCTGAAATTGCCGCTCAATTTCGCGCCAAATCAGCAGCCACGGACCCTGAACAAGTTGCGAACCGAACAATTGCCCCCGGATGGCATCAGTAGAAATCAGCGACATCTGGGGGCATTCTGCCAGTAATTGTTTTGCCAAAGTTGACTTACCACTACCTGGAAGACCAATCAGTAAGATGAGTTTAGTCATTAGTCCTTTGTCCTTTGTCCTTTGTTGCTTCTAACTATTAACCAATGACTAATGACTAATGACTAATGACTAATGATTAAATGATTGTTCCATCAGGAATTACAGCATTTTTCATCACGACAACGATGCCACTACGGATGTAGAAACCTTGACTTTCTCGGTCAGCTTCTTGCACGTTATCTTTATTGATGATTTTGACATCGTGACCGATACTGGCGTTTTTATCAATGATGGCACCGCGAATAATCGAGTCAGTACCAATACCTACAGGAATGTCACCTTTTTCTACATTACATTGACGTTCTACAAAAGCTTGATAAAAATCTGCACCCATGAGTAGGGACTCTTCGATCACACAACCAGATTCAATTCGCGATCGCACTCCCAAAACTGAATGTTGAATGCGGCAATTTTTCAAAATGCAACCTTCGCCAATAATTGATTCTGTGATTTGGCATTCTAAAAGTTTACTTGGAGGCAAGTAACGAGCGCGGGTATAAATTGGCGCTTCTTCATCGTAAAAACTAAAGGGTGGCTGGGGCTGCTGAGTTAGGGCTAAATTGGCATGATAAAATGCTTCGATTGTTCCAATATCTTCCCAGTAGTCATCAAAAAGGTAAGCTTGAACGTTGTAATCTTTAGAGGCATCAGGAATAATTTCTTTGCCGAAATCAGTCCTTTCTACACCTTCTCTCAACAATTTGAACAAAACATCTTTTTTAAAGACATAAATCCCCATTGAGGCGATGTAAGGCTGTTGCTGGGCTTGTTCTTTTGATAATCCCAGTACACTTGTATCAACTTGCATTTGGAGTAACGCTTCACCTTTGGGTTTTTCGCTAAAATCGATGACTCTACCAGAATCATCAATTTTCATCAAGCCAAAATCTGAGGCGCGACGCTCATCAATGGGGATGACTGAGAGAGTAATATCAGCCCCCGTTTCCCTATGGCGCTGGATAAACTGGCGATAATCCATGCGGTAGAGGTGATCGCCTGAGAGAATTAGATATTCTTCTACATCCCATTCTTCCATTAACCACAGATACTGACGTACAGCATCTGCTGTACCTTGGAACCAGTTAGGGTTTTCTGGTGTTTGTTGTGCCGCTAGCACTTCCACAAACCCTTCATTGAAACCGGTAAAGTTGTAGGTACGGGCGATGTGACGATTCAGGGAAGCTGAGTTGAATTGTGTCAGGACGTAGATTTTGAAAATTTCGGAATTTATGCAGTTACTAACAGGGATATCGATTAGGCGGTACTTCCCCGCTACTGGTACTGCTGGTTTAGCGCGGAGTTTGGTTAGTGGGTAAAGTCGAGTACCCGCGCCACCACCAAGAATGATTGATAATACTTTCTTCACAAAATTTCTCCCGACTGCCTTTCAACTCTCATCTTAAGTTTAGGACTGTCTGCCACCACAGGTAAGGGGGATCGTCTGATTCTTTGGGATGAATTTTACAGAATGCTGGTATTGTATGGATGGTGCGGCTGATAAGTAGAAATATAGAACATTTGTATTAATTGGGATGAAGAATGGGGTGCGATCGCTACATAGGGGTTGAAAACAAACACTTTACTAACTTTCAATTTTTACAGACAATTCTAATGCTGTATATGGAAGCTTATTTTTGAGGAGAATAGTTGATAAATTGGTAGTCTTTTTTTTGGATAGATGAAATTAGTCTGCCATTGGGAAAACTATGTATGTTAATTTTAATAATTTTCTTCATCTTTATAGATTTTCTCTATCAATTCCATTGTTTTGTCAATATCTGTTAAAACTGTACTATTATTAGAATGTTTTGAAATATAATCATTTACTAATTTTAATATTTTAATTATTTTTAGAAGCTTTTGTCTACAACACTGTGGATCATTCGGTTCGCATCCTGTACATCCTTGGTCTAATATAATTCCCACTCTTTTTTGGATTTTTTCCCTAGCTATATCTTGATTATTATTGTCTTCTAGATTTTCAACAGATTTTGTCATTTCCAAAATCATTGTAGCTATGTTATCAACATTCATTGTTTTTCCCTCTTTCATAATCTGAATAATGGCATCAAATTTTATCTTACTTAGATATAAGCTTTACAAGTTTTTTGTATATCTTGTAAATTCGATATATCTTGTTTTAATATTGATTTATTATTTCTATAAATATGTAAACTTTTACAAATATATAAAACTATATTTTTCTTTTGATCATCAAATTCTTTAGGTATGTAGGATTCACCAATAAACCACAACTTAACAGTGGTATCTGCACCAGAAGAAGCAATTAAGTTGCTATTATTTCCTGGGATAAAACTAACTTCTTCTACACCACCGATGTGGGCTTTAATAGATTTTAATAAGCTTCCATCTTTATCCCATAATTTAATAATACCATCTTCTCCAGCAGAAGCAATTATTTTACCATCGTTACTCATATTTATATTATTTAAATAACCGTTATGCTCAGTTTTGAATTTTTTTATAGGTTCTTGATTGCCTAAATTGTCTAAATTTTTTATATTCCAAATATATATTTCACCACTATAATCACTTGATACAAGAATATTAGCTTTTGGAGAAAATTTTACGGAACTAAGTAACCCTGGTTCTTTTCCAAAAATTATACTCTTTTCAGTTTCCCTGTTCCAAATTTTTATATTATTATCACTTGTAAAGGCAATATTCTTTCCATCCGGGGCAAAATCTATACGTCGAATTAAACTTTTATTTACATAAGATTTAATAAAATTACCATTTTTTGCATTCCAAAGAATTATAGATTTGTCTCTACTGGCAGAAACAAGATATTGACTATCTGGGCTAAATGCTATGTCATATACACTATCTTTATGGCGATTTAGAGTTCTTATATATTTACCATTTTGAGTCCAAAGAATGATTGTGTTATCAGCATCGGCTGAAGCTATAAGTTGATTGTCAGGGCTAAACTTAACGCTATAAACTCTATCCGTATTCTTCCTTGTCATATTTGTGATAAGTCTTCCATTAATATCCCAAAGTTTTACTGTGCCATCATAACTCGCAGAAGTAAGTGTCCTCCCATCAGGACTAGAGTAGACACTAGTAACTAAGGCTTGGTGTCCTTCTAATCTGTTTCGCTCTCTTATCTGAATAATTATTTGCTCTATCTCGTTCAAATATTTTGGATTTGTAATTTGATCTATATCGTTTAGGATTTCTATTACAGCACTTGCGTCTATTATGAGGTACACTAGATTAAAATATAAATCCTTTTAAATGAAGTCCTACTCTGTCGATCTTCGAGAAAAAATAG
>NZ_JBALDU010000103.1:0-46894 GCF_036917235.1 Nostoc sp.
CTATTTTTTCTCGAAGATCGACAGAGTAGGACTTCATTTAAAAGGATTTATATTTTAATCTAGTGTACCTCATAATAGACGCAAGTGCTGTAATCCATTCCGTTGGTTGCCTAGTGTCCCCTCAAGTAAACTGTTTTGTTCTTTAAAGAACATTTGTAAATTCGCTTGATATTCTTGGCGGAATCTGGTTAGATCATCTTCTACTGTTTGACGAGTTGCTGTAAGTTTTGCGTCGATATTTCCTAAAGTAGCCAAAAGATTATCCTTCGCATCATTCATCAATCCAGAAGCTTGATTACCCACTGTTTGTAGAGTATTCGTTTGCTCATGGAAGGTTGTATTTGCTTGGGTGAGAATATGGATAATTCCAGTCCGAGTAGCTTGAAGCATCTGTTTTTCTACTGCTGCGCGTTCTTGTAGTGCTGTTTGCAGTTCTTCTCGAATTCCTTTGAAGGTAGCAGCCGCTTTTTCTGCACTTGCTTCAAAAGCACTTCGCTGGGCTGTCATTCCTTGAATACTTTGGTCTACGGCTCGATTAATTTCCTGTCCTGTTTCTTGTAAAACACCTCTTGTATCTGTTTGAAATTGATTTAAAGTATCTCCCAAATTGTTAGCAAATCCCTGAAGTTTTACCAAAGTTTCATTTTGAAAGTTCTCAATTGTCAAGATGGAACTTGCCAAACTTTGAGATATACCACCCAATTCTCTATGCAGTGTTAGCACTGCGGTCGAAGCTTGCTGTGTTAACTCTGCACTTCTATCTAGTCTATCTGCAATCGGTTCGAGTACTTGAACTCGCAGATCCTTTATGAGTTCTTCTAAAACTTTCTGTCCCTGATTTTCTTGGAGTTCTCGTAGTTGTTTCTGCTCTTTTAAAATTGCTCGCAGTGCTGGTAAGATAGCACTTTGCACTTGCTCTCCTACAGCTTGACCAATACCTTGGGCTGATAACTGATTTAAACCTGCAAACTGTTCTGCAATGCTCTTACCTACAGCTTGACCAATACCTTCTGCATTTAGCTGCTTTAACCCAGTCAAGTTTTTTGCTACAAGACTAAGTGCCTCAGCTACTTCATGGTTGGCATTATCTGCTGTTTTTAAAGTAGCGATCGCATTGAGTTTATGGCGTAAACTATCACGCCGTTTTTGCCGTCCCGAATCACATACAAACAAAACTAAGGTGAATACACTACCAGAACCAAGCCCCATCATGGAAGTGGAGAAAGCTGTTTTCATTCCCATCAGTAGCTCTTTACTGGCAGTTATCAGTTCGTTGGTATCTTTTGTAGATAAATTGATTCCTTGGAGTCCCTGTTGTATACCATAAAAGGTTCCTAAAAGCCCAATAGCAGTACACAAAGTTATTACGAAACGTAGGGAACTACGAGGTATGGGGTGGGCTAAGACAGATGGATACTTTATCAGTATGAAATTACCATCTTGCTGTTTGAATCTACTAGAGTCATCGGTTCCTAGATGGCCTTTTAACCATTTGCTAACTCTGTTTGAAAGTTTTAAATTTTTACCCTTTTTCAAATTACTCAAAAATTTAATTGCGGCTCCAGTTGTGCCACACTCTGAGAGCCAATATTGCCATAATGTGTAAAGCTCGATAATAGTTGCAACTACTAACACAAAAGCAATTACCCAATGAAAAGGTTCGTTATGCCAAATAATGCCCCAAACTTTTGCCATTTCGACGCTGTACCCCTCTTGTTTATTTTGGTTATATCTTTTTAAATTGCTCTAATTCTTTTTCCGCAAGAACTTCTTGAGCTACCCGCATTGGAAGATGTTCTGCATACAGGCGGTTTCCTATAGGTTCCCGCAGACGTAAGCTATAAACTGGCTCACCTTCTGCCTTTTTATCCTCAATTAGATAAACCTGTTCTGGTGCATAGCTTCGCAATAAACGTACCTGCAAACAGGTTTTTAAATCCCGTGAAGAAATAGATAGGGGTGAATCTTCTCCAAATAATTCACGAGCTACTTTCCAAGCATGGTTAACCGCCACAATTTCGTTAACCAATTTTTCCACCGAGGGGTAAAATAGTTTTGCAGTTTCACTAATCAATGCTTTTGACCTACTTGCCTGAGCTTCAATAGGTCTATAATTCCCAAAAGGGAAACTTATTTAACTTTTATTGGTAAAGCTATTTTGATAAAAGGGGTTTTTGATGCCAAACTGCTCTTTGGACGTTGAAAAAATGTAGAGTGTTTTATCGCCGTTACCGCGTTAGCATAAAGCACCAAAAACCTAAAATGGTGCGTTACGGAAGCCGTAACACACCCTACAGCTACAAAAGTTTTATTGCGAGCGATCGCACTAGCTGTTATTGGTTCCAAATAATTCCAAATTTCACAAAATATCTGCCAACTTTCCCACCAGAGTATTTGCTAAATCCAATAAACTGATATCATCTGTATTAACACTATTTCCTTCACCAGTTAGCAGATTTTTTACAGCAGATAGCCTGTCATCTACTTCAGAAATTCTCCAAACTTCATCTAAGTTTACTGCAAAATCAAACAGCGATCGCTCTCCTAAATGCTCTCTTACCCTAACAGCGACACTATCATTACTTACCAGAAATTCTTTAATAGTATCTAATTGAAAATTACCTAATATTTCATCATGTCCCCACGTTTCTAGCCAGTCTCCCTCCACATCCTCAACGTAAATATTGACAAAATCAACCCCATAAGTTAGCCAGTTCTGCTGCATTTGTCGCGCCGTTGCTAAAGCTTCAGCAAATGTATCTACTTGATTGTTGCAGGGAGTTTCTCTTTTATTAGCCATAGAAGCTGTAATTAGCACGTAAGTATGTAGGCTAGACACAAATCTGAAATACTAAATTCCTGAAATTTTACGAAAATTTTAAATATTTGCCACCAGAAAGGTAATCACTGTTATACAGGGCCACGTTGACTAACTGGTTCACAAAATTAGTATCCTTGGGATTGTAACTTAAGAACAATCCTCTCTCTATTTCCCACGATCGCAGTGTATTTTGCCAAGCTTGGTACTTTTGTTGATTGAGTTCTTCACTAACACTAGTAACTTGAATGCACAGTGGTTGATTGTTCCGACTAACAATTAAATCTGTTGCCATTGAAAGGTCGGCTATATAACGCTGCCAAAAACTACCTTCTCGCTGAACAATATCTTGGGCTATCGATCTAATGATATCATTATCAACTTGATTAAATTCACCTGCCATCAATTTTTGTTTCCAAATATAAAATTTGGAGTCACTTGCATTAAACCATCTGGGAAAGAGATAACCATACCAATATCTCTCAATCGGCGTCATTTGCTCGAACTTTGCTTTTTGTTCTTCTTCTGAAGGTAAGGATTTGATTATCAGCCAAATACTAGAATCCGTAATTACCTCTAGCAGAAAGGCAATGACGAAGGGTTTTGCAGTCAGAGAACCTGGCTTGATATCTTTTACCCAACGATTGATTTCATCTAATCTTCTCGCTAAATTATGATCTACCGAGGAAGCTTGCTCGATAAGGGACTTTAGCTTATCCTTAATCTCTATTGCTTGCAAACTATGCCCTACTTTCAGAAGATAACGCTTTTTTTACACACCAATAACTAAATCTTAACTTGAAAGTGTACTCAATTAATTTCCTGATGTCATCAAATATTCTCTAAGTCGATGCCCTGTGTGCGTAATACCTCCCGCAATCGAGCCAGTTCTTGCTCTGCTTGTTGGGCGCGTTCTTCTGCCTGTTCGGCACGTAAACGTTCAAGTTCCGCCAATTCTTATGATGATAGTATTAATTGATTTTCAGTAGTGAAGAATCTTAATTTACCTTCATAAACTCCTAAATAAAGTTCTAACTGCTGACTCCACAAACGTCCATCAGTGGTTACTTGGATTTCTTGATACTTATCATCAACTAAATGAAATCCCTGAAGTTCCATTGTTACAGGATCAAACCAGAAATAATCTGGTGTACGGAAGGTATCTTGGTAAACTTGTTTTTTTAAACCTTTATCAACTGCTGTCGTTGAACTTGACAAAATTTCCACAATCAAGTTGGGATATTTGCCGTCTTCTTGCCAAACTACCCAACTCTTACGGTCTTTTTTCTGGGTTCCCAAAACTACAAAAAAGTCTGGGCCGCGGAAATGTTCTGATTTTTTCTGGTTAGGACTGTAGTAAATCGTCAAGTTGCCAGAAGCATAAAAATCTTGCCTTTCTCGCCACCATAATTTGAGGATGCGAATCAGCAAATCGATTTGCTCACGGTGTAAATCGCTTTCCAAGGGTGGCTCGTAACTAAGTAGATCGCCAGGAGGAAAAATTACTTCTTCCTCTGAAATATTATCAGAGATTAATTCTAAAGTAGCAGGTTCAGACATCAGCGATCGCTCCGCAATTTATTTACTGAAAATTCGCTAATTTGCAGATGGCTTTGAAAACTTGCAATAACTCTATTGCATCAGGAGATTCGTTTAAACTTAATAGTGGCATTAACTGATAAGTTGGCTGCTCCTCACGTCTTAAATGAACAAATTGATAACGCAGTCCGTTGGTCGCCAGTCCCCAAACAGATGTTTGTTGCTCTAAACTCTTAAAAGCATAAGTAAGTAATTGAGGTAAACCTTCACCAACTTCGACTGCACTATTTTTAGTTTCAATCACTACAACCCAAAATGGCGGCGCAATCTTACTTTGAAAACTGTTGATTGCTAAAATATCCATCCGTCCGGTAATTCTTCTGTCTTCATCTTCAACTGCGATCGCAATGCTATCTTCCATTGTCAACTTAATCGGCACATCGTAAAACCCTGCTAACCGCATTAGTGGGGCAATTGTTAAAAATTTAACTAACCCCTCAGAAATTTTACCTGCTGAGAGATAACGACGGAAGTCATTTCTGATTCGCAATAAATCCTGTTGTTCAAACTCTGTTAACGATTCTAAATTTAAGAAATCAGCGAAGGAAGCATTGGAAAGCTCTTCCAGTTTAAGAAAGCGATGAACATCGTTGAGAGATAGGCTGCTAGCTTCGACGGTGAGCGTCATAGTTTCAGGCATTATTTGTCCAGACTACTTATATTTTGCAACATTCGCGGTAGATAGGCTGCAATGTAACGTCTTTACATTTCTTGAGCGCTTGCTTTTAGTAGATGAAAATGAATGTAAACTAAATAACTCGGCAATTTCCACCTAGCTTAACGAAAATCTAAACACCGTCTAGCACAACTAGGCTAAGAATAGTTTTTAGTAATAATAGCGATCGCACTCATAACTAACCATGTCTGAACCAAATATCGAATCAATCCTCCAAGAGAATCGTCTCTTTCACCCTAGTTCAGAATTCTCACAGAACGCCCATATCAAGAGCCTGGAAGACTATCAACGTCTCTATGACAAAGCCAAAGCCGATCCGCAGCAATTTTGGGCAGATTTGGCTGGAACAGAATTAGAATGGTTCCAAAAATGGGACACTGTGCTAGACTGGCAACCACCTTTTGCTAAGTGGTTTGTTGGGGGAAAGACTAATATTTCTTACAACTGCCTTGACAGACATCTCACTACTTGGCGCAAAAATAAAGCAGCCTTGATTTGGGAAGGAGAACCAGGTGATTCGCGTACTTTGACTTACGCCCAACTGCACCGAGAAGTTTGTCAATTTGCCAATGTATTGAAGCAACTGGGTGTCCAAAAAGGCGATCGCGTTGGTATTTATATGCCGATGATTCCCGAAGCTGCGATCGCGATGTTAGCCTGTGCCCGAATTGGCGCACCTCACAGTGTGGTATTTGGTGGTTTTAGTGCCGAAGCTTTGCGCGATCGCTTAATCGATGTTAAAGCTAAATTAGTAATCACGGCTGATGGTGGTTGGCGCAAAGATGCGATCGTTCCTCTAAAGGAACAGGTAGACAAAGCCTTAGCTGATGGTGCTGTTCCCAGTGTAGAAAACGTCCTAGTTGTCAAGCGCACCGGACAAGAAACTTATATGCAGTTGGGTGGACGCGATCATTGGTGGCATGATTTGCAAAAAGGAGTATCAGCAGATTGTCCCGCTGAACCGATGGACAGTGAAGATATGCTGTTTGTCCTCTACACTTCTGGCAGTACGGGCAAACCGAAGGGTGTAGTGCATACAACTGCTGGTTATAATCTGTATACCCATATCACCACTAAGTGGATATTCGACCTGCAAGACACGGATGTATATTGGTGTACTGCCGATGTCGGTTGGATTACGGGGCACAGCTACATTGTCTACGGCCCGCTTTCCAATGGTGCAACCACGATAATGTATGAAGGTGCGCCCCGGACTTCTAATCCTGGCTGCTTCTGGGATGTAATTGAAAAATACGGCGTTAATGTTTTTTATACTGCACCTACGGCAATTCGAGCATTTATTAAGATGGGAGAACAACATCCCAACGCGCGAAACTTGTCTTCGTTGCGTTTGCTGGGAACCGTTGGCGAACCGATTAACCCGGAAGCTTGGATGTGGTATCAGAAAGTAATTGGTGGCGATCGCTGTCCAATTGTGGATACTTGGTGGCAAACGGAAACCGGCGGTATCATGATTACACCGCTACCAGGGGCAATTCCCACCAAACCCGGTTCCGCAACTCTTCCCTTCCCTGGAATTATTGCAGATGTCGTGGATTTGGAAGGAAACACCGTACCCAATAATGAAGGCGGTTATTTGGCGGTGCGACATCCGTGGCCAGGAATGATGCGGACAGTCTACGGCGATCCAGAACGCTTCCGCCGCACCTACTGGGAACACATTCCGCCCCAAGATGGTAAATATACTTACTTTGCTGGTGATGGCGCAAGACAAGATGAAGACGGCTACTTCTGGGTAATGGGTCGTGTGGATGACGTACTGAATGTATCAGGACATCGACTCGGTACAATGGAAGTAGAATCAGCTTTAGTTTCGCATCCAGCGGTTGCAGAAGCGGCAGTAGTGGGTAAACCTGATGAACTTAAGGGTGAAGAAGTCGTTGCTTTTGTGACTCTAGAAGGCACTTATCAGGGAAGTGAAGAACTGATTAAAGAACTCAAACTGCACGTCGTCAAAGAAATTGGTGCGATCGCACGTCCGGGAGAAATCCGCTTTACAGACGCTTTACCCAAAACGCGATCGGGTAAGATTATGCGGCGCTTGTTGCGGAATCTAGCTGCGGGGCAAGAGGTATCTGGAGATACTTCGACATTGGAAGATCGGAGTGTATTGGATAAGTTACGAGAAGGCGCGTAAATAATTTCAAGTGAGTTTAGTAGGGTTGCACATATATGCATTGGTGTCAACTTAAGCCGAAAACTAACTATATTGGGTAGGTGTTTTATACATCACGCCCTCATCCCCTAACCCCTTCTCCCAAGGGAGAAGGGGAATTGAATCTCTAGCTCCCCTCTCACGGATGGGAGAGGGGCTGGGGGTGAGGGCAAAACGTTGTCACCAAGCGGGTTTCACGTAAAATTGACACCAATGACATATATGCTGCACTTACCGTCTGTCTTGTGATGCATTACGCGCTAACGCAGGCCAATTTATCATAAAGATTAGAACATTATTGAGGCATTCAGGGCGATGAAGGTGAAGTGCAAATCCAAATCAGCATTTGTTCAACCTATTGGCTGCATGATGCTGAGTATTATCAGTGTAATAGGAATATCACCATTAGTGTTAGCGGTTCCTGGACAAGTTTCTTTGCATTCGTCAGAACAGTCTGCACAGAGACAACCACAAAGAGTAGCACAAGCTTCAGGTACAGATGCACCAGAGCGATCGCAACTCCTGCAACAAGCCAATGGTTTATTTAGTCAGGGAGACTTAACAGGTGCAGAGGAAAATTTACGCAAATTAATTAAAAAGTTCCCAGAAGATGCTTTCGCACACTTTCAGCTGGGAAATGTGCTTTTTAAGCAAAAGAAACCAGAAGATGCAATTAGCTCCTATCGAGAAGCCATTCGCTTCCAGCCAAAATACGCTCTAGCTTACAATGCGATCGGTATTGTTTACGCAAGCCAAAGTCGCTGGGAAGAAGCCATTACTGAATATAAAAAAGCTCTGGAAATTAATCCTAATTATGGCGAAGGGCTGACTAATTTTGCACTAGCATTGTGGCAAACAAATAAAAAAGATGAGGCGCTATCTTCTTTAGAAAAAGCTTTAAATATTTTCAAATCACAGAATAGAGGTGAAAAAGTTAACCAAGTAGAACGAATTTTAAAAGAGATCAAAACTGCTGATCAGCCTGGTGTTTCCTGAAAATCATATTATTCAGTGGATAAAAGTTAAAAAGAGTTGCTGCGATCGGCTTTAGGGATACTTTGCCAGAAATGGTCTCGGATACGAAGATTATGCGACAACTGCCGCATAATCTTCGCTTATGAATAAAGAATAGGTTTGAAACTGATGCCGATAAACCAGGAGAACCGTGTATGCAAGTAAGACAAGAAATTTTTGATACTTATTGGCAATTTGCTGCTATGCGCCAGGAAGTATTTTTCAACAAAATTAACAACTTACCACCACCGTGGACGAGTGATCCAATTATTAATACTTATAAATTTTGTAATGCATATCGAGCAAGCGATCGCGTTTCACAATATCTGATAAAAAATGTAATTTACGATGATAAGAGGAGCCAAAATCAAGAAGAAGTAATTTTACGGATTCTACTATTTAAAATCTTTAATAAAATAGAAACATGGAAATACTTAGAAAGCAAAATAGGAGATTATATTAGACTGTCTAATTTCGACTCAAATGTATACTCAGATATATTACAAGAGGCTATGAATCTTGGATATGTCATTTACACTAGTGCATATATGTCTTGTGCCAGCAAAGAGTTTGGTTATGATAAGAAGCACCAGAATCATTTGGCATTAATTGATAAAATGGTTGTCCAAGATAGAGTAGATAATCGCATAGTCAAAGCCAAAAAATTTGAAGATGTTTTTCAGATTATTCAAGAATATCCATTGCTAGGTAAGTTTATGGCTTACCAATTAGCGACAGATATTAATTATAGTGAAATTATCAACTTTGACGAAAACAGTTTTACTATAGCAGGGCCAGGAGCCGAACGTGGTATCAACAAGTGTTTTGTTAATACAGATGGTAAAACATATACTGATCTCATTCATTGGATGACTGAAAACCAAGAGAGAGAATTTCAACGGTTAGGCTTAAATTTTCAATCACTCTGGGGTCGTCCGCTACAGGCTATAGACTGTCAAAATCTTTTTTGTGAAGCTGATAAATACTGCCGAGCAGCATTCCCTGAACTAAAAAGTAATCGGAAAAAGATAAAAGCCAAATTTACTTCAACACCTCAACCAATTGATTATTTTTATCCACCTAAATGGCAGATTAACGATAAGATTCAAGAAAGTTTAGCACAGAGATTACCACAAGTAGAACTTCCTAATTTGCAACTACTGAATAATAGTGATTGTCAGCAATTATCTTTAGAATTAGATCATCTATTAAAAACAACATCTGAAATTCCAGATAATCTATCAAGACAAGATAAAAAGCATGGGCAAAAAACTCAGAGCAAAAAATTAAAAGTTTTGCAAAATTTAGATACACAAAAATCACAACAATTGTGTTTATTTTAAGGTTTTATACTATATAAAATTCAATAGCAATTCAGAATAAAATATATGAAAAAAAAGGATATGTCAAGTTCGATAGCACTAGAAAATATCGCTATTTACTACGGCGTAAATGGAATGAAAATTTGCCGCAAGTTACCTTTGTGATGCTTAACCCAAGTAAGGCCAATGAATACGAAGATGATCACACGCTCACTAGATGTATTAGCTTTACCAAGTCTTGGAAAAAATATGGTTCTCTTGAAGTGGTTAACCTATTCGCTCATTGTGCAACAGATCCCGATGAGCTTTTTCAAGTAGATAATCCTGTGGGTATAAAAAATGATTGCTATATTCAAGTAGCAACAAAACGCGCTGACTTAATTATTTTGGCATGGGGTGCGAGTGAATATCTCAAAAAAAACCGTGGTCGTGAGGAAAAAGTGCTAAGTCTAATTTCTGGTCAACAACCTCTTCACTGCCTAAAGCTAACAAAGGAGGGATACCCAAACCATCCGGTACGTCTTCCAAATAATTTAAAACCAATTATTTTTCCTAATTCTTCCTTATAGACATATAGCACTTCTAGGTTGTGTGGAATACAGACCTAACCTCCAAGCCCTTCCCTATGACTGAAGAGGAGCAAGTTTCAAAGCCTCTCTCCTACAAGAAGAGAGGTCAGAGTTTATTGCATCCAAATGAGAAGCACTATAGCTTAATTCAAAACTCTAATGGCAATACTTTTTAAGACTCATCAGATTTATATTTGATCTTTACCATAATAGCTAGAATCAACAACTTTGAAATTAAATGAATTTCATTATGAATTTTTCTGAGTATCAAACACAAACACTGAATACAGACCAAATTCCTGCTGTGGAAGGTACTGAACTAATCATACCGCTACTAGGTTTAGTTGGTGAAGTTGGCTCATTAATGACAGAGTATAAAAAACATTTACGTGACGGTGATGCACACAAACTATTTAAAGAAGGCATCGCGGAAGAATTGGGAGATATGCTTTGGTATATTTCCAATTTAGCAAGTAAATTTAACCTTAATTTGGAAGACATTGCGGAAGATAATCTGAAAAAGTGCCATGATCGTTGGGGATGGAGAGATTCAGCACAGATAGATGATAAAGCTACAACCTACATATTCGACAATGACTTCCCTGAACATGAAACTTTACCACGAAAGTTTGAAGTAGAAATTACGGAGGTAAGCAAAGATAACTCAATCAAAATGAAAGCATTTGTCAACAAACAACAAATTGGAAATGACCTCACCGATAATTCATATACAAGTGATGGCTACCGTTTTCATGATGTTTTCCATTTTTCCTATGCCGCAGTTTTAGGTTGGTCAGTTATCACTCGTAGTGTGCTTAAACGTAAGCGCAAAAGTAATTCTAGTATTGACGAAGTTGAAGACGGCGGCCGTGCAGTAGCTATTGAAGAAGGTATATCTGCACTTGTATTTAGCTATGCCAAAAATCACGGTTTCTTAGAAGGAATTTCAACATTAGATTACCAACTATTGAAGACTATCAAAAATATGACATCCCATTTAGAAGTTTCTCAATGTTCGTTGGGTGATTGGGAGAAAGCAATTCTTATGGGCTATGATGTCTGGCGGCAGGTAGAGAAAAATCGAGGAGGAAGGGTAGTCGTTGACCTTGATGCACGCTTGATAAGCTATTTAAAAGATTCTAGTCTGCATTTATCCTCTGTGGAAATAAAACATTCACTTAACAATATCTTGCAGGAAAAAAAATGAGTGTTTGGTCATCACAAACTTTGAGTTCTCGTCTTCCTAGTACGGCAACAAAGTTTGTTAGATTTGCTGAACAACTCAACGCTTTAGGAATTGACCCAGAAATATTGGATTAGGAAATATTCTCATCTATCAATATTACATCTTCATATATTTCTACGTAGGCGTAGCCCGCCGTAGGCATCGCACAACGAAAATCAACGCTAGCTACTGGTTGAGTTGGTAGAGTCGATATGTACGACTATTTCTTCGGATTGCCGTAGGATGAGAGCATCGGTACGGGTTCTATGAATAGTTCTTTGGGACTTAACTCTGTTAGGGCTATTGGTTCACTTAACAACTATGCAGCTTAAATGCCGATTAGCTTAGAACACAAGGCGCGATCGCTTTTCATTACCTTCTGGTTAGTCTGCAAATAATCATGTAGCAAATCGCAACCCCGCGCCAGTAATTTATCCAGTTGGATATCTGCTAAGTCTCGGAAAATTACTGTGCCATTGCCACTACCCGCAGCCAGAGTCTTGCCGTCATGGCTGAAACTGACGCTGGTTAACTCATCTTTATCGCCTTTCAAAGCTATCAGCAACGTTCCTTCTCGGTTCCAAATCCTCACCTTGTCATCACTGCTAGCTGCCAGAGTCTTGCCATCGGGGCTAAAACTGACACTGATAAAACTATCGCCATCGCCCGTGAGATTATTTAGCAACTGACCGTCTCGATTCCAAATCTTCACTGTGCTATCAATACTAACTGAGGCAATGCTTTGACCATCAGGCGACCAAGCAACCCCATTTACCCGGCGGCTATGACCAGTTAATGTGTATAGCAATTTACCCTCTATAGTCCATATTTTCACGGTTTTGTCATCACTAGCTGAGGCTAGCAACTTACCATCTGGGCTAAAGCTTACCCAATTCACTGCTTCTTGATGTCCCTGCAAGGTGTTAAGCAGTTTTCCATCGGCACTCCAAAGCTTCACCGTTTTATCTTTACTAGCCGAGGCAATTACTTGACCATTAGGCGACCAAGCTACACTCAAAATGGCATCATTATGACCTTGTAAGGTGTTGAGCAGTTTACCGTCACCACTCCAAAGCTTCACCGTTTTATCTTTACTAGCCGAGGCAATTACTTGACCATCGGGCGACCAAGCTACACCCCAAACTTGACCCTGATGCCCCGTTAATATACGCAGTAGTTGACCGTCTCGACTGAAAAGTTTTACAGTTTTGTCTCGGCTTGCTGCTGCTAAGGTGCGATCGCCTGGGCTAAAACTAATGCTAGTTATCCAGTCATCATTATCGGCTTTGGGCTTTCGCAGTAACACATCATCCCAATGCCAAAGTGTAATAGTTTTGTCTCGGCTGGCGGAAGCAAGGGTGCGACCGTCTGGGCTGAAACTGACACTGTTAACCCAATTATTATGTCCCTTCAGGGTTCCCAGCAGCACACCTTCAGAACTCCAAAGTTTGATTGTCTCATCGGTACTTGCAGAAGCGATCGTGTTACCATCACGGCTAAAACTGACGCTGGTAACTCCAGCACTGTGCCCCGATAAGGTTCGCAGTAGCTTCCCGTCCAGATTCCACAGCTTGATTGTCTGGTCTAAACTAGCAGATGCAATTATTTTCCCATCGGGCGACCAAGCTACACTTTTGACTGCATCCTCATGTCCCTGTAAGGTTTTGAGCGGCTTACCATCGCGACTCCACAGTTTCACCGTCTTGTCAGCACTCCCAGAAGCTAAGGTTTGACCATCGGTTGACCAAGCGACACTTAATACTGCACCATCATGTCCCTGCAAAGTTTTGAGCAGCTTACCATCGCGACTCCACAGTTTCACTGTTTTGTCTGTACTCCCAGAAGCAATAACCTGACCATCTGGGCTGAAACTAACACTATTTACCACACCCTGATGCCCTAATAAGGTTGCAAGCAGTTGACCTTCTCGACTCCAAAGTTTTATCGTCTTATCTTGACTGGCGGAAGCAATGATTTGACTATCTGGGCTGAAACTGACGCTATTAACTACATCCTCATGCCCCGACAAGGTTTTGACCAAGCTACCATCAGGACGCCAGAGTTTGATTGTAGTATCCGCACTGGCTGAGGCAATTAAAGTGCGATCGCTGCTAAATGTAGCACTATTTACGCCAGATATATGCCCGTCCAAGCGGTTATATTCTCTGACCCCTGAAACAGCTTGATAAAGCGCCGTCTGTACTTGCTCTCTTGTATTGGAATCTACCCAGAGTGTTTGTTGTAATTTTCTCCCTGCCTTTAAACTTTCTTTTAAGGCATCAATACCTTTTTGCGAGGCAAAGAGGGCTTCACTGGATGCACTGAGGGTTTTAATTTCGCTATCTACTGCTGTCACTATGGAAACACTTAATCCGAAGATGGCAAGAACAGAAGCGGTTAGGGCAATTTTCAGCGAACGATTTAATTGAGCTTCACTAAGTCTTTGTTTCTTTTGACTTTCTGCAAGTTTAGCTGTTAACTCTTTTTCTTTAAGTTCAGCTCGTAATTGCTCAATTTCTAACTGACTTAATTCTTCCCGCTTGTGTAATTCTCGTAATTCTGTTAATAAGTCTAATCCCTGTTGGGGATGGGGAGCTACCAATTTGGAACGCTGCTTATTTTGACTAAGTTCGCTCTTGAGTCGCTCAATCTCAGCTTTACTTTGTTCTACTTTGTAGCGTAACTGATTTAGTTGTACCTGTAAGCTCGATTCTTGTTGTTGCAGGTAGCGAATCAAGTCTACTAAATAATCGTGAATCAGTTGATAGCGTTCTGGGACATCAGGGAATAGTACCACTAAACCGGAGCTAACTAAAATTTCTAAGACTAACTCTAATTTGTCAGCATCTTCTAATTCTGATAGCTGCGACGCTAACTCAGCACGAGTTTTAAAAGGTCGGTTGTTACTTTCATCTGTTAATAAGTATAAGACAAGTAACGCGGCTCGTTCATTTTCTGGGCCGCAGTCTTTAATCAGTTCTTTAATATATCGTTCGATGAGTTTATTCGGTCTATATGGCTGATATTCCTCTAGTGTAGTAATGCGTTCATCTTGAATTTGCGCTCCCACAACTTGTAATTCAATGGGGCGGACTTCTCCAAATTCTGTGGATAAATCTTCGATTAAGGCATCAATTAAAGCGGGTTCTAAATTAAACTGCGATCGCTCTGTCAATTTTCGGATAATTGCTTTAGCATATTCTGGCGAAAAGTTATTCAACTGATAGCGGATATGCTTGTCGAGAATATTATTATTAATCGCTTCCAGTGCCGAGAGATGTTTAAAGTCTAATAACCGATGTAAATAATCTTCTCGCAAGGAAAGGATGACTTTGACAAAGGGTATATTTAGACAATCGCTAATAAATTTATCAAACTCTTGCTTTTGATTGCGATCGCTATAACCAAAGAAAAATTCTTCAAACTGGTCAAAAATTAAAACTGTGATCAAATGGCGATCGGCATTTTCTTGGAGTTGTTGTAAAATGCTACCGATGGTGAACGATATACCAGAGTAAGGTAAAGCCTCCGATTCAATGGCTGGTTCTAGCTTAATATCAGCATAAATCGCCAGGGATGCATCACTAGACATCGCCTCACTTAAAGATTTTCCTAATTCCCGTGCCCAATCGGTATAAACTTGCAGTACCACAGGCACGGCTATTTGATCGCCAATGGCTCGAGTTTGCAGTGCTGGAACTAAACCCGCCGTAACGGTGGAACTTTTACCCACCCCTGATTGACCGTGAATCACCGTCAACTTTTGATCGGCGCGGCTAATTCTGCCAATTAAGTTATTAATATCACGCTCTCGACCAGAAGCGGCAATTTCTAAAGCAACGCTACTACTCCCAGAAGGTGACATTAATGCTGGATTAGTCGCCTGTCTTTGAGGTTGCAAGCGCCCTGCACCAATAAAAGCCCGAAAACCATACTGTTGCTCAACAGAACGGCGTTTCTGTCGAATGTAATAGGCTTCTAAATATCGCCCTTCTTCAAAGTAGAGCGATCGCAGTCTCCGCAATAAGCGAATATAACGATGAGCATCGTATTGATGGGCACTGCTTTCTAAAGCTGCTGGCAGTTCTTTTGTCGCCTTATCTAAGTATTCACGAGCGATTACTAGCTCACCTAAATTTCGC
This sequence comes from Nostoc sp., assembly GCF_036917235.1. GTDB lineage: Bacteria > Cyanobacteriota > Cyanobacteriia > Cyanobacteriales > Nostocaceae > Nostoc. The sequence goes on from NZ_JBALDU010000103.1 coordinate 15,542, forward strand.
TGTGCTTTGGCTAAAACTAAATAGTAAATTTGTGCCAATAATAATGGAAAGAAGCAGTTATAAGGGTCGTTGTGCTTTTGCGCCTCACCTAATTTCAGCAGTGATACGTGTGCTAAGATACTCGCCTGTACCCACCGCGACTGCTCCACAGCCACTTGTGCCAGAAAACCGTAGTCACAAGCTAATTGGATTTGACTACCATAAGTTTGATGTAACTCCAGAGACTTTTGAGCAACAGTCTGCAATTCTTCCCACTCTTGCAGATATTGCAAAACCTCAGCAAGTTGATTAATAAATCCAGCAACTATATCCAAACGCCCAGCCACCTGCAAGATATTTAAGCACTGCTGAAAATAAGATTTAGCAGTGTACCAATGGCGGCGGTTTTCTATTTGATTTTGCTCTGCAAAACGGCAATAACACAGCCCAATATAAAACAGCAAAATTCCCTGTCGCAACAGTAGAGGAGATGGGCGATTAGGAGGCGTAGACGAAGAAAATACCCCCTCATCCTCCCCTGCTCCCTGGTCACTGAGCGTAGCCGAAGTGCTGCTCCCCTGCTCCCCGGTCACTGAGCGTAGCCGAAGTGCTGCTCCCCGGTCACTGAGCGTCTTGCCCTGAGCGCAGTCGAAGGGAGCCGAAGTGCTGCTCCCCTGCTCCCCTGCTTCCCCTCTCTCCACTAACTTTTGCCAAACTTGCAAGCTTTGCTGAAAATGGCTTAAACCTGTATTGATGCGATCGCTAATATAATTATCTAGACCAAAAACAAACTCTAAACTAGCGTGTAATTCTGGCTCTAAGGTAATACCACGATTGTGCAACTCTCGAATTGCAAAGTGGAGTTCATAGCTATGTTCCCAGACTTGCTCGACAGTGGAATAATGCTTTGCGACTTGAGGAGGTTGGTGTTGTGCAGCATCGGTTGATAACACCGTAGCAAATAAAGAGTCAGTTTCCTGTTGCAGAAATTGCAGCAGTGATTGAGTTGTCATTTCAAACCGAATCGGTGTAGCTGCCCAACTAGCAAAATCTGGTGCTAAACGGACTACCTTTTGCAACACTTCCTGATTCATCCAGACAATCATCGGAAATGGGTGGCGTTTGCGAAATTCATCCCGAATATGATTAATAGACCTCAGAAAATCGTCGAGTCCATCTACTGACTCTAAACCCAAAATCATCAACGCCGATGGCGGATTAGCTTCGGTTAGCAGTTGTAAATGAATACTTGTGTACAGACTTCTGGCATTATGCGGCAGAATTACCTTTTGAATATGGTGTACACCTGAAGAGAGTTCTTCGAGTCGTTGCAGCATAAGTTCTTGCAAAACTCGATAATTGCAGCACACCAAAACCAGGGAGAATTGACCGCTAGAAAGGGTAATTGCTCTCCCCAAACTCCGTAAAGCACGCTCGTTAGCTGCTCTGATATCTACTTGTGGGTGTCGTTCAACCATGATTTAAATTTTTCCGTCTCCGCTAAAACTGGGTTGACGGCAAACCAAGCTCCTTGATGATCGCGGTATTCAAATACAAATAGACTTCGCAAAAGGGTATGGTATTCTATATCACCTCTGACTCGTTGCTGTTGCACCACCTGAAAGATTAGTTCCCACTCATGGGGGTCGATAGCGTTAGCTCGGTAATCCCGCTGTCTTTGAATCACCAGTTCGACACATTCCCGATCAAAGGGTGGATCTTGTTCTCGCAGACAGTCAAACAGTAAACCTAGTAAGTCGCGTACATGACCACCACTAATCAGGCACAATCGATCTAGGGTTTCCAAACTATCAAACACCTCTGTAATTAAGCCTAACCGATCGCTAGGTAAAATGTCTGGAAAAGCTCTAGCTAGCACCATTTGCCGCATCATTGCTAGCCCTTGCGGAAAAATCTCTCCAGAGCGCAAACGTACAGGTATCATCGGTAGCATTTTTGGTGCAACTCCACCCCCCAAACGATGCTGAAGTTCGGCGCTATCGTTAGAGAAAGTCAGGGCTAGAGGAATAGTGTAGACTACATGACAATTCAGTTTGCGTAACTGTTCGCCACGCTGAATAAATAAGTATTCTGGCAGCGATCGCCCCGATGGTAAAGGTCGAATTGCAACTCGATCTAAGTTATCAACAATCACCACCAATCCTTTTTTACCTCTGGTTTTTAGTTCCTTGGTGGCACGTTCTAACAATTCTTGATTAATTGACTGTAAAATGTTTGCTGTTCGCGGTTCTAAATAATCTCTTAACCGCCGCCGCAATTGGGGACTTTCTTTAGTTTTAGCTGTAATTTTGGCAATTCCTACAGACAACTCTGCTTCTACTCCAAGGTCAATTGGCGTTTGCAAAAAATCGACAATTTCACCAAACAACTTGGTAAAGTAGGTAGGTTTGAGCCTAATTTTCATCGCTTCTAGGCTTTCACTCACCTGTCCAGCGATCGCTAACAAAACATCAGTCACATCCACGTCGGCCATTTCTAAGACATGGGTTGACTCAAAGTAAACTACGTGAAATTGCTGCACTTCTAACTCAGCTTTGAGGCGCAACAATTCCGTTGATTTCCCACAACCGAGATGTCCTGTAAACAGCTGACAGGTTGGTATATCTGGCGAAATTCGAGCGATCGTCCGCTGCAAAGCTTCAATAATCTTGCCACCCCGCACCGCAGCAAAATCAATATAGTACCTGCGATCGCTAGCATTTCCTATAATTAGAGGTCTGCTCGGATTGCAAGCCTGATAAAATCTTTCTAAATCTAGGAGCATAACTAATCAAGTTCACTCAGGAATGGGGATGCAAAAATTTACTAGATAAATATATTGAGTTTAGGTAATTTATGCCTTATTTTAATCAAACTATTAACTAAACTAGCAGCTATTCAGGATAATTGTTTGTATCTCTGTTCGATATAGCACATATTAATGGTAATGTTTTAGTTAAACTAAGCAGAAATACTACTATAAGTACAAATAGCAAAAATATCTAATATCAAATAAGGTACTCTTATGAATATTAAAAATATCCAACACAAAAAAAGGTACTGTTAAGTACAGTTTTGTAGCTCTCTCGAACTTATTATCAGCTTGATTTATTAACGAGCTTTCGGCAATTTTACAAAATAATAATCTACAATCCTTGTAGCATAAGGCTTTTAACCAAAACGTTGCTTAAGTAAACTTGAGTTAAAAGTTACTTTTTGACTAGATTTTGCTTTTCGTTCTTAAATCAGCACGATTTTGTGAATGAAAATCACGATTTTATTAATGAAAATCACGATTTTGTGAATGAAAATCATGATTTTATTAATGAAAATCATGATTTTGTGAATGAAAACCATGATTTTATTAATGAAAACCATGATTTTGTTAATGACAGACTTTGCATTCAGAGTGACGACCTGTGAAGTATTGACAATCAGTAATCTACAGCCCCATTGAGTATAAAATTATCTTGTCATGTAGCTTGTCAGGCAAAAGATGCTTTAGCAGCGCTCCAATTTTGGCATCTTGTCCAACAAGATAACGTGTCTTTGGTTGTTTTGCAGTGAGTGCATGGACAACAGTCTGAGCCACAATATCCGCAGAAATTCCCTGAGATGCGAGAATCTGCATTTTCTTGCGGACAATATTCATCGCTTGACCATAAAGATTTTGTGCTGATTGTGGTAGATCGTGCTGTGCTACTTCAGATTGACTTAGGGATTTTTCCCAAATTGGGGTAGCAATAGAACCAGGTTCAATAATTGAAACCGAAATTCCCCAAGGTCGTAACTCCATCCGCATCACATCAGTGAGTGCTTCCAAGGCAAATTTTGATGCATTGTAAGCTCCTAAGAACGGCGTTGGACTTCTACCAGCAATGGAACCCATATTGATAATTCGACCCCGACTTTGGCGTAAAAGACCAAGAAATGCTTGTGTCACAGCTAATTGTCCGGTGACATTAACCTGCATCTGGTGTTGAAATTCAGCGATCGCTAATAATTCTAACGGCCCAGGGACAGCAATTCCGGCATTATTCACTAAACCTAAAATTCCCGCACCACCAACTGCATTTGTTACCATATCAACCGCATCTGCGATCGATTCAGCGTCAGTAACATCTAAAAAAATCGGAATCAGCCTTGGCGATCCTTTCTGTTTAAGTGTCTGAGCATCAATATCTTGACGCACTCCAGCAAAAACAGAGAAGCCCAACTGGTCTAAAAGCAAAGCAGTGGCTTGACCAATTCCTGTTGAGGCTCCTGTAACCACTACTGTACGTTGATATTCTACAACCATTAATTTTCTTTGATGATGGGGCTGTCTTCAGGAGGCAGAAGGCAGAAGGCAGGAGGCAGAATTAACCCATGCTTAAAAGCGTGGAACTTAGGTTGTGGAAGCTTTGTATCGCACTTCGTGCCACGATGCTAACGCACTGCCAGTCTCAATACAATTCTTCTTTTTAAACTGGGTTATTACCCATAACTAAAGTTTTCATTCATACTTCTTCCCTCCTGCCTCCTGCCTCCTGCCTTTTTTTATCAATCCTTGCAAGTACCAAACCGAAGGCAATCTTCAGTTTGGTCATCTCTAGCCGATATTTGCCACGGCAAAATGCGTAACTGAGCATTTGTACTGTAAGCAATTAGCGCAGCTATTGTAGGAAACTGGTTTTTAACAATTGTCACGTTACTACTAGAAGTATTGCCTAGCTCAACATTGTATAAATAAACAGGCAATGCCATGAGGACAATGCAAATTATCCGGTTCATACCCAACCTCAGTTAACAATTTCCGATTACGATATGTATAGATGCCACCTTGACGAACCGGATTTTTAAAACTGAGTATTAAATGTTGATGTTGTGTGAATTTATGCAGCGCTACTAGCCGCAGAGACGTGATTTATAAATTATCGGTTCCACCTTTTTTTAGGTTAGGCATTGCCTACAAGATGGCTTCCTACTAACTTATGCAGATGCAAACCCAAAAAACAGGACAAAAAACCCACAGCACTCAAAAACATATCTTAGTAGCTGCATTCCCCAGATAAAATAATGAAGAATGCTGAGTCACCGAAATGGTCGATGACCGACAAACACTCATGATACAAGCCCATAAATAAATTTAGGGTATTGTTAATTTTGAATTTTGAATTTTGAATTCGGAGCGAAGCGACGTGACGCCTTCACAAGACGTAGATACTGTAAACGTTCCTAACCTCGACCCAGAAGGATATGGCAACTCAGACACCGATCCTCTTGATGAGTTGCCTGGTGAAATCGAAATGTCCCTTTTCGACCACCTAGAAGAGTTGCGGCAACGAATTTTCTATTCGTTGATTGCCGTAGCAGTGGGCATTATTGGCTGTTTCTTTGCCGTTAAGCCAATTGTCCAGTTACTTGAGGTTCCAGCACAAGGAGTAAAATTTCTCCAACTTGCACCCGGAGAATATTTCTTTGTCTCCCTGAAAGTGGCAGCTTACACTGGCTTCGTACTTACTAGTCCTTTCATTCTTTACCAGATTATCCAGTTTGTGCTTCCAGGACTGACTCGCCGCGAACGCCGTATAGTGGGGCCTGTAGTTTTGGGTTCGAGTGTGCTGTTTGGAGCGGGTTTAGTATTTGCCTATTTACTTCTTATCCCCGCAGCCTTGAAATTTTTCATCAGCTACGGAGCAGATGTAGTCGAACAACTTTGGTCAATTGATAAATATTTTGAATTTGTGTTGCTACTGTTATTCAGCACTGGTTTAGCATTTCAAATTCCCATTATTCAACTGTTGCTCGGTAATTTGAACATTGTCTCGTCAGAACGGATGGTTTCTGGTTGGCGTTACGTGATTATGGGATCGGTGGTTTTAGGAGCCGTCCTGACGCCTTCTACTGACCCCTTGACTCAAAGTCTCTTAGCAGGAGCAGTTTTAGCACTTTATTTCGGCGGTGTTGGACTAGTGAAGCTCACAGGTAAATGACATCTGAAATCGGTAAAAAGATTTTCAATCTTAGTTTGTGAGCAAATCTTTTTCCAAGCCCCAATGATTCGTAATTCGTAATGAAACCGATAGCGCAGCATTAGCGACTATTTAAGCGTCGGGTCAAAGTCTCCGAATTTTAAAGATTGTACCGTTATGGGCAGATGGGGTCTAAATGTTTATTCATAACGAATTACGAATTACGAATTGTTAATGTATGCCAGAGATGATAAATAGTTACCTAATTATCAAATAGAGTTAACCATCTTTACTTAACTCAAATAGACTTTTCCCATTAGCAAGAGGCAAAACATAAGCAATCTCACCTAGCTCGGCTTTCTCTGTGCCAAAAAATGTACCTCGATGCTCAGGAGTGATTAGCAATTGAGTTGTTTTTGGAGTTGATACGGAACTAATGGATATCTCTACATAACCCCGTAACTCAAAATTTGCCTCTTCTCGAAGTTTTTTATTCGTAGCATCCGGTTGCAGAATAAATAAGCCTGTATCATTAGCATTGATAGGAAATGTAAAGCGTGATTTCTGTATACCTCCTGCGCCCTCAAAAACACTGCTTACAGGGCCATCTACACCAGTGGTATCCAAAACGGTGAGGATTTTTTTAGGATCTAGTCCGGGCGTTCTGGTTGTAACTACAAGTGAGAGAAATACGAGTTCATTAGTGACATTGGCAATCGTAAGGAAATAGCCTTGGAGAACTTTTCTTGCTAGTGGGCTAAGTTCAGGTTCTTTATCTGTAAGCTTTTTTGGAAGTTGAGGCTTAAGAAGAATTTCAAATGTTGAGATAAAAGCCATTTGTTTTTTCCTTAAAAACGTGTATTTTTTCTTACCTTACCAATAGGTAAAAGGATTATACAGGACGTTATGGTATTTTTGAATAAAAAATACTGTAATTACTTAGAAATTTATTAATGTTAATACAATAGCGGGTCATAATATCCATTCCGAAGAGCGTTCGCCCAAATCTAGAGGGATGCTAACAGCTTTGCCGAGTCGGGGGCGATCGCGTGTTTGAGCAATAAAAGTTTCTACCTGTGTTGATCCACCCAAAGCATGAAGATAATTGGCAATGCTATCGAGATGTTCTTGGTATTCCGCCTCACTCAAGGGAAAAGAAGCTTGCTCCAGATATTTCCACATTACTTGCAAAAATATCTTTCCCTGTGCCCGCCGAAACTGGACATCATAAGAATATCCCCACTTATCAAGCAATATCTGACGTAATTCCTGTCCTGTCATAGCTTTTCTCAATCAGATTTTACATTTAGTTATGATGTTAAGTTCCGTGACTCCAGTATGATAAGGATATAAAGAAATGTAATGCTAACAGAAAAGATGCTTTTTATATCTTGGAACAAAGAATTATGGCATCGTTGTGAGCGCTAGCATTTCGACTTAGACAAGAGTTGCTCAAGTACTAGTACTTTTGTCAAAATGCTTAACAAAATACACAAAGAGCGCGTAGATTATGGCTCAATTTTCTGAATCAGCAGACGTGCCCGATATGGGGCGTCGTCAGTTCATGAATCTGCTCACTTTTGGGACTGTCACTGGAGTAGCTCTGGGTGCATTGTATCCCGTTGTCAAGTACTTTATTCCACCAGCAGCAGGTGGCGCAGGTGGCGGTGTAACGGCAAAAGATGAGCTAGGTAACGATGTTAGCGTCACTAAATTTCTTGAAAACCGGAATGCAGGCGATCGCAACCTAGTCCAAGGGCTAAAGGGAGATCCTACCTATATTGTGGTAGACAGCAAAGAGGCGATCAAAGATTATGGCATTAACGCCATCTGCACCCACTTAGGTTGTGTAGTCCCTTGGAACGTTGCAGAGAACAAATTTAAATGTCCTTGTCATGGTTCCCAGTATGACGAAACTGGTAAAGTTATTCGGGGCCCAGCACCCCTATCTTTACCTTTAGCCCATACCAACGTAAACGACGACAAAATCGTTTTAACCCCTTGGACTGAAACCGACTTCCGCACAGGTGATGCACCTTGGTGGGGTTAATAATTTTGTCTTTAGTCATTTGTCCTTTGTTCAGGGCTTAATGACTAATGACTAATGACCAATGACTAATGACTAATTCAATTGTCGCCCTTATAGAGATGAGAAATGTTTTCCTAACAGCGAGGTTAACTCGCAGTGCTAGAGCGATTGTAAAAACATTGCTCATAGCGATCGCTACTGTGACATTTTACTTCACCAGCGATCTAGCCCTTCCCCAATCAGCTGCCGCCTATCCTTTTTGGGCACAGCAAACCTATCCCGAAACCCCCCGCGAACCAACAGGGCGAATTGTTTGTGCCAACTGTCACCTAGCCGCCAAGGTTACAGAAGTGGAAGTTCCCCAATCGGTGCTACCTGACACTGTATTCAAAGCCGTGGTGAAAATCCCCTACGATCTAAGCGCCCAGCAAGTTGGTGCCGATGGTTCTAAGGTTGGCTTGAATGTCGGTGCAGTACTGATGCTACCCGAAGGCTTTAAGATTGCTCCTGAAGACCGTCTTTCCGAAGAACTTAAAGAAGAAGTTGGCGACACTTTCTACCAACCCTACAGCGAAGACAAAGATAACGTCGTCATCGTCGGACCTTTACCTGGCGAACAGTATCAGGAAATCGTCTTCCCAGTTCTTTCTCCCAACCCCGCAACCGACAAAAACATCCACTTCGGTAAATATTCAGTTCACGTAGGTGGTAATCGGGGACGCGGACAAGTTTATCCCACAGGCGAAAAGAGCAATAACGCTGTTTACAACGCTTCTGCTACTGGCACAATTACCAAGATTGCCAAAGAGGAAGATGGAGACGGTAACGTTAAATATCTAGTCAACATCCAACCTGAATCGGGTGATGTTGTCGTTGATACGATTCCTTTAGGGCCAGACCTACTTGTTTCCGAAGGGCAAGCAGTTAAGACTGGTGATGCTTTGACCAGCAACCCGAACGTCGGTGGATTCGGTCAAATAGATGCAGAAATCGTACTGCAAGATGCATCAAGAGTTAAATGGATGATTGCGTTCACCGCTCTTGTAATGTTGGCTCAAGTTATGCTTGTGCTGAAGAAGAAGCAGGTTGAGAAAGTTCAAGCTGCTGAAATGAATTTCTAAATTCTTTGCTAAATTATTACTTGTAGGACAGGCATCTTGCCTGTCTTTTTTAACGTTAGTTATACGAAGCCTGGAAATTTGGGGCTGAGGATTGCTATAGAAAATTTCCCTACTGGAGACACGACATGGATGGGACAGCCTTAGTTGTGGGCGCGAGCGGCATCATCGGCAGCAATCTTGCGAGAGAACTGATCGCGAATGGGTGGACGACCTATGGGTTGGCCCGAAATCTTAAAAAAGGCGTGGAAGGGTTACGCCCTGTTGCTGCCGATCTGCTCGATCTAGCTAGCCTGAAAACTGCGCTGTCAGACATCGCCCCGACGCATATCTTTATCACGACGTGGATGCGTAATGCGACCGAGGCCGAAAATGTCAGGGTCAACGGCACGATGGTTCGCAATCTGCTAGATGTTCTGTCACCGAAGGACTCAGTGCAGCACGTCGCCCTCGTCACCGGCCTCAAGCACTATCTCGGGCCATTCGATGCATACGCCAGAGGCGGATCGCTGCCAGAAACTCCATTGCGCGAGGAGCAGCCCCGACTCGACATCGAAAATTTCTATTATGCTCAGGAAGATGAGGTCTATGCCGCCGCAGCCCGTGACGGTTTCACCTGGAGCATTCATCGCCCTCACACTGTCATTGGAAAGGCGGTCGGCAATTTGATGAACCTCGGCACGACGCTAGCCGTGTATGCCGCGATCTGCAAGGAAACCGGGCGTCCGTTCCGCTGGCCAGGTTCTGAAGCGCAGTGGAAGGGCATCTCCGACATGACCGACGCGCGGGTGCTGGCGAAGCATCTAGTCTGGGCAGCGAAGACCGAAGCGGCCCACAACGAGGCGTTTAACGTCGTCAATGGCGACATCTTCCGCTGGATATGGTTGTGGGGGCGGCTGGCTGACTGGTTCGGCATCGATCCCATCGGCTTTGACGGCACAACCCACCCGCTCGAAGCCGAAATGGCGAATGAAGGTGCTGTCTGGCGCGAGATCGCAAAGCAGCATGACCTCGCCGAGCCGGATCTGAGCCGTCTATCGTCTGCATGGCACACCGATCTCGATCTTGGGCGTCCGATTGAGGTTATGACTGATATGTCGAAGAGCCGCAAACTCGGCTTCTCCATATACCAGAAAACAGACGAGTCGTTTTTTGACCTGTTCGAGCAACTACGCGCAGATCGGTTGATTCCGTAGAACCTGGGTGGATGGCACTGGTAGCGTTTTATGGGTGCCGAACGACAAGAACTCGGACTAAGCAGCGATGTCTACGACGGGCTACGCCTACGCAATCTGGAATTGTTTGGTGATTTCTCAGCCTCCCAGTTATGGCGATCGCATTTCGAGCGATAGTATTGAATCTAGCCCTAGTTGAGTTGAGGGATTTGCCCATGACAGCCTCAGTAGAGTATATCCCCGTTACCCCGATTGAGTACCCAGATGAGGATGGTAAGCCGATGGCTGAAGGTGATATCCAGTGCACTTATTTGACTTATGCAAGAAATGCGCTAAGGATTTATTTTCAAAATCACCCAGATGTATACATCGCTGCTAATCTATTTATTTACTACGAAAAAGGTTATCCAGAATCGGTTGTCGCACCAGATGTATTTGTGGTGTTTGGAGTGGAAAACCGTGACAGACGCTCTTACAAAACCTGGGAAGAAAATAATCAAACCCCAGATTTTGTTCTAGAGATTACCTCAAAAACCACCCGCAGCAAAGACCAAGGTGCAAAGAAAGGAATTTACGCCTTTCTGGGAGTGCGTGAATATTTTCAATATGACCCCACAGGCGATTATCTCAATCCCCAACTCCAGGGTTTACACTTGGTTGATGGTAATTATTTTCCAGTAGCAGCCAATACCCTGCCAGATGCTACAGTGTCTCTACCCAGTGAAGTTTTAGGACTAGAGTTACGCCTGGAAGCAGGAAAACTACGTTTTTACAATCCCGCTACAAGTCAAATACTGCTAACTCATGAAGAGGAAGCAGCCGCACGACAAGCCGCAGAAAAGAAAGCGCAAAGATTAGCTGCTAAACTCCGAGAATTGAATATTGATCCAGATAGCCTTTAAGGTGGGTAAATAACACCCACCCGATTCTTACTTACTGAAGTTGGAGAATAATCTTAAAGCTCTCCGTTAATCTTACGCCTGATGATTTCCATCTGGGCTTGCATATCAGCTTCGGTAACAGGCATAGGATAGCCTTTAGAATTAGGGTCGCGTTTGCTCATCAGAAAACGTAGAGCTTCAGTGTCTTCGCGGTTTTTCACGACGTAAGCTCTCAACTCTGTAAAACTCATTTGCTCATAATTTTGGTTCATTGACAAAATCCCAAATACCATTACTCAAAATGATGATTTGAACTTCATCTCCAGCCAGGATGTAAACCTGTCCGGTTTGATCGTCAAATCGAAATAAGCGGATGTCTTTATAAAGATTTGACAGCATTTGGCAAACGCTTACACAGGCTAAGGCTTGTTCTGTTGTTGGTAAAATAAACGCTCCTCACTACTAATATAGGGTAGGCAATGCCCACCCTACTAATGTTGATTACTTTGTGTGAGACTATAGCGGACGATAGACGCGATAGTTGATTTCGGGAAAGATATTATCCATTAACTCGACTTTTTCCAACCAACCACTGTCAACTTTGCCGACTTTCACATCTTCGTAGAGCTTATTGAACCGCATCAGGTGCGATCGCGTCCGTCTAACTGCATAGGGTACCATCGTTCCCGTCCGCATAATAAAAGCCCAGTCGGAAGATTGTGCTAATAACAATTCCCGCGCTGCTTGGTTCAATGCTTTTTCCCCCAACTCATCTTCTGGTTCCAGATGGGAGATTTCAATCATCCGTTCAGCAGCTTTGTGCAAATGCGGATAAATCCACGCATTCGTTTCATTCAACCAATACTCATGGAAACCCTTGAAACCCCAACTCGACTGCGAAGGACGACACACTTGCTGAGTTGGCTGATCTCGCAAATAGTCTGCTAAATGGGTCATTTGATATGTTTTTTGGTCATACCACGATTTGCGGAATAGGTAATCAATGAACCAAGGGCCTTCATACCACCAATGTCCAAATAACTCTGCGTCATAAGGCGAAACGATTACTGGCGGTCGCTGCATTATACCATAGAGATGCTCAGATTGCCGCTCTCGGTTATACATAAAATTATCAGCGTGTTCTGCGGCCTTTTCTCTAGCCCAATAAGGATCGTAAAGTGCCTTATCTGAAAGTCCTAAGCCACGCCCCGTAATTTTGTGATACTTGATGCCCGTATTTTTCCGCTGACCATTGGGCATAATATAGGGCTTAATATACTCATATTCTGCTTCCCAGCCCAAATCTTTGTAAAATTCTCGATATTCCGCAGCCCCAGGATAGCCCACCTCAGAAGACCATACCTGTTGGGAGGATTCATGATCTCGACCGAAGACAGCAACACCAGTTTCCGTATAAATTGGGGCGTAAGTGCCAAAGCGCGGACGGGGACGAGCGTAAAGGATGCCATGCCCATCAGTGAGGAAGTAGCGTAACCCAGCATCAGCTAGCATCCGCTCTAAACCTTCATAGTAGGCACATTCCGGCAACCAAATGCCTCTGGGTGCTTTTCCAAAGGTTTGCTCGTAATGTTCGCAGGCTACCTGAATTTGCGCCCACACTGCTTGCGGATACATTTTCATCAGCGGTAAATAGCCGTGAGTAGCGCCGCAAGTGATAATTTCTAGGTTGTTACTGTCTTGAAACTTCTTAAAAGCTGTCACCAAGTCCCCGCCGTAGCGTTCCCATAGCTGACGCGCTTCGCTAAATTCAGTCGCGTAATGTTCGGCTAGATAACGGAGATGCCCGTTGTTGACATTATGTTTTGCTTCTAGTGCTATAAGTTCTTCTAGTTGAGCTAAGTGTGCTTCGTAGCGTTCTTGAAGCAAAGGATCGCGAAGCATCGACACTAAAGGGGGTGTCATACTCATCGTGATTTTAAAGTCGATACCGTCTCGCTTTAAGCCTTCAAATACTTTCAATAAGGGGATGTAGGTTTCTGTGATGGCTTCATAGAGCCATTCTTCCTCCAGCACGTAGTCACTTTCCGGGTGACGAACGAAGGGTAGATGTGCGTGGAGTACAAGCGCGACGTAGCCGATAGCCATAGTGATTTTGGGGTGATACTTGTAAGTTGAAGGTCGAGAGGTTTGGCCGAAATTAACAATATTTTAAGACTTTATGGGGATCGTAAGAATAGTTTTCAATTGAGTTAATTACAGTGCTTGTGAGGACACAACATTTGTTATGCCTCCATCGCCTTTTGTTATTAACTAGTTGTAAAATCTGCCTATTTGTTTATTGTATAATCCTACACTGAAAATATTTACTCCGGTTCAAGACCTTTAGCTGGTAAGTGTTCTGCCAATTTTTCACCTAACTAACCTCAACAATTCAAGGTGCGTTAGCCTACGGCGTAACACACCTTACTTCAAATTTATATTTCTTCATATACATTGAATTTTGATCGCCGACTTACTCAATTGCGGGTTTGCTTCTTCTCCCGGCAATATTCTGGCTTAACGTGCGCTTCTATAGGAGGCTCACGTTGGTTTAAAAAAATGTCATTTATAACTGAGTCTTCCGAGAAATCTGGCAGTATTTTTTACTTTCTAACTTGGGTTTGTACTGGCTCTGCCCTTTGCCTAGTTTGTTGGTGTAGCTGAGTTTGATGAGCGATGTCTACAGCGGGCTACGCCTAGGCTAAAATTATCCAAAAAAACGCTGAACTCGAATGCCGAAACCTGGTAACAATGGTGATGTGATTTCGTCATCAGCCAACAAGGTTGCGATCAGTTTTAATTGGGCAGCTTCTCGGCGATAAACTTCTAGCTGCTGTAATTGCCAATTTGCAATCCAATATTCTTGCACTCCTGTGGATGAGTATAGTTTCAGCTTGGCTTCTCGATCTCGACGTTCGTTAGTTGTCCCAGGAGAAAGCACTTCCACAATGAGTTCTGGCGCTCCTCTCAAATGCCCTTCATCATCTAGCAGTTGTGCTAAACGCTCATGACTAATCCAAACTAGATCGGGTATGACATTATCGGCATCTGTAAAAATTATGCCGGGAGTTGTAATAGGTTCACCTATTTTACTGGAACGAGACCAAATTTCTAATTCTAAATAAATATTACCACCAGTTCGCTGATGTTTCCAGTGAGGCGCTCTGGTCACAAATAGCTCTCCGTCAACAATTTCATAGCGCTTCCATTCGTCAGTTGTGAGTAATTCTAAGTCTGAGGTTGTCCAACGAACTTTATCAGATATTGTTTGGTTCATAGCATTATTTTCCCATGCCTAGTTTAGAGATAAAATTCTATTTTTCAGAATATTTGCTCAGGATCAATACCTGCGGCTCGCAAGCGTTCTGCCAATATTGCAGCCCGTTGACGTTCTTGTTCTAGTTGTTGATTTGCTTCTTCCTCTGGCAACATCACCAGCTGTCCATCTGGTGTAAAGAAGCGTAATTTGCCCAAATATACTGCCAAATACAGCCCTAACTGCTGACTCCACAACCAACCTTACTCAGTGGGTACAAGGTCTTGATATTGCCCATCAACTAAGTGAAATCCCTGTAATTCTAGGTTATTTGGATCAAACCAAAAGTAATCTGGAGTGCGAAATGTATTCTGGTAAATTTGCTTTTTTAAACCTTTATCAACCGAGGCAGTAGAACTAGATAATAGCTCAATAATCACATTGGGGTATTTGCCATCTTCTTGCCACACAACCCAGCTTTTGCGGTCTTTTTTCTCTGTATCTAAAACCACAAAGAAATCAGGTCCTCGAAATTCTTCTGACTTTTTCTGATTGGGACTGAAATAGATTGTCAGGTTGCCGGTAGGATAAAAATCCTCGCGTTGGCGCAGCCCGTCGTAGACATCGCGCCACCACCATTTAATCAAGCGAATGAGTAAATCAATTTGTTCGCGGTGTAAGTCAGATTCCAAGGGGGGTTCGTCACTATAGATATCACCCGGTGAAAAAATTATACTCTCAGTGACAGCTTGTAAACCAGGGGTGTTGGCAAGGTGCTGAGACATACAAGATAGTTTTATATGTTTGTATCTATGCTATCGTGACCAACCTTTGCATTATGAATGCGTAGCCACAGCCCGTCATAGACATCGCACTCCTTATTCCTCATCCCGATATAACTCTTGCAAGTCCTGTAACTGAGTCTTTCGGGAAATCCGGCGATATTTTTTACTTTCTAGCTTGGGTTCGTATTGACTCTGCCCTTTGCCTTTGCTTTTGCTTTTTAACTTCATGGTAGATTCTGGATCGGCTTGTTGGTGTAGCTGTGTTTGATGAGCGATCGCAGCGTCCAAAAATTCTAAATAATGTTCGTATCGTTCCCAGTCTCCCCGCACAACACATTCAGGCTCGTCTCGATGCAGACAATCACTGAACCGACAGCTAGCAACTGCTAACTTTTCTCTGGCTTCTGGGAAATAATGGATTAATTCTTCTGGTATACAATCCATATCCGGCTGATTAAAACCGGGAGTGTCTGCCAGTAAACCACCACTAGGTAACTCAAATAATTCTATATGGCGAGTGGTATGACGACCACGAGCCAGTTTACCAGAAACTTCTCCGACTCGCAGCTTGGCAGAGTCAATCAGCGTATTAATCAGGCTGGATTTACCTACACCAGAAGGCCCAGCGATTACAGTTATTTTATTGCTCAAATATTTGGCTGCTTGCTCAGTATTAATACCATCTTTAACGCTGATAAATATTGGTTCATAGCCCCAACCAAGTAGGCGATCGGTAACTTGTTGTTGTTCCTGCGGTGAAATTAAATCACTTTTATTCAAGCATAAAAGCACATCCAAGCCAGTAGACTCAGCTTTAATGAGAAACCGACTCAGCTGATAAGGTTCCAAAGGTGGGTCGGCAACGGCAAATACCAAGAGGATTTGGTTGACATTGGCGATCGCCGGACGATCTAACTCACTTTGGCGGGGTAAAACCTCAGCGATCGCTCCCCGTCCTCCAGCCCAATCTGGCTCTTCTACCACAACGCGATCGCCTACCATCACCTGTTGTCCAATTTTTTTCAGACGTGTTCTTCGGGTACAAAGCAAAAGAGGAGGCGAGGGGCAGTGGGGCAAAAGGGTATTTAAATTCAGTTTTTCCTCTGCTTTCCTCCTCCTCTGCTCCCCTGCCTCTTGCTCCATCTGTACTCGGTAAAAATTAGCCTGTACAGCCACCACCGTACCCAATAACTGTCCAGTTGCGTCAAAAATTTCCCCTGTCATTGGCTAGCAACTGGACGGCGCACTAACAGAGAAAAATAAGTAGTGCAGTCTGTAATTTGTTCCACCTGATAACCTGCCATTGTCAAACTATCAGGAACCTGCTCAATCGGCTCACCAGGGTCTAACCAGACTTCTAGCAAACCTCCCAATGGCATTTTCTCTAGACGTAGTTTTGTCCGCACGAAATTAATCGGGCAAGGGGTGCCGCGTAAATCCAGTTGAGCATCGGGAGTTAAAACAGAAGAGGGCATCATCACTTAAATAAATTTCCCAAGAATCCTTCTAGACCGCCTTTACCAGTCCGATCGCCCTTAATTTTAGCTAGCTTCTCCAGCAGTTCCCTCTCCTCTGGGGTGATTTTATTGGGAATATCAATTAATACGTTCAGCATGTGATCCCCACGACTTACGGGATTACCCAAACGGGGTACGCCGCGATTTTCCAACTTCATCACTGTATTCGGCTGAGTTCCAGCTGGAATGATTAGTTCTACTGGCCCATCTACTGTATCTACCTCTAACCGACAACCTAAAATCGCTTGCAGGTAGCTAACTTTGATTTCCGAGAGAATATTAATCCCATCTCGTTGGAATTCCTCGTCCTCATTCACGAACAAGTAAACGTATAAATCCCCAGGAGGACCACTACGTTGACCGGCATCTCCTTCACTAGAAATCCGCAAACGTGTGCCATTATCCACCCCCGCTGGAATGGTAATTTTGAGTTTCTTTGTGACTTGATTTGCGCCCTTACCATCACACGCGTCACACTTATCTTCAATTACCATCCCTGTGCCATTACAGGTGGGACAAGTCGAGACTTGGGTGAAACTGCCAAAGGGTGTTCTAGTTACACGGCGGACTTGAGCCGAACCGCCACAAGTCGAACAAGTCCGAGGTCGGGTTCCAGGTTTAGCACCAGAACCGCTACAAACTTCACAATTTTCTAGATGGGAAATGCGAATTTCTTTTTCGCCACCAAATATCGCTTCCCGAAAGTCTAACTTCAGGTCTAGCCGCAGGTCATCACCCCTCGCAGGCCCACTGCGGCGTCTTTGTTGGGTGGGATTACCCATACCACCAGCAAAGCCACTAAAAATGCTTTCAAAGATATCGGCAAAACCACCCATATCGCCGACATCTTGAAAGCCCGCGCCAGCAGCACCCGATACACCCTCTGGGCCAAAGCGATCGTAACGAGCGCGGGTTTCGGGTTCTGAGAGTACCTCATAAGCGCGGTTAATTTCTTTAAAGCGATCCTCCGCCCCCGGTTCTTTGTTCACATCTGGGTGATACTTCCGGGCTAGACGGCGATAGGCTTGTTTGATTTCTTCTTTGTCAGTGTCACGAGAGACACCCAGGATTTCATAGTAGTCGCGGGCCATATAGCAAAGGTAAAAGTTAGAAGGAAGAAAGCAGAAGTCAGTAGAACGTCATTCACGGTCACTTGCTACCCTATGGATAAGTATTTTGCTTACAGATATGCAAGAGCAAAACATTATCCTTTAAAGGGCGGCTTGCCGGAGGGCAGGCAGAAGATAAAATTAATTTTTGTTAATAACTGATTTTACCCTTTACCTTTTACAAAAATCACCGACAAATCTTGAGCAACAGGTGCTTTCCTCGTGGGAGACGACAAAAGCTATAGAAGTTAGGAACAGGGGGAGCCTCTGCTCAGACTTCTCACTGCCGAGTCGGCTGTCTCTTTTACAATTGTGCTACGTAGGAGAGGAAAACCTCGCCCATCAACCAGAGGGGCTAGCCGCACCATTAGGTGTGGAAAACCACCCTTATGCAATGGAAGTGGCTCTGAACTTGCACATTGCCTAGCCCAAAGTAATTTGCTTCTACAATCTAGCAAACCGCTGGGGTCTTGTGAAACTTCGCTAAATATTTAGATATATTAAAATGTCTTAATAAAAATTTACAACTTAGAAAGTGGGAGCAGGGAAGATGAGGCAGACAAGGGGACAAGGAGAATAACCAATGCCCAATGCCCAATGCCCCATGCCCAACCCCTAATCTATCGCCTCATAATCAGCCTGAGCGGTACTTTCTTCGTCAAAATCAAAGTTGAATTGTGGTATTAGCGTGCCATTCATTGGTGAGTCTACTTCTGGGGTAAAGTGACCAGATGAACCCCCCTCAATCTCATCAGTTTGGCTGTTAGCTCGATTGTAAACATCAGCACCAATTGCAAACAAGGTTTGTTGGAAGTCGTCTAAGCGCTGCTTAAATTCCACTGTGGAAATGCTGGAGTCAATCATTGCCGCTTGGAGTTGTGCAACTTTTTCACTAGCCAAAGTTTTCATCTGGTCGCCGATAAAGTTGCTATTATCCTTGATGGTGGATTCATAACTGAACAACAAATTATCTGCTTGGTTTTTGAGTTCAACCAGTTCTTTACGTCTTTTATCTTCTTCGGAAAACAGTTCGGCCTCTTGGCGCATCCGTTCGACTTCGTTGCTACTCAAACCACCTGTATTAGTAATCCTGATACTCTGTTCTCTACCTGTACCTTTATCTTGGGCAGAAACCTTCAGGATACCATTGACATCGATTTCAAAGGATACTTCAATTTGCGGTACACCACGGGGCGATGGGGGAATTCCTGCTAGCAAAAACTTGCCGAGACTCTTGTTATCTCGTGACATCGCTCGTTCACCTTGGAGGATGTGAATTTCCACTGAGGTTTGCCCATCAACAGCGGTGGAAAAAACTTGTGACCGACTCGTAGGAATTGTAGTGTTGCGTTCAATGATTTTGGTGAACACTTCACCTAAAGTTTCAATTCCCAAAGACAGAGGGGTGACATCCAGTAGTAAAAGATTATCGACTTCGCCACCCAACACACCTGCTTGGATAGCTGCTCCCAATGCTACAGCTTCGTCAGGGTTGATGGAGCGATCGGGAGCTTTGCCGTTGAAAAACTTAATTAGCGCGTTTTGGACTGCCGGAATACGGGTAGAACCACCTACCAGAATAATCCGATCTATGGCTTCTGGTTTGAGATCCGCATCTTTGAGCGATTGGATCAGTGGTTCGATGGTCGCTTCAATCAATTTCGCGGCGAGTTCTTCAAATTTCGAGCGACTGAGTTCCATCTCCAGATGCTTTGGCCCGGTGTCATCAGCTGTGATAAAGGGCAAGTTGATGGAGGTATTCACCATACTGGAGAGTTCAATTTTTGCCTTTTCCGCAGCTTCCCGCAGGCGTTGCAGTGCCATTTTGTCTTTGGAAAGGTCGATTTTGTCTTGTTCTTGGAAACGTTCCATCATCCAAAGGACGATCGCATTATCAAAGTCGTCTCCACCCAAGTGGTTGTTACCACAAGTCGCCTTCACTTCAAAAACGCCATCCCCAAGTTGCAGGATCGATACGTCAAAAGTACCGCCTCCCAAGTCAAATACTAAAATTAGCTGCTCTTGGTCTTGCTTTTCCAATCCGAAAGCTAAAGCCGCAGCTGTTGGTTCATTAATGATTCGCAGGACTTCTAAACCTGCAATTGTGCCAGCATCTTTAGTTGCTTGTCTTTGGGCATCTGTGAAATATGCTGGTACGGTGATCACTGCTTGAGTAACCTCCTCACCCAAAAAGTTTTCCGCATCCTGCTTCAGCTTTTGCAGGATCATGGCAGATAATTCTTGTGGCGTATAATTTTTTGAGCGAATTTGGACATCAACAGTCTCGTCTCGACCTTTGACACAGTTGTAGGGGACGCGATCGCGTTCTATTTCAGTATCTTCCCAACGCCGCCCGATGAATCGTTTAATACTGTAAATCGTGTTTTCTGCATTGGTTACGGCTTGGCGCTTTGCCAATTGACCAACCAAGCGATCGCCACTCTTCCCAAATCCCACAATACTTGGAGTAGTTCGTCCACCTTCAGAATTGGAGATTACAAGTGGTTGACCACCCTCCAAAACTGCGACGCAACTGTTAGTAGTGCCTAAGTCGATCCCAATAACTTTTCCCATATTTGCCAGTATTTTTACTGAATATTTCTGCTGTAATTTATCGCGGACTAACTTTTTTACTAAGAACAAAGGCTAGCGGATAACGTCTGTGCAACCCCTGTTGCTGATAGCAATCATGAAGTTGAAACACAGAGAGTTATCCAAAGCCTTGTCCAAGTTTTAGGTACGCGATGCTCGTCTTTGCTATAACCCAGGCACTTGAGGTCAGCGAGGCGAGCGACTACAGCTTAACTGCTGGCTGAACTCGACTGATCTTCTGGTGCAAAAGGTGTATCTTCCTTGGGAGCAGCTACTTTGACCATTGCATGGCGTAGCACGCGATCGCCCAAGTAATATCCGCGCACTAACTCTTCTAACACTGTTCCTTCAGGATGTTCATCCGTAGGTTCCCGCATTACTGCTTCGTGCAGGTTAGGATCGAATTCTTGACCTTCGGGACGCATTGGCGATACACCCAAGCGTTTCAAGCTATCTACTAATTGTTTGTAAACCCCTTGGTAACTTTTGTGCATGGTCATTTCGGCATCAGACTGTGGTTTGAGATGCGATCGCGCCCGCTCAAAATTATCGACTACTGGTAGCAATTCCAAAATCGTATTTCGCTTCACCTGCAACTCTAGGTCTTCTTTTTCTTTGCTAGTGCGTTTCCGGTAATTCTCAAAATCAGCGGCAATCCGCATATATTGAGTACTACGCTCTTCTAGTTGCGTTTTAACGGACTCGATTTGTTGATTCAGTTCTGCCAAAGCTGCCCTTTCTACTTCAGTTTTCTCAGTTGCAGCGACGCTATTTTCTGGATTGACAGCAGTATCGCCTGATATATTTGTTTGGGCTGCCACTTGCTCTGTCACCTCGCTGCCAGATTCATTGAAATTAGTTTGGGCTGGGAAGTCACTCTTCATTGCTTGCTTTACCTCTGTTGGTTCACCCAATTGCTGGCTTGTATTGTTTATCTGTTTATTTTCATCGATCATTGTCTATTCATTCCAGATTCTATTTATGGCAGTGTATCTCCACAGCTTGCAACCGTCGTCATCCACGACTTGCAACTGAGGCTGATTTTATTGCCGACAAGTTCCTGGAAGTGATATAACCGTCCTCTTATTGTGACAAATGGTGAACACGTTAGCCCAGACACCACTAAGGCGGGAACCCGAACGAGTAGGACTGGGGACTGGGGAAATTGGTAAATAGATCCGCGCTGTAGGGGTTTAGTAAAAGGGCGGTTAAAAACCGCCTCTAGACGAGGCTTTACCCACCTCCGTGGGTTTAAAACACTCAATTTTTCTTTAGTCCGCGCAGGTGGACTTTGTTTGTGTAGCCGCGAATTCTATTCGCTTTTTTGGAAAATGAGAATTCTATCTCCCAGGCTGGGAATACTTTAAGCAGAGGTTCCCCCTACTCATTCGCTCATTTATGAACTCGTCACCACAACGGCGCAGTACCGCTCTAACTACCAGAACAGAGTTTTCGCCCTTCGGCAACAAGCTAGTACAATCTGGCTATGTCAATACCGAACAGATGAGGCAGGCATTAATTGAAAGTCGCAAATCTGGCAGACCCTTAACGGAAGTATTAGAGTCAATTACTGGGCAACAACTATCGCCTGAGTTGCTCAGGCAATACAAAAAACAGCAGCTATTTGAACTGAAAATACTATACGGAGTTGAATTCCTCGATCCAGAAGTCAATTCCGTTGGCAACACGATGATGGGGAACCTGATTGAAACCCTCATCCCAGTGGATATCTGCCGTCGCCATCGTTTAGTACCACTGTCGAAACACGAAGACCAAACCCCGCCCTCAGTTTTAGTGGCGATGGTTGCTCCAGATAATCTAGAGGCTTCCGATGACCTGAATCGCATCTTGCGCCCCCAAGGTTTGGCCTTGCAGCGCATGGTGATTACCCAGGAAGATTACCAGCAGCTAATCAACCAATATTTGGATGAAATGGCTGTTAAGCAGAAGCACCTGGAACAAGAAAAGTTTACAGATATTAATCAGGATTTAGAAAACCTCGGAAATCTCGATCTTTCGGATGCTCCTGAAGAAATGGAGGCCGATCTAGGGGCAGCGATGAAGGGTGCAGAGGATGCCCCAGTCATCAACCTAGTCAATAGAATCCTGGCTAAAGCGTTGCATGAGGGCGTTTCTGATATTCATATCGAACCACAAGAAGAAAACTTACGCATTCGCTTTCGGAAGGATGGGGTACTGAAGGAAGCTTTCGATCCCCTACCGAAAAAAATTATCCCGGCGGTGACAGCCCGATTTAAAATCATCTCCAATCTAGACATTGCTGAACGCCGTATGCCCCAAGATGGACGTATCAGGCGGATGTTTGAGGGACGTAAGGTGGACTTCCGGGTGAATACCTTACCCAGTCGCTACGGGGAAAAGGTGGTACTGCGGATTTTGGATAACTCCTCCACCCAACTGGGATTAGATAAGTTAATTACCGATCCAGAGACTTTACATATTGTCCAGGATATGGTTAGCCGTCCTTTTGGGCTAATTTTGGTAACTGGACCAACTGGTTCTGGGAAAACAACTTCGCTGTATTCTGCACTCTCTGAAAAGAACGATCCCGGAATTAATATCAGTACCGTAGAAGACCCAATTGAGTACAGTCTTCCAGGGATTACTCAAGTACAGGTGATTCGGGAAAAAGGGCTGGATTTTGCTACTGCGTTGCGGGCTTTCTTGCGACAAGATCCAGATGTGCTACTGGTGGGTGAAACGCGGGATAAGGAAACGGCAAAAACAGCTATTGAAGCTGCCTTGACCGGTCACTTAGTATTAACTACTTTACATACCAATGATGCCCCAGGAGCGATCGCTCGTTTGGGAGAAATGGGGATTGAGCCTTTCATGGTTTCTAGTTCCCTAATTGGCGTTTTAGCTCAACGTTTGGTGCGGCGCGTATGTTCTGAATGTCGTGTTCCCTACACTCCCACAACCGAGGAACTGGCTCGTTATGGTCTATCAGCTTCCTCTGATGTGGGAGTCACCTTCTATAAAGCTAACACCTTGACATTAGATGCGATCGCAGATGCCAAAGCCAAAAATCACCTTTGCCCAAAATGTAATGGCAACGGCTACAAAGGGCGTTGTGGTGTTTATGAAGTTATGCGAGTCACCGAAAACCTGCAAACTCTCATTAACGAAGATGCACCCACCGAACGCATCAAGGAAGTGGCAATAGAAGAGGGGATGAAAACCTTGCTGAGTTACAGTTTAGACTTAGTGCGCGAAGGTTCCACCACTTTAGAAGAAGTAGAACGAGTGACGTTTACTGATACTGGCTTGGAAGCAGAGTTAAAAGCCAAACGCAAGACTGGTCTTACCTGTCGGAGTTGCGATGCCACATTGAAACAAGAATGGCTGGATTGTCCTTACTGTATGACAGCTCGGTTTTAAGACTAGTCATTAGTCATTAGTCATTGATGAATGCTTAATAACTTTAAACAACTGACAAATGACAAAGGACAAATAAAAAACATTAAAAGGAAGCAGAACTATGGAAATGATGATTGAAGACCTGATGGAGCAGTTGATTGAATTGGGTGGCTCGGATATGCATTTATCCGCAGGTTTGCCTCCCTACTTCCGCATCAGTGGTAAACTCACCCCCATAGGTGAACATATATTGACAGCCGATCAATGTCAAAGGCTGATTTTTAGTATGCTCAACAACACCCAGCGTAAAACCTTAGAGCAGAACTGGGAGTTGGATTGTTCTTATGGTGTTAAGGGTTTGGCTCGCTTTCGGGTCAATGTTTATAAAGAACGTGGTTCTTATGCTGCTTGTTTACGAGCATTAAGTTCTAAGATTCCTAACTTTGAAAAATTAGGTCTGCCAGATATCGTGCGGGAAATGACAGATAAGCCCAGAGGGCTAATTCTGGTGACAGGCCCTACAGGTTCCGGCAAGACAACGACCCTCGCGGCAATGATTGACTTGATTAACCGCACCAAGGCAGAGCATATTTTGACGGTGGAAGACCCAATTGAATTTGTCTACGAACCAATTAAAAGTTTGGTTCACCAACGGCAACTAGGTGAAGATACTAAGAGCTTTGCTAATGCTTTAAAAGCAGCTTTGCGGGAAGATCCAGATATTGTTCTGGTAGGGGAAATGCGCGATTTGGAAACGATTTCCTTGGCGATTTCCGCAGCAGAAACAGGACACTTGGTATTTGGCACGCTACACACCAGTTCTGCCGCACAGACAGTTGACCGGATTATTGACGTTTTCCCCCATGAAAGACAAACCCAAGTGCGGGTGCAGTTGTCTAACTCTTTAGTGGCGGTATTTAGCCAAACCTTGGTGTCTAAGAAAAACCCTAAACCCAATGAATATGGCCGGGTGATGGCTCAAGAAATTCTGATTGTTACTCCTGCTATTTCTAACTTGATTCGAGAAGGCAAAACATCTCAAATTTACTCAGCGATTCAAACTGGCGGCAAGTTGGGGATGCAAACTCTAGAGAAGGTTTTAGCCGATTTTTACAAAAATGGAACCATTTCCTTTGAAGCAGCGATGTCTAAGACTTCTAAGCCAGATGAAATCCAACGTCTCATCGGTACTTCTGTGCCACCACAGGCAGCAGGTGCGAAACCTGGTGCGGCTGCCAAAGCGCATTAAAGGAACTGGGAAGTAATGATTTTAGATTTTGGATTTTAGATTGAAATTTAATCCAAAATCTTCAATCCCTTCGGGTTCAGCAGTCACTCATGGGGGAAACCCCCAAGACCGCGCTGCTTCACCAAAATCCAAAATAAAATTGCCCCATGCCCAATTAATAACAACTATTTTGAATTTATTTTATGCCAAACTTCGTTGCCCGTGTTCGGGATTCGCAAGGAAAATCTCGAACCGAAAAAATTGTTGCCGAATCCTTGGTACAAGCTCGGACTAATCTCAGAGATCAAGGTTTTGTAATCCAAGAACTCAAGCAATCTCAGGGATTTCAGCCAGATGTTGCCTTCAAAAAATTCCAGAATTCCTTAGTTAAGGTTTCTGTGAAAGACAAAGCTGTTTTTTCGCGTCAATTTGCCGTTTTGATGAATGCGGGAGTTGCGATCGTTAGAAGTCTGGGGGTACTTTCTGAACAGTGTAGTAATACTAAACTGAAACAAGCCCTGGTGGAGATTAGCACCGATGTTCAAAGCGGAATGAATCTTTCAGAGGCAATGCGAAAGCATCCTGACTGTTTTGATGGATTATATGTGAGTATGATTCAAGCTGGCGAAGTTGGTGGTGTTCTAGACGAAGTATTGAATCGTTTAGCTAAGTTGTTAGAAGATGTTGCTCGTCTACAAAACCAAATTAAATCAGCAATGTCTTATCCAACTGTTGTGGGTTTTATCGCAGTTGCTATTTTTCTTGGCATGACCATTTTTCTGATTCCGATTTTTGCCACGATTTTTACACAAATTGGAATCTCATTACCACCTCTAACGCAATTCTTGATGGATGCTAGTAAGTTTTTGAGAAGTCCGGGTGCTTTCGTCCTGCTTGCTGCTCTTATAGGACTAAAATTTGCCTTTACACAATACGGTAAAACTCCTACTGGACGCATCACAATCGATCGTCTTTCCCTCAAGATGCCATTGTTTGGTGACTTAATTCAAAAATCTTCAGTTGCCCGCTTTAGCCGGACTTTTGGTTCTTTGACTCGTTCAGGTGTACCAATTTTAACTTGCTTAGAAATTGTCCGAGATACATCAGGAAACCAAGTAATTGCCAATGCCATAGATGCAGCCCGCATGGAAATTCAACAAGGAGGTATGATTAGCATTGCTTTGCAAAAAGATGCCGTTTTTCCAGCTATGGCAATTCAGATGATTAGTATCGGAGAAGAAACTGGAGAATTAGATGGAATGTTGATGAAAGTTGCTGATTTCTATGAAGATGAAGTTGAGCAAGCAGTAAAAGCAATGACCAGTATTTTAGAACCGGTGATGATTGTAGTTCTAGGGGGAATGGTAGGAACCATTTTGCTAGCGATGTATCTGCCGATGTTTGCGGTATTTGAAAAGCTGGGATAAAGGATTAATAGTTAAGAGTTAGAAGTTAGGAGTTAGGAATAGAAACATTTTTTTTCTAACTTTTAACTTCTAAACGATTAATTTTATTCTTAACTCCTAACTACTCATTATTTAATAAACTATGACTGTGCAAAAATCTCAGTACGAAGCAAGTTTGGCAGAGTATAGCAATCATCTAGCTGCGATCGCCTTACTAAAGCAATATCGGCCATACTTGGAGATGATTCCCAGTCTGCGCCGTCCAGATGAAAGTGTCATCACTATACCTTTGCCAATCGTCCGGCTTCGGAATACTGCTACAACAGCCCCACAAACAATTTGCTTACCCTGTGATGTGGCAATTTTGATGTGCGATCCAGAGTGGAAAATCAAAACTGGAGCAGAAATTTTAGTCTTTATTCATCGCGCTCACGAAGATTTTTCTGATTTGTTAGGACGTTGGCGACAAACCCAAGTTTACCTAGACAATGATTATGAGTGGTTGATGCCTCTCCGTCACAGTCATATTTTGAGTGAGGGAGCTAATGCTATATATCCTCTATTTATCGTTTTTAGTGATACTTTAGAACGCATCCAAAGAGGTCTTGTGGGAGCCGAACTCCCATTTATTATGCAAACACCAGATTTGCTGGTTGAGGAGAATCTCACAGATATTTTCTCTTCACAAACTCCACCAGTTTAGGTACTTACAGCAGAATTCAGAATTCAAGCAAGAGTAAAATACGCTCTATACCTGGCTAACAGATGAATCGTTGTGTACCTGACTAGTTTGAAATCTGCTGTATAGTCAAAAAAACATCATAAATGTACTAAGCGTGAAACTACATATTTTTACCCCCGGCTATGCCGTCCCCCTTTTGCTAAACTAGAGGGGTTTTATTATTGCATCTTCATACAAAATTGTTATAAGTACCCACGCAACAGACTTTCACCTCTAACAAACTACAAATTAGCTTGTGACATATCCGTAAAAGGACCAGTTCTACAAAAATTTATTTTTACTTTTTGAAGAGTAATGAGGATTTAGCAAAGATTCAGTAATCTTACTGTTGCCAATAAAGAATTGTCATAGAATTAGAGACATTTAAAAGCAGATACTTTATACTAATGAATCGTTTTTCTCAAAAAACAACGAATTATCAACAGAGCATTTCACAACAAACTCAGTTGAGTCAGATGTGTGGTTCCAAAAGGCTATTTCGCGATCGCTATGAAATACTGCAAATTTTAGGTAGAGGTGGTTTTGGTGTGACATTTTTAGCCAAAAATGCCGTATTACCTGGGAATCCACTGTGTGTCATTAAACAGCTTTGTCCAAAAGTGACTAGTCCCCAAAGTTGGCAAAGGGCGTGTATGCGCTTTGAAAAAGAAGCAAGAACTTTGGGGCAACTCGGTAGTCATTCGCAAATTCCCATGCTATTAGACTACTTTCAGGCCAATGGGGAGTTCTTTTTAATTCAAGAATATGTACCGGGTTTGACTTTGGCGCGAGAAGTGCGGCAAACTGGGCCCAAAAGTGAATCCTCAGTTAAGCAGTTCTTACAGGAATTATTACCTGTATTACAGTATCTTCATAAACATCATGTGATTCATCGGGATATTAAGCCTCAGAATTTATTGCGGTGTGAATATGATGGCCGCATAGTGCTGATTGATTTTGGTGCGGTGAAAGAGAAATTAGTTGACGCTTGTGAAAACTCAATCAATCAAGCTGCAAATACCAACTTTATCGGTACTAGGGGATTTGCACCACCAGAACAGTTTTCTCTACGTCCAGTTTATGCCAGTGATATTTATGCACTGGGTGTAACTTGTATTTATATGTTGACTGCTAAAAGTCCTTTAGAATTGGACTACGACCCAAATACTGGTGAAATATCTTGGCAAAAACAGGTAAATATCAGCAACAGTTTCGCCCAGATTTTAGGAAAAATGGTGAAAATTACTTTAGAGGATCGGTTTAAGACTGCCGACGATGTGATGAAAGCTTTAAAAAGTGAAAGCTATTTGCCTACTTTGGCTAACTGTCTAACTACCCAAAAATTAAATAATAAAAATATTACACAACACGAAATTACACAAAACAAAATTACACAACATGAAATTATACAACACGAAAATTATGATGTATATATGCCACCTGTAGCCAGAACTGCTAGTGCCATTCGGAAATGGAGAGCAAGATTCAAGGAAACAAGATAACATACAGCAGAATTCAGAATTCAGAATGGACTACGCCCCGCTACGCTAACAGGAGTAAAACACGCTTTATACCTGGGTAACAGACTTAGCTTGTGTATCGCACCAACTTGAAATCTGCTGTAAGTTGCAGCCTTTTTAGCTGAAGTATCAAATGAATAATTAATTATGGGCAATTTAAAATAGCCAAAACAAATTTAGTAAGCATTTTAACTATATTTGGTAGTCAGTAATGATTCATTAATCGGGGTTTATCTTCAATACTTAGTCAGTTGTCGCTTGCCAAGATACAAGCAAAATTACTAGCTTTAAAACTTCCAAAAAATATTTTTATTCAAATTATTATATAATCGATAGAATAATTAATCTTATGGCTCTCGTAGTTTTCCACAGATGAGGAAGACTGACTACTATTTACAAAAGCTAACTATATAAGTAATTCCCCAATCCCCAGAACAGGGTTTATCTACCACAAGTAAGCGAGAGTCAATTATCTTAAGGGAAAGTTCGGGGCAAACTTAGCCTAAGTTGTCACGCAGTCGCGCCTGTCAGATCATGATCTGCTGCTTAAATCCCGATTGCTCAAATCCCCTGAATCCCAATGGAAAGAAGTTTTGCCAAAGTTGTAGCACCCCGCTGGTGTCACTTTTAAGAAATCGCTTTCGTGTGATCCGAGTCCTTTCAGATGAGGGGGGATTTGGCAGAACCTATCTATCAGAAGACGTAGATAAACTCAATGAACGCTGTGTTATCAAGCAATTAGCTCCAAAATTCCAAGGAACTTGGTCGCAAAAAAAAGCGATGGAGTTGTTTGCCGAAGAAGCGCAGCGACTACAAGACCTTGGGGAACATCCCCAAATCCCGACTTTGATAGCTTACTTTGAGCAAGACGGCTGCCTATATTTGGTGCAGCAGTTTATCAATGGAGATAATTTGTTAAAGGAGTTGCAACAACGCAAGGCTTATAACGCTAGAGACATTCAATCTATTTTGCTAGATTTACTGCCCATCCTCAAATTTATCCACGATCGCAAAGTTATTCATCGAGATATCAAACCAGAAAATATTATCCGCAATAAAAATGATGGGCGATTATGCCTGATTGATTTTGGCTCCTCAAAGCAATTTACCGCCAAAGTTCAGCAGAAATCTGGCACATCCATTGGTTCGCATGGTTATTCTCCCCTAGAACAAATTAGAGATGGGAAAGCTTTCCCCGCCAGCGACTTGTTCGGTGTGGGGGCTACCTGCTTTCATCTGCTAACGGGAAATTCCCCGTTTCAGTTGTGGATGGAATCTGGGTACGCCTGGGTGAGTAATTGGCGAGAATATTTGCGGAGTCCGATAAATCCTGAGTTGGATTTTGTCATCGACAAGCTTTTAAAAAAAGATATCCAGGAACGTTACCAGTCAGCCGAAGAAGTCCTGAGAGACTTGACTCCCAAACAACTCCTCGCCCTGCCACCGGCGGGGAAGTCATCTGGTAAATTACCACCAACTAAAGCACCAGTTTTACCAAAAAGTTATCCATTACTGAGAATTTTAATCTTGGTAAGTGCTTTCATTCTGTTATTTGGATTCAGCGAATCTTGGTATAAACATTTTCGCCGGATTCAAACCAGTTTGGTCTCTAGGTTGATTCAACACAATAGTCCTGGTAAAAATGACGCGATTTTGAGTCAGATTAGCTTGGGTAAGGTTTCCTTGGATAACACCCTCCAAGGACACAAAAACTCAGTTTTATCTGTCGCCATCAGCCCCGATGGCAAAACCATAGCCAGCAGTGGCGACGATCACACAATCAAACTTTGGAATCTCGCAACCGGAAAACTAATCGCTTCACTCAACGGGCATTTTCAGCAGGTGAATGTCGTAGTAATTAGTCCAGATGGCAAACTTCTGGTTAGTGCCAGTGATGATAACACCATTAAAATCTGGAATTTGGCAACGCGCAAACAAATTCGCACTCTTATAGGTCATTCTGACTCAGTTCATGCCCTAGCCATCAGTGCTGATAGCGAGACTTTAGTTACTGGCAGTGATGACAACACGATAAAAATCTGGGATTTGGCAACAGGAGAGCAAATTCGGACACTAGCAGGGCATACATTTTGGGTGCGCTCGGTGGCTATCAGTCCTAATGGTGTGATTCTGGCCAGTGGCAGTTTTGACAAGACGATCAAAATTTGGAATCTAGCAAAAGGATACCCAATCCGCACACTAGAAGGAAATTCTCAAACAGTGACAACTGTGGCTATTAGCCCAAATGGTAAAACTTTAGCCAGTGCTAGCCGCGATCGCACCATCAAACTTTGGAATTTAGCTACCGGAAGAGAACTTCGCACCCTAGCGGGACATGGCAACACTGTCACATCCGTAGCCTTCAGTGCCGATGGTAAAATTATTGCTAGTGGTAGCCGCGATCGCACTATTAAACTGTGGAATACAGCTACAGGAGAAGAAATTCTCACATTAGCAGGGCACACTAACACCGTAACATCTGTTACCTTCACTCCTGATGGCAAAACCCTTGTTAGCGGTAGTGAAGATAACACTATTAAGATTTGGCGGTTGTCTCAGTGAGTGGGAATTAGGGATTGGGGATTGGCGATGAAGGAGAGTTAGAATCTCGTTCATCCACCTTTGAACTGGATGAATCCATATCAAAGACTCGTTCATCCACCTTTGAACTGGATGAATCCATATCAAAGACTCGTTCATCC
>NZ_JBALDU010000104.1:0-175675 GCF_036917235.1 Nostoc sp.
AACGAGCAGCGCGATTTTAATCACCTCCGCAGCAACCAAGTGCAAATTTCACAAGGCATCGCTACTGGATTCGACGAGATCGAACGCAAATTAGACCACCTTCTTGAGCAGGTCGGTGAAATCAAGTCCTGGTTAATCCGAAATCAAGGTATTATTCGCAGCGAGTAACTACTGGGGATTCAATTTAGTAGACTTTCAAGATCGTTTTAAGTTATGAGTTAATCAAAACTCCTAGCTTGATTAAGATGTCCAAAGAATTCGCAATTGGTAGTAAAGTCCGTGTTGTGGCGCTACCAGCCTACGTCAAAACTGCTGAACCTATGCCCATGTTGCGCCCTCCCAATGTCATTCACATTGGTGAAGAAGGTATAGTCATTGACCGCAGACCCGGTGGATATTGGGGTATTCGCTTTGCTAGGGGGGCTTTTCTCCTAGATAGTCAATACATCGAAAGCACAGATACCCCTCTCGAATCTCACTTAGAATAAGATTTCTCGCAACCAAGAATTGTAAACTTGTGTAAAGTTGTGATTCTGGTTTACACCATGATTTCCCGCCGCACTTTTTTAAGCATATTATTTGCCAGCTGTATTTCTGTCATCAGCTGGCTGAATTTTACCCCTGCTGCTGATGCTATGGGTGGTAAACTTCCGGCAATTAATCAACCCGCACCTGAGTTTACTTTGCCAACCAATACAGGTGATGGCAAAATTTCCCTCTCTGACTTGCGCGGTAAATGGCTAGTCCTGTACTTTTATCCTAAAGACTTCACGTCTGGTTGTACTATAGAAGCTCGTCGTTTTCAGCAAGACTTGCCCCAATACCTCGAAAAAAATACCCAAATTATTGGTGTTAGTGCCGATGACATTGATTCTCACGCCAAGTTTTGTGATTCAGAAGGACTAAAATTCCCCCTGTTGGCTGATACTGATGGTTCAGTGAGCAAAGCTTACGGTTCGTGGCTCGGCTTTTTATCTATGCGCCACAGTTTTATCATCGATCCTCAAGGCATCTTGCGCGAGACTTTTGTCAAAGTCAAGCCAACTATTCACAGTTCAGAAGTGCTGGCACGACTAGAAAAATTACAGTCCACAGCTTCTTGAACTTGAATTAATCAATAAGGGGCTTAGAGGGTGTTTGAAAAGTCCTCTTGTCGGTAGCAAAACGTTATATATCCCACTAAATCCACGCCACTTGCTCCACTTGGGGAGACCCCATCGCCCTTGGCGTCTCCCCTTGGGAGAAGACCGCAGTGGCTCCCCTTAATAAGGGGGACTTTGATTCTGGTTCCCCCCTTTTTTATGGGAGATATAGAAGTACTTAAAATCACAGCCAAACACAACCTCTTAAGCCCCTTATTTTAACTCACAATAAACCCATATTTTCTGAGTACAGTTTTGACTTCACTGCCAGATAGAAACTGGACAAATTCTTTGGCGGCAGAAGGATTTTTACTGCTTTTAATTATTGCTACCGGATAGACAATTGGGGAATGAAATTTATCATCAGCAGTAACTACGACTTTTACTTTGTTGGAAATTTTGGCATCAGTGGCATAAACTAAACCCGCTTCGGCGTTACCACTTTCTACTGCTGCTAAAACTTGACGCACATTGTTAGCAAAGACAAATTTCGACTTGAGGCGATCGTAAAGTTTCAATTTCTTCAAGACTTGCTCGCCATATTGACCGGCGGGTACGCTTCTGGGTTCACCGATCGCAATTTTTTTAATCTTACTATCTGTTAAATTGTAGAAGCTATTGATGCCAACAACATCCTGAGCCACAATCAAGACTAGACGGTTATTTGCCAAGTTAGTACGGCTACCTGGTAGCAATAGTCCTTTTTGTTCCAAAGCATCCACTTGTTTTTTGCCAGCAGAAATAAAGATATCTGCTGGCGCACCTTGCTCAATCTGTTGCTGCAATGCACCAGAGGCCCCAAAGTTATAACTAATATTGATATTTGATTTACTTTGTTGGTACAAAGGCTTAATTTCTTCCAGTGCCTCTTTTAAGCTGGCGGCTGCGGACACGAGTATGCTGGTGTTCGACTGTGCTATTACAGGAGAAGGAGGAACCAGCGGTAAACCAATTGCTAGCAGCAAGCCAGCGATCGCTATACCCAGGAAGCCAAAAATTTGTCTTCTTTTCATAGAAAAGGCGTTTGAAGGGTTTCTTCCATAAAATCGATGCTAGGTAAAATAGTACCAAAGATACCAACTTATAACCAACTAAAGCGGTAAAAAATATGCCTATAAAAATTTCAGTAGGTAAACTGGGCTACGAACAGCGCAGCCCTTGTCTACCACTCTGTAGCTTATGAAAGCGCTGCTACTGCTTCTAGCTTCTCAGCTTTGTTCTTCAATACAGTTGGTAGTTCGCTATTGAACGCCTCACCTTCAACCACTTGCGATCGGAAACCATCGGGTCCAACTGGAACATCGCCCGTGATGGTGGTGCGATAGAGAACGCGCTCGACTTCCAGATGATCCAAGTCTTGGGGGGCCAAATGGGAGGTGGCGCGGTTGTCCCAGAAGGCAATGTCACCGTTATTCCAGCGGAAACGGGTGGTGTAGGCGGGCTTGGTAATCTGGTTGAAGAATAACTCAAGCAGCAAATCGCTCTCTTGTCGTGATACGTCAAGAATGTGCGAGGTGAAGCCAGGGTTGACGTACAATGCGCGTTCACCAGTCTCAGGATGAACCCTTACTACTGGGTGGATTGAAACCAGGGGATTGGCTGCGATGCGCTGGGCAATCTTGCTGTTGCTGGGGAAATTCAAACGCGCATTGAAACGATGTTCGGCTTTTAATGTGTCTGCCAACGCCCGTAGCGGTGCTGATAGACCCTCATACGCTGCAACTAAATTTGTCCACTGTGTGTCACCACCGAAGCTAGGGACATTAACCGCACGCAAAATTGACGCCGCAGGTGGGTTGACAACTGCTGTGACATCGGTGTGCCAACGGCTCTCGTAGCTGGAACGGCGTAGACCATTGCGCTGCTCGTAACGGCTGCGGTCAATGGGCAGGATTTCTGAGAAACCTTCAATCGGCTCATCTTCGTGGGGATGCGCGTAAGTCACTTCGCCGAAACGAGCCGTGAAGGCAATCTGTGCCGCATGATCGATGTTTTGACCGCGAAAGAACACGACTTTCCACTTCAATAGTGCTTGACGAATTTCTTTGACCGCATCATCATGCAAAGGACGCGACAAATCTACGCCGCTAATTTCGGCACCGATGAAACCGGCTACTTGTTTAACTTCAATGTGTTTGTTGCTCATGTCAATTCTCCATAGTTTGATCGATAGGGCGGTACGGTGTTCGCACTCGTCCGTTTACTTTAGATATGTTGCTTGCGCTTAATGGCTACATACCAAAGGAAGCGATCGCAATTTAAAATATCATACCGTAAATCTATCAATTTACCGTAGTATATGCTAACCGTATTTTAGACTGCTGGAACAACGGTCGATTTAGTCCAGGCAAGGGCAAGTTAAAATTCGCAACACAGATTAAGAAGCTTCTTAACGGAGGTGGCAAGCAAGCTACGGATACCGGATACTGTCGTCGGGCAACCATATTCGTAGGTGAGAGTAGGTGGTACAACTCTTACGCTTTTGTCAAAAAGGGGTCTTTTTGGAACTTACAACGATTCCACAATAGCGTCTCTGTATTCTTTACTACTCACAGACGTATTTATAATAATATTTTCATCTAAACTTTATAAAATCTTTTTATTTGTAACTCCAGTATTTTATTGATTGATTAATTTATACTGTAGGATGACAAAGAAACAATTATATTTACTATAAGTATAATTTTGGTCAAAGCTGCAAAATCAATTAATACTTGTTAAAAATAAAATAATACCTTGTATTTATTTTTTAATTTGTAAATTATATAAATAAATCCTAATTTTAGTCCACTCTCCTATTTCAAGATACTAATTTGATTTTATTATTAGCCTGCTGCTAATAATAAATTATGAGTTGCCTTTTTACTAAGGTTAATTAAGGCTTTGAGGAAATTTAAAACTACATGAAAAAACGATTATCACAGAAATGGACTATTTCTAAATATTGGTTACGTTTTTTAATTATCATCCTATTAGTAATAGGTGTATTTTTTCGTTTCGTCAATATTGACAAAAAAATTTATTGGGGTGATGAAGTTTTGTCATCATTACGCATATCTGGCTATACGCAGTCAGAAATGAAAACGCAATTAAGTGATGGTCGTTTGATTGGCATAGAAGATTTACATAAATACCAGTATCCTAATCCTGAAAAAAATGTAATTGATACAATTAAAGGGCTTATTTTAGAAGACTCACAGATATTGCCACTATATATCTTGATGACCCGGTTTTGGGTAGAGTGCTTTGGCAATTCTATAGCAGCGATCAGAAGTTTTTCGGCATTTATTAGTCTGCTTACTTTTCCTTGTCTTTATTGGCTATGTCAAGAATTATTTGAGTCTTCACTAGTCGGGTGGATAGCCATTGGGTTAGTAGCCATTTCACCTATTCATATTGTGTATGCACAAGAAGCGCGATCGTACAGTTTAGGGATAGTAGCCATCTTAATGTCGAGCATAGCACTGCTACGAGCCATGCGCCTTCAAACAAAAGTTAGTTGGTGCATTTATGTAGCAACATTATCAATAGGGTTTTATACTCATCTATTTTTTACCTTGGTTGCTTTTGCACAGGGAATTTATGTAGTTATAATCGAACGCTTTCGATTGAGTAAAACATCAATTTACTACGTGCTATCATTGCTTGTGGGGTTTATAAGTTTTATACCTTGGATTTGGATTATTATTACCAATCCTCAACCAGAAGCAGTCACTTGGGCGAATACTAAACAAACATTATTTATGTCAGTTGTAAGGTGGGCTGGCATCTTTAGTCGCGCTTTTCTTGATTTAGGTATTAGTCCTAATGAACCTGGAAAACTGAAGTTTGTCTTAATTCCTTTTATTTTAATTATTTTAGCTTTAATTAGCTACTCAATTTATGTTGTGTGTCGAAGAACCTCTAAAGAAGTTTGGTTATTTATTTTAACCTTGATTGGATCTTTAGGGCTTCCTTTACTGATAACAGATTTCGTATTTCAAAAGCGATTCGCGACTAGTCGATATACACTTCCTTCAGTTTTAGGTATACAGTTAGCTGTGGCTTACCTATTTACCACTAAGATCGCGTCTATTTCTACTAAAGCTTGGCAAAAAAAGTTTTGGTCGCTTGTAGCTTTTCTGGTGATTATGGGCGAAGTTGTATCTTGTGTAGTTCACTCTCAAGCGCAGATTTGGTGGAACCAAGTACCTGATAAATACCAAGAATATCCTCAAATTGCTAATATTATTAATCAAGGAAAGAAACCGCTTTTAATTAGTGATGATGATAATATTATTCCGCCACTACAAGTACTTAGTGAATTAATCGACCCAAAAGTGCAATTTCAAATTGTCGGAAAAAATCAGTTACCAGAGATTACTAATGGCTTTAGTGACATATTTTTGTTCTTGTTCGAGCCGTCTGACTTTTTAAAAGCTGGAATTGAAAAAGTTTATAACTCAAAGTTACAGCAGGTAAACCAATATCTCTGGAAAATAACAAAAGTAAGCAGACGCAATTAAATATAAGATGTCATTGCGAGCGGAACGAAGTGAAGAGTGGCAATCTCAGTCTTTGCGATTGCAACTCTTGGAGACGCTCCGCGAACACTTCGTACCCCTGCGGGAAGGCTTACGCCAACGGAATGACGAACTATCTTATATTTATTTAGATCCACCTAATAAATCTAATTAAACCAAGTATACGAGCATATCTAGGGGTATCGCAAAGACGCGATAAATCGCGTCTCTACATCAGGGTTTTGGGTTTATCTAAACTGTATTGGGTTAAAAATTAATATCAATTAGCTTGATAAGTGGCACAGTGAGAGCAAAAATATACTTTAATTAAACAAATAATTTAAGTATATACTTGTACTGCTGCCGCTTATGTCATCGCCCCTTGAGCGCCCGCTAAAAATTGAAATCAGACTACCATCTTCTCATCCTCAGTTATTAGAAGGACTGGATATATGGCTGCGTTTAGGTCTAATATCTGATGCCCAAGTCAGGCAGTTATGCCGAGAGTTTCTAGTATGTGCGGTGGTGTTGCAACCTCAAGCTGAAGCTCAAGCAAAGGTAGTATTTGCAACTTCCGACCCCGTGCAGCAGTTGCCCATAGCAGCTTTACAATCTAGTAGCGGTAAACAACCACAACAAAAACCAGCTAAACCCAACTTCATCGGCACAATGTTGCAGTCTTTGGGAGCAGAACTGAGTGTCCGTTGGCTACTTTTTCTAGGGGTTTTCCTGGTAGTCGTATCTTCTGGGGTACTGGCTGCTAGTCAATGGGCAAGGTTTCCCGCTTCTGGACAGTACGGGGTTTTATTTGCTTATACTTTGAGTTTTTGGGGATTAAGCTTTTGGGCGACTAGGCAAAATAACCTCAGATTGACGGCTCAGACATTGCTGATTGCCACTCTTTTGTTAGTGCCAGTAAATTTTTGGGCTATGGATAGCTTCAAATTGTGGCAAAATCCTGTGGATTGGATTGTAGTTGCGATCGCCTGTCCTACCCTGACTGCTATAACTGTCTTACTCTCCAAAAATCGGACTATTTTTACCAATTTCCATACTGGCAAATTACCTCTGGTAAATATTCTAGGGCTGAGTTATCTGCATTGGGGTTGGCAGTTAAGAGGATTTCCCTTAATTGCTGTTTATCTGGCAACGATCGCCACAACTATCATTACCGTTTATCACAATTTTTTCCAACAGCCTCGTGCTGTCAGCGACGATCGCCGTAGCTTAAGTATTAGCTTACCTGCTGCTGTAATTATTTATTCTTTAATAGTATTGTTGGTGCGGGCAATTTTTGTTACCAAGGTAGATGTCGCACTGTTGGGGTTAGCTATTGGCATTTGCGGCTGGTTGATAACTTGGTTAGCACAGCAGGGAAGGGGAGCAGGGGAGCAGGGGAGCAGGGGGGCAGAGGGGCAGGGAGGCAGAGGGGCAGGAGAAGTAACATTAATATTTCCCTCATCTCCCAAGTCTTTCTCATCTCTCTTACTCTGGGAAAGACTTGGGGGCGTTTTACTCTTTTTGGGTTGGGTGGTATCGGTAGTAAATTATCCTTGGCAAGCAATAGCTGTCAGTGGTTTGGGTTTGTGGTTTGTGGGGAGTCGCTTGCAACGGTACAGTTTAAAGCGAGACTTTGCAGGGGTTTTCGTTATCGGCTTAGAGACGATTTTGCTAGGTTGGCGATTAGTACCCGATCGCTTACAGAAATTAGCGATCGCAACTAGTACTCAACTCACCAATTCTCAAAATGAACCTTGGGCGCTACTGGGTATAGCTTTATTTCCCTACGTAATTTTGATGGTGGCGCTTACAGATAATTTGTATCGCAGCCAAAAGCGAGAATTAGCTAAATTTGGCGAACTGCTTACCCTGTTATTTGGAACTCTTTTAACAACGATCGCTATCGTAAATCTCCCATTGCGATCGCTAAATCTGCTATTTTCTACCGCCACTCTCGCATTCGTTACTCAACGCCGCTCCCCCTCATCTCTTCCCCTGGTATACCTAACTCACATCATGGGGATGCTGACGTTTTGCTTTACCATTAATTGGTTATTCCCCAGCCTGACTCAACAATGCTGGGCAAGTATTTTATTGGCTCTCATGGTTGCACAATGGCGATTTAGCTTGCAGGAAGGACTATGGCAACGTAGCGCATGGGATATCGGTTTAGGATTAGCCGCAGCGAGTTTTTTCCTCTTGTGGATGAATGCAGAATCATCTTGGTATGGCATCACTGATAACCGATCTGATTGGGGAGTTTTATGGCTAGTTACGCCTTTAGCTCTCACAGGTGTTGCCAATGCCACAATTAGAGAGCGGCGGCTTACTAGCCGTTACTTGAGTGTCTTGGCTGTAATAGTTGCCCAGTTACTAACTTTACAACTACCAGAAATCAGATTAATCGGTTTGGCTGTAGGTGCTGGATTGATGTTTGTAAATACGCGCTATTTGCGAAACCAAGTATCTGCGGTAATTACAGAAGGATTTGTTTTAAGCTTCATTGGCGTGCTGCTGTGGACGGGTGTACCTGGTTTACCTCGCCTAGCGGTAGCAGGTTGGTTTATTGTAGGAGCGATCGCAACTCTAAGTCTATGGTTAGCGCGGACTGTTTTTAGCCGACGCGGTAACGAATTAGCAGTTATCTATGCAGCCGCTAGCGATAAATGGGCGATCGCTTTATGTAGTGTTGAATTATTAAGTTTGACGCTGCACTCAGTGCTGATTTACCAAGGGTTTACGACTTCAGGATTTTTGTTCTTAATTGCCACTGCGATCGCCTTGACAGCCATTGTTTATCGCAGTTGGCAAGAACCGACAAATTGGGCATTTTATGGGATTGGTTGGTGTTTGGAATTGTTGATTACCCAAGTGCTAGGGTTGGGGGAACGCTCAATTGTTAAAATAGCGATCGCAAACATCGCCTTGGGTTTAATTACTCAACTTGTCGGCGAGTGGTGGCGACGACGACATCAATTAGAAAGGTTTCCTAGCAGCCTTCATATTTTGCCATTAATTTATGGTGCATTCAGTGTGTTGCTGCGTTTTAACACCTTCACCGAGTGGACAGGTTTGTATTCCTTGGGTGTAGCTTTAATTATTATCGGCGTCGGGCGACGGCACGAGAGCTTCAAACCCTTGTTGTATTTAGGAATTATTGGCGTATCAATTTCTGCTTATGAACTTTTGTT
This sequence comes from Nostoc sp., assembly GCF_036917235.1. Classification (GTDB taxonomy): domain Bacteria; phylum Cyanobacteriota; class Cyanobacteriia; order Cyanobacteriales; family Nostocaceae; genus Nostoc. Next base: position 8,836 of record NZ_JBALDU010000104.1, read on the forward strand.
CTATCAGATGTCACAAGCTTCAGGAGGAGCATTAGGTGATGGGTTAATTGCCATGTCTACCCTTGGTGCGAGTATTATGTATGCTTACCGCATTCTGTCGCCAAGGCTAGTCAGCTACTTACGCCTAACTCCTCAAGAATTGAAAAGAATTGCCCATATTCACTGGGTTTGGAGTAGCTGTTTATTAATGGCTGCCATTCCTCTTCCCATTGCAGTTAACCGTTTGGTGGGATTGGGAACTGGGGTATTTTTGATTCGCTATGCCGTCTTTCAGGGACGAAATTCACGCACTTCCCCCAGCATCTTGGGAGGAATTACAATCGCCGAGATGTGGGTTTACCTTGGTTTATTAGAGGTAGCCGGGATGAGGATTTATTGGCGGGAGACAGCAGTAGGGCGATTTTGGGCTGGGCCATTAGTTCCTTGGAATGGTGCGATCGCTTGTGTGGTAGCCTACTTTCTGTACATCCTACCTTGGGAAAGTTGGGGTTGGTCTAAAAGACCTTGGCAACAAGCTGCATACATCATACCTCTGATAATTTTATGGGAAACCAGACTGCAAACTTACCCCATTACCTTAGTATTTGCAGCTGGATTTTACATCTTTTTAGCAAAAGTGGGTGAAAACATCCGTTTCACCTATATTAGTGTGGCGTTGATTGATTGGGCACTTTACCGCTGGTTTGATTCCTTACGCCTAACTGATGCTTTGTGGTATGTAACACCAATTGGGTTATCACTGCTTTATATTGCTCAAGTGGATACCCAACTGAAGTTACCAGAGTACAAAACATCTCGTCATTTTCTGAGAGTGCTAGGTAGTGGTTTAATTTGTGGCTGGGCAATTTTATTTAATCAAAATACAGCTTGGATACCGGGGATTTTCAGTCTCATCGCCATTTTTGCTGGATTAGCTTTGCGAGTACGGGCTTTTCTCTACATTGGTACAGCCACTTTTTTAATTACTACAATCTATCAATCAGTAATTTTCAGCTTGCAGTATTCCTTTTTAAAATGGGTTGTTGGCTTGCTAGTTGGCATTTTATTGATTTATATTGCCGCCAACTTTGAAACCCGTCGCGCTCAAATAACTTCCTTAATTCGTAGCGCCATTGATGAATTTCAATCATGGGAATAGGTAAGCTAAGGATTAAACTAATTAGACAGGCGATCGCAAGTCGAATTATCCCCCTTAATCTCACCAATACATACGGGGAGGGTTAGGGTGGAGTAAAACCCTGGCTAATCAGCTATTTCAGACTTGTGTGTACACCGTAGCCCTGTCAAATTCCCAAACGAACAATATTATCAAATATATCAATCGTCCGACTCAAAATTTCTAAGAAACCTACAGTATCATTTATTTCCTGAATTTCTTGATTTATCGCTTTAATGCCATCTTCAAAACCTTTATCATTTTGCTCCAGTTTGTTGACCAGAACAGTAGCAGTATTTATATTGACTGCGTTGACAAAGCTCGTCCATTTGCTACGATACTCTTTAAATTTTTCTTTTTGCTTTGGATCGGTAAATTTACTTTCAATACCAGCTTGATATAAATTTTTCTCTATAGCGCTAATCTTTTTAAGAAATGCTAACTTTTTATTGCTATCAATATTGAATGCTATCTCTGACATAAACTTAATTTTCCTTTGGTTTATTAGTTATTTTTGATTTCTTCAGCTACATTAACTAGGGAATTGATATCAGATAAAAGTTCATTAGCACGTGCAATGGTAAATTTATCTTCTAGGAGAAGCTTAAAAGCTTCTTTGAAGTCTTTGGCTGATTCACTAGCATTATTCAAAGCTTCTATCGAAAGTGTCATTGTCAAAATATTCCGCCGTTTTTCTATCCATTCGTCAGCTTCGCTAATTGAATCGGTAGCCGTATAAGGCCTTAACAGTAAACGATCTTCCTGATTTTCTTGAATGGTTGTTAAACTACTTTGTAGTTGAATAGTAAGAAGTTCAAGCACTGATTCCTGAATAGCAAGCTCTCGATAAATAGTTTCTTTCCTCTGCTCTAATTCTTTTCTCAACGCACCTTTAATTTTATTACTCAATATCATTTTAGGAATTTCAGATAAAGCAGAGCCAATTCTGTCAGAGACAAGAGGATTACCTTGAATATTAGTGCTGACATTATTTAATTGAGTGAAAATATCCTCAGTAACTTCTTGCGCTTGTGTTGGAGCATCGGAAGTTGCTAGATTTTCTAAAGCAATAAAATAGCGTTGGAGTAGATCGGTATGCTGGCGCATTCGTCCAATTAACATAAGCCATTGCTTATCTTGTTTAGTAATTTTGATATAATTTTGCTCATTCTCCAGTTCGCGATCTTTGACTGTATCTTCTACACGGTTACGCAGCAACTTTTCCGAATTTGCATCAACAGCATAGTTTCCTGATGTAACTAATAAAGTATCTAGTGCAGCTGCATATTCTTGTCCAGCGTTGGCAAATTTTTTATATTCTCTTAGAGAAGCACCACAGGCAACTAATGAAGCTCCAATAAAAGAAATGATTGATGCTCTAATAACAAATTTATATTTGATAGTAATCTCCTCTCTAAACATAAAACGTATAATAAGATGTTTGAAAATTAGGAAGTTAAGTAAAAAATTCTCAGGGACTAAGCTCCCTGGCGCTATTAGTAAAATCGCTGTTGTTTCTTTCTCCACTCCCCAATTAGTCAATTTCGGAATTTTGCGATCGCGTTAGAGGTTTTTTTCTAAACTCAATGCCTTTGATGAAACCAATCTCAAACACGAGAATGCTTTTATGCCCTCTTCTATCTTTCTTTCAAAGGAAGGTATTTAGGTTTCCGATAAATTATTAATAAAAATTTTGGCGTTGCTGAGATGGATAAACTCACAAAGCGATCGCCTCACCATTCGCTATCTTTAAATTATTTTTGTTATTGTGACACTAAAAAATCACTTTAGTGTTGGTTGGGTTGAGGAACGAAACTCAACACTTTCAGAGTTTGTGAGAAATCCGGGATTTAGTATCCATCAAAAAATATTGCTCCAGGGTTGACGTTTCAGTGTTTTGCGCAGTCTGTAGCAACTTCTGCCTTCCCTGCAAGAACTTCCGTCTTGACGTTTCAGTATTTCGCGCAGTCTGTAGCAACTTCCGCCTTCCCTGTAAGAACTTCCGCCTTGACGTTTCGGTGTTTTGCGCAGTCTGTAAGAACTTCCGCCTTGACGTTTCGGTGTTTTGCGCAGTCTGTAAGAACTTCTGTCTTCCCTGTAAGAACTTCCGCTTTTGCTGTAGCAACTTTTGCCTTAACTTAACTGAGTCCTGAGTGAGAAAAAAATAAAAACAGGTTCACTCTACGGATTTCTAACACATCCAAATTTTTTATAAACTCGTCCCTAGCTGCTCCTTGTGTAGCTACTGCGGTTATGAGAGACACAAGAATTGGTAAAATGAGACAAATTTTAGTCTTTTTAACAAAAATCAACAATTTTACGCAGGACAACCTTTTAAAAAATTGTCCACTATAGAATTACTCAAAATTTAGGTTATTTTTCAGATAAAGGAGTATTAATGGCAAGACCAAAACGCGATTCACGTATTCTTAGCAAAGCTGAGATGCGCTTGGCGAGTATTAAATCTATTAATCCTACTCTAGATGTAGGAGACAGTTTAACAGTTAAAGATTATACTGACAAAATTGAAAATCTCCGTCAATCTCTAGAAGCCTACAATACTACTCTCTCTACTATTGATGTTTTACTAACCCAAATTATTGAAAATGAACAAGATTTAGCAGATTATTCTGAAAAAATTTTGCTTGGTGTTGCTCATAAGTTTGGTAAAAATAGCCACCAATATCAGATGGCTGGGGGTACTCGTAAAAGCAATCGCAAGCGTGCTGTGCGCCAAGGTGTTGTTTTGACTACCAGCTAAGGACAAAACGGTTAAACAGATAAAGAAAATGAGGAAAATTAGGAAGATAGGGAATACAAAGATTTCACCCACTCCCATTCCCGCGTCAAACCCTCTTTTAGAGATACTTGCGGCTGATATCCAAGAATTTTGTGGGCTTTAGATACATCAGCAGCAGTGTGACGTGCGTCTCCCATCGCTTTTTCTATATGGTTTCTTTGGATTGGCTTCCCAACAATTTCTTCAATCGTATCTAAGACTTCTGCCAAAACCACCCTACTACCACCACCGATATTAAAGATTTCTCCCACTGCTTGAGGTGCGGTGGCGGCGGCTAAATTAGCGGCGACAATATCACTAACAAACGTAAACTCCCGCGTTTGCTGGCCATCGCCGTAAATAGGAATTGCCTCATCGTGCAAAATGGATTGAAAAAACTTATAAAATGCCATATCTGGGCGCTGTTTGGGTCCATAAACTGTGAAATAGCGCAATGTCACACAGGGCACACCAAAGTTTTTGTAATACAGTTCACACAAAAATTCTGCTGCTAGCTTTGTAATGCCGTAAGGAGAAACTGGTTGAGGACAAATTCTCTCATGGGTAGGTAATGTTTCTGCATCACCATATACACTAGATGAAGAGGCAAACACTAATCTTTTTAGGTGTTTAGCATCTTTAGCTGCTTCCAGCAAAACTTGTGTAGCGTTAATATTCCGTTCTGTATAACCTCGAAAAGTTTTACCCCAGCTTGCTCTAACCCCTGCTTGTGCTGCTTGATGGTAAACTACATCAACATCTTTTAAGAGTTTTTGCCAATCTAAAAACTGCATATCTCCTTCAATTAATGTAAAGCCAGGTGAGCGATGTAAATGTGCAACATTGTTACGCTTTAACATCGGATTGTAATAATCATTGAATTCATCAATCCCGATTACTTCTTCTCCTTGTTCTAGCAATGTTTCTGCAAGCTGAGAACCAATAAAGCCTGCGGCTCCAGTAACGATAATTTTAGCCATGTTGCCGATTTTGTTATATCCTGATTAATCGCTATATTCACAAGTTAATAATTATAATCAAAAATTGGTTATTGATTGAGGATTTTTTTATAGATAGGTTGGATTGTATCAGGAAAAAAGATAATTAAACTAATACGCTGATGCTGAAAATGTGTTATCAACTTGATTTAGTAATTATTCATAATAACAATTAAAATTTTAATAATTAGTGAAATTTTATTTTTAAAATAAATGCAGTTGGAATTCAACAACTAAAATAGGTCAGCAGATCAAATAATTAAAGTGATGCATAAATAAAAGAATTCCACCCGCCTTGGCTACGGTGTATACACAAGTCTAGAATAGGTGATTAACCAAGGTTTTACCCCACCCTAACCCTCCCCTTATAAAGGCTACGGTGTATACACATCTTTGTATAAAACCAAAATCCTTGAAGATCCCCCTAAATCCACGCCACTTGCTTCACTTGGGGAGACCCCAGACGCTCTCTACGAGACACTAAAAGCGAACGCAGACTCGCTAACGCTGCGCTATCGCCCTTGGCGTCTCCCCTTCTCCCAAAGGGAGAGGCTAGCGCCAAGGGAGAAGACCGCAGTGGCTCCCCTTAAAAAGGGGGACTTTGACTCCGGTTCCCCCTTTTTTAAGGGGGGTTAGGGGGGATCTAAACGCTGTAAGGCAACTCTCAAAGACTTGTGTGTACACTGTAGCTTTATAAAGGGAAGGGAAACAAGAAATCTAGTTCCCTCCAAAACATCGGGGGGATTTAAGGGGGGTAATTCCACTTGTGTACACGTAGGCGGCGAGGGGCTGGGAGTGGAATCTTAGCGGACTTTTACAAGAGGTATACTAAATCATCAGAAACTTGCATAAGTGTGAGAATTGATGAAAAAATTGATCCGCGAGAGCAGTTAAGGTATTCTCATCTTGCAAGGGACGCACGAGGAAATCAGTGAAAGTTTTAGTTGTCGGTAATGGGGGGCGCGAACACGCTCTGGCATGGAAACTGTTGCAATCTAAGCAAATTGAGCAAGTTGTCTGTGTACCAGGGAATGGGGGCACGGCAAGTATGGAACGTTGCCAAAACTTGTCTTTAGCAGTAGATGATTTTGAGGGAATGAGCCGATATGCTCTAGAACATGGCATAACTCTGGTGATAGTTGGGCCAGAAGTCCCCTTATCTAAAGGAATCACAGATTACCTCCAAGATAAAGGATTGATGGTATTTGGCCCAGTCAGAGCCGGAGCGCAAATTGAGGCGAGTAAGGCTTGGGCAAAAGCTTTGATGCAAGAAGCAGGGATTTCGACGGCACGATCTGCGGTATTTACGGAAGCTGCGGCAGCAAAATCTTACGTCAAATCTCAGGGAGCGCCAATTGTTGTTAAAGCTGATGGCTTGGCGGCTGGTAAGGGTGTAACGGTAGCTGAAACAATTACACAGGCAGAAAGTGCCATTGATGCAATTTTTCAAGGACAATTTGGCAGTGCTGGTGAATTTGTCGTCGTTGAAGAATGTTTGATTGGGCAAGAGGTGTCAGTTTTAGCATTGACTGATGGGTTAACAATTAGACCCTTGTTGCCAGCCCAAGATCATAAACGAATTGGTGAGGGCGATACAGGCGAAAATACTGGCGGGATGGGAGCATACAGCCCAGCACCCATTGCTACACCAGAGTTGATGGCACGCATTCAAACAGAAGTGTTAGAAAGAGCGATCGCCACCTTACGAGCTAAAGGCATTGATTATCGAGGCGTGCTGTATGCTGGGTTAATGATTGCACCCGATGGCGACTTGAAAGTTTTGGAATTTAACTGTCGCTTTGGCGATCCCGAAACCCAGGTGATTTTGCCACTGTTAGAAACACCCCTAGAAGAGTTGATTCTAGCCTGTGTACAGCAGCGCTTAAGTGAATTGCCGCCCATTGCTTGGAAAGGGGGAGCATCTGCCACTGTGGTTGCCGCTTCCGGTGGTTATCCAGGAGAATATGAGAAGGGCCAGGTGATTACTGGCATTGAGGAAGCAGAGGCAGCAGGAGCAACTGTATTTCATGCAGGTACAAAGTTGAACCAGCAACAAGAAATACTCACAGATGGGGGTCGAGTATTAAATGTGACAGGAATCGGAGAAAATTTTGAGCTTGCGATCGCTCAAGCCTACGCTAGTATCAAACATATTCAGTTTGAGGGGATATATTACCGGAGAGATATCGGTTATAGAGTTAGAAGTTAGGAGTTATTCACCATGCCCAATGCCCCATTCCCTCTTTCCCTAGCATATTTGTCAAATTAACTGTTAATTTTTAAGTTGTTGGGCTTTATAACAAAGACTACTAACAACTTTATTTAAGATGCTAAGTCTGTTAAAAACAATTCGAGATGCGATCGCAAGTTGGTGGTCGGAGTTCACACTCCAGACTAAACTGCTAGCTGTGGCCACAATGGTAGTTTCGTTGGTGATGAGTGGTCTGACATTCTGGGCTGTGAATACAATTCAGCAAGATGCGCGGATGAATGACACCCGCTTTGGTCGTGATTTGGGGCTGCTGCTTGCTGCCAACGTTGCCCCCTTAGTCGCGGACAATAATCTCACCGAGGTTGCCCAATTTTCCCAACGCTTCTATAGCAGCACCTCTAGCGTGCGTTATATGCTTTATGCCGATGAAAACGGGGAAATCTTTTTTGGCATTCCTTTTTGGGAAGCTGAGGTAAAAAACTCCCTTACCATTAAACGCCGGATACAATTGCCAGAAGATTACCCTGGTGATGGCGAAAAGCCGATGGTGCGGCAACACCCAACCCCAGATGGGATAGTCACCGATGTATTTATTCCCCTAATCGTCAATAAAAAATACTTAGGTGTATTAGCGATCGGGATCAACCCCAATCAGACCGCTATTATCTCCACCAATTTTACCCGCGATGTCACCATTGCCGTTTTTATCACAATTTGGGTAATGGTGATTTTGGCCGGAGTGATTAACGCCTTGACCATCACCAAGCCCATAAAAGAACTGCTAGTGGGGGTAAAGCAAATTGCTACCGGGAATTTTAAGCAGCGCATTAATTTACCTTTAGGGGGCGAACTGGGGGAGTTAATTTTAAGCTTTAATGAAATGGCAGAGCGATTAGAGCGCTATGAAGAACAGAATATTGAGGAACTAACCGCAGAAAAAGCCAAACTAGAAACCCTAGTTTCCACGATCGCAGATGGTGCCGTGTTGATTGATAACAACATGCAGGTGATTTTAGTCAACCCCACAGCAAAGCGAATTTTTGGCTGGGAAGCTGCTAATGTGGTAGGTTGCAATGTCTTACACCACTTGCCACAATCAGTACAAAGCGAAATTACTCGTCCCTTGTACGAAATGGCAGCAGGGGAATGTGAAAGCGCCGAATTCCGAATTTTTATTAACCAACCCGCCCCGCGGACGATCCGCATTCTCTTGACTACAGTACTCAACCTGCAAAGGGAAAGCATCAAAGGCATTGCGATTACTATTCAAGATATAACCCGTGAAGTCGAACTAAACGATGCAAAAAGTCAATTTATCAGCAACGTTTCTCACGAACTGCGAACGCCTCTATTCAACATTAAAACTTATATTGAAACCCTGCACGACTACGGCGAAGACTTAGCTTTACAAGAACGGCAAGAGTTTCTGCAAACAGTCAACCATGAAACCGATCGCCTAACCCGCCTAGTTAATGATGTTTTGGATTTGTCAAAACTCGAATCTGGTCGCAGCTACAGCTTTGATGGCGTAGATTTAGCCCAAGCGATCGAGCAAACCCTGCGTACTTACCAACTCAATGCCAAAGATAAAGAAGTTGAACTTGTTCAGGAAGTTGACCCTAATTTGCCCCTAGTATTAGGTAATTACGATCTGTTAGTACAAGTGTTTGGCAACCTGATTGGTAATGCCCTTAAATTCACCAAAGCCGGTGGTAAAGTAGCAATCCGCGCCTATCAACTAGATTTCAAACCGAGTCACACCGAATCTGCTCCAGTGCGGATTGAAATTTCCGATACTGGAATTGGCATCGCCATAGAAGATCAACACTCAATTTTTGAACGCTTCTTTCGCGTAGAGAACCGAGTTCACACCTTAGAAGGTACGGGTTTAGGTTTATCAATTGTCAGAAATATCATCGACAGACATCGTACTAAAGTCCATCTAGTGAGTGAAGTCGGCATTGGCACCACTTTTTGGTTCGACTTAGCCACCTTTGAAGAAAAAGCGCCACTGATACAAGTTGAATCTATAGCAGAAGCATCCAAAATCATCACAGCTTGAAGATAAGGGATTGGTCATTGTTTGTTATTTTTGACCTCCCTCCAAACCTCTCTCCTAAAAGGAGAGAGGCTTTGAATCTTACTCCCCTTCCCTTGTAGGGAAGGGGCTGGGGGTTAGGTCTGTATTCTATGCGATTGAAAACCGCTATAATCAAGACCTTAATATAACGAACAACAAGCAGATAAATAATAAACCTAATAGCAACAGCAAAGCCTGATTGCGTTTTACCCAACTTTTCACACTTACTGCAAAACTGTTAGTGTAACGGTGCTGTTCCAACTCTAATTTTGTCTCTTCAATACTTTGGTAGAGGGTACAGTCTTTGGCGTAGGGACGTTTAGGAAAATTGCAAGTATCATCAGCGTGATAGGTGCAGGTGTCGCACAGATACCCATCCCCAGCGGCGCGGTGCAATGGAATACCGGGATGACCGTAAGCTTTGAGTGTAGTCCGACAATAGGGACAACTAATAGCTTGACTATCAACAAGCTGATGGCAGTGGGGACAAGATACAGTAGCCAAAACCTTTAGCGCAAATAGGTAAACACTTTGATTCTAGCCATTTACAGGGATAATAGGGAAATACATACGTAGCCTGTTGATTTTGAATATGGCTAGCTCACAGAATTGGTTATTTTATCAGCATAAGTACTAATTTGCTAATGATTTTTTATATTTTCTAAGTGATTTCTATCACTCAACATAATTAAGGCTATGCCATAATCTAGCAAATATCAGGTTTTGTCCCAAGTCCAATAATTAATTAGAGGTAGAAAAATATTGCCTTTTAATCCTGAGCTGTGCCGTAACGAAAGCGAAGTTGAAAGCAAACTCATAGTCCAATATTTGCTACCGCAGCTAGGTTATACTCCTGACACCTGGCATCAAGAGGTTGCCATTGGTAGCATTCGCTTAGATTTTTTAGCATTTGCCGCACAAGTGATTCCCTTTGTCTTAGATGCCAACTCACCGCTGAGTGTTGTCATGGAAGCAAAGCATCCCAAACAAAACTTAAATAATCATGTTCTTCGACTCAGGCATTATTTAACCAGCTTGAATGTCAGGTATGGATTGTTGACTAACGGCAAAGAGATTAGAATTTATCAAAAATTGCAATACGATATTCAACTAGTATTTCAATGTTCTGGAAAGGAAGTTGAGATACAGTTAGATAAAATTAAAAGTTTAATTGGTAGAGAGAGTCTAAAAGAAGGACAGTTAGTAGATAAGGCAGAAGTCCAAATCAAAAATAATTTAAATTTTGAAACCAAGAGAGAACATTCAATGAAAACGATTGCAATCTACCACAATAAAGGCGGCGTTGGTAAGACCACTGTTGCAGTCAATATTGCAGCAGCATTACGTAAGAAAGGTAAAAGAGTACTTTTGATTGATATAGATTCTCAGGCAAATACTACTTTTGCGGCAGGATTAATTAAATTTCAATTTGAAGAAGATGATAATTTAAGAGAGCGAAACGTATATCATTTATTAGAATCAGGAGATTTTAACTTTATTCCAGAAGTAGTGCGTACATCTGATTATTTCAATAATCCAGAAATTGATATTATTCCTTCACATATCACATTGATTGAGTCTCAGGATAAACTGAATAAAATATTAGCTAGTAGAAGCAGGCTAGTAACAAAATTAAAAAGGGTAGAAAACAACTATGATATTGTAATTATTGATACTCCACCTTCTAGAGATTTGTATGCTGAAATTGCACTGATTGCTACTGATTACCTGATAATTCCATCGGATTTGAAACCATTTGCTAACCAAGGTTTACCAACCGTAAAAAATTTCGTTAATCAAATTAATGAATCCAGAGAAATGATGGGTAAACCGCCTATTAGTATAATGGGTGTTCTTGCTTCTAAAATTTCAACAAATGCTAAATTTTTACAATACAATTTCCCCAAACAGAGAGAAGTAATTTCAGAGCGCTATCAACTGCCACTTATGGAAGCTGTAATTTATGATAGAACAGCGCTATCAGAATGTATGAATCAGACTATCCTAGTTGGAGATTTAGAATATCCTGACCCTAAATCTATTATTAAATTTGCCGAATTAAAAACTTCTGCTCAAATTTCTGCTGAAGAATTTAATGTATTGGCAGATGAAGTTATCCGAAAAATGGGGGTTGATTCATGATTAATTTTTCTTTGGTGGATGTAAAAAGTATTACTTCTAATGAACCTCGTTCAAATTTTGCAGAATCTGATTTAGAAAACTTGGCAGACATAATTATAGAAACTGGAGGAATTATCAGACCATTGGTTGTGAAAGTGACAGGAGTAGAGAGCTATACAGTTATTGATGGACATTTTGAATATTATGCTGCTGTCAGGGCAAGAGAAAAAAATCCTCGACAAGGTGAGATGGTTAATGCTTTTGTCATTGCTCCAAAATTAGAGGATTTAGTAGTAAAACAAGTTGCATCTCTTAAAGGAATTGATTCTTCTACCAAACCAGTAGTACCAAAACCTGAAACAACAAAGTTAGAACCACGTCTAGCAAATTTAGAATTACGTCTTGAGAAGCAATTTAATGAGTTTAAGTCAGAATTTATACAAGAAAGACAAAGAATAGATAGTCAGTTCAAGCAACTTGAGAACCTTATTCCCCAAAAGGGTGAACAGAGTAATCCGCTTACTTTATTGAACACTTTAGATAAAGACGAGTTATCTATAAAGTTACAACGCTCTAGGATTTCTGGGGCGGAAAAACTTGCGAAAGCTATAGAAGATGCTCGACATAAGAAGCCAAAGCAAGAGTTTGAAGATTATCGTGATGTAGTAAAATCTGTTAAAAACTTGGGTGATAAAACAATTTTGACTATCATTGATGAGTGGTCAAGAAATTAGTAGTTAGCTAGTAGGTTGGGTTGAACGAAGTGAAACCCAACAATTAACGCTTAATGTTGGGTTTCGTTCCTCAACCCAACCTACACAGCTTTTCCAAATAACGTCAAAAGTAAGTTGCATAATATGTCAATCTCTAACCCTGCATCTGTCGCAGTGCATTAAACGCCTTACCTCGCAACCCAACTGGTAACAACGATAATCCTAAGCCAGTCCAAGCTTTAGCAGTCGAAAAAGACTGTCCTGCTAAAACTAGCTCTCTGCCTCTTTGCGTTTCACCCTTTTCAATTAAACGCAAACCTAATAATAATTGCGTTTCAGTTAAACGATTTTTCCTAACTTTCTCTAATTTCTCAGACTCAAACTTATAATTTTCTAAATACTGAATTTTATCAAATAAATAAGGAATAGCTCGATTGATACCTTGCTGCTCTGCATGGTAGCGATATTCCATCAATAATTCTGGTAAATAATAGCCCTTTTTTCCAGCCAAAGCCAGACGCACAAATAAATCATTATCCTCGCAATTTTGCAGATTTGGCTGCATATATCCTAATTCTTGCAAGGTTTTACGGCGAAATAATGTCGCCCCAACTTGAAAGCTTTGCTGAATAAATACAACTTCCAACAAATTATTTACAACACCTGCTGGTAAATTCTTCCTACCCCAGCGATGAGAATTTTCTTGAGTTTTTGCCTCATCCCGCACATTGTTAATATCAATTATCCAATGGTCTGTACCAACAAAATCAATGCTAGAGTCTTGAGCAAGAATCGCTGCTGTACTTGCAAGAAAATCCGGTGTTAGCCGGTCGTCATCATCAAATTTAATGAAATATTCACCACTGGCAGTATCAAAGCCAGAGCGCATATTATTACTTTTACCAATATTTTGCTGATGACGGATATATTTAATCCGATTGTCTCTGTATTGTGACATCAATTCGGGTGTGCGATCGCTAGAACCGTCATCACAAATAATTAGCTCAAAGTCTTGCTCAGACTGATTGAGTACACTGTCAATTGCGAAAGGCAGTAAATTAACTCGATTAAACGTGGGAATGGAAACACTAACTTTAGGCATTTTTGCAAGATGAGAGTGGACATTGCTCACAAGCTAAACGCATAATGAGCAAGGCTGGGCAAAAGCTAAGTGTAAGAAATAGTTTGATTAATTTTATTCCAAAGTTTTTTGATAAATCGATTGCTTCTAGCCGCTATGGTGGGTGGCTTTAATTGCTTCGGTTTTTGCTCTGGTTGCTTCAGAAAGCGATAGTGCAAAAATTCATTTTTGTAACGTATATCAACATCTTCACCTTTACACAAGCGGGTAAATCCAATAGCAGAATAGCCCATATAGTGAAGGCGATGAATTGGTTTTAATCCCTGTTGGTTGTAAAGAACATTATCAATATTCACAAAGGGATTTGCATTAGCACAGTTACCAGTTCTATCTTCACCATTGGGACTGAGTGTAAAGTTAAATAGTGGTCGAGCTATTCTAAAAGTCATGTAACTAAATAAATCTGCGTCACACCACCAAGCGATTTCGTTAATCAATTCGACTTCTTTATCTTCTATCAATTGCTTTTTGAGTATTTTTAATTCTTCAACGCCTAAAATACCCTTTTTTGAACCAAAAAAACTAGAACAGTGAATTTCTCGTCTGATTTCAGATTCAGGCAAAGACATTTTTTGTTCTAACTTCGGCAAGTCGAAAGCTGCAACTGAAGTTTGTTTTGTGTGTTCCCAGTCATCAAACACAAAATCGTATTGGTCTAGTTTTTCTAAAACCTTGTCCAACTTATTCATTGCTAAACTATCAGCATCATAAAATACAAATCTTTCAAACTCCCCATCAAAAGCACACATTTTTCGGATTAAATTATTTTTTTTATTCCATTCGATAGAAGGTTTATTTTTTCGGCCATCTCTTGGATAAGCATTCCAAACTTGAATGGCAAAATCCTCCCATTTTTTGATCGAACTTTTATCGTCAAAGAGGGTGACATTCGGTCGAGAATGTATCTCCTGCTTAACTCGTTTTAAGCGGTCATCATAAGGAATAATACAAATCGGAATATCTGGACTAACATTCACCTCAATGCTGTTTAGCAAAGCTACTAGTTGGTCAAATACCACGTCATTAGCAAGTGTGTAAATCCCAAAATTATCCATTGTAATAAATTATTTTTATCTTTGATTTACTGAGTAAAGCCAATTCTCTGTGAAGCTGCATATCATTTTGAACCCTCCCAACCTCCCCGAACTTGCGGGAAGCGCCGCAGGTAGTGGGGTTATTTCTACACATCTTTATACAGAATTGGTATAACGTGAATAATGCGATCGCTATTTTTTGATCTATTATTCTCAAATAATAATATACACGTTTTTAGCTTTATGCTGAGGGTTCAAAGAGGAAGCTATTTTGGTTAGTTTGAATGATACTAACATTACCCACCTACTTAGAAATTCCTCAAACTCTAGCTGTTAAATAATTGCCTCCTAGAGAATAATCTCAGCAACGCGGCGGTTCCCACACCCCAAGCACCATTAACCAATAAACCTGTCACTATTCCCACAAGTTTCCAGCCGCCAGCAATGGGTTGACCCTTGAGCGGTGCAACCACAAACCAAGCCACTAGCGTTGGAACAATTGCACCAAATACTAAGGCTGCTAACCAATAGTTTTTATCATGTCCAAAACGAGGTGCAATTACTACCCAAATCAGTCCCCAAATCCCTCCCCAGAAAGCATTTGACCAAATTTGCGGGATTCCCAATGGTTGTGTCGGTGCAATTGAATAGGGGGCGTGAGGTGTAAAATTTACTGCATATAGCAGCGCCAATACACCTTGATGAAATAGCAAAACAGACACAAATCCTGCAATAAATCCTAAGGCAAATCGAGATAGGGCAGTTTTTTGAGTCATTGCTTAGACAAAAAGGTAGTTATTTGCAGTTGCAGATGTGACTTTAATAATTGACATTTCCCCTTTCCTATTGCCCATTGTCTCTAGAGCTTGCTTTAGAGAGTTGTTTATGATAAGTTTGCTAACTAGTCTAAAGTACAGTAACTCAATCGAATTACCGTATTTTTTGATCGTTATTGTTAATATAGCCGAAGGAGTGCAAAGTTAAGAGTACTTAAGTACTCTACCAAATATATGACAAGTGGAAAAGCCAGCCTTGCCAATTGAGAAGTAGATACCTGACAGAAACCGGAATTTTTCAATTTATCCAGAGCATTTCTCAAGGAAGTGTCTGCTGCGATGGCTACGCCCGCCGCAGGCATCGCATTCAACAAAATCGTCAATGTTAGGGAATTTAGTTTTCTTAATTTGGTAGCCAGAATAGCACCCTACAATAAATGTACGTATGCAAACTATTCACAACCGTAAAATTAAAGGCGGAGGCTAAACGTTGGCACAATTCCAAGCAGAACCTCTGGCTTTATCAGGTTCTCAAAAAAATTGGGTCTTACTCGGTGTTGGACTTGGGGTATTCATGTCTACCCTGGATGTGGGCATCATCAATGTTGCTTTGCCCACATTGGTGCAAGCCTTTGGCACTAGCTTTCCTACCACCCAATGGGCTGTATTGAGTTACCAGTTAGTCAGTTCCGGTTTAGTTTTGGGCGCAACCCGCTTAGGGGATATGTGGGGTAAGAAGTCCTTATACCAAGGGGGACTTGTTCTATTCACTTTCAGTTCTCTATTATGTGGTTTTGCACCTAGTATCGAGTGGTTGATTGCCTTTCGGGCACTTCAAGGACTAGGCGCTGTGTTCATTTCTGGGCTTGGTTTAGCAATTATCACAGAAGTTTTTCCCTCTTCCGAACGAGGCCGGGCTGTTAGCATCATCGGTAGTGTAGTGTCTCTGGGAATTGCTTTTGGCCCCTCTGCTGGCGGACTGCTTTTAAGCTGGTCAGGCTGGCATAGCATATTCTTTATCAATGTACCCTTGGGGATTATCGCTAGTTTCTTAATAGCTCGTGTAGTGCCACCTTCTGCACGCATTGAGGGCAAACAGAAATTTGACTTTTTTGGAGCCATATTGGCTTTATTGACTCTAGGTAGTTTTGGGCTGGGTATGACGCTAGGGCAAAGCCAAGGCTTTGGCAGTACTAACTCATTGATATTACTAGCGATCGCTGCCGTAAGTTTCACGACTTTTTTAGTAGTTGAAGCGATCCTAAAGCAACCACTACTAGAACTAAAGCTGTTTCGCAATCTTCAGTTGAGTATGGGTTTGCTAAGTGGCTGGTTAGCATTCATTGTTATTGGCGGTTCGCTACTCATCGTCCCTTTCTTTCTAGAGAGCGTCAAGCATTATCCGACAGTAAAAGTAGGGCTGTTACTAGCCGTATCGCCTGTACTTAGTGGGTTAATTGCCCCCCTAGCTGGAATACTTTCAGACCGCTTCGGCGCTCGACTAATCAGTTCGATTGGGCTGGGGTTGATGATTGGCGGCTGTCTGGGAATTAGCACCTTTGACGCTCAAATTACTGAGCTAGGCTATATATCACGCTATTTTATTTACGGCATTGGTCTGGGTTTATTCCAATCGCCCAACAACAGCACTGTTATGGGATCGGTACCGAGAGAGCGGCTAGGAATTGCTTCTGGGCTGTTGTCTTTGTCACGTACATCAGGTAACACCGTAGGAGTTTCTTTAATTGGGGCAGTATTTGGAGCCTTAATCGCTAGTATGTCTGCGGGTGCAGATGTCTCTGTTGCCCCTCCTGATGCGATCGTTGCAGGGTTCCAAGGAACTTTTCGTTTTGCAGCCCTCATACTATGTGGGGCGGCTGTTGCATCTGTTTTGAGGATTGGGAAGAGGCAGGGAGGAGGGGAGGCAGGGGGGCAGGGGAGCAGAGGAGCAGGGGAGGAATAATTAATGCTCAATATTCAATAATCAATTACTAAGGAGTTAGAGAAATGACGGGTAAATTAGAAGGAAAAGTGGCAATTATCACTGGGGCTTCAGCGGGAATTGGAGAAGCAACTGCGATCGCCTTAGCTTCAGTTGGGGCAACAGTAGTACTCGCTGCTAGGCGTGGCGATCGCATTCAGGCATTAGCAGAACGCATCGAGGCTAGTGGTGGCAAGGCATTGCCTATTGTCACCGATGTGACTGATGAAACACAGGTAAATAACTTGGTGGCAAAGGCAAATGCAGAATTGGGAAGGGTTGATATCCTTGTGAATAATGCCGGGATTGCCTTACTGGGAACTATTGAAGCTGGAAATAGCTCAGACTGGCGGCGATCGTTTGACCTCAACGTACTAGGATTGCTATATGCTACTCATGCTGTTTTGCCTCTGTTGAAAGCACAAAAATCCGGGCATATAGTCAATATCTCCTCAGTGGCTGGCCGGACAGCGCGGGCGGGAGTTGGTGTTTATAATGCTACCAAATGGGGTGTTAATGCTCTCTCGGAAGCATTGCGCCAAGAAGTCCACAAAGACAACATCCGCGTCACCATTATTGAACCTGGGTTGGTGGATACGGAAATTGACAGCCAAATTACCGATCCCGTCGCCAAACAACGGATTGAAGAACGACGCAAGTCAATTCAACCTCTGCAAAGCGAGGATATTGCGGCTGCGATCGTTTACGCCCTTACGCAACCGCCACGTGTTAATGTCAACGAAATCCTCATCCGACCAACAGGACAAGAACATTAAAGCTAAATGGGCAGGCTTAACGAGCGTGCCCTTTTTTAGATAGGTAGTGTAAAATCTTTAACCAAATTCCAAGTATTTACTAAATCTTAGAAAGAATCATTTGGGCAGCAGCTTCATCGGTAATCAGTCCTGTAATTAACTTGCCATGCAGAGCAGCCAAAATAGCCTCTGCCTTTTTCACACCCCCCGCCACTCCAATAATGAGTCGATGAGCCGGTTGTTCGAGCGCTACACTGGCAACCCGACTGTTTGTCCCCTGTTGTAGTAATACTCCACGATCGCTGTAAGCCCAACCTGCAATTTCTCCGACTGCTCCCAGTTCAATCAATTCAGCTACCTCATCGTCATTGATGAAGCCATCTTGATGTAATGGGGCATTCCAGGCAATATGACTAATTCCGACAAAGGTTGCTTTGGCTTGCTCTGCAAGAGTTTTGACGGCGAGAAACGATCGCTGAGTCTGCAAAAGTTCTCGTTCTTCAATGCTAGTCGCGACAACCGGAGTCGGCACTGGGTAAGCTTGGGAACCGACGCGATCGGATAAATGCATGACCACTTCGTGACGACCTGCACGCCCAGAGTGGGACATATTGCCAATAATTGAAACAATTTTATGCTGGGGTTGGTTCATTGAGGGGATCTGCTCCACCATTGTTCGCAATGTGCGACCTGATGACAACGCCAGTATGGTTGGGGTTTTAGCCATCAGGTAAGCTTCTAGGTGCGTGGCAGCACATACACCAATTCCGTATAATGT
Organism: Nostoc sp.; assembly: GCF_036917235.1. GTDB lineage: Bacteria > Cyanobacteriota > Cyanobacteriia > Cyanobacteriales > Nostocaceae > Nostoc. Next base: position 27,360 of record NZ_JBALDU010000104.1, read on the forward strand.
ATCACCACTACCTGCATCAGTTGGTACTACTTCACAAAGTGACAGAGCAAAGCGATCGCGTAACGACTCAGCCAGAGCAATGCATTCACTCAAGGGATGATCGAGTCGAAATTTAATCAATTTTTCACTGACCGCCAGTGCCACTAGCCGTTGTGCAGCTTGCCGGGACACATTGAGCTTGGCGGCAATTTCTTCTTGTGTATTGCCGGCGATGTAATAGAGCCAAGCAGCATGAGCAGCCAGGTCTAATTTGCGCGCCCTAAGGGGCAAGCCAGCCTTGCTGGCATCGCGCCGCTCTAAAAAAGGTTGTCCCATATACTACCTGCAAAAGCTATGTATCTATCAAAGGTATGATTGCATTATTTAGAGTATATGCCCAAAGAGATAATCTTTGCTCAATGTATTTTTAAATTTCTATTATCCCCCAGTCACCTCCAAGTTAAACCCAGTAATGTAGCTTGCCTCTTCGCTCATCAAAAATGCAACCCCATTCGCCACCTCTTCCAGGCTTCCTAAACGTCGCATTGGCACTGAATCGATCATCTGTTGCTCAACTACTTTGGGATCGGCATCAAAGTATTGTGACCCCACTGCTGCTTGCAATTCGGTTTGTCGCGTCCACATAAAACCAGGACCAATCAACGCAGGGGAGAGTGCATTCACCCGAATGCCATAAGGAGCCAAGTCTTTCGCTGCCGTTTGAGTAATACCAATGACAGCAAACTTGGAAGCAGCATAAGCCAACATATTTGGCGGCCCAACCACCCCTGCATAACTCGCCATGTTAACGATCGCGCCTCCACCAGCATCGCGTAATTGTTGTGCAGCTGCCTTGAGAATGTGAAAAACGCCGACAACGTTAATGTCGATCACCTTCTGAAAGTCGTCTTCAGGATATTCGTCAGTCTTGGCAAACACTCCTTGATAACCTGCATTATTAAATACATAATCGATCCGCCCAAACTGCTTTACAGCGTCAGTAAAGGCTTTGGCAACATCATCACTAGATGTAACATCACAGCGAAACGTGCTAACTGGAACGTTGTAATCTTTTAGTTCCTCAGCCACATCTGCCATCTTCGGTTCATTCAAATCTAGCAGGGCTATTCCTGCGCCATTAGCAGCAAAACGATGTGCAGTTGCCTTGCCAATATCTCCTGCACCGCCAGTAATTAAGATCGTCTTACCTGCAAACTGATAAGTTGCTTTAGCCGTCATATTTTTAACCTTTTATTGAAGAATTGTTGCGAATACCTGTGATTGCAATGAGATTGGTATGATTTCTATTATTGAGCTTTTACCCAAACTTTGAGCATAAAATCAAAAATTTATTTCGTTCGGTTTTTTACTTTAAAGGAGTTATGCGATGCGTATTCGCCGCTTCGCTAAAGTGCTGGCTGCATTTCTCGCTGGAGTGATGCTGGCGCAACTGCTATATGCTTGTTCACCGCGCTCCCAAGCCACCCAGAAAACTAAAGTAACGATCGCCACTGTAAATAATGGCGACATGGTGGTGATGCAAGAGCTTTCTCGCAAATTTGAGTCAGCTAATCCTGATATTCAACTGCGGTGGGTTGTGCTGGAAGAAAATGTGTTGCGTCAACGCACAACTACAGATGTTGCAAGCCAAGGCGGGCAGTTTGATGTCATGACCATTGGTTCCTATGAAACACCAATCTGGGCTAGACGAGATTGGTTAAGACCCTTGGATTTAGGCGCAAACTATGACGTAAATGACCTGCTCAAACCCATACGAGAAGGACTTTCCAATAACGGCAAACTATATGCCGTGCCATTCTATGGGGAAAGTTCCATGCTGTACTACCGCAAAGATTTGTTTGAAAAAGCTGGGATTGCGGTTCCTCAACAGCCTACTTATCCCCAAATGAGAGAATGGGCAAGTAAAATCCACGACCCAGCGCATGGGGTTTATGGAGTTTGCTTGCGCGGAAAACCCGGTTGGGGTGAAAATGTCGCATTTGTTTCCACATTGGTTAATACCTATGGTGGACAGTGGTTTGATATGAAGTGGCAACCAACGATCAATACTCCAGCTTGGAAAGAGGCGATCGCCTTTTATGTCGATCTGCTTAACAAATATGGGCCACCAGGAGCTAGTTCCAATGGATTTAATGAGAATCTGGCATTATTCTCAACGGGTAAATGCGGTATGTGGGTAGATGCAACCGTTGCTGCGGGGTTGTTATCCAATCCCAAAGAATCTCAAGTGTATAACAAAGTTGGCTTTGCTCGTGCGCCAATTGAAAAATATCCTAACGGTTCAAATTGGCTTTGGGCTTGGGCGTTAGCGGTTCCAAAAACCTCAAAATCACCAGAAGCCGCGCAAAAATTCGTTGCTTGGGCAACATCTAAGGAATACATTCAACTGGTTGCTAAGGAAAATGGCTGGATTGCTGTACCACCAGGGACTCGGACTTCCACTTATGAAAATCCCAACTATCGAAAAGCTGCACCCTTTGCGGAAATAGTACTGGCAGCAATTCAATCTGCTGATGTTACCCATCCATCCGCACAACCAACTCCTTATAAGGGAGTTCAATACGTTGATATTCCAGAATTTCAGGCAATTGGTTCTTCTGTCGGGCAAACCTTGGCGGCGGCGTTGACCAATCGAACTTCGGTAGATCAAGCGTTGCAGCAATCGCAGAAATCGACTGAACGTTTCATGAAACACACGGGTTATATCGAGTGAAATCTTTATTTTTCTCTGTGTCTCTGTGGTGAAAAAATAATTAATTTAACCGCAGAGGCGCAGAGAACACAGAGTCAAGATAAATTCGGAGCCAATCTCACTCACAAAACTTTCACAATCCAAAATCCAAAATCTAAAATTCCATTAGATTATGTCTTCTTCATTAGCGGTAAAACCTCAATCCGAAACGCCACCTCCCACCAAGCAACGGACTACGCGGCAAGTGTCAACCTTACCTCTGGTTGCGCCTTCGGTCGTCGTCTTGCTGCTGTGGATGATTGTGCCTCTGGTGATGACTATATGGTTTTCTTTTCAGCGTTATAACTTGCTGAATCCAGATGCACGCAAATTCATTGGGATTGAAAATTTCACTTTCATCCTCAGTGACTCAGCTTTATGGACATCGATCGCCATCACAATAGTTTTGGTTGTTTCTGTTTTAGCAATCACAATTGGTCTGGGTACATTACTAGCAGTACTATTTGACCAAGATTTTTATGGTCGTGGAGTGGCGCGGGTACTAGCAATCTCCCCATTTTTTGTTATGCCCACAGTTAGCGCCCTGATCTGGAAAAATATGCTGATGCATCCAGTGAATGGGCTGTTTGCTCAAATTACTAGAGGTTTGGGTTTAGGGGCAATCGATTGGTTTGCTAGCGTTCCCTTGCTTGCCATCATTATTATTGTTTCCTGGGAATGGCTGCCCTTTGCCTTGCTGATTTTATTGACTGCAATTCAGTCACTCGATCGCGACCAGTTAGAAGCTGCGCGGATGGATGGCGCAAATGCGATCGCTCTATTTCGGTTCGTCATGCTACCCCATCTAAGCCGCGCCATTGCAGTGGTTGCCATGATTGAGACAATTTTCTTCCTGACCATCTTTGCGGAAATCTTTGTTACCACAGGCGGCGGTCCAGGACTTGCAACCACTAACCTTGCCTATTACATCTTCTTAAAAGCCTTACTGGAATTCGATGTCGGCGGTGCTTCAGCCGGTGGATTAATTGCCGTCATCCTTGCCAACATCGTGGCTATCTTTTTGATGCGTAGTGTTGCTCGTAATTTGGATACCTAACATGGCACGTAAAAACTCGAAAACTTGGCTATGGACATTGCTCGGGTGGCTTGCCGCTTGCATCTTGTTTTTCCCAATTTTCTGGATGTTTCTCACCAGTTTCAAAACTGAAGTAGCGGCAGTTTCAACTCCCCCACAGTTGTTTTTCCGCCCAACATTTGAGAACTATATTGCGATCCAAGATCGGGCAAATTATTTCAATTATGCGTTTAACAGCGTAGCAATTTCCCTCGGAGCGACTATACTCGCGCTGCTACTTGCCGTACCTGCCGCCTACGCAATGGCATTTTTCCCAACCAAACGTACTAAGGGCACTTTACTCTGGATGCTGTCCACTAAAATGCTGCCACCTGTGGGTGTGCTGGTGCCAATTTACATTTTGTGTCGCAACGCCGGGTTGCTGGATACTCACATCGGTTTGATTATCATTTATACCCTGATTAATTTGCCAATCGTCGTTTGGATGATTTACAGCTTCTTCAAAGAAGTTCCCAAAGAAATTCTCGAAGCCGATCGCATGGATGGAGCAACCACTCAGCAAGAACTTGTTCATGTGTTGTTGCCATTGGCAGTACCCGGAATTGCATCCACAGCCTTGCTTTCGATTATTTTGTCATGGAACGAAGCATTTTGGAGCTTGAACTTAACAACAGCAGATGCCGCCCCGCTCACAGCCTTTATTGCTTCCTTTTCCAGCCCTCAAGGATTATTTTGGGCAAAACTTTCGGCAGCATCAACATTGGCGATCGCACCCATCCTCATCTTCGGCTGGCTGAGTCAACGGCAATTAGTCCGGGGTCTGACTTTTGGTGCTGTGAAATGAGTGAAGGCAGACACTCTTACCGCTTTGCGTAAAATCGTGGCGAATTGAGGGTTGAAATTTAAACGCATAGGCGCTTCGCCTTCCCGCAGGGTAGGGGCGCAGAGGTAAGCGCAAAGGTACGCAGAGAATTTGCTACGAATTAATTAAATGTTGCATTCTTTTTTGCGTGAGAGAAAAACTTAAACCCATTAATGGAAACGCTATATGTCAACAGTTGCTTTAAGAAATATCCATAAAACCTACGACAATACAGAGATTATCAAAGGCATTGATCTCGATGTGGGCGATCGCGAATTTGTTGTCTTCGTCGGCCCCTCCGGTTGTGGAAAATCAACCTTACTCCGCATGATTGCTGGACTAGAAGAAATTTCCTCTGGCGATTTACTCATTGATGGACAAAAAGTCAATGATGTGCCACCCGATAAACGTGGTTTAGCAATGGTGTTTCAAACCTACGCCTTATATCCCCACATGACAGTGGCAGAAAATATGGCCTTTAGCCTCCGGCTTGCGGGTATGCAAAAAGCCCAGCGTTATGAAAGGGCGCGTGAAGTCGCTCGTATCCTGCAACTGGAGCCACTCTTGAACCGGAAGCCCAAAGAACTATCAGGAGGACAACGCCAAAGGGTAGCGATCGGTCGTGCTTTGGTGCGTAATCCCAAAGTATTTTTGTTTGATGAGCCACTGTCCAACCTGGATGCTTCTTTGCGGGTGCAGATGCGGATCGAGCTTGCCAGTTTACACGACAGTCTGCAAGCCACGATGATTTACGTCACCCACGATCAAGTTGAGGCAATGACTCTTGCCGACAAAATTGTGGTGTTGCAGGGTGGAATTATAGAACAAATGGGTTCTCCCCTGGAACTTTACCACCATCCCCGCAATCTATTCGTCGCCGGATTTATTGGTTCGCCGAAAATGAACTTTATCTCAGTGACAGTTTCAGCCGTCAATGACTCTGGGGCAACAGTTAGACTCCCTGGTGATGCAAGCGTAATGATTCCGGTGAAACCCAAAACCCTATCAGTTGGGGATAGAGCAACATTAGGAATTCGTCCCGAACATCTGCGACTCGATCAAAATAACCCCAGCGTCAATGGTGAAGTATTAGTCGTAGAACGATTAGGCGGAGAAACCTATCTCTACATCAAGATTGCGGGTGGCGAAACCATAGTTGTGCAAACAGACGGAGATAATCCAGCCAAAATGCATGATTATGTTCCGATTTACATTAATGGTGAGCTTTGCCATTTGTTCGATCGCGACGGTGAAGCCATCCCCAAAGTTCATCGTCACCACCTAACCCAAAATGAATCCCATGAACAGCAATATCAGCACAAATTCAGCAATCAAGCTGAATGAAACATCTCTGTCTCGTTTAGGAAATAACGTTCGCGTACCCAATTACGATCGCCATCAAATCACTAACGGCATTGTCCATATCGGTGTGGGTGGGTTCCATCGCGCACATCAGGCATTATATCTGGATAATTACTTTCATCAAAATCCCGCAAGTGAATGGGGAATCTGCGGGGTTGGGCTACTGGAATTCGACAAACGAATGCGGGATGCACTGAAGTCTCAAGATTGTTTGTATACCTTAGTTGAAAGATCCCCAGAAGGCGATCGCGCTCGTGCGATCGGATCGATTACAAAATATCTGTTTGCCCCAGATAACCGCCAAGCAGTAATTGACACCTTAGCAGATCCTAAATGCCGCATCGTCACCCTCACTATTACCGAAGGAGGTTACTACTATATTGAAGGTAGCGGTGAATTCGATGCCAATCACCCAACTATTCAGTACGATTTGCAGCATCCCGATGAACCAATTGGAGTATGTGGCTTTTTGACAGCAGCCCTCGATCGCCGTCGTCAACAGGGAATAGCACCATTTACCGTGCTGTCCTGCGACAATCTCCAAGGTAACGGCAACATTGCCCGCAAAATGTTAACCGCATTTGCCCAAATGCAGAACCCGGAATTGGGACGTTGGATTGCCGAACAGGTAGCCTTTCCCAACTGCATGGTCGATCGCATTACCCCCGCCACAACCCCAGCAGATATCAAAATGGTGGCAGAACAGTTTAACATCGATGATGCCTTTCCAGTTGTTGCCGAACCCTTCCTTCAGTGGGTAATCGAAGACAATTTCAGCGCAGGTAGACCCGATTGGGAATCAGTTGGCGTTCAGATGACTAAGGATGTTCATCCCTACGAGATGATGAAAATTCGGTTGCTCAACGCCAGTCACTTGTTGATTGGCTATCTTGGCTCCTTGGCAGGTTATACATACGTCCATGAAGTCATGGCAGATCCATTAATTCGGCAAGCCGTCGATAATTTGATGGCAGAAGTTACACCGACACTGCAACCTGTACCGGGGATTGATTTAGATAATTATAAAAAGACCTTAATTGAACGGTTTGCCAATCCCAAAATTCGCGATCAACTCCCGCGTCTTTGCCTGAATAGCTCTGCTAAAATGCCAAAATTTCTTCTTGGCTCAGTCCGTGACGCGCTGCATCAAGGAGGAGCGATTGACTACATGAGTCTAACGGTTGCTGCTTGGTTCCGTTACCTCAATGGACAGGATGACCAAGGTAATCCCATTCCCATTGATGACCCAATAGCAGGTACTCTAACTCAACTAGCTCATTCCAGTGGCAGCGATGCCAAACCATTGCTCAACCTCACTGAGATTTTTGGCGATTTATCGCAGTCACCGCTTTTTGTTGATGCAGTTACGAACCATTTACGCAGGTTGTATGAGTTTGGAGCTAAAGAAACATTAGCTCGATTCTGCAAAAAAATTCCTTTTTAATTTTAATCTCTTACCTCTGTGTTCTCTGTGCCTCTGTGGTTTAATTTATCGAGCCGCAGAGCCACAGAGAACACAGAGAGAAAATATAGGGCTTATAAAATAGGAGAGAAAATTGACTGACATCGTAATTGGCTTAGACTTGGGTACAGGAGGAGTAAGAGCGATCGCAGTTAACCTACAAGGGCAAATTATCGCTCAGTCAACCAGAAGCTATCCTCTATTAACTCCACAACCCGGCTGGACGGAACAAAACTCATCGGATTGGGTGGAAGCCAGTTTGGATGCTCTCTTCGATGTCACTCAACAGCTAAACGGACACCAAGCAATCGCCCTTGGTTTGTCTGGACAAATGCATGGTATGGTTCCTCTCGACGTGGAGGGCAAAGCGATTAGACCGGCAATTTTATGGAATGATCAGCGCACTGGTAAAGCTGTTGCTGAAATTGAAGCCGCTATTCCCCGGCAGGAGTTGATCCAGCGCACTGGAAATCCAGCAATCACAGGGTTTCAACTGGCGAAGCTCTTATGGTTGCGGACTGAAGAACCACAAGCATACACTCGGTTGTGGCAGATTCTTTTGCCAAAAGATTATCTGGGATATGTGCTAACGGGTGAAGCAGTAACGGAACCATCTGATGCCTCTGGTGTCGGCTGTCTGAATCTGGCGAATCGGCAATGGGATAAAGATATTCTCCATACTCTTGATATTAATCCAGCGTTGTTTCCTCCAGTCATCGAATCTACCGCGATCGCTGGACGATTAAAATCAGAAATGGCCGCTCGTGTGGGTTTACCTGTGGGTTTACCTGTAATCGCAGGTGGAGGTGATAATGCCGCCGCCGCCATCGGTTTGGGCATCTCATCAAGCAACCTGAGCCGGGGTAGTTTGAGTATTGGCACATCGGGAGTGATCTTTGCACCGTGCGATCGCCCAATTCCCGATCCCGAAGGTCGGGTACATTTATTCTGTCACGTCGATGGTGGCTATCATCTGCTGGGAGTGACGCTGGCGGCTGGTGGTTCTCTGCGTTGGTATCGAGATACATTTGCACCGCATATATCCTACACCGATTTGATGGATATGGCAGAGCGATCGCAGCCTGGTGCGCGTGGTGTTCTATTTCTACCCCATCTCGCCGGAGAACGCAGTCCCTACCTCGATCCAGATACTCGTGGTGCTTTCGTTAATTTGTCATTAGCTCATACACAAGCAGATATAATTCGTGCTGTGCTGGAAGGCGTTGCATTTAGCTTGCGGGAGGCGTTGGAGGTAATTAGTGCGATCGCTCCCCTCGATCAACTCTTAGCAACGGGTGGAGGCGCACGTTCTCACATCTGGTTACAAATTTTGGCAGATGTTTTGCAAACAAAACTCGTTGCTCCCAAAGCCGAAGAAGGAGCTGCTTACGGAGCAGCTATTTTGGCAATGGTGGGGATTGGTGTTTACCCCAATTTAGCAGCTGCACTCAAGATTTTATCGCAAGATACTAATGTAGTACAGCCGCAACCAAATCCTTTGTATGAAGCAGGGTTTAAGCGCTACAAGCTACTTTACGATACTTTGAAAGCTGTTCGTTGAGAATTCAATTATCTTAAAGTTACCCTGAATTACTGAAGATTTACAGAAAAAATAATCTACATTATGTCAATTAGTCGTAGCGACCTCGAAGCCGGAAACATACAGACAAGACTATTAGAAGCATCACACTCTGGAATCAAGCTAACTACCTTGAGCGAAGATGAATTACAGCGATCGCTCGATGAAACACTACAACAGCAGCCACCAAATTCTGATATCTGCACATTTGCCTACGGTTCGCTGATTTGGAATCCCCTAATTACATATGTCGAACGCCGTGCCGGGATCGTTTATGGTTGGCATCGGCGCTTCTGTACGTGGATGATCCTCGGTCGCGGTACTCCAGATAATCCCGGATTACTCTTAGGACTCGATCGGGGTGGTAGCTGTCGTGGGGTTATTTATCGCATTGCTGCTGCTGATGTCCCATCTGAATTACTGCTGATTTGGCGACGAGAGATGTTAGCTGGTGTCTACATTGCTCGTTGGGTGAAAGTATTTGACGGTACGCAGGAATTCCCAGCGATCGCTTTTGTTGCTAATCGCCAACATCCCAGGTACGCTCATCAGATACCATTAACAACCACTGTTAATAGCATTGCCACCGCATCGGGAAAATTAGGTTCCTGCGCTGATTATCTGATGAAAACTGTTGAGGGATTAATCGCAGAAGGCATTACTGATAAACAATTACTCTGGTTACATAAACAAGTGTTGGCAAAACAACAAGCGCTTTTAGTTAGTGGCGATCGCTCTACTTTAGGGCCTATTTCTGGGCAACAGCCATGATGTGAGCGCTTATCCCCAATATAGAAGGTTCGGTTTCTAACCAACGAATCGCTTCTAAAAGGCGATCGCGGCGACCTACGTCATTCCAGTGTTCCTGAAAGTTTTAACGCTTCATCTCCAAGCAAATTGTTTAATTCAGATAAATCTGACATCGTGAATCTCAACTTCAATCAAATCATTATCTTTAAGGTTACATAGCTCCCGAAGTTTCACATCGCAAGCTATCTCAATAATTGTTTAATGAAAATAGGTAACATAAAAATAGGGTTTAGGAGAAGGCTGAAAATGATCTTTTCCATATATCGTGAAAAGTCAGGCGCAGAAATAACTTACCTTTTTAGCCTAAATAGCCGATCGACTTCAAATTACTGCTGTTGCTATATAATTTAATTTTGCTCATAGCTTACAGCTGCATTGACAATTGAGAGGAAGTGGTACTGATGCCGCGTACAAAAATATCTACACAGGTTTCGATGTAGTCCTCACAGCTATAATTGCCCTGATTGAATTTTGCACTGCGGCATAGCATTCCAGCTAACAACATTCCTGTAAACATATCGACTGCCGGAAATGGATCGAGGTCTGCTCTGACAGTGCCTCGTTTCTGACTTGATTGCAGGTAAGCTACCAGTTTTTCCGCTAAAGGCTTGGCAGCTTCTTGAATCACTTGTTTGGCTGCCTCTGGATGACGTTTGGCTTCTCCAATGAAGGTACGAATTAAGTCTTCCTGCGTCTCTAGCATAGTATTGTAAAGATGGGCATACTGTTTTAAATCAATTTTTAGATCCTGTGTCCACGCTTCGGGGTGTGCAAGGGCTTCTGTCTGGAGTGCTAAGGCATTTTTCATTACTGCTCCCAGAAGTTGTTCTTTGCTAGCAAAGTGGCGAAATAAAGTCACCTCATTCACACCAGCAACACGAGCTATTTCACGGGTAGTTGCTCCTTGAACACCTAAACTGGCAAAGACCTGCAAGGCGGCTTCTATCAAACGTGTACGGGTGAGAGTTGATGAACGGATAGTTTTATGCATTTATGCTGGCAAGTACTTACTTTCATCATAGATTATGTAGAAAAAGTGGTCGTAATTTGGGGAAAATAGTGTTTATGCCAACATTTTTAAAGTTATTGAAAATATTTACCTTCTCAAATTTATTTTGGTGTAGTAGCTAATGTTTTACTCATTTTAGTAACTGGAACAAATATCCCACTTCTTAAATAATGAGGTGCTTTTTGGATGGCAGTAAATCCTAGTCGTAAATAAAACCCTTCAGCATAAAGGCTAGCAGTTGTAATTACCTTATCTATGCCTTGCTCAGTTGCTTGGTCACAAAAATGTTGAACTAAAGCACGGCCAATCCCTTTTCCTTGATATTTAGGATGGACATACAACCCGATGAGTTCATCAACAATAAAACTAGCAAAACCTATAACAACATCTCCCTCCATCGCAACCCAGAAAGATTCTGCTTTCATGCTCTTCAAGATATTTGAACCATCAGGTTTATCGCGGTAATTGCGCCAAGCTAAAAGCTCTTTTTGGGTGTAGAAAGTTGCAGGTAGAGCTTTGATAGCAGCAATATGAATTGCACTCAGTACCCACGCATCTGTTTCTTGGGCAGGTCGAAGAGATATTTCATTAGCGCTCATAGGTTCAGGGCTGGCATTCAGATTACAAGAGGAAGCAGGGGGCAGCACTTCGGCTCCTTTCGACTTCGCTCAAGGCAAGTCGCTCAGTGACCGGAGGCAGGAGGAAAGCAGTATGAATGAAAACTTTAGTTCTGGGTCATTTGCCCAGTTTAAAAAGAAGAATTGTTCTATTTATACACTTGTTCACGAAAATCTCGATCCAATTGCTCCCCTAACTTGCCCAATAGTATAACTCCTGAAATATAATCTACGGTAATTTTATCGACGAAAAGTATAATAAGCTCTAATCACCACTAATACTATCGATAAACCGTATATTATGGATAAAGCAATAAAATAACCAACTTCAAAAGACAAATTTTGAAGCTATCAAGCAATATCTTGTGATATTTGGCTAATTCTGTTGTGTTTATTTTGAATATCTTCTCAAAGCTTGTGCTCTTAGAGTATTTAGCAAGCTGGAAGACATTAGAAAGTTAGAAGGAGTGAATGTGATCAACGCCATACAGATTAACGAAAACTTGACAACAACAGGACAAGTCATACCAAAACAGCTTGAGCAAGCTATTCAAGAGGGTTTTAAGTCTGTTCTCAATTTGCGATCGCCTGATGAACTAGGATTTTCTAAGGATGAGCAAAAAGTAGCGGAAGCATTGGGGCTGTATTATCAAAATGTTCCACTCAAGGTGGATCTCAAAAATTTGAATGAAGAGGTGATTACCAAAATCCTCACGACACTCGAACAAATCCCGAAACCAGCAGTTGTGCATTGTGCCGCCGGGATGCGATCGACTGGAATTGCGCTGTTAAGTATCGCTATCCAGGAAGGATTAACGCCAGAGGAAACCTTAGCAAAAGCAAGAAATCTCGGCTTTGGATTCTTTGAACACGCTGGCGTTAGTCCCCGATTGAAGCAATTATTTGTGGACTACGTTAACAAACACGCGAAGGTAGCTTTACCTGCTAGCTGCTCTTAGATGGATGTTAGTTATTTCTAATTGTTATGTCCTAATAGACTAGAAGGCTGCTATACAAATCATTGAAGAAGAATTTAGAAGTCAGGATTCAGAATTAAGATGCTCTCTACGTTCGCGCTGCGCGTAGCGAGTCGCACAGAATTCAATTCTGTTAGCGGTAGCGAGGCGTTTAGCCCATTCTGACTGCTGAATTCTTTCTTCTTAAAAATTAAAAACTGCTCTTGCTGAAAGTAGACAAGAGCAGTTTTTAGTAGCAAAGCCCAACATAAAAATTTAGGCATCTTCGAGTTCAAATTGAGCCACCGTAACAGCATTAAAAGCGAAAGCTAAAACTAATGGCATTGGCGACTGAAACCAAAAGGTAAAAACAACAGCTAGGATTGTGCCTGTTACTGCGGACATTGACCACAATCGTTCTTCAAAAGTCAGTCCTTTTTCGGCTTTAATCAATCTGAGAACATGAACTGGAATTGGCTCCGGCATTACCCCACCCGGAGGAAAAGCCCAGAAGTTGTTACGTCGCTCAACAAATAAATCTGTCCAGCCATTTTCTTGGCACCATGCCTCAATCCATTGAAGTGAGTAATGATTCATCATCGGGTTTCAGAGTTCGGTTTGTGGAAGTTGTGTGCTTGGTGAATGTAAACTCTTAGAGATTCCTGAAGAACTAACTAATCGCTATAAAATTAACGCTAATTATCGATCTTTAAGCTTTGTTAAGCAATTGAGACGCATATAACTACGCTCAAACCTTGCTTTCATTAATTAAAAGACTAACAGTTGATCGGGGCTGTTGAATTTAAAAGACAACAAACTTTACTTGAAAAAGGCAAAGTCAAGAATTGTAAAGAACTCGGTAAGTATTACTGCTCAAAAAACTTTTTATATCTTGAAAATTTAAATCTATAAATGAAGAATTGTAAATAAGTCAACAAGCATAGGCCATCGTAAACATTGCTTGATTCAGCTAAATTATTCCTTTAGAGTTAGAAATTTCAAGTTTTATCTTTATCAAGAGCGATAGATTATATTCCCCGTCTCTGTTTTGCTAAAGCTTGCTTGATGTGAGAAATAATTTATACTCAGTCATTGGGATCGCTATTGTATTTAAGAAATATTGTTCTGAATATCAAATTTTAGTGCGATCGCCTACGGTGGGGCTTCTCCTGGCGGAGACGCTCCGCGAACGCCCATCGCAGATTGCCGCTCTCTACCTCAAGTAGCAGGGATAATTTTGCTAAAGTAAGAAGCTTATGCTCTTTTTGCGTTACAAAATATTAAGCAACGGAAATACACGTTTTCCAAGTCCAGTAGCAAGGCTGCGAGTCTCAATTAGTACAATCCAGTCTTGCTAATATTCAAATGCGGTAATTAAATGCGGCGACTATACACCAAATTGGCTCTCAATATATTTTGGCGGCAAACACTAGCATTCCTTCTCGGAATTATTATCTGGTGTGTGGCCGATCCAGCAGTGGCAGTAGACTGGACTCATCCACTGTCATTTAGCAATGCAGAGTTGTCAAGACGCGATTTTTCTGGTGAAAGCTTGCAAGCTGCGGAGTTTTCTAACGCCAATATGGAACTGGCTAACTTTTCAAACGCTGACTTACGGGGAGCAGTCATGAGCGCTTCGGTGATGACAAAAGCAAATCTCCACGGAGCGGATTTAACGAATGCAATGGTCGATCAGGTAAACTTGACTAAGGCAGATTTGAGCGATGCAGTTTTCAAAGAAGCTCTTTTGCTCCGCGCCATATTTAATAATGTAAATATAGACGGTGCAGATTTTACAGATGCAATTTTGGATAGAGCGCAAATTAAAGAACTGTGCGAAAAAGCCAGTGGTGTGAATTCCAAAACAGGCGTGCAAACTCGTGATTCTTTAGGATGTCAATGAAGCGTGTTGGTGTAATTGGTGGCGGACAACTAGCCTGGATGATGGCGGATGCAGCACAGAAGCTAGGAGTAGAATTAATAGTACAAACTCCAAGCGTTCACGACCCGGCCGTGTCAATCGCTCAGGAAACTATTTTCGCGCCAGTTGATGATGCAAGTGCTACGGAAATATTAGCTCAAAAATGCGATGTTATCACCTTTGAAAACGAATTTGTTAACCTGAATGCTTTATCTGGTTTAGCACAGCAAGGCGTTTGTTTTCGTCCAAAATTAGAAGCTTTAGCTCCTCTTTTAGATAAATATCATCAGCGTTGCTATTTACGCGACTTGGGTTTACCAGTTCCTCAATTTTTCGCCCTTGACGAGGTGGAAAATCTCAAATCAAAAATAGAATATCTAGGTTTTCCAGTAGTTTTGAAATCCCGCCGTCATGGTTATGATGGTCAAGGTACTTTCATAATTCAGGATTTTGCTACTTTAGAACAAAAGTTAAGTGATGAAAGCACAACAAAAACTTTCAATCAATCACTTTTCTTGTTAGAAGAATTTGTCCCCTTTGAAAGAGAACTAGCAATAATTGCAGCTCGTTCTGTGGAGGGAGAAATTGTCACTTATCCAGTAGTGGAAACCCAACAAGAACAACAAGTGTGTCGGCGGGTGATTGCGCCAGCCGAAATTACACCCAATCAAGTAGCAGAAATCGAAGCGATCGCACATACTCTATTAAATAGCCTAGAAGTAGTAGGAATTTTTGGAATTGAGCTATTTCTCAGTGCTGATGGCAAAGTTTTGGTAAATGAAATTGCACCGCGTACCCACAATTCTGGGCATTTTTCTCTTGACGCTTGCGAAACTTCTCAGTTTGAGCAACACCTCAGAGCAGTTTGTGGTTTACCTTTAGGGAATCCGGCTTTGCAGTGCGCGGGTGCTGTAATGGTTAACCTACTGGGGTATGAAAATTCTCACAGCGACTACCAAAGCCAGCGTCAACAAATAGCAGAAATTCCCCAAGCGCACGTTCACTGGTATGGGAAAACAGAATCACGTCCTGGGCGGAAGTTGGGACATGTCACTGTTTTGCTGGATAATCAGAATAGAGAATCGGCAGGTGCATACGCCAATAACATCGCCCACACCATAGAATCTATCTGGTATCCGAGGTAAATAGATCGGAAAGTTTCGATATTGAACACACAACATCTTTTGAAAAGCTATAATGAGTGAGTTGCACTACGACGTTGGTGACTGCCATCAAGTTTTTTGATCTATGCCTTTAATGACAAGGGAGTCAACTGTTCTTGTGGCAGTATACCGGGCATGTACCCGGAAACTTTAAACGAGGAATTTAGGTTCCCACCTGGATAAACCCAGGTCATAAACTTAGGTAAAACGGCGTCGCGGTGAACTTAAAATTATTAGCTCCCAAAGTCAGTTAGAATTTGGGAGCTTTAATTATTTCAATCAATTTAAAATAAGCGAACTGACAGTAAAGATAGCCATGTTTTTGGGAAACCTAGATACTGAGGTCTCAAGAATTAAGCCCTATGGTCAGCATTCCCGGATATCAGGTTAGCAAAGAACTCTACAACGGTTCTCGAACTTTGGTTTATCGTGCTAATCGAGAAACTGACCAAAAATCTGTGGTGATTAAGCTGATGAAAACTGCTTATCCCAGCTTCAGCGAATTGGTACAGTTTCGCAACCAGTTCACCATTGCCAAAAATTTGAATTTACCTGGAATCATCCAAACCTATAGTCTGGAAACGTATCAAAATGGCTATGTGTTAGTGATGGAAGACTTTGGGGGAATTTCTCTCAACGAGTGGCAAGGGAGAGGAGAGAATGGGGGTATGGGAAGAACATCACAAGCTCTCATTGAGTTTTTACAAGTAGCGATCGCACTGTGCAATACATTAGATATTCTAATTCGTTATCGGATCGTTCACAAAGATATTAAACCTGCCAATATTTTAATTCATCCAGAAACTAAAGAAGTTAAGTTAATTGACTTTAGTATTGCATCTTTGTTGCCACGAGAAACTCAAAGCCTCATGAGTCCTAATGTATTAGAAGGGACACTTGGCTATTTGTCTCCAGAGCAAACTGGACGGATGAATCGGGGAATTGATTACCGAACCGATTTTTATTCTTTAGGTGTAACTTTTTATGAGTTGCTATCAGGGGAATTACCGTTTAAATCACACGATCCGATGGAATTGGTACATTGTCATATTGCCAAACTTCCGCCAATTTTAGGGGAGAGCGGACAGATTCCTCAAGTTTTATGTGACATCGTGATGAAACTGATGGCGAAAAATGCTGAAGACCGCTATCAGAGTGCATTCGGGCTGAAATATGATTTAGAAAATTGTTTACATGAGCTAAAGGAGACGGGTAAGATTGTAAGTTTCCCAATTGCTCAACGGGATGTGTGCGATCGCTTTATTATCCCAGAAAAACTCTATGGTCGTGAGCATGAAGTTGAAACTCTGCTCAAAGCCTTTGACCGAGTTACCAACAATCAGACAGAATTAATGCTCGTGGCTGGTTTTTCTGGTATTGGTAAAACTGCTTTAATTAACGAGGTTCACAAACCCATTATCCGACGAAGGGGCTACTTCATCAAAGGCAAATTTGACCAATTTAATCGGAATATTCCCTTCTCTGCTTTTGTGCAAGCGTTTCGAGACTTAATGGGACAATTACTGAGTGAAAGTAATGTCCAATTGTCAACTTGGAAAAATAAAGTTTTACAAGTGCTGGGGGATGAGGGGAAAGTCATTCTTGAGGTAATTCCCGAACTAGAACAAATTATTGGCCAACAACCACCGGCAACGGAACTTTCACCAAGTTCAGCCCAGAATCGCTTCAATTTACTCTTCCAAAAGTTCATTCAGGTATTCACTACAAAAGAACATCCATTAGTAATTTTCCTCGATGATTTGCAGTGGGCTGATTCTGCATCACTCAAATTGATGCAGTTGTTGATGAGCGAGTCAGGAAGTGGCTCTTTACTTTTAATTGGGGCTTATCGAGACAATGAAGTCTCTACCGCACATCCGTTGATGTTGACTTTAACAGATATTCGCAAGGCTAATGCCACAATTCATAGCATTACTTTAGCTCCATTAAGTAAAGCTAGTTTAGCTCAATTGCTGGTTAATACCTTGAGTTGTTCAAATGAAATTGCCCAACCTCTAACGCAACTCGTTTATCAAAAAACTCAAGGAAATCCATTTTTTACCACGCAATTTCTCAAAGCATTATATGAAGATGGGCTAATTAGTTTTAATTTTCCTCAAGGTTACTGGCAATGTGATATTTCTGCTGTCAAGGCACTTGCTTTGACCGATGATGTGGTAGAGTTTGTAGCGCTACAGTTGCAGAAGTTGCCAGCAACAACGCAAAATGTGTTGAAATTAGCCGCGTGTATTGGCAACCAGTTTGATTTGCTAACCTTAGCAATTGTTTCTGAACAATCGGAAACCGAAACGGCAGCGTTTTTATGGAAAGCTTTGCAAGAAGGGTTAGTTTTACCTATTAATGAAGTTTATAAATTTTTTCAAGATAATGGGCATAATTCCGACTCCAACCCCTTGAATTCTAATTTCCAAATCCCTATCTACAAATTTTTACACGATCGGGTGCAGCAAGCGGCTTATTCTCTAATTCCAGATGAAGAAAAACAATTTACTCATCTTAAAATTGGTCAATTACTCTTGCAAAATACCTCTGAATCTCAGCAAGAGGAGCGAATTTTTGAGATTGTCAGTCAGTTGAATTGTGGAATAGTGCTAATCACCCAGCCAAGTGAACGTCAACAATTAGCTCAGTTAAATCTGAATGCTGGTCGAAAAGCAAAAGAAGCTACCGCTTATGGTGCAGCAATTCATTATCTCAAGTCGGGAATGCAATTGTTGCCGATTAATAGTTGGGAAATAGCCTACGAATTGACTCGAAGTTTATACGAAGAAGCTGCCGAAGCTGCTTTTCTCAACAATGAATTTGAGCAGATGGAATCTCTTATTCAGGTTGTCATCGAAGAAACAACCACCTTACTAGATAGAGTGAAAGTTTATGAAGTGCAACTCCAAGCTTATCAAGTGCGGAATCAATCATTCAAAGCGATCGCAACTGGGCGTGAACTTCTGGCTCAACTTGGGGTGACATTACCTGAATTAGTAACACCTCCAGACATTCAGCAATCTGTAGTCAACACCCTCTCGACTTTGGCAGCTAGAAGTATTGAGGGCTTAGTTGATTTGCCATTGATGGACGATACCAAAGCTTTGGTTGCTTTGCGGATTATGGCTAGCATTGCTCCCGCGATCCACCAAACTGCCCCTTATCTGTTCCCAATTATTGCCTGCGAAGAGGTGAATTTATCTCTTAAATACGGCAATGCACCACTTTCTGCACCAGGATATGCAGATTTTGGAATTGTACTTAATATTTGTAACCAACTCGAATCAGGCTACGAATTTGGCCAGCTAGCTTTAATGCTTGTGGATAGACTTCAAGCAAAATCTGTTCAAAGCATGACTCTATTTAAGGTGGGTGCATTGAATCAATTTAATAAACAACATATTCGCACCTCAATTAGGTTATTACAGGAATCCCATACTTTTGGATTAGAGACAGGCGATTTTTTTCATGTGCTGGCATCGATGATTTTTAAGTTATTCTATGTCTATTTAAGTGGCACAGAAGTTTTGGAAATTCTTTTAGCAGATATCAAAGCCTACGAGTCTAATTATGCCCAAAATCAACGCTTATTAAATTGGTCTAATATCGTCTCTCAAACCATTAAAAATCTCACCGAATATAGCGACTATCCAGACTCCCTGATTTGTGAAGATTGTCAAGAAGAACTCTTATCAGCGCTTCTCCAAGAAAAGGATGAATTAACACTCCATATATTTTTCTTAAGTAAGTTAACACTCAGTTATTTATTTGAGAATTTTTCGGCGGCAGTTGAGAGTGGAAATCAGGGAGAGCAATACCTCAATGGTGGCGCAGGAATGTTATCTGTGACTGTTTTCTACTATTACGATTCTTTATCTCGGCTGGCTGTCTATCCAACGGCTGAACCATCTCAACAGGAACAATTACTTTTGAAGGTTGGCGAAAATCAAGAAAAATTGCAGTTTCAAGCCAAATTTGCACCGATGAATTTTCAGCACAAATTTGATTTGGTGGAAGCAGAACGGCATCGGGTTCTGGGCGAAAAAATAGCAGCAATAGAATTGTACGATCGCGCCATAACTCTAGCGAAAGAAAACCAATATATCCAAGAAGAAGCTTTAAGCAATGAGTTAGCTGCCAAGTTTTACCTCGACTGGGGCAAAGAAAAAATCGCCCAAGCTTATATGCAAGAAGCTTATTACTGTTATGCTCGTTGGGGCGCTAAAGCCAAAACTGAGGATTTAGAAAAACGCTATCCTCAACTCCTGGATCCCATCTTACAAGGTCAGCATCATCGCTTACAACTGAGTTCAACTGTCGATGCATCATCATTTCCACATCAAACCATCCACACAAATCTTTCTAGCAGCAGTATTTCGGAAGCCCTTGATTTTGCTACCATCTTTAAAGCCGCACAAGTTCTCTCCAGTGAAATTCAATTAGAGCAATTACTTACTACCCTTTTGCAAGTAGTAATGGAAAATGCTGGGGCACAAAAAGCTGCATTACTTGTACTTCAAGAAGACAACTTGGTGGTTGAAGCTGTAGCCACTATCAATGAAGGAGTGACTCTGGTATCTGTACCATTATCAACCAGCGAAGGCATTCCCGTCACACTGTTAAACTATGTCAAACGCAGCTTAAAAACTGTTGTACTGGATGATGCAACAGCACAAACTGATTTTATCGCCGATCCATATTTCATGCAGCAACAACCTAAGAGTGTGTTGTGTACGCCGATATTAAGTCAGGGAAAAATCATTGGGCTGCTATATTTAGAAAATCCGCTGACAATTGGTGCATTTACTCGCGATCGCACCGAAGTTATCCAACTCCTATGCGCTCAAGCCGCTATCTCTCTAGAAAATGCCCGTCTTTATCAAGAATCTCAAAATTATGCCCAAGAGTTAGAGCGATCGCTTGCTCAACTTTGTGCCAGCGAAGCCCGCTTCCAGAAACTCGCTGATAATATTCCTGGGGCAATTTACCAACTACGTTTAAATGCTGACGGTTCAGCTTCAATGCCATACGTCAGTTCTGGCTGCTACAACCTTTATGAGGTGACAGCAGAGGAAATAATGACAGGAACACAAAGTCTCCGTTCTCTGGAACATCCAGATGATTTTGCCAGCATTCAGCAGGCGATAATCTACTCTGCTGAAAACATCACACCATTTCGACACGAATGGCGAATTATCACATCTTCAGGAACCGTAAAATGGCTTCAAGGTGCATCCCAACCAGAGCGACAAGCTGATGGCTCGATTATATGGGATGGCGTAATCATAGATATTAGCGAACGCAAACTTGCTGAAGTCGCACTAAAAGAGTCTGAAGCTGATTTACGGCACAAATCTCAGGATTTAGAAGAAGCCCTGCAAAATTTCCAACAAGCCCAATTACAAATGGTGCAAAATGAAAAAATGGCAACCTTGGGTAACTTAGTTGCTGGAGTGGCACATGAAATTAATAATCCCATTGGATTTCTCAAAGGCAGTGTTAACAATGCCGAAGAGTATATTCAAGACTTACTCGCCCATATCCAATGCTACCAAGAACATTATCCCAATCCGGCGATCGCAGTTATTGAGCATGGCGAAGAAATTGACCTAGAATTCTTGACTGAAGACTTACCAAAGCTAGTAGGCTCAATGCAGGTGGCTTCAGAACGGATTGAAGACATTAGTACCAGCCTTCGCACCTTCTCCAGAGCCGATACAACCGAAAAAGTTGCTTGTAACCTCCATGAAGGGATTGAGAGTACGCTGTTAATTTTGAAGTATCGCCTCAAAGCTAACGAAAAGCGTCCAGCAATTGAAGTTATCACCGAATACGGAAAATTACCACTGGTCAAGTGCTTTTTAGGACAGCTAAATCAAGTCTTTATGAACATCCTTGCTAACGCAATTGATGCCTTAGATACTTCCTGCGAAGGGCTTTCTTTTGCCCAAGCGCAAGACAATCATCACCAAATACTGATTCAGACCGAAGTATCCAGTGAGCAAAACATAGTGACAATTCGGATCAAAGATAACGGTCAGGGGATGTCAGAGGAGGTTAGATCGCGGATATTTGACCACCTATTTACAACAAAAGAAGTTGGGAAAGGAACAGGATTAGGATTAGCGATCGCTCGTCAAATTGTCGAGGAAACTCATAATGGGCGGTTGAGTTGCAATTCTGTGCTTGGTGAAGGAACAGAATTTGTCATTGAAATTCCAGTATTGTGAACTAATTTGCGATTTTCCTCTCAACGCATAACGCGTCTAATTTTTCGGTAGTGCAGAGAACAGCGATCGCATAATTCTTCAAATCTGTATAATTTGATTCTAAATTAGGTATCGTTCAGAGTTAAGATGACACAATTGCGTCAAATTGTGGTTAAAGCTACAAAAATTGTTAAAACAACTAACTAATACTGTATTTCCAGCCTCAGTCTTCCGACTAGAGAGTGGTTTAACTTTTATTCATCAAGAAATTCCCACCACTCCTGTAGTTGTGGCAGATGTTTGGGTGCGTGCTGGAGCCAGCCTAGAGCCAAAACCGTGGTTCGGTATGGCGCACTTTTTAGAACACATGATTTTTAAAGGTACGGCGACACTACCCCCTGGGATGTTCGATTCCAAAGTTGAAAACCGGGGTGGCGTGAGTAATGCAGCAACAAGCTATGATTATGCTCATTATTCACTCACCACAGCTGCTCCTTATTTAAAAGATACTCTGCCCTACTTGGGAGAACTCCTACTCAATGCGGCAATTCCAGAAGATGAATTTAGCCGGGAACGGGATGTGGTACTAGAGGAAATTCGCTCTTGTCAGGACGATTCCGACTGGATAGGATTTCAAGCTCTAATTCAAAGCATCTATCCCCATCACCCTTACGGACGTTCGGTGCTGGGTACTGAGCAAGAACTGATGCAGCAGTCACCAGAAGCAATGCGCTGTTTTCATCACGCCCACTATCAGCCGGAAAACATGACGGTGGTAATTGCCGGAGGTATAGCCCAGAAGCCAGCTTGGGAAATGGTAAATCATTCATTTGCTGATTTTGCCGAACGCTCAAATTGTCCGCAGTTTGAGAAAGTGGCAAAGCCAGTAATAACAGGAATTCACCGTCAAGAACTGTGTTTACCACGCATAGAGCAAGCGCGATTATTGATGGCGTGGCTTGTACCAGGAGTAGAAGATATACGTACTGGCTATGGTTTAGATTTGTTGTCGGTATTATTAGCAGAAGGGCGGACTTCGCGTTTAGTGCGTGATTTGCGAGAAGATTTGCAATTGGTACAGGGAATTTGCAGTAGTTTTTCTCTACAACGAGAATCAAGTTTATTTACAATTACTGCCTGGTTGGAACCAGAAAATCTGGAGGAAGTTGAATCTTTAATTTGCGCTCATTTGGATGATTTGCAGACTAAAGGAATTAGCGAACAAGAACTTGCTCGCACACGCAGGTTGCTATGTAACGAGTATGCATTTTCCACCGAAACGCCAAATCAACTTACAGGGCTTTATGGATATTACAATACCATCGCCCAAGCTGAATTAGCTGTGACATATCCCCAGCAAATTCAGTCATTTGATGCCAAAGAACTGCAAAAATTAGCTAAACAGTATCTCTCGCCGGAGAATTACGCGGTTACTGTACTTAAACCGTGTTAATCATTCATTAGTTATGGGGCATGGGGCATGGGGAATTAGTTTTTGATAAATGACAAATGACAAATGACAAATGACAAAGGACAAATAATAAATGACAACCTTGCTGCAAAAATCGCCTATGCATCGTACCGTATTGAACAATGGCATTGTTGTGCTGGTGGCAGAAAATCCGGCTGCGGACATTATTGCAGCGCGAATCTTTGTGCGTGCTGGTAGTTGTAACGAAAACCGGGAACAAGCAGGGTTGGCACATTTGCTCTCAGCAGTGATGACAAAGGGATGCGATGGACTTTCTAGCTTGGAAATTGCAGAAAAAGTCGAGTCTGTAGGGGCGAGTTTGAGTGCCGATGCTGGCACTGATTATTTTTTGCTATCTTTCAAGACGGTAACATCCGATTTTGCGGAAATTTTAACATTGGCAGGGCGGATTTTGCGATCGCCTACTTTTCCCGAAACTCAAGTGGAACTAGAACGGCGTTTAGCACTCCAAGATATTCGTTCGCAAAAAGAGCAACCGTTCAATGTCGCCTTTGAACAAATGCGGCAGGTAATGTACCAAAATCATCCCTACTCTATGTCAGTACTGGGAGATGAATCCACCATGAGTAGCTTAACTCGTGCAGATTTAGTGGAGTATCATCAAACTTATTTCCGCCCAGATAATGTAGTAATTAGCATTGCTGGTAGAGTCACACCCACAGATGCAGCAGCGTTGGTGGAAGAAGTTTTTGCTGATTGGCAACCTACAACTCAAGCACTGCCAATACTAAATTTACCTGAAATTAAGGTGGAACCACAGGTAAGACTAAAGCCAATACAGACACAACAATCAATCGTGATGCTCGGTTATTTGGGAACAGCGGTGAGTTCTGTTGACTACGCCCCACTGAAATTGCTGTGTACCTACTTAGGAAATGGGCTTTCTAGCCGTTTGTTTGTGGAATTACGGGAAAAACGCGGTTTAGCTTACGAAGTATCCGCCTTTTACTCCACAAGGCTATTTCCAGCCTCATTTGTAGTTTACATGGGTACAGCGCCAGAGAATACCAGCATCGCCCTAGAGGGACTACGTACAGAAGTAGATTTATTGTCTACCGATGAAATATCTGAAAGTGCCCTGCAAGCTGCGAAAAATAAGATTCTGGGGCAATATGCCTTGGGTAAACAAACAAACGGGCAAATTGCTCAAATATACGGCTGGTATGAAATTTTGGGCTTAGGAATTGATTTTGACACCAAGTTCCAAGAATTGATTACGGCGGTGAGTGCCCAGGATGCGATCGCTGCCGCAAGTAAGTATTTGAAATCACCTTACTTGTCTTTAGTTGGTCAAGAAGAAGCAATTAATCGAGCGATCGCGTAACTGAGAATGTGCCGCAGCTACGCCCGTCGGAGATATTGTAAAATACAGCAGCTGTTTTTTAGACCAAGCGGCTGTACCATTAGCATGAGAATATTCTGGGAGTAAATTCCATGCAACGCAGCCTGACAGCAAGTATTTTGAGTTACTTAAAATTACTATATCCAACTGTAAATCGCTGTAAAATGGAAAAACGGCAAAAGGGTTGGCGGCCAAAGAGGTCTAAATCTTTATCAGCCATTGAAATACTCTTGTTTTCCGCTACGCCTCTGCTCATTGCCTCAACGACTCTAGTATCAATAGCAGCGCCACAAAAAATTGCCCAAGTTAATCCTCAAGATAGTATTAACCGCCCTAGCCTGAAAGTTGGTAGCCAAGGCGAACGTGTATCTGAACTTCAGGCAGCTTTGAAACTTTTGGGTTTTTATTCTGGTGCAGTAGATGGTATTTATAGTGAGAATACAGCTAGTGCTGTTTCCCGGTTTAAACAAGCAGCTGGCTTGAATCCAGATGGCGTTGTTGATGCCAGCACTTGGCAACGACTTTTTCCTAATCAACCAGTAGCAGCATCAACCGTCCCTTCATCTCAGCCAAGATTTAACTCAGCTACAAATTTTCCTGTTCCAACTCAGGCTAGTAATCTCACTAACGTTGCAAATCCCAACCCCAACCCTCCGAGACAAGCTGTAACACAAGTTCCGACTAGACCAAAACCAAAACCTACTACCCCAAAAAAAGCTGTAACCCAGGTTACGAACAACCCTGAGCCAAGACCTGCTACTCCCAGAAAAACTACAACTTCTAGCACAAAGAAACCGCCTAAGCGTACTACATCAACTACTAGAACTCAGTCAAACACAACTACAAAACGAACTCCTGGTATTCAATACACCTCAGAAGGATTGCCAATTTTGCGTATAGGATTACGTGGTTCTGAAGTTGTTAAGTTGCAACAACAACTGAAAAAGCTTGGTTTCTTGAAAGGTGATGCCGATGGAGACTTTGGGGAGACAACCGAAACAGCGGTGAAAGCTGCACAAAAGCGCTATGGTTTAGAACCTGACGGCGTAGCTGGTGGCTCTACCTGGGAGGTTCTTTTGCGGCGTTAGGCATAGTATGAGCATAGCCAGCGTCTCTTTTGCGTGTAAGCAAAAGTGCAAAGAAAATGCTCCGAAGTTCTCAGAACTTATTTCTTTTTTGGAAATCCCCAAGTTACAGAGGTTTTTCAACTTCAATAAACCTCTGTAGGGGTTTTGCGCTTTAGAGCATTTTTGATGAATTTAGCTAAATCACTGTAAGTTCCCCACTTAAACTGTACTCAGGTCAGTATCGGTAGTTCACTGCGGTACATCCTGCAATACGATAAAGATATACCGATTAGAAGTATCTCTCTTGCCAGTACTGAAAAATTACATTGATTTTAGGCTGATAAAAGATGATGGCAACTTTAGGAGTCAAGCACAACAACACTCGATAGTGTTACAAATCACAACTGGCAATAGTGAAATTAATTAAACTTACTGCTAATTCCTCTAAAAAAACTTATGCAACACTTTTTATTAACTTGGCTCGGTAC
This sequence comes from Nostoc sp., assembly GCF_036917235.1. Classification (GTDB taxonomy): domain Bacteria; phylum Cyanobacteriota; class Cyanobacteriia; order Cyanobacteriales; family Nostocaceae; genus Nostoc. The sequence continues at coordinate 53,469 of NZ_JBALDU010000104.1, forward strand.
TGCGGTGGCGTTATTCATTACAGCTAATATCGTTCCGGGATTCTTTATCAAGAATTTTGTGACTGCCTTAATCGCTGCCTTTGTAATTGGTCTAGTTAATGCATTTATTAGACCAATTTTACAGATTTTGACGTTTCCAATTACCTTGCTCACCTTTGGTTTATTTACATTGGTGATTAACGCCTTAGCCCTTTGGCTGGCAAGTGTCCTAACTCCTGGTTCTGGTTTTGAGATTCAGGGCTTTTTACCTGCTTTGTTAGGTTCAATTGTACTAGCAATTGTTTCTAGCATCATTAACTATTTTTTGAGAGTTGTTGACTAGAAAATTAAGGAACTTTTGTAATACTAATAATATTTAAAGCTTGGGCAACAGCAAGAGTTACCGCTCCTGCTTGCCCTTGTATTTGGAAAATTTGTTTAGGAACTAAAAACTTTATTGGCAATTCCTCTATGTTTGTAAAGGGGAAAACAGTCAAAGATGTGAGTTGAGAGGCTGCAAGAATAGCAGCTGCCTCTGCTACGCTAGGTGTACCTACTCGATCGTTGCTAATTGTCGCAGGGTTGGGGACACAGACAGAACTAAGGATTTCCGCAGAAAAGGTTTTTAGGGGCAGATTGCGGAGGCGACAAAGTTTGACTAAGCCAACTTCCGAGGCTTTATTGTCAATGGTAGCAATCCCTGCGATCGCACTTTGAGTAAGTTTATTTTCTCGAAATACTTGCTCAATTGCCCAATCAATCAACTCCCATGATGTTCCCCGTTTACAACCGATTCCTACCCATAAAACCTGTTGCACTTGGTGTATTTCCTTACTCAATTCGTCAGAGTTTGGTTTACTCCAACAGCCAACCAAATAAATCTCCCACCGTTAGCCTCAACTCACTTGCAAAATCTGGCACAGGAAGTAAAGCTTCTAGTTCATCCAACATGACTGGCTGTTGATTGCGGATGTATACAAATACCGTTTGTTCTTCTGGATCGATCAGCCAACCCATTTGTGTTTCATAATTCAGGCAATGGAGAATATTTTTTGTAACTTTCGTTTGTCTTTGGTCAGGCGATAGAATCTCAATAGTCCAATCAGGAGATGCTTGGAAGACGTTGGCAACTTCACCATTTTCATCACGGGGAATTCTTTGCCAAGTAAAAACAGAAACATCTGGCACTATTGACCTTCCACCAAAAGTACACCGCAGTTCTGGAAAAACACGAGCAATTCGCTTGGGCTTCACTATTGAGCTGATAGTGCTAATCATTTCACCTCGAATTGTACTGTGCTTTCCCTGTGGCATAGGTTTTTGAATAATTTCACCATCGATGTATTCACTAGCGGGCTTCGTTTCTGGTAGCTTCAGAAACTCTGCCAAAGTTATGCTTTTTGATGGTGTTCGTACCATTTGCGATCGCCTCCAAATCCAGCAAGTCTAATTAAAAAACCGCAAAGGACACAAAGAAAAAATCACCTTAACTCTTACTCTGCGTACCTTAGCGTACCTTTGCGTTAAAAAAATATTACATCCTCTCCAATACCTGAATTCCCAACAAGGATAATCCCAACTTCAGAGTTCTAGCAGTCAAATCACATAAAACTAAACGGGATGTGCGCTGCGGTTCCTCCGCCTCTAACACCTGAACTCCCTGATTGCGATCGTAAAACTGATTAAACTTTTTACTCAGTTCAAACAAATACTCACATAAACGATTGGGCAGCAAGTCTTGCTCTACACTACTAATAACTTCATCCAGTTGAAGTAAATATTTTGCCAGTGCTAATTCTGTTTCATGCTCTAACAAAACAGCATTATTTCCCAACTCTTTAAAGTTAATATCACCCTTGCGGCTAATCCCTTGAATCCGGGCATAAGCGTACAACATATAGGGCGCAGTATTACCTTTAAAATCCAGCATTTTGTCGTAGCTGAAGATGTAGTTACTGGTGCGATTTTGGCTTAAGTCTGCATACTTAACTGCGCTGATTCCAACTACTCTAGCAACTTCATTAGTGAATTCTTCACTTTCTTGGCGTTCTTCTTCTTGTAATCTAGTTTTTAGGTCAGCATGGGCACGAGAAACAGCTTCATCTAATAAATCCCGTAACCGTACAGTATCACCAGAACGAGTTTTGAATTTCTTACCATCTTCTCCTAACACCAGCCCAAAGGGAACATGGACTAATTCCACATCATCAGGAATCCATCCGGCTTTGCGTGCTACCTGAAAAAATTGGGCAAAGTGGTTTCCTTGTCCAGCATCTGTTACATAAATTATCCGCTTTGCTTTATCTTGCTGAATCCTGTAGCGGAGAGATGCTAAATCTGTTGTGGCGTAGTTATAGCCACCATCTGACTTCTGCACAATTAAGGGTAAAGGTTCACCTTCTCTATTTGTAAACCCTTCCAGAAAAACGCATTTTGCCCCTTGATTTTCTACGAGTAATCCAGATTTATCTAAATCTTCTACAACCCCAGATAGTAAAGGGTTATAGAAAGATTCCCCGCGTTCAATTAATTTTATATCAAGCAACTCATAAATTATTTGAAACTCCCGCCGCGACTGTTCGCACAACAGTTTCCAAGCATGGAGTGTATCTTCTGCACCTGCTTGTAATCTGACGACTTCTTGGCGTGCTGTTTCTTGAAAAGCTTCATCGGCATCAAACCGCAATTTGGCTTTGCGATAAAAAGAGACTAAATCACCAATATCTAAAGCATTAGCGGTGGTAAGCGCGTCTGGGTAAACTTCCCGCAGATAGGCGATTAACATTCCAAACTGCGTACCCCAATCGCCTACATGATTTAATCGCAGTACATCATGTCCTTGAAATTCTAAAATCCGGGCGATGGAATCACCGATAATTGTAGAACGCAAGTGTCCGACGTGCATTTCTTTAGCAATATTCGGACTGGAAAAATCCACAATTTCCCGCTTCGGCGTTTTCACGGCTGGAACTCCCAGTCTGGGATCGGCTTGAATTGCGTTTAGTTGTGCTTCTAAGTATGCTGTTTTCAGTTTCAGATTGATAAATCCTGGCCCAGCGATTTCCGGCGGTTCACAGATTTCGGATACATCTAGTTTCTCAACGATCGCACCTGCGATGGCTCTTGGTTGCTTTCCTAACTTTTTACTCAGGGATAAAGCCACATTCGCCTGGTAATCGCCAAATTTAGGATTGCTAGCAGGAACCAGAATTGGATCTACTCCAGCAAAGTCACCACCAAAAGCAGCGATTAAAGCCTGCTCAACCTGAGCTTTTAGTTTTTCTTGTGTAGCGTTCATATATAGATTTTATCTGTGAAAGGGGGAATGTAGCTCTGGAAAAGCTTGATTATTTTAACCTTAAAAGATATTCATCAAGTCTAAGCAAAGACTGTCATTTTAAGGCACAACCCCCTTAAATTGTCTCCCATCCTCGGCATAACTTCTAGATTCTGACGATACCGAAGTCGTTTTTGACAGACTACTACTAGTTAATCAAGCCAACGAAAGCATAGTACTTAGTAAGCACTTTAGCGCTTAAAACAAAGACTAAACTTATTTACCCAGGTTTCATTGCTTTGATAGATTACTACGTTTCTCAACGTAAGTACGGAGATAAACTCTATTTGTATAGCAGCGTATTAACTTAGCCAAGGCTAAGTTGATACGGATGACGGCACACTATTACTTATCTACCTCATTTAAATGAAAATCCCTATAGATTAAGCTTTTAGCTTTTCACTATATAAATTGCACATCTGATTTTCATGAAAAGTATAAATTCTTTATTAAATTTTAATCAATATATAAGTTTAATTGCTAAGTGCTAATAACAGTATAATACCCGCTCATAAATGCTCTTTTTTAGGTAAAAGCACTTTAGATAAAGAGCTATTTGAATATCCTATCAAAAGTAAATAAACAGATTGACGTTGCAGAAGTATAGCTGTTAGAAATAAGAGACAAATCAAGACAGATAGCTGCTAAAAAAAGCATTATCTAAATTGTTTTCCCTACTTAATGGCTCTTAATATGAAACCTAATTTATTCACTGCCTTGATTGCCGCTACAGCTACCTTGACCGGATTAGTTTCCAAAGTAGAAACTGCATCTGCTGCTGATTTTAATTGGAATAGCTCTTGGACTCAATCAACTGTATATAATAAGTCTCAAACTGGTTTTAACGACAGTCCTTTCCAACAATTTGTCCAAGCAGAAAGTGTTGCCCTTCCAAACAGCGGACAATTTAAATTAGACCCCAATAAATTAAACCTAAAATACGACCACGATGTTTCTGTTTATTTTATAAATGAGGGTGCAGGTTATAGAAATCAGTTAGCTTTTGAAGCTACAGGAACTACTAATAAGTCTGGGCTGCTTTTTAATGATATTTCCTGTCAAGGAAATGGATGTGTTAGTGGTGACTGGGGTGGTAACGCATTAAAACTAGGTGATGGGGTCAAAGTTGGTAATGTTACCGCAGGTACTCAACTAGATTTATGGTTGAGAGCTGATGGTTTGAACCGTGGTACCTCTGCCAATATCTTTGGTACTGACACTGCCTCTAACGCTGACGGACTACAGCACGCAGTTGCTTATGCTTACAACAACTACATCCTCCTGGCATTTGAGGATTTATACGGAGGTTTATACGCTTCAGGGGTAGATTCTGCAACTGGTAAGTGGAACGAAGGTTCCGATCGCGATTTTAATGATGTTGTCGTCGTTCTTGATGTCGGCGAGGCAAATGTTAAAGCGTTAATTGGCGCTACGGTTCCTGAACCATCTGTTACTCTATCAATGTTTGCGGTGGGAGCAGTTAGTATGTTTGGATTGCGCCGCCGCCGTCAAAGCCGCACTTCTCACTAAACTTTATTTAGTTTCATTGGAAAATAACAAGCGATCGCTCGCATTTTCACCCGTATAAATAATGTACGGGTGATTTTACGTTTGTAGTGGCATTTATATTTTATCTATTGCGATCGCGTTCTAAATCATCAATCACTTTTTGCAAATACCACTCGTCTGACATCCCAGGATGATAATCTTTGTTTTGCTGAATCAATCGTTCGGCAATTTCCCAGTATCCCCCAACCATTCGTAAAAGTCGCTGACGTAGCAGGTGATATTTTTGCTTTTTTGACTCTGGACTAAATTTCTGGATTTTTTCTAGGCTACTTAAGACTTGTTGATAATTTTCCCAGTCTTCTTGTTCGCAAAAGATACTCCCCGCCCGTTGATAATCTTCCACGGCGTTTTGTATTTCTTCTAAGCAAGTATAGGCAATGCCGCGATTGTAATAAGCTTGAGCATCATCAGAATTGATTTGCAGCGCTTGGGTGTAATCTTGAATTGCACCGAGATAATTGCCCGTTGCCCGATAGACATTACCTCTGGCAATATAAACTAAGACATCTTCGGGTTGCATCTGGACTGCTTGGTTAAGATCCGCGATCGCACCTTGATGATCTCCCAAAACAGAACGGGCTTTACCTCGGTTGCGATAGACAATGGCATCTTGAAAATTTAGTCGTAATGCTTGATTAAAATCTGCGATCGCTTCTCGATAATTCCCCATTTTACAACGCACAACTCCACGACAGCAGTAAGCTTGGGCATCTTGCGGATCGGCTTTTAATACCCAGTTTAAATCGGCGAGTGCCTCTTGGGTATCTCCCTTTTCAGCCTTTTCTAATAATTGCGTGAAATAATCATTGGTGGATAAAATTGACGCATTGCTGGAACGCGATTCCTGAAGGACAGGTTTCTCTGGTGGTTGTAGCTGTTTAATTCGTTCCAAAGACAAACGACAATTCTCTTTATCCTGTTGCTCTAGATATAACCCAGCAGCTTTTTTAAAGTTAGCGATCGCATCTTGAATATAACCCTGTTTGCGCCGCACCATTCCCCGCAGATTATAAGCAGCAGCATAATTGAGATTGAGACGAATCGCACGTTCAACATCATCTAGCGCTCCCGATAAGTTTTTCAGCGCTACCCTAGCCAATCCCCGACAATAATATGCCTCTACGCTCTCAGGATTCAGCTTCAGAGCTTCGGTATAATCTGAAACAGCTTTCAATATTGCACCTGAGTCATAATGTGCCAAACCCCGTTGTAAATAAGCTTCGCTAAAGTAAGGTGTCAGTTGTAAAGTATGGTTAAATTCTTCAATTGCTCCCGCGTAGTCTTTTCGCCTAGCCTTTTCCAATCCTCTATTGTAGAATTCGTCATTCATAGCATTTGTTTGGTTGATTCAGTTAATTGAATTCCAGCAGACTTTTTTGGTAGCCTAACCTATGCACTCATCTTCATATTTTAAGTATATTTCATCCTTTTTGTGAAATAAAACTAACATATTAATTTCCAATAAAAAATTGGGGAAATGACTAGATTCAATTCCCCATATCTTGTAGATTGAAAAATATTTACAGTTGACTAAAATCCAGAAATTAGGAGTCAGAATAAGTTAAGAATCAGCAGAAAATTTGTGGAATCAATATACTAATAATACTGAATTTTTTATGCTTTCTGGGTGCTGATTTTTTCACTAAAATTATTCTGAAAGCAAGCTGGGAGAAGTCAGAACAAAAACATCCCAATTTCCTTGAGCCTCAGTTTGTGGTTTTATAGGATTGGCATAGTGAAAAAACTCATGGTCATTAACCAATAGGAGTTCTCCCGGATTTAGAATTTTGCTAAATACAGGCTTTTCTTTTTTGGGAGTATACAGATGTGTTTCTCCACCTTGAATATTCTCTCTATCTACTGAGAATATGCCAATAAAATCAGTGCCATCTTGATGGATACCTTCAGGTGCTGGATTACCAAAATTTTCTGGAGAACAACTAATTCTAATTTGATGAACTCCGATTTCAGCTTCAGGATGAAGTTTACAAGAATCACTAAATGCCAAAACAAGATTTTTGAAAATATCAAGTTCTATGAGTGCATCATCTAATTCTGCAAACTCTCTTTTGATGTCACCCGCTAATCGATTATACTCTTTACTTTGAAAGAAGACGCCATGAGGTAATTTGATTAACTTATTTCCAGAGACTGTGAACCGAGATAATCTTCTAGAACGATAATTGTTTTTGATATAAGGGTCAAGAGGCATATTATTAAAAAATGCCTTAAAACCTTCTAGACTGATGGAATTTACCTTTTTAAGAGTAAATAGAAAAGCATATTCTAATTCCGTTGCTGTCCACATTTTTTGCATAGGATTTACCTCCTTGCACGTTGAAATTCCCCCAGATTCTTATGGGAGACTTGTAATACTTAGTATATGCTACTTTTTATTACTATGTTGTCAATTTGACTACAAAAATTGACAATCCATGATATGTAAAGATGCTCGAATTCTGTCACAGGGCAGAGTAGCTGCTGAAAAGATTTGCAGATATGGGTTCGGTGGGTAAGGAATCGACGTATATTTACAAACAGCAACAAGGTTCCATAATGATAGATTGGCTTTACCGTTACCCACCTTTGTATTCCGGTATTTTACTCAAGCGTTACAAGCGGTTTTTTGCTGACGTTCAACTTACTTCTGGCGAAATAGTGACAGCACACTGTCCCAATACAGGGCCAATGATTGGAGTATCGACTCCCCAAAGTGCGGTACAGCTTTCCAAAAGTGATAATCTTAACCGCAAATTGGCTTACACTTTAGAACTAATTCAGGTACATGACAATGAGCCGACTTGGGTAGGCATAAATACTTTTTTACCCAATCGGGTGGTAAAGCTAGCTTTGGCGAAACATCTTTTTCCAGAATTGGGCGACTATAGCCAAATCAAGGGTGAAGTAGTTTATGGGTTAGATAAAAAAAGTCGAGTGGATTTTTTCTTGACGGGGAGTGATGAGGAACGCCCGATTTATTTAGAAGTGAAAAATACAACTTTGTCTGATGGGAGATTAGCCTTATTTCCTGATACGGAGACTACAAGAGGGCAAAAGCACTTGCGAGAACTGATGGCGTTGTTACCTTTGACTCGTGCAGTGATGCTTTACTTTATCAATCGCGGTGATTGTATCGAGTTTTCCCCAGGCGATCGCACAGATCCTATATATGGTAAATTATTGCGGGATGCGATCGCTCTGGGTTTAGAAGTCTTACCTTGCCGTTTTGACATTTCCCCCGAAGGTATCTGTTATTTGGGTTTGGCAAAACTCAAAATTTGATGACATCTAATTAAGAGAAGCTAGCAATTGCAACGTTTCTACACGCATAAAACAATAAATCCATCTAGTCCTGTCTAGATGGATTTATTGGTAGTTGATGTTTACTAAAAAACATTCAACCAGACTGTAATGAAGAAGCGACTATAGGTAGTCGTCACGTCATAAATAGCATTTGCTATTCTGACGTTTGGTTATGCAGGAATCAAAACTGTGTCAATGACGTGGATGACACCGTTATCAGCAGCAACATCTGCTGTTGCAACTGTTGCATCATTGATCTTAACGCCATTAGAAGCGTCAATTTTTACATCTGAACCTTCAACTGTTTTAGCTGTCTTCAGCTTAACTACATCAGCAGCAAGTACCTTGCCTGAAACAACATGATAGGTCAAGATTTTCTTGAGCTTTTCAGGATCTTTCAGTAATGCGTCTACTGTACCTGCTGGAAGCTTGTTAAATGCTTCATCGGTGGGTGCAAAGACGGTGAATGGCCCTGCGCCTTTAAGTGTATCTACCAGACCAGCTGCTTGGATTGCTGCAACTAGTGTCTTGAAAGAACCATTGTTGGTAGCAGTGTCAATTATGTTGGCCATGTGTTTTACCTAGTTCTGTGTAACTTGTTACAAATCTAAACTACTAGTTTCATAAAATCTATCTATCATTAGGCGTATGTTAAATCATTTTTTTTATTGTTAGCATGAAACCTTATATACTTTTTTATACAAATAAAGAATTATATGTACATCGTCCAGGTGGATTAGTTATAAGCATTGCTGGATGCGTAGTTTACCGCCGCAGGCATCGCTCTTTTTTACACAGTGCTAGAGGCGATCGGGCGATCGCATCCAAAGATTATCAGAGCAGCGCTCACGTACCAATAAAGTTAGTTATATAGATGATTAAAATATTTGGTTGGTATAAATCAAGCTTTAGATATTTAGGATCAATATGAAAATTTTATAGCATAATTCTTACTCTGTATACAAAAAAACGCTATTTAGAGAATTTAAATATACTTGCATTAACTTTTTGTCATGATTTATTAACCAAAAAAATTGGTAATAATCGTATTTAACTGATATTATTTCATCACTAAATACATTTCACTTACTGTTTGTGTAATTCCACTTGGAAATAAAAAACGGCCCATCACACCAATGCTTTTAGCAATTGTGATTAGCCGTTTATTTCCAAAATTTATGATGCGTAAGATTTACGCCAAAACCTCCTCTAACTCCCATTTATCTATATCCTCTACCTTCTGTGTGGTTGGTATTTCTGTTGACTGTACGTAAGTCAGGTATGTCAGCAATGAGACTTTTAGGTAATATTTTCCCCAAACTATAACTTTCATGAACAGAAGAAGACTTATTGCTTGGATTGCTACAGCAGTTAGCAGCATGATGCTGGTAATAGGCTTGCAGTTCGTTAATTTATCACCAGCAAGCTCTGTAACCACACTTAACGTGTATGCGGCTGTCAGCTTAACAAACGCGCTGAATGTCATTGAGACTCAGTACCAAAATGCTAACCCAGGCGTCAACGTTGTTTATACGTTTGGTGCTTCTGGTACTTTACTGAGTCAAATACAAGCAGGAGCGCCAGCAGATATTTTCATTTCTGCGGCTACCAACCAAATAGATGTATTGCAGAATTCAGCCCCAAGTAAATTGGTTGCAGGTAGCCGCAAAAACGTTGTCAAAAACCGTTTAGTTTTGATTGCGCCTACGACATCTCCCGTTAGTGCTGGTAGTGCTGCCCTCACTAGCTTCAATGGTTTGACCAATGCCAACATTACTGGTATTGCGATAGGTGATTACACAGGTACTCCTCCAGTTGTGCCAGCAGGAAATTATGCCAAACAAGTTCTCACTAGCCGAGGTATTTTTACTACTCTCAGTCCTAAATTATACCGTGCTGCCAATGTGCGTGCCGTCTTAACTGCTGTTGAAAATAAAACTCTTGTAGTTGGAGGTATAACTAAAACTATCAGTGCAGGTGCTGTTTATAAAACTGATGCGGCCATTTCTAACAAGGTAAGAGTCGTACAAACTGCCCTCACAACAGAGAGCGATTCGATTGTTTATCCACTGGGTATACTCACCAGAACTAAAGTTTTAACGACGGCACAGAGTTTTTCTAACTACTTAAGTGGTAGTACAGCTCAGAATATCTTCAAAAATACTTACGGGTTTATCCTGCCTTAATCACCAGAAAGTAAATCAATCAAGTACTCGTTGTCGTGAATTTTGAACTATTTGGAGTTATGTCTTGTGAAGTTCACTAAAAAACTCTCAATTATTGTTTGTAGTTTGACTACTGCCTTCCTTCATACTGCTGTGATTACTAATACTTATAAATCAGCAGCACAAGCTGAAAGACAAGAACTGATTATCAACGGGGGATTTGAATACGACTCTCTTATAGATCCAACTAATCCCGAAACTACAAATCCTAATGTTACAGGATGGGTTAAATCTGGTAATCCAATAGATATATCAGGTACTAAAATTGACAATTTTCCTAATACTGGTAAGCAGGGATTATCGCTTGGTGGATTTTCAGCCATTAGCTACATATCGCAAACTATCCCAACATTTCCTGGTCAACGCTATAAACTTACTTACTATCTTGCATCGACAGAAGAAGCACCCGATCTGAACAACAAATTTAAGGTTTTTGTAGGTGGTAAAAAAGTTTATGTTCAAAAAGATACTCTTTACCAATCCTACACACAATACACGTTAAATTTTAGAGCAAAAGGAAGATCCACCGAAATAAAGTTTGGCTACCAAGCCAAGTATGCGTTTTTATATTTGGATGATGTGAGTGTCAAAGCTACACCTGAAAATTAAGTAAAAAACTATGGGGATGAATAAACCACAGGTAGAAGCCTAAGCAATGTCTGGCTCAATAGTGTCAAGAATGCCACTAAAATTCATCTGATTTAAAAACTCCATAATGCGTTTATTGAGAAAAATTGCCTTGGTGTATGAATCATTAACCACATCTATAGCTAACTCTTATAAACCAGAAGAAAGTGTTCATTTTTATTGACACTACTGAAACCCAGCCAGCATTGATGTAACTATCAACTTATTTTCATTGTCAAAATTTAGAATTATTTGGAGTGAAGTTTCATGAATTTAACTAAAAAACTCTCAATTATTGTTTTTAGTTTTACTACTACCTTAATTAGCACTGCTGTGATTACTAATATTTATAATGCAGCACAAGCGGCAGAACTTGTTAAAAACGGAAGCTTTGAACTCGATCCCCTCGTAGATCCTAACAATCCCAACGCTACAAATCTGAATATTACAGACTGGACTAAGTCTGGCGATCCGATGGATATATCAGGGATAAGAATAAGCAATTTTCCTCAGCATAATAGTGGTAATCAGGGCTTATCACTTAGTGGATTTATAGACCTCAGCTACATATCACAGACACTTTCTACACAACCCGGTCAGCAATACGAACTTAATTACTATTTAGCATCTATAGATGAAGCCCCTGACCTTGATAATCAATTTCAGACATTTGTAGGTGGAAATAAGCTTTTTGATCAAAAAGACATTTCTTTTCAACCATACACGCAATATAAGTTCAATTTTACGGCAGATGCATCATCCACAGAGTTAAAGTTTGGGGATTGGGATAAATATGGATTCTTATACTTGGATAATGTGAGTGTAAAACCTGTGCCTGAGCCATCAACTATTGGAGGAATAGCAGTTACTGCTGGATTGTTAGGAATATGGCTGAAGAAAAAGAAAGCAATTAGCGAGAAAGAATAGTCCTTTTTTTACCTTTTGGAAAAGAACAGATCGGAAATCCCTCAAACTACTGTGCGGTAGTTCTGAGGGATTTGGTCATCTTATACTAAAAGTTATTTGCTGAATTCCACCAACTATTCACTTTTGTCTTACCTCAAGTCAATTAGCCAAAAATGTTTCAACTACCGATTTTTATTAGTAGCCTCTTCCATTTGTTTTCTCAAACTTAAAGGTCTCATATCAGTCCATACTTCTTTAATGTATTCCAGACACTCTGATTTGAGTCCACTTTTACCTGCATCTGTCCAACCGAGAGGATTTTCTCTCTCAACAAACCAAATCGAATACTGTTCTTCATGATTAACTACAACTTTATAAATTGTTGTATCTTCGGAAGTAGCTTGACTCATTTTTTTTCTCCGATTAATTTATATTACTCAACTAAAATTTTAAACAGAAGTACGAGGAGGCAAAAAACCTCCAGACCTTAGTTGTTCTACACTATCTTTAACAGCTTGAATAATGTGGTTGATATCTTTATCTGTATGTGCTGTGGATAAATAACCGCTAATACCTAAAAGGTGAACTCCTTTATCAAGCAGATGATATTTTAATAAGCTCATAGCAACTGAAGCAGTAGAATTATCTTCAGAAAGTTCTACAGATGCAGAACCAAATAGTGAACCAAAGTTTGCCATTTTTAACGGTAGTTTTTCGGCTGTAAAATAATTATTCAAATCAGTAACGAATTGTGTTGTACGCTCATTCAATTTATGATGCAATGATAAACCTTCACTTTGCAGATATTTGAGTACTGCTTTTGCAGCAGCCATTGCTAATGGATGTTTACAAAAAGTACCTGCAAAAAATGTTTTTTTTGTTTGAGGGTAGGAATCATCGCCATAGTTCCATACACCACCATCAATTGCATCCATATATTTACTTTTTCCAGCAATTATCCCAATGGGTATTCCTCCACCAACAATTTTTCCGTAGGTAGCAATGTCTGCTTGTACGCCAAAATATGCTTGTGCGCCACCAGGATGAATGCGAAAACCTGTAACCATTTCATCAAAAATTAAAGCAATTTCAGTTGCTTGTGTTAATTCCCGTAATTGGTACAAAAATTCCTTTGGCTGTAAAGCTGGTCTACTTGTTTGTACAGGAACTACTAAAACTGCTGCTAATTCTTGTTGATGAGTTTTGATAATTTCTAATGATTCTGGGTTAGCATAATCTAACACCAAAACATCATTAACAAAATTTGGTAAAACTCCTGATGATAATGGAATTGCAGATTGATTATTTTTTGCATTATTACCTTTAACTAAAGTACCATCAAAATGACCATGATAAGAACCAGAAAATATCACGATTTTATTACGTCCTGTAACGGCTCTAGCAATGCGGATAGCAGTCATTACTGCTTCTGTACCCGTATTGCTAAAACAAACCCGTTCCATCCCAGTAAGTTGAGCAATTAACTCAGCCACTTCACTAACAAGTTCTGATTGGGGGCCAATTTGAATTCCTTTATCCATTTGGGTAATTAAAGCCTCTTTAATAAAAGATGGGTTATGACCAAAAAGATTAATTCCCAATCCCATCATTACATCGACATATTCATTACCATCTACATCCCATATTTTGGAACCCAAAGAGCGATTAGCAACAATGGGATAATACATTTCTTTCAAGAGTAAATTAAACTCTCCTAAATTTTTATCATCAGATAAAAATAGGCGAGAATTTTGACAAATTTGCTTTGATGTTTTTGTGCGATCGCTGTAGCTATTGATAAAATATTGTAAGTACTCTTGCTGCTGCTTAGTAAGTCCGGCTACAGCTAGCAGCTTAGTTAGATTGTCTGAATTTTGAGGTAATGTAACTGGTTGTGCATTCATAAAGTTTCTTCTTTTGATTTATAATCGCAATGTATTATTTGGCTACAATTTTACATTTCTTAAATAGGCATACGCTTGTAGCAAATAAAATAATTACTACCAGGTGTTTGAGATATTCCTAAATCATGGTAACTGTTCACGGGGATAACGAGAAAATAAGAGTTACAGGCAAATTAGTGAGATGAGTTAGGCTTGTTTCCTCCTGCTCTAGGGCTTGATAGTCGCTCAAACCCTCTTAACTCCGTATCCTCCCTGAACGCTTACAAATCATGATGTGCATCATAACTGCTAATGTCGGTCGCTAAATCCAGTAGTTTCTAAAGCAGATATAATTTCTTCTTTGGTATAACATTTCTCTAAAATAGTGCTATTGAAACGCTGCCAAGTTTCCTCTATCAACGAGAATATAGTCAAGTTGATATCATTATATACGCGTGCAAAAGGGTTATAGTCAGTATAACGAGTTATCGTATTCATAGAGATGTGTCCTAATTTTATTCAAAAAATTGTCAATTAATTTGTATTTTCATGAGAATTTGTATTGCTTGGAAAGTTTTTTTCAAAGCAATGACCTGTTTGGATTTTTTTATTCCGACTTGCGGCAAACAAAGTATGTAGTACCAGCCTCTCCATTTCTTCCAAAATCTCGTTCGGCATCAAACAAATTAATTTCGATGAATCCCACACTTGACAGTGCAGAAATAACATCTTCCTTGGAGTAGCATTTTTCTATTACAGAATGGTCAAAACGCTGCCATTGATTGTTTGACAATAAACTAAATATCGTAAATTTTACTTGACTAGTTTTGTCTTCTGGATCATAGGTTCGTAGTGCAGCCCAAGCAAATTCATCTTTGATATTGCCAGATAGAGAACCTTCTAAAAAATATTTATACTGCTCTTCTGTATCCAAATCAAAGATGAAGATTCCATTTGGTAATAGTGCCTTATATATATTATGAAATACAACTGTTAATTCCTCAATATTCATCACATAATTGAGGACACAAGTTGCTGAAACAACACCATCAAACGTAGATGGCATTTCAAATGAGCGCGCATCACCAAGTATGAATTCGCCACCAGTGGCATTTTCTTGAGCATAGTGTAACATCGCCTCAGAACCATCGAGTGCGGTTACTTTATATCCCTTTATAAGTAGCTGTTTTGTTAGCTGTCCTGTACCACAACCTAAGTCAAGAATATGCGCTCCATTTGGTAGATATGGTAGAAATAATTTTTCTGTGCATAGCAGTGCTTTCTCAGCAAGTGAAGGTGCCCAATCCTCGTTATATAGTCTGGCAATAGGATCGTAACCGACATAACGGTTGATAGAAGACATAAAATCTTTTTCCTCTCTATATTGTGTATGTATTTTTTTAAAGCAATTAACTTGCAACTTTTGCATTTTTATTTATTTGGCTGTTAAATAACCATTTTCAATTAAATACAAAAAGTAAATCCTCAATAACTGCTCATCAATTTTTGGGCAAACGATAGGCGAACCAGCAAGACCATTAATTGTATTTTTGCAGTCAAACTGTAGAATTACTGAGTTAGATGTTTGCTTCTCTGACTCTCTTGCTGGAAAAAATGGCACTAATGAATATAAAGGATGTTCAAAGGAATCTTGAGTAACATTGAGCAATTTCTCTCGCCATTGGTCATAATAAATCTGCTCAATTGAATAATCCCATGAGCGAATATGGTCTATAAGTGTATTTGAGTGGAGAGTTTGGGGATGAACTAAGTGGAAGGTTTTACCGAGAGATTTTTCCTGTTTCGATAAATGAACTATTGCTTTGCTGACATAATCCACAGGAACTATATTCTCTCTAATGTCTATATCTGGCACACTTCCCAATTGGACACAACCTATTATCAGTTTGTACAAGAAGTCATTACTATTAAAAACACCTGTTTTACTATCGCCAGATATGCGTGATGGTCTATAAATAGAGATAGGAATGCCTCTTTCAGCGGCAGTTTGTAATAATTTTTCAGCTACCCATTTAGTTTGGCAATATCCATTGCTGGGAAATTCATTCTCATTCAGCCTATCCTGTTCTCGTACTAATTTAACTCCCGATTCAACTTTTGAAGATACAACACCAGAACTAGAAATAAAATGTACTGGTTTTGTTTTAATTTGACTAGCTAATCTGAGGATTTCTTGTGTACCCAGAACGTTTGCAGGTTTCATAATAGAGTAGGGATAAATATGATGTACCCAAGCACCATTATGGTAAATGACATCAATTATAGATGCTAACTGTTGAAATTTTTCGGTTTCTAAACCCAAAAGTGGCTTTGATAAATCGCCCACAATGGGAATAATTCTAGAATTCCAAATTTCGTTCCAAATTCCATAAGATTCTAGCGCGTTTTGCAGCTTAATATTGCTCTCAAAAGTTGAATTTCGTACTAAGCAATAAATATCAGCTTTGGTTTGTTGCAGAAGTTCCGCCAGTAAAAAGGCTCCTAAAAAGCCTGTGGCTCCAGTCAGTAAAATAGCGTTGGGTTCAGGGATAAACTTACCAACACTTTGAGGATAAATTGTCTCATCTAAAATAGTTTCAGTTTTGATATCCAAAGTTGGATAATTAACTTCTGTTTGACAAACTCGATCGATATTTTCCGCTAAACCTTCTACTGTAGGTTTCTCTAACAAACTGCGTAAAGATATATCTAAGTTAAAAGTTTCTTTAACTTTGGCAAGTAATTGAGTAGTTAATAAAGAATGTCCACCCAATTCAAAGAAGTTGTCGTAAATCCCAACTTTCTCAACTTTTAAAACTTGCGCCCAGATTTGAGTCAGCGTTTCTTCTACAGGAGTGCGAGGAGGAACAAATTCTCCTATTAAATCTGACCTGACTTGCTCTGGTGCGGGTAGGACTTTTCTATCGACTTTACCATTGGGGCTTCGAGGTAATTCTTTTAGTAATACGATAGCTGATGGAACCATGAATTCTGGTAGTTTATCTTTTACAAAATTGCGGAGTTCATTAACTGTAGTGGCTAATTTTGACTGGGGAACTACATAAGCAACTAAGCGTTTGTTTCCTGGTACATCTTCACGCGCAAGAACTACTGTTTCTTGCACTCCCTGATGTTGATTTAGTACTGCTTCAATCTCGCTTAATTCTATACGGAATCCACGAATCTTTACTTGATTATCAATGCGTCCTAAAAACTCAATATTGCCATCACTGAGATATCGCGCTAAATCACCAGTTTTATACAGACGCATTCCTGGTTGTTGGCTGAAGGGGTGGGGAATAAATTTATCGGATGTGATTTCAGGGTGATTTAAATAACCTCTGGCTAAACCTTCACCACTAATATAAATTTCGCCAGAAACACCAACAGGAACTGGATGTAAGTGAGAGTCTAGTATATATATTTTTGTATTGGCTATGGGACGACCAATGGATATTTGCGTTCCGGTTTCTAGAGAATGGTATACACTACTCCAAACAGTTGCTTCTGTTGGCCCGTACTCGTTAAATAGAGATGTTTCTGACTGTAATTGAGAATGATGTTCTACCAATTCTGGCGGACAATATTCACCTGCAACTATAATAGCACGCAGGGAATTTAACTCTTCTGGTTTTGCTTGTTGCAATATTAGAGCATATAGAGAGGGAAGACTTAATAAATGGGAAACTCTATTTTGAGAAATTAACTCTACGAGTTTAGTGACTTCTCGTTGTACACCTTCTTCTGGTAAATGTAGAGTTCCGCCACAACAAAGTGTCCAGAAAATACCCGCAATAGAACTATCAAAAGCAAAGGATGAAAGTAATAAGAAGCTGCTGACAGGTTCTTGATAGTAGGTAATACGTGCAGTTGTGGAGTGAACTAGGTTACGATGTGCGATCGCAACTCCTTTAGGCTTACCTGTAGAACCAGAAGTATAAATTACATAAGCTAAGTTTTCGGGAGTTACTGTTGGAACGGGTGCTTCCTGACTCTCCTCTGCAATAGCTTCCCAATCTGTATCTAAGCAAATTGTCTGTGCATCGTGGTTGGGTAAGCCTTCCAGGAGATGCTGCTGAGTCAATAATATGGATACTTGAGTATCCTCTAGCATGAAAGCTAAACGCTCTTGGGGATAGTGCGGATCGAGGGGAACATAAGCACCACCAGCTTTGAGAATACCCAAGATACCTACAAGCATTTCTAAGGAACGTTCCACACAAATTCCCACTAATACTTCTGCACCTACCCCTAACTTTTGTAAGGAATGAGCTAGTTGATTTGCACGTGTATTCAGTTCAGCATAAGTGAATTGTTGGTTGTTAAATACAACAGCAATATTATCTGGTGTACGTTCTACTTGCTCTGTAAATAGCTGATGAATACATTTATTTTGTGGATAGTCTGCTTGAGTTTGATTGAACTCAAATAGAAGCTCATGTAGGGTGCGATCGCTTAAAATTTCTAATTCACTGATTGAACCTTCTGGATCATACGTGGCACTTTCTACTAACTTGTGAAATTGCTCTACTAAACCTGCGATACTATGTTCAGAAAAGAGGTTATAGTCATAATGAAATTCTGTATTCAAAAAATCCTTCTGGCGTCTACAAGAGAGTTTAATTTTGAAACGCTCAGTACAGGTATCAAGCTTGAAAATTGAAAATGAGATATTACCTGCACAATGCTTTGTATCTTCTTCTGTAAAATCAAAACCCACACCAAAAAAAGGCAGAATATCTGATTTATTATCTCCTTCGGATATTTGTTCCCAAGTAAAACACTCTTGCCATTTGTCGATACATTCTACAGACTCATGCACTTGCTGTAAGATTTGACTAAACTTAAAATTACCTTCTAAATGACAATTAAGTGGTAAATATTTAGCAAATAGTCCCAATGCTCCTTTAAGTTCCTCATATTTTCTGCCATTAAATTCCTTGGCGATGATTATCTCAGATTGTCCACTCAGTCGCCAAAGCAGAACCAGCCAGCAAGTTAGATAAAAGTTAGATGCAGAAGTCTTATAATTCTGAGCCAATGTTTCAATATTAGCTACCAGTTCTGGAGTAATAACTGAATCTACTAATTTTGGTTGAAATTTTTGTTGGTTCGAGAGACGATTTTCAAAAGGAAGCTGAAAACTGTCAATAGTAGAGAAGTCTTGCTGTTGCCAATATTCTCTGCCTATTTTTGTTTCTTCTGCTTCTAATATTTGATTTTGCCATTCTGAAAAGTCTGCATACTGAAGTGGTTCTTCAGATAATTCTTCATCCAACTTTCCTAAGTAAGAAAGAGCCAGTTCTTGTAATAAACAATTAAGAGTGACACTATCTGCACAAAGAGCAGGCAAACTGATAAATAATATATACCTATCTGGCGAAATAGTTACCAAATATGTATGTAAGATTAAACCTTTTTCAAACTCAAAACTTTGTTGTTTAATTTTTTGAAAAATTAACTCAACCTGTGTCTCTTGTTCTTGAGGTTTGAAATTACTAATATCGGATTTATTCTCTAAAATGACCTTGCTATCTGTAATTACCTGTACCGGAATATTCATTCCAGGTAGACAAATAAAATTGGTGCGGAGAATTTCATAGCGATTGACAACATTTTGCAAAGCCAATTCTAAATTATTGACATCAATATTTCCTTCAATCAAAATTGCACAATCGCTACAATAAGCAAAACTTTGGTCAATTTGTTGTAGCAACCATAAATGCTCTTGCTGAGGTGAAAGTCTAAACCCCTCGATACTTTCTACTTGCATATTTATACCTCAGTGTTAGTTAAATACTTTGTGGTGTATAAGGTTCAGCCATTCCGACTAAAATTTTTCTGGGAGGAACAAATGGCTGACGAGCATGTATTGATAACATATTATCCAACATCAATACATCTCCTTTTTGCCAAGAAAAAGTGACCATTTCTTCTTGATAAGCAGCTCGCAGTTCAGCTAAGACTGATGGCTCAATTGCAGAACCATCACCGTAATATGTGTTAGTTGGTAAATCTTCTTCTGGCAAACTTTTCAATAACGATTCACGTATTGTTGGTTCCAATGTAGAAACGTGAAAAAAAGTTGCGTGATTAAACCAGACCATTTCACCTGTTTGAGGATGCTTGAGAACAGCTGGCCCAACTTGTCTAGTTCTTAAGCGATCGCCTGCTTTCCATTCAACCTCAATTCCATTGGTTTGGCAATACTCTTCTACCTTAGTTTTGTCTGTAGCTTGAAATACAGTTTGCCAAGGAAGACCAAATCCATCGCCAAAGTTACGCATATACATAACTTGCTTTTCAATGAAGCGATCGCGTATTTTGGGATCAATGCGCTCAAAAACTTTTCGACAACTACCAATTGGAGTTTCTCCTCCCTCCGCCGCTGGACTCACACAAAAAAAGAAGATTTTCAACGGAAACGTAGGCGAGTAAGCATGTTCATTGTGAGGAAAAATACTTTGGTCAGCAGGGTAGTCAGTTGAAGTATAAATTCTCCCACCCACTTGAGTTCGTGGAGATGCCCGATAGCGATATTCTAATGCTTCTCCACAAATCGCTGCGATAATTTGCTCAAATTCTTCTATTGAATTAACTTTGAAATCACGAAAAAGAATCGCTGCATATTTTAATAATTCACTTTTCAAATATTCACGATTATTCTTAGCCCAATCTTGTAGATTGACTCCCTTCACACTAGGCTTAATCACCAACGAGAAGTTAGTATCTGACTTTAGAAATTCAGTTTTAATTAACTTTTCTGTGGATATATTAACAGCTTTCCGTCTCACAGAACCTAGAGATTCAATTTTTGTCATGATTTTTATTATCTTTTTTTGATTATCTACTCATTCTACGTTTAACGTTGGTTAACTTTTGTTGGATAGTATTTTGATAAGCTTCTTCTCTAGCAAAGTTATGTTTCTTATCTAGTTCATTGAGAATTATCTTTAATTCACTTAATTTTGTTTCTGGGTGTGTCGCAATCTTATTTAGAAGTATTGCAAAATTATTTGATAATCTAACAATGCTGCCCCGATCAAATAGATCAGTGTTATATTCCCATACACCAAATAATCCCTGCTCCGTTTCGTTTAACTCCAACAACAAGTCAAACTGCACTGTTTTGTTTTCAACCTTCAAAGATTTGATACTTAAGCCTGGAAGTTGTAAAGAAGGAGTTTGAGTATTTTCCAAAACAATTTTGACTTGAAATAACGGTGTGCGGTTCAACTCTCGTTTTGGATTCAGAACATCAACCAGTTTGTCGAAGGGTAAATCCTGGTGAGCATAAGCTTCTAAAGTCATTTCGCGGACTCGTTCTAACAACTCTACAAAAGTAGGATTTCCTGATAAATCTGTACGCAACACTAATTGGTTAACAAAAAACCCGATTAACTCTTTAGTCTCAGCTTGATTGCGGTTGGCAATATCAGTACCAACAACGATATCTTCTTGATCGGTGTACCAGTGCAGCAAAGTCTGAAAAGCCGCCAACAGAATCATAAACAGTGTGATACCTTGGCGCTGATTCAGAGCCTTTAGCTTCTCAGATAAAGTTTTGGGTAGAACCAGAGCCTCCCTAGCTCCTGAGAAAGTCTGGATAGGCGATCGGGGGTGATTACTAGGCAGTTCCAGAACAGGAAGTTTACCGCCTAATTGCTTTTGCCAGTAAGCAAGTTGAGTTTCTAGTCGCTCTCCCTGTAACCACTGTCGTTGCCAAACAGCAAAGTCTGCATACTGAATTGAGAGTTCCGAAAAGGGTGAGGGTTTGCCATGAGAAAAAGCTTCGTACAAAGTTGCAATTTCGTGAATCAGCACACCTATAGCCCAGCCATCAGCGACAATGTGATGCATGGTCAACAATAATGCATATTCTGCTGCGGCTAATTGTAGTAGAGTAACTCGCAACAAAGGCCCTTTGGTTAGGTCGAAAGGCTGTCGCGCTTCTTCACTTGCCAGTCGCAAAATATCAGTTTCCCTTTGCTCTTGAGAAAGCTTTTGTAAATTTACCACTGGTAGTTTGAAGCTCAAACTTGGAGCAATAACTTGCAGAGGTTGCCCGTCAACTACTGTGAATGTAGTTCTTAAAACTTCATGCCGTCTCACAACTTCGTTAAAGCTTTGCTCCAGCGCCGCTACATTTAAGCATCCCACAAGACGCATGGGTTGAGAGATGTTGTAAGCACTGTTCCCAGGCTGTAACTGCTCGATAAACCATAACCTTTGCTGGGCAAAAGATAGGGGAAATAAGTTAGATTCTCGACTTTTACGAACTATTTGTGGTTGTGAAAAGACGTTGTCTTTTTTCTTGTGAAGACGTTGTGCAAGAAGCTGAAGTTTTTCTGGGGAAAGACCAGCGATCCGTTGCGAAAGGTCACTCATTTTAATTCCCTACTTTTACCTTTGATGAGATACAAGATGGTCTTCTGGCGAGCCGATCATTCTGTTAGGAAAATTTCCGAATAAAAACATATCTAAAAAATCCATTTCAATATCAGTCAGTTCAGGCTTGTAGAAAATTAACAGTAGAACTACTCTTGGAGTATCGCTATAATTCCATGCTGTATGTTCATATGAAGAATCAAAAAATAGACACTTTCCTTCTTCCCAAGTACGAGACTCACCAGCAACGCTAATACCACATTTTTCAGGGATGGTAATACCGAGATGGCAGGTAATCTGAAAATTATTTGGATCGCGATGAGGTTTAATTATTTTGCTAGGTTTTAAAACTGATAATGCTGCATTTGTTATTCTTAAATATTTTGAAATATTGTCTAATAATTTTACTATCTCTGGTATATATATAGTAACTTCATCTACTTTTTTACCCGCCTCTATTATCTCGATCGTATCCCATGCCCCTTCATTGACACCCAAGTAATTAAATGGTTTTAGTAGGGTTTTATTTTTTATAATTTCCAGAGTTTCTTGATTAATTATTTGATATCTATTCTCTAGCAGTTTAATACTAGGCAAATCACTCATATCATACCAAGCTTTTGACGTTAATCCTGCTACTTGAAAGCCTTGTTGATCGGGAGTTGGATTAGCAGATAATCTACCATAAGCCATGTCTATTGAAAGCTCTATTCGCTTGATAGAAGTTGTTCCGAACTGTTCCTTCAGTTCGGTCAATTTATTTTGACTCTTAATGTAAAATTTTTCTTCATCTTTGATATGCCATAAAAGTTTTACTAGAAAAATTGATGTTACAGTTACTCCGACAATCCCAGCTAAAAATAAGGGAATAAAAGCAACTATGAAATGGTTATTGCCTTGATAAAGTAGTAGCAGAGTATGAGTTGCATAAGCGCCACTCAGACAGAACACAGTTATTGGCATAATAAACCATCGTTGAAAAATTATTCTGGTTGAAGAGCTATGACTAAATGTTATTTGTGATAAAGCTTTCCAGAATAATCCTATCCACAAAGTTAAGATTAGATAGAGAAATAATAAAGGTATGCTAATAATTACATCAAAAATCTCAACTCTACCATCCAAATCAAATACAAATAACAAAAGAAAGAATAACCCTGTTAAAAAAACACTTAATTGGCATATCAATAATGCAGATAAGTGTTTTTTACCATTGAGATTGTACAAATTTAGCATGACTATTTTTCCTTGATATGTTGGATTTGTATGGCATCTTTAAAAGCTTAATTTTGGTGCAATTAACTTGATTTAAATGATCGTACTACTATTTTAAATCAAGTTAATTACTTATACTTATTAAGAAATTAATGCTTGCACTTCATCCTGTGATAGTTGTTCAATATCTGCTAAAGCTTGAGCCAATTCCTCTAAATTTGTCTGCTCAGATAATTGTTGGACAATAACTTCAGCCAACTCACCTATAGTTGGCCCATTAAAGAAGCCTTTGTAAGAAAGTTCTATTTGGAAAATTTTGCACAGTTCAGAAACTAATTGAGTAGCAAATAAAGAGTCTCCTCCTAACTCAAAGAAGTTATCGTGAATACCCACTTTTTCAATACCCAGAAGTTTTTGCCAAACCTCAGCAAGGGTTCGCTCGATTTCATTACTAGGAGGAATATAAGCATTCCCTAAAGTCGGGCGCGGGTGGGTTGATTTGAATTGATTTAGTTGGACTAGTTTTTCCTCCAAGGATTTAGCTGATTCCTTTGGCTTAATCAGGTTGGGAAAATCTTGTGTTGATACAATTACTTGAGAAACTGTGCTACTACACAGAATACGTCTAAACGCCTCTATGCCTTCAAAAGAGACCATTCCTGCTGTCAATTTTTCTCCTGTGATTTCTTGATGCCTTGCTTCAACAGCAATTGCCATTCCTACACTATTCCATCTATCCCAGTTAATAGACTTAATGAATTTCCATGTCCCATATTTGGAGATACTGTAATTAGCAAAGGAGTCAAGGAAGGCATTTGCAGCTGTATAATCTGCCATTCCAGATGTGCCAATAAATGAACTTAGTGATGAACAGAGTACAAAGAAATCCAGCTTGCTTTCTTGAAATAGAGTTTCAAGTACTCGTGTTCCTTGCACTTTTGGTGCTAAAGCATTAGCTACAGTTTCTTTTGTTGTGAGTTGCATCATCCCTCCGCCGTAAACTGCGGCTGCATGAATTACTCCATGAATCTCACCAAATTGCTGATTACTTTTGTTAAACACCGCTAACATCTGGTCAAGGTTGGTAACATCGGCGCTGGCTATCATTACCTCTGCACCTAATGCCTTCATCGCTTGCAATTTTTGGATCTTCTGGCTGATAGGATCTTCCTTATCATGAGTCAATAACCATTCAGACCACTTGTCTTGGTCAGGAAAAGCTGAACGCCCTAGTAATATTAGTTTTGCTTGCACAGTCTGTGCTAAATATTCTGCCAGCACCAGACCAACACCTCCTAATCCACCAGTGATGAGATATACTCCCTGTTTTCTGAGGCGGAGATTTTCGGTAACGGTTTCATGTAGTTGCACAGATTCAAAATCTTGTACCCAGCGATTCCGCCCACGGTAAGCAATAATTCGGTCAGAGATAGAAGTCATAAGTTCCGCTATTAGCGTTTGGATGAGTTCTTCTTGACCACTTTCTATAGGAACTACAACATCAATACTGCGACAGGTTATATTTGGATACTCTAGCGGCATTACTTTGCAAGTTCCGAGAACCAGTGCCTTTTCTGGACACAGTATTTCTGAACCTGTTACTTCCTGCAAATTGTTGGAGACGATGCTAATTTCTACAGCATCTGTCTGATTATGTTCTGCGTAGACGCGCAGCGCCTTGTCGTCAGACATCGCCTGTGCCAAAAACAATAGGCTCGACCAGCCTAAAGCTTCAATTGTTGAGTTGGTGTAACTGTTTGGTGTCACACTCCACAGATGAACAATCCTTTTTGGAATCTTACCCAGGCTCCGAAGTTCTTTGAGCAAGGTGTTGTAATCATCCACTTTTTCAGGATTAATCGTATATGTGCGTTGAGGATATTCGCTATTTTGCTGAAATTGCTCTCCAACCCTGATGATAATAACATCTTGATTCTCAAGTAATAGCCGTTTTACCAACTTTTCACCCAAGCCGCACTCATCCACAAACACTAACCAGCATCCTAGTTTTACCTCAAGTCCAGGTTGAAAAAGCTGCGGTGGCATAGTACGTTTCCAAGAAGGAATGTAAAACCAGTCAGCAATATCTGATTTTTTACTTAATAAGTCTTGGTGTTGCTTTGTAACGGTAAATGCTGTAGGTGCTAAGTCAGTTAAGGATGCAGCAGCTTGAGCTACCAAAATCTGTTCGCCGAAAGCTTCAGTTTCTGAGACAGCTGCTACCTCAACAAACCCTTGAGAGTGTAATGCTTCTTGCCATTGCTCCTGTGATAAAAATGGATTACCACGGCTGCGTTCTTTATCCTCTAATGGATTCATCAGCAGACCATCGGTGAGATCGAAGTCTAATTGTGGTTGAGTTATTTCCCACAATAGCAGAAATCCTCCAGGAGCTAATAGCGATCGCACATGCTCCAGTGTTTTTGTTATATTCCGGGTTACGTGCAACACATTCACAGCTACCACCACATCGAAACTATGGTTGTTAAACCCTTGTGCAGTTGGCGGTTTTTCAATATCTAGAAAACGATATTCAACAAAGGGATAAGCACTAAACTTCTGTTTGGCTTGATTCAAAAACAAACCACCTACATCTGTAAAAGTGTAGTTAGTGCGTTCAGATGGCAAGATAGGCAGCAATTCTGTTGTAGCAATACCCCCTCCACCACCAATTTCCAGAATTCTCAGGTTTACATCAGGTGGTAATAACTTTACCAACTGTTCCATGCCTGTTCGCACAATCCCTTTTAAATGGGTATTCAGAGGTAATTCTCGATTTGAAATTTTTAGTTTGTTGTCTTTTACCGCAAAGTACAACTCTAACGGTTCTTTTTCACCAATCAATACATCTAGTAGATGCTCGCCACATTCTCGGACTATATTTAGCTCGTGGGGTGTATCTACATATCTGAGTTTAACTTCTTCTATCAGAGTATTAATAGAGTCTATGGAACTGGGAACAAAGTTGGTAAATAAATCCTTTTCTTGTTGTAGATGACTTTGCTCTACAAGAACATCTAAAAAGCGACACAACAATTGCCGATAGCGAGGAATAATTTTAAATTGCTCACACAACTCCTCAAGGGAATACCGTTCATTATTTTTGCTAAAAGCACCTAAACGCTGGAGAGCAAGGTTTATATAGGCAGCACACAAACGATCCAAACACTGTTTATTCAGTAAATAAGTTTGCTCGTCCAATGTGGTGACGCTAGCATGAGCCTTTATCCTACAAGCCTCTACGAGAGATTTACCTAAATCAACTGCCGTTTGTCTTGGCTGTTTTTGTGCTTCAATCCAGTAACGTTGGCGCTCAAATGGATAGGTTGGTAAGGGAATATGATGGCGTTGTTCGTTAGCATAAAAACTAGACCAGTCTACTTTGACACCAAAAAGCCAGAGCCGCGCCAAAGAGTTGAGTAAAAATGCTACATCCGATTGTTGTTCTTGTGGATGGCGAATTGAGGTTAGTATAACCTGTTGATCTTTGTGATGTTGCTTGGTAAAGGTACTTAAAGTTCTTCCCGGCCCAACCTCTAAAAAGATGCGCTCCTGTATTTTAAGTAACTCAGTCATCCCTTCGCTAAAGCGCACTGTCTGCCGTAGATGCTTTACCCAATATTTTGGGTCTGTTGCTTCAGCTACAGTAATCCAAGTGCCACTAACGTTAGATACAAACGGAATTGTGGCCGGATGAAGTTGGAGTTTTTGTAACTGTTCTGTAAATGGCTGGAGAATTGGCTCCATCATTTGAGAATGAAAGGCATGAGAAGTATGCAGCCTACGACAGCCTACACCTTTGGATTCTAGCTGTTGTTGTAATTGTGCGATCGCTTCAGTTGTACCAGAAACCACGCAGTAAGAAGGCCCATTGCTTGCAGCTAAAGACAGTTCCCTATTTAGTAATGGTTGTATCTCTGATTCGGGAAGTTGGATAGAGAGCATTTCCCCACTAGGAAGTTGCTGCATCAGTCGTCCTCGAATTGCGACTAGCATTAGGGCATCTTCCAGCGAGAAGACTCCAGCTAAAGTCGCAGCGACATACTCTCCGATACTGTGGCCAATCATCGCCTCTGGGTGTACACCCCATGCCATCCACAATTGAGCTAGGGCGTACTCGATGACAAATAATGCTGGCTGGGCAATAGATGTCTGCTGGAGTTGCTCTGTTACCTGTGCTGCCTCATTTGGAAACAGTATATGGCGTAAATTAAGACCTAGATGGGGTTTTAGCAGTTCACAGCAGCGATCGACTGTAAGTGTAAAAGTTGGCTCACTTTCGTAGAGTTCTCTACCCATATTCACATACTGCGTTCCTTGCCCAGAAAACATAAACACTACAGGACGATTAACAGGCTGCTGGTATTGGGTGAAAACTCGTTGTGAATCTAAAGAAGAAAGCACCTTCACTGCATCATTCATGTCTTGACATACCACCATCCGGCGATGCTCGAAAGCTCGACGACCTACACCAAGAGTATGAGCCACATCGCCTAAGTTGAGATGGGGATGCTGTTTGAGATGATTAGCAAGATTTTTCGTAGCTGTTTCTAGCGCCGATTCCGTTTTTGCAGAAAGAACCAACAGATGATATTTTCTCCCCTGCCCCTCTGCTTCCCTGCCCCTCTGCTCCTCCACAGGGGCTTCTTCCAAAATTACATGGGCATTAGTCCCACCAATTCCAAACGAACTAACTCCGGCACGGCGAGGAATGCCGTTTGTTGTCCATTCGGCAAGTTTGGTGTTTACATAAAAAGGACTGTTGGCAAAATCAATCTGCGGTGATGGTTCTTGAAAGTGCAAACTAGGTGGTATTTGTTGATGCTTTAGGGCCAGGACGGTTTTGATTAGACCTGTTACCCCAGCAGCAGCGTCTAAATGTCCAATGTTAGTTTTGACTGAGCCAATGGCGCAGAAGCCTTTTTTCTCAGTGCTGGCTCGAAAAGCTTGCGTTAACGCCGCGATTTCAATAGGGTCTCCTAGTGTTGTTCCTGTCCCATGAGCTTCAATATAGCTAATCGTCTCAGGTTCAACGTCGGCAAGAACTTGAGCGGTTCTAATCACCTTGGCTTGACCGTCTATCCGTGGTGCTGTATAGCTAACTTTGAGAGATCCATCGTTATTAATAGCAGAACCTTTGATGAGGGCATGAATAGTATCTCCATCTGCTAGAGCATCCTCTAATCTCTTCAAAACTACGATGCCGACACCTTCGCCACCAACAGTTCCCTGTGCTTGAGCATCAAAAGCGCGGCAGTGTCCGTCAGGCGAACCAATTCCCCCTTCTTTATATAGATAGCCAGCTTTTCTTGATGCAGAGATTGAAACACCACCAGCCAAAGCTATATCGCATTCCCCATTTAGTAAGCTTTGAGTGGCTAAATGTACAGCAACTAATGAAGTAGAGCAGGCGGTTTGAACAGTGAAACTCGGCCCCTCTAGATTCAGTTTGTAAGAAACGCGGGTAGTTAAGTAATCTTTGTCACCTGCGATCGCTAGTTGGTGATTATCTATAGATCCAATAATATCTTCGTTTAAAATAATATTCAGTAAGTATCTACTTAAGCTAGCTCCGGCGTAAACTCCAATAGAACCTTGATAATTTTCTGAGTCATAGCCAGCATCTTCAAGGGCAGTATATGCACATTCTAAAAAGAGACGATGTTGTGGATCGGTAATTTCAGCTTCTCTGGGATTAAAACCAAAAAATGCAGCATCAAAAAGTTCTACATCTTCTAATACAGCTCGTGCTTTGACAAACTTCGGATTATTGAGTATGGCTGCATCTAGCCCATAAGCTAACAGTTCTTCATCAGTAAAAACTGAAATTGACTCTGTACCACTTTGGAGATTTTGCCAAAACTCATCAACATTTTTGGCTCCAGGGAACCGCCCGGCTATGCCAATAATTGCTATTTCTGAACCATTATACTCAACAGATGCTATGGGGATATTCATTCTTCCTTAACTCCTTGATTATTCATTACCGACTTCATTTTTTGTAACCGTTTTCTTTGTTGAGATTTACCACTTGCAATTTTTTCTATTGAAATATTAGTTTCACTTAAAGATGATGTTTGATTTTTAGTTGGACTAAAGAACTCTGCAAGAGAGCTAATAGTGGGATATCTGAACATATCGAGCATTGATAAATCGATTGTGAATATTTCGCGTAATTGGCTATTAACTTTAACTAGAAGTAATGAATGACCACCGAGTTCAAAGAAGTTGTCGTGAATGCCTATTTTCTCGATATTGAGAGATTTTTGCCAAATTGTAGCGATAGTTTGTTCTATCTCAGTTTGTGGCATCACATAAGCAGCTTCTAGCTCTGGGCGGATTTCTGGTGCAGGTAGCGATCGCTTATCTAACTTGCCGTTGGGTGTGAGCGGCAGAGTTTCGAGTAATACGAAGGCAGAAGGTATCATATATTCTGGTAACTTATCTTTCAAAAAGCTACGCAGTTCAGTAACTGTAAGTTCTTGCTTAGGTTGAGGACTTACATAAGCTACTAAGCGCTTGTCAGTAAGTTCGTCGTCCCAAATCACCACCACGGCTTCGCGGACTTTCGCGTGTTGGTTTAATCTTGCCTCAATCTCACCTAATTCGATGCGGAAGCCCCGAATCTTAACTTGGTCGTCGATACGTCCTAGTATTTCGATATCCCCATTTGGTAGATAGCGGGCTAAGTCCCCAGTTTTATATAAACGTGTCCCGGATTCTTTACTGAAAGGGTTAGGAATAAACTTAAGAGCTGTCAATTCAGGTAAGTTAAGGTATCCCCTAGCAACGCCAACACCACCAATATAAAGTTCGCTTGGTACTCCTATGGGGTTAGGTTGCAGGTAAGAATCTAGCACGTAAATCTGAACATTATGAATTCCACGCCCAATCGGCACCTCTCGGAATGCAGCGTCTACTTCCGTCAACTTCGATAGATTGCTCGTCGTGGCCACGATGGTTGCTTCTGTAGGCCCGTAAGAATTAATTAGTTGCACTCTTTGTCCCACATGCTTTTGCCAGATCGCTAACCGCTGCGAAAGAGCCTTTTCTCCGCCAATAATCACTAAACGCAGTTGCTCAGGTAGCTGTAAACTTTCTTCAGCCAATTCAGCAGTGAGTTGATGCCAGAAAGCTGTCGGTAAATCTAATACAGTTAGATTTAGAGCTTGGCATCTTTGGAGAAAAGATGGTATTGAACTTAACATTGAATCAGTACGCAGCACGAGTGTAGCACCTTGTACTAAGCAGGGAAATATCTCTTCGGCAGCAGTATCAAAACTAATGGATGCAAATTGTAAGATGCGATCGCTTGACTTTAATTCATACTCTAAACAAGCAGTTTTAATATAGTTCACCAAAGAGTTATGCTGGATCATTACCCCCTTTGGTTTTCCTGTAGACCCCGATGTATAAATCAGATAAGCTAAATTCTTAAATGTGAACTGGGTTGAAAGATTTTCCTGACTTTGTTGGGCAATAATCTCCCAATCTGCATCTAGGCATACAACTTTAGCTTCGTGTTTCGGGAGTCCTGCGACTAGTCGCTGCTGGGTAAGTAAGACTGATATTTGAGCATCCTCCAGCATAAAAGCCAGACGTTCTTTGGGATATGCTGGATCTAGTGGCACATAAGCGCCACCAGCCTTCAAAATGCCTAAAATTCCCATCAACATTTCAAGCGATCGCTCCACACAAATCCCCACCAATACCTCTGGTTTAACCCCAAGCGATCGCAAATAATGCGCCAATTGATTTGCACGGTGGTTTAGCTCTCGATAGGTGAGGTGTTGGTCTTCAAAGGTTACGGCAATTGCATCAGGCGATCGCTCTACTTGAGCCTCAAATAACTCATGGATACAATACTCTCCAGGATAGTCAGTTTGAGTATTGTTCCATTCCACCAACAACTGATGCTGTTGAGTTTGTGTCAATATAGGCAATTCTTTTAGGAGTTGCTCTGGGTTGGCAACAACACCTTCTAGCAAGGTTACGTAATGTCCGAGCCAACGCTGAATTGTTTGGGTATCAAATAAGTCTGTATTATATTCCAGTTCTATTACTAGTTCACTGTCTGCCTGAAGAATATTTAAATTAATATCCAGCTTAGTAGCACTGGTAGAATTTTTAGCTATTTCAAACTCTTGTTTTAAAGACTTGGACTCCAATGGAGCTTTGTCCAGATTAAACCCTGTGGTAAAAAGAGGGGTGCGGCTAGGATCTCGTGGTAACTTTAAATTTTCAATTAGTTTAATAAAAGGATAAATTTGATACTCGTAAGCATCTAACAATACCTGCTGAACTGAACTTAAATACTCTGCAAATCCTGGGTTGCCAATAACTTGGCTGCGTATAGGCAATAGATTAACACAGTGGCCAACAAGATATTCACCTGCGATCGCAGATTGTCCAGCCGAAGCAATACCAACAACGATATCTTGTTGATTCGTCAATCGTTGCAATAAGGTGATAAATGCTGTTAAAAGAATTGTAAATAAAGTATAACCACGTTGTACACTTAAGCTTTTCAAAGAATTATACAAAGTGGAATCGAGGATGAGATTTTCTCGCGCTCCAGTGTACGAAAATATTGGTGGTCGAGGACGGTCAGTTGGTAATTCCAATACAGGCACTGAACTGGCAAATTGACTCAGCCAATAAGCTTCAGCTTTTGCCATTTCTGGACTCTGCTGTATTTGTACTTGCCACAGAGCATACTCACTCCATTTCATGGGTTGGGGAAGTTGGCTAGCAATACCTTGGCATTCTGCTGAATAAATTGCTGCTAGTTCTCGCAACAAAATACTAATTGACCAGCCATCAGCAACAATGTGATGATTTGTCAGAATTACAAGATGATGATCTTCCTGCAACTTGACGATATGACAGTTCAGCAATGGCCCTTTTTCTAAATGAAAAATTTGTTGAGCTTCTCGTGCTAATAATTCTGATAACTGTGTTTCTCGTTGACTTTTATCTAAAGTTGAAAAGTCGCTCACAGGAATGTCTATAGTCAAAGTGGGATGAATCAGTTGATTATCCCCCTCTGGGCTAAAAGTAGTTCGCAGCGCTTCGTGACGATTGATAATTTCCTGAACAGCCTTACGTACTGCCAATAAATTGCCAGTCCCTCGCAGATGGATAGTTCTAGATTCGTTATAGGCGCGGGAAACTTCATCTCCCATCTGTGCTAAAAACCACAGTTCTTTTTGTGCTGCTGTCAGGGAAATTTTGAGCGTTGTTGAAATCGGGGCAGGTGGTAATAATTCCCCTTCTTGCATTTCTACTACGCTTTCCTTGACTGCCCCAATTACGTGTTCAATATCTGCATCAGTATGCGCCGTAGACAGATAAAATGTGCGTCCTTCCCAGACATAAACACCTTTTTCTAAGAGATGGTAGAAAAACAACTGACCAAACTTAAGGGGAGATGAGGCTATGAAACGAAACAGCGAACCAAAATGGACTACTTGAATTGGAACTTGTCTTTGTTCAAAGTAACTATTAAGAGTTTGGGCTAATTTCGTTGTTTTTTCAGATAACTCCTGCTGTAATTTCGGGCCACTATTTTTAATATGATTGAGTGCAGCCCAAGCCGCCGCCATTACCAAAGGATGTTTGAAGAAAGTACCTGCAAATACTGTGGTTTCCGCTTGAGGATAAGAGCCATCTCCATAGTTCCACATCCCACCGTCAAGGGTATCCATCAAAGCTGCCTTGCCAGCTATAACTCCAATTGGCATCCCAGCAGCAACGGCTTTACCGTATGTAGTCAAATCTGCTTGAATATTCCACAATCCCTGAATCCCACCTGGATGCATCCGAAAACCGGTAATCACTTCGTCAAAAATTAATACAGTTCCTGTTGCTTGAGTTAATTGTCTGAGTTGGAGCAGAAACTCTTTCGGTTGCAAATCTGGGCGACTGCTTTGTATCGGTTCCACCAGAACTGCTGCCAGTTCGTAAGCATGAGTTTTCAGAATTTCGAGGGATTCAGGTTGCCCATAGTCAAGTACGATAACATCATCAGCAATGTATGATGGAATACCTATAGCTCTGGGGATAGAACGCCGCGTTCCTTCGCTGGTTGTTATTCCTCTTACCAAAACCCCATCATAAGTACCGTGATAAGAACCAGCAAATAAAGCAATCTTAGAGCGTCTTGTAGTAGCTCGTGCTAGGCGGATTGCTGCCATCACCGCTTCTGTGCCATCGTTACAAAAAGCTGCTCGTTCCGCGCCTGTCAACTCACAAATTAACTCTGCAACCTGACCGGCGAGACGCGATTGTGGCCCGTGCAATATACCTTGCTTTATTTGTTCTTGAATAGCTTCAATGACAAAAGATGGTGAATGACCAAATAAAAGCGCACCAAACCCCATCGAAATGTCTACATACTCTTGGCCATCAACATCCCAGAGTTTGGCTCCCTCTCCACGCTGTCCGTGAATAGGATATAACATCTCTTTAATGGAGGGCAGGAAGCCTGTTATCGCTCTGCTATTGGCATGGTAGGAACGATAAGCTTGAGTAAGTCGTTTAGATTCGGGAGTAAGTTTGACAAAACGTGTAATTAAAGCATCTAAATGTTTTTGTTGACGGGGAGTTAATAGAGTCTTTGATTCTAACTGAAGAGGCTCAATTGTTTGGGTGATGAGTTGTTGATTAGACTCAGTTTGAATCGATGATGAACTTTCTGAAAAATCAGAGTTATTAATTAAAGATTGAGCAACTTGTCCTACCTCATGTTGAATAGGGGTAGATGGGATTACTTTTTGTACAGGTAATATCTTCTTCGATGAACCTGCTTTTTGTAAAATGTCTAGCTGTTTGGACATCAACTCAAGCTGCTGTTCTATTACTTGTTCTAGTACTGTACCTGTTACAGATTTTTCATCTTCTTGTTCTAAGTGTTGGGTATCAAAAGTCTTTTCAGTATGTGTTTGTAGTATTGGGCTAAATGTATATTCCTGAAAAGAAGGCTCTACAATCAGATTTTGTGGAGGTAGCTCTTGAGCTATATGAGTTCCTAATGCATGAATTGTTGATAAATCTTCAAGCAATAAGCGAAAAGGAATATCAATAGCTAACTCTTGTTGAATAGCACGGTTAATTTGCAACAAAATTAGAGAGTCTACACCCATCGCCAGAAAAGGAGTATGAATATCTATTCCAGATGATTTCACTCCTAATGACTCACTAACGATGTGTTTGAGTGTTGATATTATTTTTTTATATTGAGAATCTTCATTCATAATATTTTATATTATTTGACATTACTACGAACTAAAAAGTTCAGTTACTCTTGTATGAAACTACATATCTTTTTCTAATAATTCTAACTGCTGAAACATAATAGAAATTTGACGATCTATTATTTTTTTGGCAGGATTATCGCGTTTTTGATTTTTGTTACTCAAATGGAGAATATTGTTTTGCTGAGATTCAACAAGTAAATGTTGTGATTTCTCTCCTAAATGATTTTTAGGACTACTAATTTGTTCATTATCTAACTTTTGATTATTCTGAGTGTCTTTTCCATGCAATTGATTTAACTCATTACTTATAGAAGACTCAACCCAGTATTTTTGTCGTTCAAAAGGGTAAGTCGGTAAAGGAAGTCGATGACATTTTTGATTGACATAAAACCCTGACCAATCCACTTGTATTCCACACAGCCACAAATGTCCCAGAGTATTTAGTAAGAATGCAACATCGGATTGTTGGTCATGAGGATGACGTATGGAGCAAAGTGCCAAATGTCCTTGAGCTTGTTGTTTAGTTAAAGTACTTAAAGTGCGACCAGATCCAACTTCTAAAAAAATCCGATTTGGCTGTTTACATAGTTCAGTAATACCATCAGCAAAGCGCACTGATGACCGCAAATGTTTAGCCCAATAATTGTTATCTGTTGCTTCCTCTGGAGTAATCCAAGTGCCAGTTACGTTAGATAAAAAAGGAATTTTTGGGTGATTAAGATTGATTTTTGCAAATAACTTGGTAAATGGCTCAATAATAGAGTCCATCATTTGCGAATGAAAGGCATGGGAAGTATGCAGAAAACGAGAGTCAATCCCTTGCTCGGTTAAGCGGTTTTGTAAATATTCAATCTCTGCGGTTGGGCCAGAAACTACACAGCGCTCTGGTGCGTTGATGGCTGCTAAGGAAAGTTTATCACCTAGCATCTGCGTAACTTTTTTCTCAGGTAGTGCTACAGCCAGCATTGCTCCTGAAGGTAGTTGCTGCATCAGTTGTCCACGAGTAGCAACTAGCATCAATGCATCTGCTAAAGAAAATACCCCAGCTAAACAAGCGGCAACATATTCTCCTATACTGTGACCAATCATTGCACTAGGGCATACTCCCCTAGATAACCACAATTGTGCTAAAGCATATTCAATCGCGAACAACGCCGGCTGGGTAATATGAGTTTGCGTTAGCTGCTGTGTCGCCCATTGGGTCTGTTCTTGGCTGGGATAAAGAATAGTGCGTAAGTCTAACCCTAAAATAGGTTTAAGTTGTTCACAACAATAATCAACCTGTTCACGGAAAATTGGCTCAGTTTGGTATAACTCTCTACCCATGTCTACATACTGAGATCCCTGACCGGGAAGCATAAACACAACTTCTGAATCACCTGGTTCTTGATAGTGCGTGAAAACTCGTTGCGTATCTTTTGTCTCTAAAACTTTGATTGCATCATCAAGGTCTTGACAAACTACCATCCGACGATAGTCAAAAGCTCGACGACCTACCCCCAGAGTGTAAGCAACATCAGCTAAATTTAAATCGGGATGCTGTTTGAGGTGATTAGCCAGATTTGCCGTCGCTGCCTCTAATGCTGATTCCGTTTTCGCAGAAACAACCAACAGATGATATTTCCTCCCCTGCCCCTCTGCCCTTCTGCCCCCCTGCTCCACTACCGGGGCTTCTTCTAGAATCACATGAGCATTAGTGCCGCCAATACCAAAGGAACTGACTCCTGCACGTCTAGGATGTCCGTTTGACTTCCATTCTGAAAGTTTGTCGTTAACGTAAAAGGGACTGTTAGCAAAATCAATCTGAGGTGATGGTTCTTGAAAATGCAGACTTGGTGGTATTTCCTTGTGTTTGAGCGCGAGGACAGTTTTGATTAAACCTGCAACACCAGATGCAGTATCTAAGTGTCCGATATTCGTTTTTACTGAACCAATGGCGCAGAAATTCTTTTTCTGAGTTCTGGCGCGAAAAGATTTAGTTAACGCGGCAATTTCAATCGGATCTCCTAAAACTGTGCCAGTGCCATGAGCCTCTACATAACTGACCATATCGGGTTCGATTCTGCTGATGGCGAGAGCCTCTGCAATCACCTTGGCTTGACCATCGATACTCGGAGCTGTATAGCCAACTTTGGCTGAACCATCATTATTAATTGCTGAACCTTTAATCACAGCATGAATATAATCTCGATCGGCGATCGCATCTGCTAATCGTTTTAAAATGACTATACCTACACCATCACCGCCAACTGTTCCTTGCGCTTTGGCATCAAAGGCGCGGCAGTGTCCATCGGGAGACAAAATTCCCCCCTCTTGATAAGCATAGCCAGTCTTTTGTAAGTTAGTTATAGAAACTCCACCTGCTAAGACCAGATCGGATTCACGATCTATTAAGCTTTGGCAGGCTAAATGAACAGCAACTAATGAGCTAGAACATCCAGTTTGGATAGTGATAGCTGAACCTTTTAAGTCTAATTTATAAGCAACTCGTGTAGTCAGATTATCTGTACGATTATTATGTCTAATTTGGTCAAGACCAACTAATTTTATTAATTCAGGATTGGAAAAAAGATTGAATAAAAAGTAACTACTAATACTGGCACTACCATAAACAGCAATTCGACCTTGATAAGTTTTAGAATCATAGCCAGCACTTTCTAAAGCTTCCCAAGCTGTTTCCAAAAATAGGCGGTGCTGTGGATCTATTATTTCTGCTGTTTTAGGAGAGTAATCAAAGAATGCAGCATCAAATAATTCTATATCTTCCAATATAGCTTTTGCTTTGACATAATTTGGATTATTTAGTGTAGTTTTGTCTAGACCAATTGATTCTAGCTCTTGGTCTGAAAAAAATGAAATTGCTTCCAAACCCTCTTTTAAATTTTGCCAAAATTTAGCCAAATTCCTGGCTTTAGGAAACCGCCCTGACATACCGACAATAGCTATGTCTAAATCGCTTATTTGATTTTCTTTAAGGTCATTATATGTCATGTGTAAATTGTTATTAGTAGGTTTTAGCAATCCTAATTTAGTCAATGTTACCTGGAGTGCGCTCTAGATTGCCTGGAAGCAGTGCGGCTCTGGGCGCGTTGAGTGCTTTCCTCAAACGAAGGTATTTCGGTCTGCTTTTGCGTTAAATATTTTGCTAAAGAATTGATGGTTGGATGTTCAAATAAATTAATTACAGATATATTGGTAGGGAAAATTTCTCGTAGTTTAGCGTGAATTTGAACAAGCAGTAATGAATGACCACCGATATCAAAGAAATTATCATAAATGCCCACTTTCTCAACATTAAGCATCTGTTGCCAGATATTAGCGATCGCTTGCTCTACCTCATTTTGTGGTGGTTCATAAGTTGCTGCCAATTCTAGGCGATCGCCATTTGACTCTGAGAGCGCACTATAGTTAACTTTACCATTGGGTGTCAGTGGCAAAGCCTTTAACATGATGAAAGTTGAGGGCATCATGTATTCCGGTAATTGCTGTCTCAAAAATCTTTGTAGTTCGCTAACATTAAGTATTTGTTGTTGCTTAGAAACAATGTAAGCTACTAAAGATTTGTTGCCATTATCTTCCCGAACAGAAACTACAGCCTGTTGCACTTGCAGATGTTGACACAGTATGGTTTCAATTTCTCCAAGTTCAATGCGGAAGCCCCTAATTTTTACCTGACGATCAACTCGCCCAATGAATTCAATATTGCCGTCAGGTAAGTAACGAGCCATATCACCACTTTTGTATAAACGCGAACCCGTCTCTACGAAAGGATTAGGAATAAACTTTTCTGCCGTTATACCAGACTGATTGAGATAACCTCTGGCTAAACCCGCACCACCAATGTACAGTTCACCTGCTACACCAATGGGTACTGGTTGCAGCAGCTCATCCAGTAAATAAATCTGCGTATTGGCAAGTGGACGACCAAGGGGTACTGTCTGCGTACTAATTTGCTGATTTTCAACTGCAAAGGTAGTAACCCCCACGGTGGCTTCTGTAGGGCCGTAGTGATTTAAGATTAAGCTAGATGGTGCTTGCTGCCGAATCTGTTCAATAAGTTGCCAGCTTGCAGCCTCGCCACCCAGAATTAGCTGCTGGCGCGGCAAGATGGAATCGGATGGTGCAGAGGTGAGAAGAGTCGCAAGGTGGGAGGGAACAATTTTGAGACAGTCGATCGGATAGGTGCGACAGTATTTTGCCAAGGCTGCTGAGTCTGTAGCACACTCGATGGATAATATATGCAGACATCCGCCAGTGCAAAGAGCAGCGAAGATTCCAGTGTTACCCAAGTCGGCAGCTAAGGTGGAAACAGTGGCGAAGTTAGTTGTTGTTGATAAGTCTAATCTCTGTGTAATTCCGTGAAGGTAATTCAGCAATTGCCGATGTTCGATCGCAACTCCCTTCGGTTTACCAGTAGAGCCAGAGGTGAACAAGACATAAACTAAATTCTGGGCTGTCACTGCACTGGCGGGATTATCATCTTTGCGATCGGCAATGAGATCCCAATCTGTATCTAAGCAGACTATCTCAGCTACATCTGTTGGCAGGTTATCGACTAATCGCTGTTGTGTTAATATCAGTGGTATTTCGATATCCTGCAATCGGCTAGCAAAACCTTCTTTGGGTAAGGTTGGATCTATCGGTAGATAGGCTCCACCAGCTTTCAGAATGCCCAAAAGTCCAATAATCATCAAGAGCGATCGCTCTGTGCAAAGTCCTACTAAAACTTCCGGCTTGACTCCTCGCTGCTGCAAATAGTTAGCAAGTTGATTGGCTTTGCGGTTTAACTGTGCATAAGTTAGTTGTTGATCTTCAAAGACAATGGCAATTTTATCAGGTGTTTTTTGTACTTGTGCTTCAAATAGTTGGTGGATACATTTATCTTGTAGATTGTCAAGATGTGTTTGATTAAATTCTACTAGTAATTGTTGGCGATCGCTAAAGCTGAGAATTTCTAATTGGCTGATTTTCTCTTCGGGATTAGCTGTTACACTTGTTAATAAAGTTTGAAATTCTCTGGCTAGACGTTCAATAGTATCGGCTGAAAAATAATTAATATCGTAGTAGAATTCTGTCGTTAAAGAATGCTTGCTTTGAGCACAAGTAAGTTTTACTTTAAATTGTTCAATACAACTGTAATATTGCTCAAGAGAAAATGACACGTCGCCAGCAAAGAGTTTTTCTGGTAGTTGCTCAAACTCGAATCCGATGGGAAAAGCTAGTTGCTCGTGATTTTCTATCGGTTCTGACACAAAATAATCTTGCCATTCTGCACCCGCTTCTATGATTTGATTAGCTAGTTCTAAAATTTCTCTAAAGCGTAAATCTGGTGTCAAATGGCTGTTAATTGGCAACCAAGTAGCAACAAGTCCTAATAAGTTGTATAGTTCTTCATAGTCTCTGCGATCGCTAGCCATACCAATAACGATATCTGGCTGTCTTGTAAGTCGCCAAATCAGAGTTTGCCAGCAAGCTAGTAAGACAACATCTGTGGAAGTATCATACTTTTGAGCTAAGTTAGTAATCTTGGCTGTCACATCAGGAGTAATATCTAATCGACAGCAGTTTACCTCAAATTTTGATGGTTGTAATGGCTGACTTTCAAAAGGTAACTTCAATGAAGCGAGTGTAGAAAGCTGTTGTTCATGCCAGTATTTTTTAGCTGTTTCTGCATCTTCATCTGTGAGTAATTGATTCTGCCATTCTGAGAATTGCAGATATTGGACAACTTCTTCTGATAGTCTCTCACCTTGTAAGCAAGCAGAATATGAATTGCTGATTTCAGTTACCAGATTCTTGAGCGTCCGGGTATCGGCACAAAGTGAAGGTAAACTGATGATTAAACTGTGCTTTTGCACATCAAGTTTCAGTAGAGATATATGTAAAACTGGCCCTTGCTCAAACTCGAAATTAAAACTACGTGCTTCCTGAGAAAAATATGCAATTTTGCTTGAAAGTTCTTTCGGTTCACAGTGACTGAAATCAATCTTACGCCACGATAAAATACTGCTATTTCCTAAAACCATTACAGGAATTTTCATCCCAGGTAAGCAATGAAAAGTTGTACCCAAAATTCCATGTCGAATAGCAACTTGCTCTAAAGCAGCTTTTAATATCTCTGGTTTAAGATTGCCTTCTAGAAGAAAAGCACATTGAGCTAAATAAGCTGAACTAGACTGCTGTAATAACCAAATACGCTTTTGTTGAGTGGAAAGCTGAAACCCTTGAGTTATTTGATTTGACATATATTTATTATTACTCTTGAGCAAGAACACACAATTTCACTAACCCACGCTGATTAATGCCAATTTTCTAAAATACAAAAATCTCGATTAAATCTGAATCTCTTAATTACGAACTACGAACTAGTACAAGTTAGTGGCTTTCGGCAAATAAAACAGGCACTTTCAAACGCTTTATCTACTCCCAAATCCTGTTTTAATTCAAACATCCTAATTTCTGTAAATCCTACTTGTTTTAATACCAATTTAACATCTGCTACTGAATAAGCTTTTAAGAAAAAACTCCTGTCTGAACGTTGCCATAGCCCATTTACTAATTCAAATATGGTAGTGTCCTTTCGACCAATTTTATTTTCTGTGTCATAACTCCAAATATCTACCCAGACATTATCATCTTTAACACCGCCACCAGACTCATTATTTTGCCACTCTAACTCACATAATTCTTCAATATATAATTCAAAGGCAAAAATCCCGTTGTCTAATAAGGCATCATACACATTTTGTAATGCATTTTTTAGTTCATTAATGCTGAGGATATAGTTGAGAACAACATCTGTTGAAATAGCTGCGTGAAAAGTTGGTGTTAATTTAAAAAAGCGGGCATCATCTAGAATAAATTTAGCATCTGGTGCATTTTCACGAGCAACATTCAGCATTCTTTCAGAACTATCAAGTCCAGTTACTTGATAACCTCTTTTTAGAAGCCGTTGGGCAACTTGTCCTGTACCGCAACCAAGATCAAAAATATGCGCTCCTTCGGGAATATTTTGGAGGATTAACTTGTCTATAAACTCCAATACAATATCGTGGCGTTCTAGTTGACTTTTCAAGTCATAGATAGAAGCGATCGCATCATGATTAGTATTGCGTTGTTTTGAAGAGATCAACCGTTTATCCTCCTGTTACATAGTTGAACTTAAGACATTGCTAAATTGTATTCTTGAATTCAAAAATTAAATTTTTACTTTTTGCGCCTCTATCTTTAAAAATGACGATCCTGTTTTGCTAAAAGAGTACCAAAATTCCGAATTCTCGCTACGTCTCTGTGTTAAAATTTTCAGGTTTACCCTATTCATTAACTCAGCGTTTCCTTAATCATTTCTCCCATTGCTACCACAATTTTACGAGAACCTACATAAGGATTTCGCCCGTGGGCAGTCAGCATATTATCTAGCATTAAAATATCACCTTGCTCCCAAGCAAAGCTAGTTTGAGACTGCTGATAAACTTCATTTATTTCAGCAATAACTGAATCTTCTATAGCAGTACCGTCTCCGTAATAGACATTACGCGGTAGGTGTTGTTTTCCGAATGTAGATAATAGAGATTCTCGAACTTCTACATCCAAATAGGCTATGTGGTGTAACTGAATTTGGTTGAAAAATACAGGTTCACTTGTTTTTGGATGTACTCCCAAAGCTGGACGAACTTGGCGAGTAATTAAACTGTTATTATCATACCATTCAATATCAATCTTTTCTTGACGGCAATAATTTTCTACAACCAATTTATCATTGGTATGAAAGAAATTTTGCCAGCTAACATCCAAACTATTGGTATAGTGACGGACATACATTAATTGTTTTTGTTCTAATCTTTCTCGTAGTTTGGGATTGATTAGTCTGTAAGCTTTGCGACAGTCTATAATCGGCGTTTCTCCACCTTGTTGTGCTGGTTGCACGCAGAAAAACCAAATCTTCAGAGGCCACTGATGTAAATGAGAGCTTTCATTATGAAAAAGGATTGCTTTGTCAGGTGGATAAGGAGTGGAACCATAAACTTTACCACCTTCACCAGTGCGGGGTAAGTCGCCATACTCAGCAAATAAATTGGGACAAATTGTTTGAGCGAAGTTTTCAAACTCTGAAACTGATCTTATATTAAAACCTCTAAATAAAATCGCTCCATGTTTTAATAATTCTGTCTCGATATATTCTCGATTATTCTCTACCCAAGATAGTAAGTCAAGTTCTGTAGTATTTGGTTGAATTACAAGAGGAAAATTTTGTCCTGCTTGTAGATAGTCTGTTTTGATTAATTGGTCTGCTATGAGACTAACAGCTTTCGGAGCAATGCTCATAAATTTTTGTCTTTTAGCAGCTTTACGCTCCTGTTGTTGCATAGTTTGTTGTGCCTTCTCTGCTTCTGTAAGCATTTCTAATGTATTGATGTGGCTTTCAGGTTGGCGGATAATACTATTGATTAATGTTTTCCAATGCTTTGTAAATATTGTGATAGTATCTGCGGCAAATAAATCAGCGTTATATTGCCATTTACCTTCTATACCTTGCTCGGTTTCTGTGAGAAATAAGGCTAAATCGAATCTAGAATTCTTGGTTTCTAATTCTAGTAATTTTAAGTTTAGTCCTGGTAATTCTAAGGCTGATGTCGGTGTATTTTGCAGGACAAACAATACCTGGAATAATGGAACTATATTACTTAAATGGCGCTCAGGTTGTAATTCTCTAACTAATTCGTCAAAGGGTAAATCTTGATAAGCATAAGCTGATAGTGTCTGAGTGCGAATACGTTGCAACAACTCTAAGAAAGTGGGATTTCCGCTTAAGTCGGTGCGTAAGACTAATAAGTTAATGAAAAAGCCAATTAATGGTTCAATTTCTGCTTGGTTGCGGTTGGCAACATCAGTGCCAACAACAATATTATCTTGGCTGCTGTAGCGTTGCAGTAAAATTTTAAAGCTTGCCAGCAGTGTCATAAATAAGGTTACGCCTTCTTGCTGGGCAAGCTGTCGCACTTCTTGCACTACTGACACAGGTATCACAAATATGTGACTAGCACCCCGGTTAGTATTCACTTCTGCACGTGGGCGGGTTGTGGGTAATTG
Organism: Nostoc sp.; assembly: GCF_036917235.1. Classification (GTDB taxonomy): domain Bacteria; phylum Cyanobacteriota; class Cyanobacteriia; order Cyanobacteriales; family Nostocaceae; genus Nostoc. Next base: position 97,249 of record NZ_JBALDU010000104.1, read on the forward strand.
CAGAACAGGTACGTTTGCTAATTGCTGCTTCCAGTAGGTGAGTAAGGCTTCTCGTCTTTCACCTTGCAAATGTTGACGTTGCCAAACTGCAAAGTCTGCATACTGTACGGGTAATTTTGGTAAAGGAGAGGCTTCTCCCGTAGAAAAACTGGTATAAAGTGCTGCTAACTCCCGAATTAATACACCCGTTGACCAGCCATCAAAAACGATATGGTGGATAGTGAACAGTAAGATGTGTTCTTGTTCGCCTAGTTGTAAAAGTGTGCATCTGAGCAACGGTGCTTGAGTAAAATCAAAGGGACATTGAAATTCCTCAACACTCAAACGCTGAATTTCCGCTTCTCGTTCAGCTTCCGTCAATTTATGTAAGTCTGCCACAGGTATTTTTAGCTGCACATTGGGGACAATTATTTGTAATGGTTCCCCATCTATCAAAGTAAAGCTAGTGCGTAAAATTTCGTGGCGACGGATAATTTCGTTAATACTTTCCTCTAATGCCTCTACATTCAACTCACCGACGAGATGAACTGCTGCGGGCATATTGTAAATACCGCTATCAGGGTTAATTTGTTCTAATAACCATAATCTAGCTTGGGCAAAGGATAGAGGTAAATTGCGATGGCTACCCCCCCCGCAGGCATCGCGGGGAACAGGTGTAATAGTAGAAACACCCTGATGACTAGCTTCTTGCATATTTTTAGCTAGTTCTGCAATGGTGGGAAATTCAAATAAAGACTGAAGCGGTATATTCACTCCCAGAGTTTTAGCAATGCGAGAAATAATTTGAGTTGCTAATAAAGAATGTCCGCCTAGTTCAAAGAAATTGTCGTGAATTCCTACTTGATTCACACCCAAAACTTGAGTCCAAATTCCGGCTAATACTTCTTCTGCTGGATGACGGGGAGCAACAAAATTACTTGTCTCTAAATGAGTATTGTCTGGCGTAGGTAAAGCACGACGGTTAACTTTTCCATTGGGTGTTAATGGTATTTCTGCCAAGAACATAAAAGCATTCGGTATCATGTATTCAGGCAGTTGTTGCCGTAAATACTGCCGCAGTTCATCAGTAGCAGCGTTTTCAGCAACTAAATAAGCAACTAAACGCTGGTTTCCCGATCCGTCTTCTCGCACCATCACTACACATTGATGTACTGCGCTGTGTTGTTCTAATACCGCTTCAATTTCCCCTAACTCAATACGGAAACCTCGGAGTTTCATTTGATAATCAATACGTCCTAAGTATTCAATTTCTCCATTGGGTAGATAACGGGCTAAATCACCAGTTTTGTAGAGTAATGTTTTCGGATTAAATGGATTAGTAATAAATTTTTCTTTAGTTAATTCTGGCTGATTAAAGTAACCCCGTGCTAATCCTACACCACCAATATATATTTCTCCCGAAATCCCTACGGGTAGAGGTTGCAAATATTTATCTAAAATATATATTTGGGTATTAGCTAGAGGACGACCAATAGAAACTGTTTTTTCACTATCACTTATTTGATAATTTGTAGACCAAATAGTTGTTTCTGTGGGGCCGTATAAATTCCAAATCTGAGAACATCTTTGGCATAATTGGCGAGCTAAACTTTGGGGTAAGGCTTCGCCACCACAGAGAATTTTGAGTTGGGAATTTCCTTCCCAGCCTGCATCTAATAACATTCGCCAAGTTGCAGGGGTAGCTTGCATAACAGTTGCAGCAGAATTATTCAGTTGTTGTAATAACTGCGCGCCGTCGGTTGCAATTTCTCGACTAGCAAGAATTACTTTGGCTCCCACTGTTAGAGGAAGGAAGATTTCTAAAACTGCAATATCAAAAGATAAAGTAGTAACTGCAAGCAAACTATCTTGATGGCTTAAGTGTAATCCCTGCTGCATAGCAGTAAGGAAATTTACTACATTTCTATGAGTAATTTGTACACCTTTGGGTTTGCCAGTGGAGCCGGAGGTATAGATTGTATACATCAAATTATCCGGCTCGATATTGCTGTTAGAAGTGTTTATTTCTTGGATAGCAATGCTTTCCCAGTTGCTATCTAAACAAATAACTTGAGCGTGGTGGGGTGGAAGATTTGGTAATAAATGTTGCTGGGTTAATAAGACTGAGGTTTGGGAGTCTTGGAGCATATACGCCAAACGCTCTTGAGGAAATGTTGGATCTAGAGGTATGTATGCACCACCTGCTTTGAGAATGGCGAGGAGGGCGACGATTGTGGATAAAGAGCGATCGCAACAAATCCCCACTAATACTTCTCTACCTACACCTAAGCTGCTTAAATAGTGTGCTAGCTGATTTGCTTTTTCGTCTAGTTCTTTGTAAGTTAGCTGTTGTGAGCCAGCTATCACAGCGATCGCATCCGGTGTCTTAGCTACCTGGGCGCTAAACAACTCATGCACGCAGACATGAGGATAATCAGCTTCTGTATAATTCCATTCCCTTAAAATTTGCTGCTGTTCTGCTGGCGTAAGTATAGACAACTCTGATATAGACTTATCTGGATGCTCAACGATATCTACTAACAAAGTTGTTAGATACCTCAGCATAGATTTAATGCTATCAGCATCAAATAAATCGCTGTTATACTCTAATTCCCCAACTAAACCCTCAACCTTATCAGTAAAAGACAAACTCAAATCAAACCTAGCCGTATCATTTTCTATAGGCAAATATTCCAAATTCAAACCTGATAGCTTCAACCCATCTCCAGGCATATTTTGCAGCGCGAACATTACCTGAAATACTGGCGTGTGACTGAGACTACGCTGTGGTTGTAATTCTTCCACTAATAATTCAAAGGGTAAATCTTGATGAGTGTATGCTCCTAGAGTGATTTCTCTTACTTGTTTAAGCAAGTTGATGAAACTAGAATTTTCCTCTAGTTTAGTTCGCAAGACTACAGTATTTACAAAGAAGCCAATTAACCCTTCAATTTCGCTACGATTACGGTTAGCAATAGGCGAACCGACTAAAATATCTGCCTGTCCAGAGTAGCGATAAAGCAGAGCTTTAAACGCTGCTAATAAAGTCATAAATAACGTTACACCTTGCTTTTGACTCAAAGCTTTTAGCTCATTTGTCAAAGCTGGAGACAGCACAAATGTCTGCTTTTTACCAGCAAAGCTTTGCTGCTTGGGGCGCGGTTTAGCAATAGGAAGTTCTAATACTGGTAAATCACCACTTAATTGTTGTTTCCAATATTCCATCTGAGATGCTAAAACTTCTTTCTGTAACCATGTTCTTTGCCAAACGGCAAAATCTACATATTGAATAGGTAAACTGGGTAATTCACAAGATTTACCTGTGCAGAAAGACTCATAAAAGGTAGCTAATTCTTTAATAATTATTCCTGCTGACCAACCATCAGCAACTATGTGGTGTATTGTGAACAGTAAAATATATTCCTGTTCTGCTAACTGCAATAGTACAACATTTAATAATGGTGTGCTAGTTAAATTAAAAGAATGTTGCGCTTGAATTATAGCCCTGCGTTTGGTTTCTATTTCTTGGTGTTCTGGTGTTAAATTCTGTAAATTTACCACAGGTAATGTAATACTAACTTCTGGGTTAATTATCTGCTGTGGTTCTCCATTTCCACTTACAAAAATAGTACGTAAAGCTTCATGGCGACAGATAATTTCGTTGAAGCTTTGTTCTAATGCTGTAATGTTAAGTTGTCCTTTTAGTTGTACTGCCCTCGATAGATTGTAAGCAGAACTTCCGGGTTGTAATTGGTCTAAAAACCACAGTCTTTGTTGAGCAAAGGATAATGGTAAATTATCTTCTCGTGTGACTTTCTCTACAGGTAAAACAGCTAGTTGTTGCCCCTCTTTCAGTGTCGCTTCAACACATTGCGCCAGTTCCGCTACTGTTGGCGACTCAAACAAACTACGTAGGGGTAATTCAACCTGAAAAGCTTCTCGTATCTGAGACATAACTTGTGTTGCTAACAGGGAATGTCCGCCTAATTCAAAAAAGTTTTCTTCAATTCCTACTTGTTTAACACTGAGAATTTTTGCCCATATCCCCGCTAAGACTTCTTCTACAGGGGTACGTGGTGCGGTAATAGCACTTTTTATTTGTTGTGATAATTCTTCTGGTGCAGGTAATGCTTGGCGATTCACCTTACCATTAGGAGTAAGAGGTAAAGCCTCTAAAATGGCAAAGTTAGAGGGCAACATATAATTAGGCAAGTTATCCTGCAAAAACTTATTAAGCGCATTCAAATTTATAGCTTCTGAGTTAGCAGGAACTAAATAAGCTATTAATCGCTTATCCCCAGTTTCACTTTCCCGCGTCACTACCACAGCTTCCCGCACTTGGGGATAGTTAGTTAATATTGCTTCTATTTCTGCTAATTCAATCCTGAAACCACGAATTTTAACTTGATAATCACTACGTCCAATAAATTCGATTGTGCCATCTGGTAAGTAACGTCCTAAATCCCCTGTTTTATAAAGTCTTGCTCCTAGTTCATGACTAAGTGGATTAGGAATAAATCTTTCTGCTGTTAAATCAGGACGATGTAAATATCCTTGTCCGATACCCCAACCACCTATATATAATTCACCCGTTACACCAATAGGTACTGGCTGGAAATGTTGATCTAAAAGATAGATTTGAGTGTTAGCAATTGGTTTACCTAAAGGAATTAATTTAGTTGGTGTATCTGCTTCAATAGTGATGGGATAAGTGGCGACAATACCACAGGTTTCTGTTTGACCAAACATATTAATAAGATGTGTCTGATGTTGCAAGCCAAACTTCCAATTAATCGGAATATCAGATAACAGTGGTTCACTAGCAGAAACAATTAAGCGCAGTTTATTATCTAACCAATAGCTTTTTGACTCTGGCGCTAAACTAGCGAGAGTGTAATTACAATTGCGCCAAAAAGAAGGAACAATATCAATGACTGTGATATTATCCTGCTTAATTCCTTGAAATAGCGCTAAGGGATCTTGACGTTGTTCCTGGGTGGCAATTTTGACAGTTGCGCCTCGCGTCAGAGGAACCATTAATTGTCTGACGGAAGAGGAAAAAGCTAGGGATGCAGTGTGTAAATAGACATCATCAGCTGTGATACCTAGCGCCTGTTGCAGCGCGTGGACATAATGGCACAAATTAGCGTGGGTAACGCGCACACCCTTGGGTTTGCCTGTAGAACCAGAGGTATAAATTACATAAGCTAAATTAGAAGCAGATGCACTTTTTGTTAAATTTTCTGTTGACTCTTGGCTAATAATATGGCCAATTTTATCTATACAGATTACCTGTGTTTCATGTGCAGGTAATTCAGCTTTGACGTGTTCTTGAGTTAGCAAAACCTTGGGTTGAGAGTTTTGCAACATAAATGTCAAGCGCTCTTGAGGATAAGTTGGGTCTAGTGGTACATAAGCACCACCAGCTTTGAGAATAGCTAGAATACCCAATACCATTAATGGGGATCTATCAAAACATAACCCCACTAAAATCTCAGCACCAATGCCCAATTTTTGTAGATAACGTGCTATTTGGTTAGCCCGATTATTTAGTTGAGTGTAGGTAAATGTTTCATTTTCAAAAATGAGCGCTATTTTATCTGGTGTATTAATTACTCGTTCAGCAAAGAGTTGATGAATACATTGATTGCGATCGTAATTGACTTGGGTATTATTAAATGTTTGGAGTAGTTTTTGCTTCTCTGCTTTATCAAGAACTTCTAATTTAGAAACTGGTAAATTTGGAAAAGCGATCGCACTTTCTAATAAAGTGCAAAATTGCTGTGTTAATCTTTGAATATAATCGGTTGAAAAGAGGTTAGAATCATAGCAAAACTTGAAATATAGAGAGTTATCTTGATAAGAACTAGATAATTTAATTTTATATCTATCTGTATAAACAGCCTGCTGATGAATTGAAAATTTTACTTCCACAACATCATACTGTGGTGATTGTGGTTCAAATTCAAAAGTAAATGGCAAAAATCCAGCTTCTCTTTCTAAAGAAAAATATTCTTCGTAAGTAGAAACTGTATCTAAATTAATTTTAACTTTCTGCCAAAGCTTTCCAAATGTGTCAGTTTCTTGAATATGAATAGAAATTGGCAAAGATTTAGAGAGCAAACCTAAAACTGATTCTAATTCTTGATACTTACGGCTATCAGTAATAATACCTGCGATTAAATTTTCTTGTCCTGTCAACCGCCACAGTAAGATATTCCAGCAGGTAAATAAAACATCACTTATGGCAATATTCTGAGCTTGAGCATAATTGGTAATTTTATCTTGAAAATCAACATCTAATTTCAAGCAATAACTTTGAGGCTTGAATGGTAAACTTGCTGCTGTTGTATTTTCAAAAGGTAGTTGTAAGGCTGCTAAAGCTGAAAAATTTATATTACTCCAAAAATCTCTACCTGTTTTGGTTTCTTCTGCTATTAAAAGCTCGTTTTGCCACGCTGCCAAATCAGCATACTGTAACACTTCATTATCTAATACCTCCTCTTTATTACAGATAGAATTATAGAAACTACTTACTTGTTTAATAAAATTGTGTAATGTCAATCTATCAGCACAAAGAGCAGGTAAAGCAACCAGTAAAATATATTTATTTGTTGCTAATTTAGCTAAAGATAAATTTAATACGGCACCTTCTCTTAAATTGAATTCTAAATTACAAAAAATGTTAAATATATTTTCTAACTTTTCTTCTTTATCTTGAGAACTCTCACTACTTAAATCATAGTCTTGATGCCAAAATGCACTCCGATCGCTAATGAACTGTAACGGCAAATTCATCTCCGGTATATCTCGATAATTAGTGCGGAGAATTTCGTAAGTTACAACGACTTGATTTATAGCAGTTTTTAAAACTTCTCTCTGCAAATTTCCGGTAATTGATACAGCACAAACAGCACAATAAACAAAACTATCGCCTTGCTGTAAACTCCACAAATACTTCTGTTGTGGAGACAGTTCAAAACTATTAACTGCCGTTAGCATATTTGGCTCCAATTTTTGATCTATTTCTTTTTTTTACGTAGTTATTTAGAGAATTTCGCTTATTTCTATCAACCTCTAAATGGTTCTGCCATTCCTACTACAACCTTTCTTTTACCAACAAAAGATTTTCTTCCATGCGCTGTTAGCATATTATCTAACATCAAAATATCACCAGTCTGCCAAGGAAAAACTATTGTCTCTTGCTGATAAATAGTACGCAATTTATCTAAGACATCTACCTCAATTGGCGAACCATCACCATAGTAGGTATTATGTGGTAAATCTTCTTCAGAAAACTCAGCTAATAAAGCTTTTCTAATACCAGTCTCTAAAGTTGAAATATGAAAGAATACTGCATGATTAAACCAAACTAAATCACTCGTATGCGGATGTTTAGCAATTGCTGGGCGGATTTGCCGGGTTCTTAATTTGTTCGATTCTCTCCACTCAAATTCTATACCCTGATAATGACAAAAAGTCTCTACTTCTTGACGATTATCAGTTTGAAATACCGTTTGCCAAGGTAAGCCAAAACCATCGCCAAAGTTACGCACATACATTACTTGTTTTTGAGCAAAGCGATCGCAAATTTCTTTAGGTATTTTCCGATATAATCTTCGTGTATCAGCTATCGGTGTTTCACCTCCCTGCTGTGCTGGTGTCACACAGTGAAAAAAGATTTTCAGAGGGTAGGTTGCAGCATAAGAGTTCTCACTATGGAGAAAAATATTTTCCTCGGCAGGATGATCTGTAGATGTATAAATTTTACCTTGAATTGCGCTCCGAGGTGAAGAGCGATCGCGGTATTCGATTAACTCTCCCGATACCGTTTTGATTAACTTTTCAAACTCTCCTACATCTGGAATTTGAAAGCTACGAAATAGAATTCCACCATGCTTATACAAAGAATCTTTGATTAATTCTAAATTATTTGCTACCCAATTTACAAGATTTACCCCTTCAATATTAGGTTGAATTAACAGTGGTAAATTTTGATTAGCAATCAACGGTGTAATCTGTACTAATTGACTAATAGCTTTTCGTCTAATCTTTGTTGATAAATGAGCATAGCTTAACTCAGCCATAATCGTCTTCTCCCCCCAAAAAAAATAAAATATGAAAAACTAAATTTCCCCAATAGCTGCACGCTTGACAAACTTTAATTTGTTTCTGCTAATATCTTGTAATTCTTTTTCTTGCTGAGACTGTTGCTGTCGATCAACTTCAACTAGTAAATTTATTAACTCATTAACCTGAATATCTGGCTTTTGCAAAATAGAACGTAGTATGACCTCATAATGCCTAACCATACGTCTAATAGTTGTTGCATCAAACAAATCTATTTTGTATTCCCAAGAACCATTAATTTCCCGATCGCTTTCCCAAATGCTGAGTTTTAAATCAAATTTAGAAGTGCCAACATCTACCTCTTCAGGATGCATATTCAAATCGTGAATTTCGATAGCTGGTATCGGCGCATTTTGCAAAATAAACATTACCTGAAACAAAGGGTTATAACTCAGATTGCGTTCTGGTTGTAACTCCTCTACCAGCTTCTCAAAAGGTAAGTCTTGATGGGCGTAAGCATCTAACGCACAAGCACGTAAACGTTGTATAACTTGTCGAAAACTAGGATTTCCACTAAAATCTGTGCGAAAAACTAAGGTATTGATAAAGAAGCCAATTAAGTTTTCCGTTTCTTGCCAGTTCCGACCTAATACAGGTGAACCAACTAAAATATTATCTTGTTTATTATAACAGTAAAGCAATGTTTGAAACACTGCTAAAAGTGTCATAAATAAAGTTACACCTTCTTGTTTATTTAAGTTTTTTACTGCTTCCTTTATTTCTCCTACAATGGTGAAAAACTCTTTTTTCCCTTTGAATGTTTGAATTGCTGGTCTAGGTCTATCGGTAGGAAGTTGAAGTAAAGGTGCGCTACCATTTAGCTGCTGTTTCCAATAATCTAATTGAGGTTGGAGAACATCTGTTTGTAACCATTGTCTTTGCCAATAAGCATAATCTGCATATTGGATACTTAGTTCGGGTAAAGGTGAAGGTTTACCAACAGAGAACGCAGCATAAATTGTTGCTAGTTCTTGAATAAGCACACCAATTGACCAACCATCAGAGATCATGTGATGGATAGTAATTAGCAACAGATGCTCATCTTCTTTGAGATGTAAAAGTGTTGCTTTTAATAGCGGTAGTTGGGAAAGGTCAAATGGTTTTTGGCTTTCTTGCAAAATTAAACTTTGAATATCAGAGTCGAAATTTTGCAGAATTGATAATTTGAGTTCTAGATTCTCATGAATAATCTGAATAGGTCTTCCGTCTACAGGAGTAAAGGTTGTCCGTAAGCTCTCGTGACGCTTGATGATTTCATTCAGACTTTGTTCAAGGATCGCTGGATTGAGTTTACCAGTTAATCGAATAGCGATCGCAACATTATAAAAAGGATTTCCCGGTTCTAACTGGTCAAGAAACCATAAACGCTCTTGTGCTAAACACAGAGGTAATTCACCATCGCGGGGAACAGGTTGAAGTTTGTGATTCGTGGTGGTTGTCTCTGTAGCCAATACCAGTTTAACTATCTGAGCAATACTCGCTTCAAATAAATCTACAGCTGAAAGAGATACCCCTACGTCTTGCTGAATGCGATTTTTCAAATCAAACGCCTGTAAGGAATCTATACCCAAATTGCTTAAAGGTTGTTGAATATTTACCTGCTCTAAGGGTACTGATAAGACTTGAGCTACCAACTGTTGTAAGTAAGTTTCTAGATTTGTCGGTTGCTCTTTCGGCAAACTCACGTCAGAACTATCCAGAATACTACTTTGGACAATATTGAGAGTCCCTGCTAAAAACTCTGCTTTGGTAGCGCGACGTTGTATTTTGCCACTAGAGGTTTTAGGAATAGTACCAGGTTTAATTAACACCACTGCATAAACTTGCATCTCAAATTCTTGAGAAACCGCCTGACGAATAGCAGCAGTAACTTCTTCTAGATTTGGTTTGGCGCGGAATTCTAACTCCTGCACCACTACCAACTTCTCTTCGTTCTCTACCTCAACTGCAAATGCAGCACTACTACCCAAACGTAAAGCCGGGTGAGAGCGTTCTGTAGTGAGTTCGATATCTTGTGGGTAAAGGTTGCGGCCGCGAATAATAATTAAATCTTTGGCTCTACCTGTAATAAAGACTTCGCCACTATCTAAAAAGCCTAAGTCACCGGTGCGGAGAAAAGGCCCTAATGCTTCGCTAACTCCTGTATCTTGCAAAAAGGCATGAAAAGTCTGTTTTGTCTCTGTTTGACGATTCCAATAGCCTTTCCCAACACTGGGGCCAGATACCCAGATTTCCCCTACTTCTCCATCCTGACAGCCAGTTAAAGTTTCTAGATTGGCAATTACAATCTGTTGTTGTGGCACACTGCGGCCACAGCTGACTAATGCTATTGAATTATCGTCCTCAGCAACCGCATCAATTACATTGTTGCGTTCTAAAGCGCTCTTATTTACGTTTTTGCATCTAACTAACGCAGACTTGACGCTACCAGATACCATCAAAGTAGCCTCTGCCATGCCGTAACAAGGATAAAAAGCTTCTGGACGAAAACCGCACTCAGCAAAGGTAGCTGCAAAACGCTCTAAAGTTTCCTGGCGAATTGGTTCCGCGCCGTTAAAAGCTACACTCCAACTGCTTAAATCTAGGGTTGAGCGTTGTTCAGGAGTAATTTTTTCAATACAAAGTTCATAGGCAAAGTTGGGAGCGCCACTGGTGGTTCCTTTGTAACGGGAAATTGCTTGTAACCAACGGTAAGGACGCTGGAGAAAAGCTGCTGGCGGCATCATGATACAAGGAAAACCCCCATATAAAGGTTGTAGTACGCCGCCAATCAGTCCCATATCATGATAAACAGGCAGCCAAGTGACAAACTTACTACTGGCGGAATGCTCCATATACTGGCGCGTCACCACAGCATTGTGTAATAGGTTGCCATGATTGAGCATCACACCTTTGGGTTTACCAGTGGAACCGGAAGTGTATTGCAAAAAGGCCAGAGTTTCTCTATCAATCAAAGGCTCTTGCCAAGCCTCTTCTATACCAGGTGCGAGGTTATCGGTAGTCAGCCAGCGAATACTATCTAGATCAAATTTATCAGCAAGCAAAGATTTCAATTGAGACAAGATGGCCGTTGTTGTCAGAATTACCGCCGTTTGTGCATCTTTTAAAATCGCCAAGATTCTGGGGGTGTTGCGCTCATTGCGTGGTGGATAAGCTGGGACTGCTACCACACCGGCATATAGACACCCAAAGAAGGCCGGTAAGTAATCTATGCCAGGTGGGTAAAGTAGTAACGCCCGCTCTCCAGTTAATTCTAAAATTTGAAGTTGAGATGCGATCGCTCTACTATATCGATCTAACTCTCCATAAGTTAGAGTCGCTCCTTGTGCTTCTCCATCATACAGAAAGGTAAAAGCCTCAGTGTTTCCTTGCTTTACCAACCTGTAACGCAGTAGCTCCACAACTGTAGAAAACTTACAGACCATTTCTTCTAAATCATTGACACATTGAGTCATTGCACTTTCAAAATCCTGATGCACAAAGAATTCTGGGATATCAAGCCGTTGCAGCCTTTGCCAAAAAAATGACAAATTTTAACCGCGTTCTATTTGCGTACAGCTTATTTTCGAGTGTTGTTGAATCGAGGTATGAATCTGGATGTAGAGCCGTGTCTCTACAAGGATTTTGAAATTACGCAAAATTATTTTTCGTACCGCAATCAGCAACGCCATTTTTTAATCTAGCAATATTATTGCTATTAATTTGCAATTACTCTTAAGACTTTAAAGCAACTTAGCTAAGATAGCAAGCAAATTTTAATTAAAAACTATTATTATCTTTTGCTCAAGAATAATTCTTAAAAATCTATCTTAAGATAGGTGACAAAGCTTAATTCAGGTAATTATAAATTGACTGCTGCTATAGCAATACCTTGAGAAGACTTATTTATAAGGATTTCTCGCACAACGCTAGTCAGATTTAGAAAATTCAGAAGTTTTGATAAATGCTTGCTCAGGCGTAACCTTTATGATAATGTCTCCTAATAGCACTAGAGTTAGCTGCAAATCAGTTGCAGATAGCTTTTGAGGATTTCTAGGGCTAGTGTCAAGCATTATTGATAATATATCGCGTCATTAATATTCAAGACGTGAAATTTTTCATTGGCTGTGAGAATGAGTATCAATATGCAACTAGAGCCTTTATTTAAAAGCCTGTTAATTACAGGTTCAGTTCAAGGAGAAAGAAGAATGAAGGGTGGGTTAATGAGTGAGATACGTTCGGTGGCATTAGCATTAGCGGTAATTAGCAGCTTAGTACAACCAGCCCATGCAGGAACACAGACAGCCGAACTATCTAGTCAGAAATCTCACTCTACCAGAGCGACACAATTGCTTGTGCAAAGCAGCGAGAACGTTAATAAAGTTACAGGCGTTAAAATAAACTCTACTGATAAAGGCATTGAAATTATTTTAGAAAGTGCCAACGCCGCAGCACTCAAACCAGTCAATAACAATCAAGGCAACAGTTATATAGCAGATATACCCAATGCAGTGCTAGCACTAAACAAAGGTGGAAACTTTACCCAAAATAATCCTGCACCAGGCATTGTATCCATCAGCGTCACTCAAACTAACACCAATACTTTGAGAGTAACTGTAATCGGTGAGGGAGCTTTACCTAATACAGAGTTATTTGATAGCGATCAGGGTTTGATTTTTGCAGTTACACCAGTTGCATCTGCCACTAAACCACAGCAGCCAACACAAGCCGTGGCAGAAGTTACAGAAGTCAAACTTAATCCTACGAATAACGGTTTGGAAATCATCTTGACAACTCCAGATGGTGGAAAATTACCAGTATTGCCTAAGACTGAAGGCAACACATATATTATCGAAATTAATTCGGCTCAACTGCGCTTACCGAGTGGTGGCACATTCCGCCAAGAAAAACCCATTGCCGGAGTTAGTGAAATCACTGTGACTAACTCCGATGCCAACACTATCAGAATGGCTGTAATTGGAGTAGATAGTATTCCCAAGGTAGAGTTATTTGATAGCGACCAAGGTTTGATTTTTGGTGTCGCCTCAGCTGCATCCTCTACCCAAGCGCAGACGCAACCCCAAACACCAACAGAACCAACCCAGCCAGAACAGCCATCATCCTCTGACGAGCCAATTGAGTTAACAGTCACAGGTGAGAAAGACGGATATCGCGTACAAGATTCATCAACTGCAACAAAAATAGATGTTCCACTACGTGACATACCTGCATCTGTACAGGTAATACCTAAAGAAATAATTCAAGATCGCCAAGTAGTCAGACTCAACGAGCTAGCAGACAACGTTAGTGGTGTACGTCGTCAAGAGACTTATGGTGGGCTTTCATCTCAAGCCTACTTTATTCGTGGTTTTGCGACAGAATCTCAGACTCTGCGAAATGGCTTTAAAGATTTTGGCTTTATTAGTCCGCGTGATGTTTCTAGTATCGAACGTGTAGAATTTCTCAAAGGGCCAGCATCAATTTTGTATGGTAGCATCAGCAGCCCTGGTGGTGTCGTCAACACAATTACTAAACAGCCCCTATCAGACCCGTTTTATCAAATCGATGGTACTATTGGCAGCTACGACTTTTACCGCACATCAATTGATTTGACCGGGCCACTTTTAGAAAATCGTTCTGCTCTCTACCGCCTGAATGTAGCTTACGAAAACGCTGATAGCTTCCGTGACTTCGTTAATAATGAAAGTACTTATGTTGGGCCAATAATTACCGTTAAAGCGGGAGAGAATACAGATATTACCTTTGGTTATGAATACCAAAAATATGACTACACTTATGACCGAGGTTTTCCGAATAACAGCAGGGTGGTTTTTGACCTTCCCATCAGCCGATTTTTAGGTGAACCCAATCTCAATAGAGGTGAATTTACATCTAATAATTTCACTTATCTTTTAGAAAGCAAATTTGGTTACAATAATAACTGGAAATTCCGGCAAGGTTTCAATGTCCTGAACGTTAGCGGTAGTGCAGGAGGTGTTCAAGCTAATTCGATAAACGAAGATGGTCTAACTGTAGCGCGGGGATATCGAGTTAGTAATGATGAATCAAACAACATTTCATTTCAAAATGAAGTTAGTGGCAAATTTAATACTGGCTCAATTCGTCATAATATTCTTGTAGGGCTAGAGTTATCTAATTACAGTTTTCAGTACGACTTCTATCGGGGAGCTATTGCAGATTTAGATATTTTTAATCCAATTTATGGCGCACAGCCAGAATCGGTGAGTCGCTCATCTTTTGAGAAATATGGTGGAAATAATATTGCACTATATTTACAAAATTTAGTTGAAATCACACCCAATCTTAAATTGCTAGCTGGCGGGCGTTTTGACTGGGCTGATTCTTTTTATAGAAACTTGGAAACTAGCACAACTATCAATGAAACTTCTGATTCCAAATTTTCACCCCGAGTTGGGATAGTTTATCAACCTACTGATTCCACTTCAATCTATGGAAGTTGGACAAATTCTTTCAATCCGCAAGTATTTGGGAGAAGTCGTAATGACGAAGCATTTAAACCAGAAACAGCAGAACAATTTGAAGTTGGCATTAAACAAGAATTTCTTGACAAACGCCTGTCAGCAACTTTCGCTTATTTCGACATCACCAAGAAAAACGTTTTGACTACAGACCCTACCGATCCTGATGCTGAATTCCAAATCCAAACAGGTGAACAAAAAAGTAGTGGTGTTGAACTCGATGTAGTTGGAGAAATTCTTCCTGGCTGGAAAATAATTGGCACATATACTTATACAGATGCGTTTATTAGCCAAGACCCAACATTAGCTAATAATAGATTAGTTGGCGTACCCTACAATAGTGCTAGTTTGTGGACTACATATCAATTACAAAAAGGTAATTTACAAGGTTTAGGACTAGGATTCGGTCTAGTTTATGTAGGTGAGCGAGAATCTGACCTACCCAATAATATCAAAATTCCTTCTTATTTGAGAACAGATGCCAGTATTTTCTATAAACGGGATAAATGGCGAGTTGGTGTCAACATTAAGAACCTATTTGATACGAAATATTACGAATCTCAAGGGTTTTATATTGTTCCGGCTGCACCATTCACTGTCCTGGGAACTGTTTCTTTCGAGTTGTAATTTGGGAGTCTCTGTAAAATGTAGTACTTTGATTTACTAAAAGCTTCATTGAAGGGTGGGGTTTCCCTGCCCAAATTTACTTTATTGTTCATACATAATATTGGTTCATCAATAACTGAATTATTTTGGTTACGCAAATAATATGGTTGAGGTTCACAGATATCTACCCGAAAAAAGTAGGGTGACAGTGAAAGTTTTAATACTAGATTCCCCTGTTACTTCATTATGGATAATTCATTTTGTGCCTTAGAGTCTCGTGATGTTGGAGAAGATCCAATTGCCAATGCTTATAATTTTGATTTTTTTGTGATGATTGAATGTCCAACTCCTTGGATAAATGAGACATTTAATTCTAAACCTGTTCCTGATAATCTGCGAAGTATAGTCAAAGAATTTGCAGAATCTGAGATAAGTGTAGAGTTTTTATTAATTTATAACAATGAATTGAAGCAGCCAGACATAACAAGAGTTTTAATATTTCACAAACCTACTAGTTTTGCTCAAGAATATAGCAAATATGAATTGTTATTATCTGATATTACTGAGGTAGCACCTCTTGTTAAAAAATGCTTATTTGAGAAAAATTTAGATACTTTTATTAACAAATCTAACACAAGAGATATTTTTATATGTACTCATGGTAGCCGTGATAAATGCTGTGCTAAATTTGGTAATCCCTTTTATCGTCAGGCGAAAAACATCGTCAAAGATTTAGAGAAGAATAATGTCAGAATCTGGCAATCTAGTCACTTTGGTGGTCATCGGTTTGCACCTACCGCTATCGATTTTCCAGAAGCTAGATACTATGCTAGATTAAATTCTGAATCATTCACTTCTATTTTGACCCGCACCGGAAATATTGAATTTATTAAGCATATTTATCGTGGGTGGGCAATATTACCAGAAGCTGCACAGGTTTTAGAAAGAGAAATGATTCTTATATATGGTTGGCAATGGTTAAGTTATAAAGTTGATTATCAGATTATAAAACAAGCTGATAATGGAGAATTTAATCGAATCAAACTAAATTTTATTAAGCCAGATGGGAGCTTGGGTACTGTAAAAGCTGATGTGTTAGTTGATAAAGCTAAGACTCTATATTTAAGCGATTGTCAGGGTGATATTGTCGAAACAATTCCCCAGTTTTACGTAGAAAGTTTGTTGGTAGATGTGCAATTATAAAAACTATACGATATGAAAAAAAGATACGTATATTATTGCAACTTATGTATTTTGATAGCTATCTCGTTCTTCTTTTTTGCCACTTGTCAGAGTGGTTTTGATCAAAATATAGGTGAATCTAAATCACAGTTATCAATGCCAGAATGTCGCTTATTTAAACATGATTTAGGTGAAAGTTGTGTGCCTCTAAACCCACAGCGCGTTATTGTTGCAGAGCAAATCACATTAGAACCTTTGATAGCATTAGGATTGAAACCAATAGGTATACCTGATGCTACTTTTGTAGGTAGCAAAACTAATTTTCTCAAGAGCCAAATAGCTGGTATAACTTATATAGGCAAAGAGGGGCAGTTGAATTTAGAAAAAATATTGAAATTGCATCCAGATTTAATTATTAGCTTATATGATATTAGCTTAGAAACCTATCGATTGTTTTCACAAATAGCTCCTACAGTTAAATTTAAATATGTCCATGCTAAATGGCAAGAATCTTTTCGGCGGATTGCTGAAGTATTAAACAAGGCTGAACAAGCTGAAAAATTACTAAATCAATACGAACAGCGATTAACAAAATTGCGGGCTGCTTTAGATAATCACCTAAATAAACTAGAAGTTTCTGTCGGCCGGTTTCATGGAGGAGTACAACTACCTGAGTTTCGTTCTCAATTTTCATTCCCTGTCAGTATTTTGAAAGAAGCCGGAATTGCTATGCCAAATGCTCAACGTGGGTTAGTTAAAAATCCTGACGAGACTTTGGTAATACTGAACTTAGAACGTATAGACTTACTTGATGCTGATGTTTTATTTGTAGCGGTAGATCCTGGGGCTAGAGAATTATTCCAAAAATATCAAAAAACTCGTCTTTGGCAAACTCTCAATGTTGTTCAAAATCAGCGAGTTTATAGTGTTGATTCTAGTTACTGGATTTTTGGAAGTATTTTATCAGCAAATGCAATACTTGATGATTTATTTAAGTATTTGCTCCAGGCAGCGTGACAGTGAATTAATTAGTAAATCATAAGGAACGCTGCTCATGAAAACAGAAATGAAATTTAGTAGTTTTCGTAATTTTATTATTGTCTGGATTGGTCAGTTTGTTTCGGCTATGGGCAGTAGTATGACCAGCTTTGCCCTGAGTATTTGGGTCTGGGAATTTACAGATCAGGTAACAACATTAACGCTTGTAGGTTTCTATACGTTACTTCCCAGTATTGTGATTACTCCAATTAGTGGAGTGATTGTAGATCGGTGGAATCGGAAGTTACTGATGATTGTAGGAGATAGCGTAGCTGTAGGAGTAACAATCGCGATCGCACTGCTATATCTAACCAATCATTTGCAAGTTTGGCACTTATATATTACAGGAGCGATCGCAGGAGTTTTCAATGAATTACAGTCTCTAGCCTATTCTGCATCTGTGGGATTAATGATACCTCCAAAGCATTATTCCCGCGCTAGTAGTATGGAATTTTTATCAGATTATGGTGCAAGAATTATGGCGCCAGCTTTTGCTGGCTACTTATACTATGTAATCGGCTTGGTGGGAATTTCGCTGATTGATATCTTAACTTTTACTTTTGCAATTATTAGTGTGCTTTTAATACACATCCCACAACCACCATCTAGAGAAGTTCACAGTCAACATCCAGAAAATATTTGGCATGAATTGGGATTTGGTTGGCGCTATATCCAAGCACACAAAAGCCTACTAGCTTTGTTGATGACGGGAATGCTGTTTTGGTTTTTTCACGATGTTGGTAATGCTGTTTACACACCGATGATTCTGGCACGTTCGGGCAATAACACTCTTTTGTTGGGCAGTTTAGCCTCAGCAGCAGGTATAGGTGGTGTGATGGGAGCATTAATCATGAGTGCTTGGGGTGGATCGAAGCATCGAATTAAGGGCGTTTTATGGGGAATGGTCGGTGCAGGGTTGAGTAAAACCATTTTTGGGTTGGGAAATACAGCCTTCGTTTGGATTGGCGCTCAATTTTGTTCTTCGGTTAATTTCCCCTTAAATGGAAGTTCAGAAAATGCCATTTGGCTATCAAAAGTTACTCCTGAAGTACAAGGTCGAGTTTTTGCAGTGCGATCGCTACTTTTCCAGATATTCTCAGCTATCGCCTATTTAATTACCGGGCCTCTGGCCGATCGAGTTTTTGAACCAGCAATGAAACCAAATGGTCAGCTAGCATGGCTTTTTGGCAATATATTTGGCATCAATAAAGGCGCTGGAATGGCACTGTTATACGTTCTATGTTCTTTATGTATGTTGCTGGTGGGTGTGTTTGGATTTAATGTCCGTTTGCTACGGAATATAGACGAAAGGCACTAAATTTTTCCAGTCAAATTAATTTAATTAAAACCATCATGTTGAATATTAAGGTGTATTTGTGGCTATTTGACCAGCCAATACTGAAAAGAAAATTATCTCGATTTTTAGCTTTTATCCTCAGTGCCATTTTAGTTGTCGTTTTGGCAAATAATAGTTTTGCCACTGCGCCCAGAACTACAGAAATACTATGGGATACTTACGGCATACCACATATATATGGTAAAGATGCTCCAAGCGCTTTCCAGGCATTTGGTTGGGCGCAGATGCAAAGTCATGCTAACTTGCTGTTGCGCCTCTACGGTCAAGCTAGGGGAAAAGCAGCCGAATACTGGGGGGAAAAGTATTTAGAATCTGATAAATGGGTACTGACGATGGGAGTGCCCAATCGTGCTAATTCTTGGTATCAGGCGCAAAGTCCAGCTTTTCGTAGTTATATAAATGCCTTTGCCATTGGGATAAATACTTATGCCAAAGCTCATCCTGATTTAATTGACGAGCAAGTAAAAATAGTCTTACCTGTGAAGCCAGAGGATGTGTTGGCGCATTTGCAAAGAGTGCTGTATTTTACTTTTATTGTCAATCAAGAACAGGTAGCAGATATGACTCATACTCAATCTGAAGCTGGTTCTAACGGTTGGGCGATCGCACCCAAACACTCTGCCAGTGGCAAGGCAATGTTGTTGGCAAACCCCCACTTGTTTTGGTCGGATTTATTTGTCTGGTACGAAGCCCAAATTACTGCGCCAGGGATGAATGCTTCTGGAGCAGCCTTAGTGGGAATTCCGGTTTTAGCGATCGCTTTTAACGATTATTTAGGTTGGACTCATACCGTCAATACCCATGATGGTTGGGATGTATACAAGTTGAAATTGGCTAATAATGGTTATCTTTTTGATGGCAAAGTCCGTCCTTTTACAACATCAAAGTTTTTGTTAAAAGTCAAGCAAAAAAATGGCTCATTAGTCGAACAACCATTATTAGTCAAAAGTTCCGTCCACGGTGCAGTCGTTCAAGAAAAAGATGGGTTTGCTGTGGCGTTGCGGGTTGTCGGTGCAGACCGTCCCGGTGTGTTGGAGCAGTGGTGGGATATGGCACGTTCCCAAAACTTAACCCAATTTCAAAAGGTATTGAAACGCTTGCAACTACCGATGTTTACCGTCATGTATGCAGACAGAGAAGGGCACATCATGCACCTATTTAACGGTCTGGTGCCAATTCGTCAACAAGGAGACTTTCAATACTGGGAAGGTTTAATTCCTGGCGACACATCCAAAACTTTGTGGACAAAAATGCACCCATACAAAGATTTACCGCGTGTAATTGACCCGCCTAGCGGTTGGTTGCAAAATGCTAATGATGCACCTTGGACAACTACTTTCCCCCCTGTCATCAAAGCAGATGATTACCCTGCTTATATGGCTCCACGAGGAGAGATGTCTTTCCGGGCACAAAGTTCTGCAAAAATGCTGGCTGAAGATCCAAAAATCTCTTTTGAGAAAATGATTGAGTACAAACATTCCACCAAAATGGAACTTGCAGAACGCATCCTCGATGACCTAATTCCTGCTGCTCAAAAATATGGCGATGAATTAGCCCGTCGTGCTGCTGATATTTTGGCTGCTTGGGATCGGAATGCTGATGCTGATAGTCGAGGCGCGGTGTTGTTTTCCTTTTGGTGGGAAGAAATGGATGAAAAGCAAATCTTCAGTATTCCTTGGAGTGAGAACTCGCCGCGCACCACACCCGATGGTTTAAAAGACCCAGAAAGTGCGGCGAAAGCGCTACAAATAGCAGCAACAAAAGTCGAAAAAGCTTATGGAAAGCTAGATGTTGCTTGGGGTGAAGTCTTCCGAGTGCGTAGCGGAAACTTGGATTTACCTGCCAATGGTGGCCCTGGGGATCTAGGAATATTCCGCGTCCTCCATTTTGCTCCAGCTAAGGATGAACGCTTTCAAGCCGTATTGGGTGATAGTTATGTTGCAGCCATTGAGTTTTCGCAACCAGTAAAAGCAATGGCTCTCACGAGCTACGGTAACGCGACTCAACCCGGTTCGCCCCACATTACCGACCAACTACCACTGTTTACTCGCAAGCAATTGCGTCCTGTTTGGCGAACTCGTACAGAAGTACTAGCAAACTTGGAGGAACGCAAAACTTTTTGACAGCTATGAGTTATGAATCAATTGCCTGTCTGTACAGTTGGAAAATTGTTCTGGCGATCGCACTTATTAGTCTACCTTTACCAGCGTTGTCAGAAAACAAACAGCTGAATAATTATCAACCACAAATTCTTCAGACAGAGATTAGCGATCGCGATCTGAAAATTATTGAGCAGTTAGTTGCGATCGCCCAACGTCAGTCTTCACATGTACAAAAGGCAAAAGCTGCAATGGGATGGGGTGCTTTCACCGATGTTTTAAGTGTTGAGTTTTCACCATCTCAAAGCACGATCGATTACAACTTACCCGATCTAGTATCTGAAAGTGAGCGCAGTTTTGCGATCGCCATGACAATTGACCCCATTAAAGTTTTGAGCATCATACAGCAATTACCGATAAGAGAAGCTCGCTGGCATGAAGTTAAACAGCAAAAACGAGTAGTAGTAGTACAGTACTACCTTGCTTACTTAAAAGCCCGTCAAGCGACGAAAATAGCTGCTTATCGAATGCAACAGCTTGCTCTGGTGGGAGCAAAAACTGAGCGGATTGCTAGCATGAATTCCCAAGTAACTTTATCCGATCGAGTTAGTCAAATGGCGAATCCTGATTATGTTGCAGCTGCAACGGAAATGCTAAATACAAACGCACGCGATCGCTTGGCATTAGAAGAACTAGCAGCTTGTGTTGGCTTATCTTCACAAGCAACAATTACACTGCTTGAAGCCAGTAATTTGAACAATGAGTAGATCGATTCCTTCATCAGCCAGAGGATTTTTATCATCCCTAACATTTCCCGTTGCGGGTTTAATTGTGGGATTGTTAATTCTTTTAACTTGTCTAATTTTCAGCGTTTCATTTGGCGCAGCAGATATTCCTCTGCATCAGATACTCACTGCCTTTATTCAATTTGACGGTTCCAGAGAACATTTAATTATTCAAACTGTTCGCTTACCGCGATCGCTTTTGGCAATGTTGGTGGGTGCAGCAATGGCTACTGCTGGTGCAATTATGCAGGGTGTGACTCGTAACCCATTAGCCGATCCTGGTATTTTGGGGGTAAATGCAGGTGCAGCTTTTGCTGTAGTCATTAGTATTTTTCTATTTGGAACATCCGCACCAAGTGTTTATATTTTGTGTGCGTTTCTTGGTGCAGGTGTCGCGGTTGTCAGTGTCTATATTTTTGCTTCTCTGGGACGTAACGGTATAACTCCTTTAAATTTGACAATTGCGGGTGCCGCTATTAGTAGCTTACTCTCTTCACTTACAACAGGAATTTTAATAGTCAGTCAGCGAACTTTGGAAGAAATTCGCTTTTGGTTAGCTGGTTCCTTGGCAGGTATGGATGAAGGTATTATTTTTCAAGTCTTGCCTTACATTTGTATTGGCACGATCTTGGCATTTGGTTTAGCAAGACAAATCACAATTTTAAGCCTTGGAGAAGATATTGCTAAAGGTTTGGGTCAACAAACTTTATGGATAAAAATTGCCGCTGCGGTCAGTGTTTTACTTTTAGAAGGTAGTTCCGTTGCTGCTGCGGGTTCAATTGGATTTATTGGATTAGTTATACCCCATATCGTTAGGTTTTTAGTTGGGGTAGATTACCGTTGGATATTACCTTATAGTGCAATTTTTGGCGGAATATTGCTGTTAGTTTCAGATATATTGGCGCGATTCTTAATTCGACCACAAGAAATCCCTGTGGGAATTATGACAGCTTTAGTTGGTGCGCCATTCTTCGTTTACTTAGCCAAATATCAAGTAAAAAAATGAAGAAAAATTCACTGATTTTTCGCTCTACAAAACTAGGATTTTCCTTTCGGATTCAAAACCAAGTTCCCAGCACTTTATTTATCTTGATAATTATCACATTAGCAGCGATGGTAATTAACACTTCTCTGGGAGAATACCCAACACCGCTATTAGCTGTAATTCAAACTGTACTGGGAATAGATACAGGAAATCCCGATTATGCTTTTGTAATTAATACTCTACGTTTGCCCAGAATCTTAACCGCTTGTTTAGTCGGGATGGCTTTAGCAATTTCTGGCACAATTATGCAAAGTTTAACTCGAAATTCTTTAGCTGACCCTGGAATTATTGGCATTAATTCAGGTGCAAGCCTTGCAGCTGTCAGTGTAATTGTATTATTACCAAATTTTCCAACAGGAATTTTACCTTTATCAGCTTTTGTGGGTGCGTTAGTTGCATCTTTATTAATTTACTTTTTAGCATGGGATCGGGGACTTCATCCCGTTCGCTTAATTTTAATTGGTGTGGGAATTTCGGCTGTAGCTAGTGCTTTTACTAGTTTAATCGTGACATTTGGTCAAATTGACGATGTAAGTCAAGCTTTAGTTTGGTTAGCTGGTAGCGTTTACGGTAGAACTTGGGAACAGGTTTTTGCTTTTTTACCTTGGATAGTTATATTTGTGCCTTTGGCTTTAATCAAAGCACCAGAATTAAATGCTTTAAATTTAGGAGATGATATTGCTAAAGGTCTAGGTAATAAAGTTGAATGGCAGCGCAGTTTATTATTATTAATTAGTGCAGCACTTTCTGGTGCAGCAGTAGCAACTGCGGGAACAATTGGATTTGTGGGATTAATTGCTCCCCATATTGCCCGTCAATTAGTAGGTGGAAATCATCAAGGTTTGATTCCAGTAGCGGGAATGACAGGAGCAATGATTGTGGTTTTATCTGATTTTATTGGCAGAATGATTTTTGCTCCTATCGAAATTCCTTGTGGAATTGTTACTGCTGTAATTGGTGCCCCATATTTTATTTATTTATTAATTAACAATCGAAAAAATAAGACTTAGTTTAGTATACTTAATACTCAGTAAATAGAGAAAAATTCTTTTTTAGGTGTAGCATTAATAAAAGCAAATAGTGTGATATTTTATGTCCGGGTAATTAGTTATGATTCCCATAGTACTTGCACCCTACGCGCCAGTTGCTCATGCCATGACCGCGCTGGCTCCCCTTAATTCACTATCTACCTGCGGGGAGGGAAACAAAGCGCTGATTTAGCGGGGTGGGGTTCTTTGGGTTTAATTAAGTAATCAAGCAGATATGATATTACATACTTACAAAATTATCGAAGATTCTCTTAAGTTTAATTATGTCAATGTCATTATTGAGCGATAATTTACATTACCAAATGTCAGCCAAGAATTTGACTTTAGGTTATGACAATATAACTATTATTAAGCATTTAGATTTAGATATCCCACCAGGAAAAATAACTGCTTTAGTTGGTGCAAATGGTTGTGGAAAATCTACTTTATTACGGGGTTTAGCAAGATTATTAAAACCTCGTCTCGGTACAGTCTATTTAGATACAACAGATGTATTTCAGCTATCAACAAAAGATGTCGCTAAAAAATTAGGGATTCTTACCCAAGGCCCCGTTGCACCAGAAGGATTAACCGTTCGAGATTTGGTAGCTTGTGGAAGGTTTCCTTATCAAAACTGGTTGCAACAGTGGACAAAAGAAGATGAAAGATTGGTAGAACTAGCGTTAGAAATTACTGGAATTAAATATTTGGCAGAACGCGAGTTGGATACTCTTTCTGGTGGACAGAGGCAACGTGCTTGGATTGCAATGGCATTAGCTCAAGATACGGATATTTTATTGTTAGATGAACCAACTACTTTTTTAGATTTGGCACACCAAATAGAAGTTTTAGATTTATTGTATGATTTGAATCAAAACCAGCAACGAACTATTGTCATGGTGTTACATGATTTGAATCATGCCTGTCGTTATGCTGATTATTTAGTAGCGGTGAAAGAAGGTGAAATTTTTGCTGTCGGTGAACCTAATTTAGTGATGACTGAGAAGATGGTAAGGGAGGTGTTTGGATTAGAATGTCGGATTATCCCAGACCCGGTTTCAGGGACACCGATGTGTATACCAGTGGGAAGAAAGGGGAGAAAATAGAAGCAACTCAAAACCTTACACAGCAGAATACAGTTCAGTTAAGCATTAATTCTTTCTTGTCTTGCAGAGTAGGGAATAAGTTTTCTGACTAGCAGCGATCGCAAAACATCTCGCAGATATGCAATGCTCTCTTCTGAAATTAAATTGCTGTATTTATTGCAGATATCTAATACAGTGGAGAGCGATCGCTCTTTTGGTGTAGATTGTGAATCTCTCCAAGAGATTACAGCGGTTTTCAAGTAATTGAACTACACCACTCCCTACTCCCCGTCTCAGTTCTGGTCTACAATCATTTTCTTGTAATCAACCCTCTAGATTGCTCCACTAGGCGAATAAACTCACCCCGATAGCCCTCCTGGTCTTCCCCCTTCCCTTGAGTTGCCAATTTCATCACCAAATCATAACTAGCATCTCCCTTATACTCAGAGTCACGCAACACCATCCCAAAGGTCGCTACCGCAGCAGCAAATCTCAGGTTTGTGGAGGGTATCTGGTCGGTTCTCAAATCATCATCTTGGATGGTTTGGGTAATTAGTTGACTGGTGCTGTCTTGAGGCGACTTATAGCGCAGTTTCACTTGCATCAACTCATTACCAGCAGCATCCGAGGCAGTTTCACCAGAACGCTGATACCGCAGAGGGTCTATCTCTGGGAGTTTCACATCGCTTTTTGTGCCAGTGGGAATTATTTCATAAAGCGCTGTCACAGAATGACCAGCCCCAATATCTCCTGCATCTTTCTTATCATCATTAAAATCCTGGTTTTGCAGCAGACGGTTTTCGTAACCAATCAATCGATATGCCTGAACTTTCGCCGGATTAAATTCCACCTGAATTTTCACATCTTTGGCAATGGTAAACAGAGTTCCCCTGAGATCGTTAACTAAAACCTTTTTAGCTTCCAATAAGGTATCAATGTAAGCGTAGTTGCCGTTACCCTTATCAGCCAGTTGTTCCATTTTTCCATCCTTATAATTGCCAGTGCCAAATCCCAACACCGTCAGGAAAATTCCCTGGTCTCGCTTTTGTTCAATTAATCGTGTCAGGTCGCCATCACTGGAAACCCCAACGTTAAAATCTCCATCGGTAGCTAAAATTACTCTGTTATTACCAGACTTGAGGAAGCTTTCTTTGGCTATTTTGTAAGCTAGTTCAATGCCCTGGCCGCCAGCAGTCGAGCCTCCAGCCTCTAAGCGGTCAATCGCCGCCAGAATTGTTGATTTTTGATTACCAGAAGTAGCAGGTAACACCAATCCAGCATTCCCAGCATAGACTACCAAACTTACCCGATCTTCAGGACGCAGTTGATTCACCAACAATTTGAGCGACTGTTGCACCAAAGGTAATTTATTCGGGTCATCCATAGAACCGGAGACATCAATCAGAAATACTAAGTTGCTGGGTGGTAAGGTTTTGGTTTCTAGGCGTTTACCTTGCAAACCCACCTGTACCAGCTTGTGTTGAGGATTCCAGGGAGCAGCAGCAACTTCAGTGGTGACGGAAAAAGGGCGTTCGCCTTTTGGTTGGGGATAATTGTAGGTAAAATAATTGATTAATTCCTCAATTCGCACTGCATCTTTGGGTGGTAATTCCCCTTGAGTAATAAACCGTCGCACGTTGCTGTAAGATGCTGTATCTACATCAATGGAAAAGGTGGAAAGGGGATCGTTACCGACGCGATGAAAGGGATTATCCTCAATCCGGTTATAGTTTTCTGTATTGAATCTCCTATCTGTTTGTGGTTCCGGGGCAACCCTGCCAATACTGCCACTTTGGAGTTTAGGCATATTCGCACGGTTAGCAACTTGATCCTGCACGGATGAGCCAGACGGAATACTAAGGGGTAGGGCTGTGGGTAAGGGTTGAGTCTTTCGGGTAGACTCAGTTTGAATACGTTCTCTGGTAGGCTGATTCGGAGTGATGGGACTACGAGTTTCCAATTCCTCTATCGGACTTTTTAGGGTTGCTAACTCCGGTGCAAATTCTGACTGCAAGCGTTGCAGAATTTTCATATCTGCTGGGGTAACTATCTTGGGATCAGTCGCTATTAGCTCATTGCTGCGATTCACACAGGCATTCAAGACTGTGGCAAACTCAGTCCGGGTTACAGGAAGAGTGCCAAAATTTTGGACGGGGACGACACAACTATACTGTTTTACCAATGCCTGGAGTGCTTGGTAGTCAGGGTGATTGGGTAGAATGGAAGTTTTTGAGGTAGAACTGGTAGGAGTCTGATTGGCTGGAACTGCGATCGTAGCAGACTGGCGTAAGAGCGCAATTCCTACTGACGGTATCAATAAAAACAATATTACAATACTGACTCGCTGCCACATTTTGGACGGAATCGGGTAAGACATGGCTAAATCCTCACACTAAATTTTTTCTGTCACATTTGACTATTTACCTAGAATAGTCCTGAGCAGCTTGGGATTTGATGACCGTTTCAGTTTTGGTAACTGTAATTTATACAACACTAACCATTCCCATCTCGCATTGGGGAATATAACAGTGTTTGTTGGTATCGGCTCAAAAAGCTGGATTAAGTAAATTACTTAGTTGCTTAACTCCAGATACTCATTTGTGACAAAGTTGGCGTGAAGTTTGGTGAAGTTGTATTAGTTGTAGTTAGGAAACATCAGAAATCGGGAAACCTGGAAATAAAGTTTTACCCAATAAATAAAAACTAATGGATAAACAGCAAGTTATAAAACTGTTAATTGGTGATTTGACTTGGCAACGGCTGGTCAAATCTTTAATCTTTATCTATCTATTTTTTGCCGCATTTGTATATTTTCGGGCAGATAGTATGATTTTTCTGTCTCAACCTTCTAGCTATCAGGATGATCCAACAATTCTGAAGTTAAGAAGTGGTGAAAATACGAATATCTCAGCTACATACTTATTGAACACTCAAGCTAAATATACTATTCTTTATTCTCATGGTAATTCTGAAGATTTAGGAGATATCAAACAGATTTTAGAAAAATTACACGCATGGGGTTTTAGTGTCTTTGCTTTTGATTATCGCGGTTATGGTACGAGTCAAGGAAAATCGACAGAAAGTCATACATACGAAGATATCAATAGCGCTTACAATTATTTGACCCAAAATTTAAAAATTCCGCCTGAAAGAATTATAGTTTTGGGGCGTTCGGTTGGCGGTGGTTCTGCGGTAAATTTAGCAATGCAGAAACCAGTAGGTGGTTTAATTATTGAAAGCTCGTTTATTTCCGCTTTTCAAGTAATAGTGCCTTTTCGGATTTTACCTTTTGACAAGTTTCCCAATCTAGACAAGATCAAAAAAGTTAAATGCCCGATATTGGTGATTCATGGAAAAGCAGATAACATAATTCCTTTTGCTCATGGAGAAAAGTTGTTTAAGGCTGCAACATCTCCAAAGCTTTATTTGTGGGTTGAAGAGGCAAACCATAACGATTTATTCTCGATAGCTGAAGAAAAGTATCGTCAAACTTTGCAGGAGTTCACTAACCTTGTCAAGGCAAATCAGCAATTATCCCGTCCCAGTAATTCGTAACTGCTCTTTGTGAAGTCGTTATTGAAACCTAAATAAATTCGGATGAAGTTATGATGTGTGACAAAAGTAACATATCCTAGCATCAGAGATTTCTGACAGAAATCTGTAAAATCAAAAATTCTACAAAGGCGATCGCATGAACAACGGTGTAATAATGCAGTATTACCATTGGTACATCTCCAATGATGGTACGTTATGGGACAAGCTGGATAAAACAGCCAATGAGCTAGCTAATGCAGGCTTCACTGCCTTATGGCTGCCGCCAGCTTATAAGGGCAGTGGTGGAACATGGGATGTTGGATACGCAGTCTACGATTTGTTTGATTTGGGTGAGTTCGATCAAAAAAATACTGTTCGGACAAAATATGGAACACGCGAGCAATACTTGAGAGCTATCAAAACGGCACAGGATGCAGGTATTCAAATCTATGCCGATGTGGTTTTCAACCACAAAGATGGTGGGGATGAAATAGAGCGCATCTCGGCCCAGGAAATGGATTGGAATGACCGCAACCGTCCAGTCAGCGATTGGTACGAAATTGCAGCTTATACAAAGTTCAATTTTTCTGGTCGTGGAGATAAATACTCCAGTATGAAATGGTTTTGGTGGTGCTTTGATTCATTATCATATAACGCAGATACCAAAAAGGCAGACAAGCTCTACCGTCTTAAAGATAAACATTTTGAGACGGAAGTTAGCTACGAACACGGCAACTACGATTATTTAATGGCCAACGACCTGGATACAGGTAATGACTTCGTGCGCGGTGAGTTGATGTATTGGGGGCGTTGGTTTGTTGACACCACAGGTGTAGATGGCTTTCGTATTGACGCTGTTAAACATATCCGCTCTACTTTTTTCCGTGATTGGTTAAATCACCTGCGAGTTCATTTTGGTGGGCGGGAACTGTTTAGCGTTGGGGAGTACTGGTCTCAAGATACCGATGCCTTACACGGTTATATTGCCTCTAGTGATGGGCGTTTGTCGTTATTTGATGTGCCCCTACATTTCAAGTTTCACCAAGCTAGTCGCCAGGGTAGTAGTTTCGATCTGCGATCGATTTTTGATAGAACCCTAGTTAAAGAACAACCTGCCCTAGCTGTTACCTTTGTCGAGAACCATGATACTCAACCTTGCCAATCTTTAGAGTCGCCTGTTGAACCTTGGTTTAAGCCCTTAGCCTATGCACTAATCTTATTGCGTCGCGAAGGCTATCCTTGCGTTTTCTATGCAGATTATTACGGGGCACAATATCAAGATAAAGGACGTGATAATACCCTTTACTCTCACCGTTTTTTGATTGACAAGTTCTTGAAGGCGCGTAGGGAATACGGTTTTGGCGACCAGCATGATTACTTTGACCATCCCAATACTATCGGTTGGACGCGCTTGGGTAATAGTAATCATCCGGGTGCAATGGCTGTAGTACTGACCAATAGCGCATCAGGGAACAAGTGGATGAACGTGTTCCGACCCAATCAGGAATTTTACGATGCCACGGGACATATAAACGATATCATTCACACCAATAACGACGGATGGGGAAATTTCCCATGTCCTGGTGGTTCAATATCGGTCTGGCTACAAAAATAGTTTGAATAGAAAACTAAGGTTAAAGAGGTAGATAGTAAAGAGTTTTCTCCACTATCTACCTCTTTGACAATAGTATTCAACGTAGAAGGGAGCAAAATTTTCAACAGGATTACGGAATTGAGATGACATCGCTTGAAGTCATAATCATCAGGACACAAAATGACTGCGTTCCCTGAATTTTTTGCTCGACTAACTCCAAGCAAGAAATTTGAAAACAGCCAAATAATTAAAGCTATTAAGGAGATAAATTAAGATGAGCGAGAATAATAACCCACAACCAAAAACAAAAAAACAACCTCCTAATACAATAGGAAAACCGCCTAAGACTGAGTTTATTAACTCCGAACAACAGCCCCCAAGATCAGAATTATTAGATAAATAATTACTTTTAACCCAACATATATCAAGATGTTGGGTTACGCAAAGCCTCCACCCAACCTACAATTTTTTTGCAAAATTTTAGCCTAGACAGTCCACTACAAGACTACCGAGATTTTTTCAGAAATCAAATATGATTCTTCTAGTGTGGAAACCAATAAGAAACTAGAAGTCTGACGAAAATATTCACTTGCTGCTATATTTTGGGAACCATTGGTTCCCATTTTTTTATCTCTAATCCCATTGCTTATTGATTCATTTATTTGATAAGGGCAAGCAAATAGTGAAACAAGTTCTGCCTGACTGCGACTCAAATGAAAGCGTACCGTGATGGCGATTTTCTACAATCCGGCGAACGGTTTCTAAACCAAGTCCTGAACCATGCCCCACTGACTTGGTAGTAAAGAAAGGTTCAAAAATGCGGGTTTTAATTTCAGGTGGAATTCCACTGCCAGAATCGATGATGTCAATATGGGCATAGCGATCGCAATGATGTGTTGTAATTTCTAGCAGTCCTTTACTATCCATTGCATCAATGGCGTTGTCAATTAAGTTCGTCCACACCTGATTCAGTTCACTGCCATAGGCAAGGATTTTTGGAAGACTTCGATCGTAATTGCGTTGCACTTGGACACCGCACTTGAGTTTATGAACAAACAATCGCAAGGTATCTTCCAAGCCTTGATGTATATCTACTTCTTGCTGAGTGCCTTGATCGAGGTAAGAATAAGACTTCATCGCTTGCACAAGTTCCGAAATCCTCTCAGATCCTCGCAAA
Source organism: Nostoc sp. (assembly GCF_036917235.1). Lineage (GTDB taxonomy): Bacteria > Cyanobacteriota > Cyanobacteriia > Cyanobacteriales > Nostocaceae > Nostoc. The sequence continues at coordinate 128,367 of NZ_JBALDU010000104.1, forward strand.
CCATGTTTAATCATCGACATGACTTCAAAGGAAAGCGCTAGCCAGTGTAATCCCATTTCTCGCAATTCCGTGTCGTCGTTGCGCCAACGTTCCATAAGTTGCTCTAGGATTTCAACCTCAACACCACCTTCTGCTAAAGGTTCTGCTAATTTCCATGCTTGGTTTACACCATAGTCTTCTAACCATTCCAGCAATATGGCTTCGCGATCGCTTAGTGTCACCGGATCTATGCGATTATTCAAAATCGCTTCATGGCCTAGATCGCGTACTCTCAACCAGTGTTGAGTATGGGCTTCGTCAACATTGCGTTGCCCATAAACTAAGTTCATCCGTTGTAACTCTAGGATGGCGCTTGGCATTTCTTTTAAAGTCCGAACCAGGGCTGCGGCTGGGTTGTTGAGTTCATGAGCTAGACCGGCAGCAAGTGTCCCTAAAGCTGCCATCTTTTCTCGCCCACGAATGAAAGACTCTAGTCCCCGGACACGACCTTGCATAATTCGGAATACCATCCGCTCAAAATCACGACATTCATGCAGCAGTTTGCGGAAATCTTCTCCTTTCATTTCATAGATGTGGCAATTCGTGAATGCCCGCATTGTCACAGGTGCAGGTTCATCTGTGAGTACTGGAATTTCACCAAAAAAGGATGGGGCTTCGTGTTGCCCGATGGGAATTTCCACTCCTTCACTGCGGCGGGTGATGTTGATTTTACCTTTGACTAAGATAAATAAGCGACATACAGGGTCTCCCTCATGGGACAACACTTCTCCGGCAGAAAGTTCAACTGTTTGAGTGCGATCGCAAACCCACTGCAATCGCTCTTTGGGAAGTTGTTGAAATGGGTCTAAGTTGATTAATTCCTCAACACATAACATCGATTAACCTCCTTGAGGGGGCAGGGGGGCAGTAGGGATAAGAAAGTAGGGTTATAGAGTTGTGTTTCTCTGTGGAGAATTATTAGCTTAAATAGTTGAAGAAGGCTTTAGTCTCAGTTTATCAGAATACGCAAAAAACCCGATCCGTATATGCGGTGGGGATGGATGGCGGCCCGATCGCTCAAAATTTATTAAACCCAGCAGAACGACGATAAAGTAACCAGATAAACAGGGGTGAACCCAGCAAGGCAGTGACGGAACCTACTGGTAGTTCTACTGCTCCTAGTCTAGAGAGTAAATCTGCAAAAGTGAGTAACCATGCACCTGCAAGGGCGGAAAGTGGTAAAACAAAGCGATGATCTGTACCAACAATCAGGCGGACACCGTGAGGGACAACAAGACCAACAAATCCAACTAAGCCACTGATGCTGACTGCACCTGCGGCTAATAGAGTGGCGACACCACCAATTAACAGGCGCGATCGCGTCAACGAAAGCCCTAAACTCATAGCTAAATCATCTCCCAAAGCCAGTATGTTTAGCGATCGCGCCAGCAAGCATCCCCCGATCAATGCAACGATGATGTAAGGCCCAGTCGTAGCAATTTCTTGCCAACCCCGTCCATTGAGACTACCAACCAGAAAACTGAGCGCAATTTGAATTTGCCCATCTTCAGCTAAAAGCAGCAATGTACTTTGTACAGCACCAAATAAAGAACTCACCGCCACTCCCCCTAAAATCAACCGCTCAACAGAAATTCCTGACCCCGAACGACCGAGTAAAATAACGATCGCGGCAGTTAAAATCGCTCCTATCCATGCTGCTAAGGGAATTGCGATCGGGAATATGTGGCACACAATCATCAGAATTACAAGTAGTCCCGCACCCGCTGAAATGCCCAAAATAAATGGATCGGCAAGACTATTACGTAACATTCCTTGCAGCAACGCCCCTGACATTCCCAAAGCTGCGCCGACAACGATCGCAGCTGTAATGCGTGGGAGACGTAAATCCCAGAGAATTGTCTGTTTAACCGGATCGCCTTTGTGGAGTATGGCTTGCCAAAATTCCGACATATTTAAAGGTACTGCTCCTTGAGAAAGCGACAGTGCTAGCGTTACCACCAATGCTGTACCAAAGAGTAAAACAGCCCAAAATACGCGGTGTTCAGTAAAAATTGTCTGAAATGGTCTAATCAAATTTCGCGATCCTTTCTCCAAAACAGTCCGCCTGAGCTTCCAAAATTTCTTCGTCACTCAGTTAATTTTATCTACCTCCATAAGCTAATGAGCATTTAAGTTGCATAAATCCAGGGCTGAAGCCCTTACCACGAGCGAGTCAGTCTGGAAAAATGAATGACGATTAGCTTAACATCAGCCCTTATCCCTACCTTCTTGTGGCTGAAAGTGTAATTTGGTCTACTATGGGTTTCTGACTCTTGGATTTCCCATCGTTTTTCCCCTTGATGCACCTGTTGACAAGCTTACCTTTTTCTTAAGTTGTCACCAATAGTGAGGAATGCAAAAGAGCATACAACACTTTACATTACATTTTGGGCGTTGCTGAATTAAGGGATGATTCTTGTGGGGTGGGCATCCTGCCCGCCCGGAAATACAAGGGACGCTCATGTTGCCCATCCCACAAAAATAGTGAAATCATCCGGCAAATATGCAACCCCACATTTTGAAGTGCAAAAAGTGGGTTAAAGCATGGAGTAAAACGATTCTCGGTACTACTCTTAACCATATACGAACTAGTAACAGAGCCATTCTCGATGGCTCTGTTAGAGTAGGATTGTTAGAAGCACCTGGGTCTTTTTCAGCCAAGATGATCCCCGGACAAATTTAGCGGGGAGCAATACTAAAAAGCACTATTAGACTAATTTCCGGTTTGGGTTCCACCGAAAAGACCCGTATTGTATAAATTCCCCAGAGCAATATTTATTTTTTATCTCTAGAAGCTCCTATTCAATTGTCTGTTCGTTAGTCAATCCTTGCCCAACAAAGAATAACTTTTAACTGATTACTCCTGAAAGCGGGTGCAGTATTGTTAAATGAAAACTATGTCTGGTTTCAGTTTTCAGATACCGTTCTTGCAAAGGTTGCCACTGCTGCCACGACTGGTAACGATTTTCAGTTAACAAATTAGCAAAGGTGGGTAACTGAGTCTGAATTTCTGACTTGTATACATCTGTAAGCCAGTCAGTTAAAACAGCACTATCTTGCATCGTACCCAAAATTTCTTGGATATTTTTTACTTCTGTAATATAAGCTTCGTAAGACTCGCCATATAAGTCAGTAAACAACTCCATTTGATAGCGTATACGTTTAGCTTCTTTTCGCAAACTATGAAGACTTTCACCTTCTGTTGTCAATTGTTTTTCTATCTTTTTTGCTTTCCAGTTTTTCTGGATTTTCACTTCTGATTCTACAACTTCAGTACCAATTAGCCAACCCGGATGCAGTAAGAAGTTACTCACTTCTGGCAAAAGTAAGTCTGGTAGCACTTGCTGAATCGAAACAGATGCCAAAGGTTGATAACTAGGTTTCTCTAACCACTTATCCAATGCATCTTTAAGAGACTTGTAAGATTCATCGTTTAATGTTTTCTGCACACTCGATTCTACATCTTCACGTTGTTTAGCCAAAGCTGTAAAAGCTGTTTGCAGAGATTCTTGCTCTTTGCGGGGTAAGTTTGGTTTATAAGTGTTTTCTAAACTTTCTTTGAGTACGTCTAAATCTCGCAGATTACCAAGACGACGGGCTATTTTACCAATATTTTTATCGCTGATTGGTTTCGATACATCCACCGCTAGCCCAAACCGAGTTACCGCTGTCCGTAGGCGGCGCATTCCCACTCGCATTTGGTGCAGCGCTTCTGGATCTTCATCTTTCTTGACTGATTTTTCCCACTTAAAGGTTTTCTTAAAGTGTTTTTCAATCGCTTGGTAGGCGTAGTCACCGAGAGTTTTTACTGTGGGTTGTGTGGCTAATTTCATAATAGGTCTGAATGATTACCTCATGAAGTTATTGCATAATAACAATATTATTTAAAAATTTGCATCTACTTTTGATATTTTTTTTGCCATGAGGATTGGCAGGTTGGCTTATGACTATTGATAGTTGCATACTCTTTTATAAATATACAATATCTATACAAAGGTTGAAATCGCAGTTCACCCGTCGATTTATCAGCTATATTTATGCCATAAAATCACATACTATAATAGCATGGCTAACATTTTTGCAACTCTCAATATAATTTAAAATGCCAAAGTTAGATTTGCTAAATCAAATTTTATTGACTTTCGTAGATTCTTTTAAAGAACATAGAGAAGACTTATCAGCAGTGCTGCTAACACATCAGAAGTATTTATGGTTGGGGTCAGATGAAACCTCAACTATTGAGTGTCTATCTTTGGTTGATACTGATAAATTTACAGATCATCAACAATTTCGAGTAGCAGAATTTATCAATTTACCTGCACCAGAAGATAAAGAAATTGATATAGAAGGACTGGCTTACACTGATTATTACTTATGGTTTGTTGGTTCTCACAGCTACAAACGCAAAAAATTCAAACCTGAAAATACAGATGCCAAAAACTTTAAAAGGCTCGGAAAAATTGAATCAGAACCTAACCGTTACCTCTTAGGACGGATTCCTCTAATAGATGGTAAGCTATTCTCATCTTGCCCACACCCCGACAAGCCAGATGTGCAATTGAATGCCGCTAAATTAGAGGTGACGAATCAGGGTAATTTGCTAATGACAGCTTTAGCAGATGATGACCATTTAGGCTTGTTTATTCAGGCAGCAATTCCCGGAAAGGATAATGGCTTTGATATTGAAGGAATAGGTATTTATCAAAACCGCGTCTTTCTAGGTTTGCGCGGCCCTGTATTGCGGGGTTGGGCTATGGTACTGGAAATAGAGTTAGAAGATTCTACCCCTGGACTGATGAAACTAAAGCAAATTGGGGAAGTGAAGGAGTTATATAAAAAGCATTTTGTCTGGTTGAATGGTTTAGGAATTCGGGATTTGTATGTAGATGGCAAAGATTTGTTGATTTTAGCTGGGCCAACGATGGATTTAGATGGGCCTGTGCAAGTTTATCGCTGGGTAAATGGTGTAAATTTGCGAGAAAATGTCTTTAGCAATCCCGATTTTGTGCAAGATATTCCCTATGGGAATCGGGAAGATCATGCTGAGGGAATGACGCTGTTTCAGGATGTAGCTGGCATACCTTCGCTATTGGTAGTTTATGACTCTCCAGCAAAAAGTAGGCTGGTGGGTGATGGTGGTGTAATTGCGGATGTGTTTAAGTTGGGCTGACTTCAATTTTGGATTTGGGATTTTAGATTGTTAAATGTTAGTAGAAATTGCTTGTACGGGACAGGTGGGAATACACTGTTCGCAGACGATGCAGCGCGATCGCGTGAATGTCAACTTGTACGTCTCTGGCTGGAGGGTGAGGGCTTCGGTAGGACAAACCCCAGTACACAAGCCACAGTGGACACATACATCCTCGTCGATCGCAATTTCGCCTAATGTCGAAGAAACATTAACATTACGCGATCGCATCCACTCAATCGCCGCATCTAATTGATCGATGTCTCCCGATAATTCCACTACCAGTTTGCCAATTTGATTTGGGGCAACTTGGGCGCGGATAATATTAGCAGCGACGTTGAACTCTTTGGCCAGTACGTAAGTGACTGGCATTTGCACGGCGCGTTTCGGGAAGGTGAGTGTTACTCGTTTTTTCACAGATTTAGCAGAGGGTTTTTTCTGTTGTAGCGTATTGAGAGTTTTATCAGTCCTTTTTTTACGGTAAGTTGCACGAACCAGCAAGGCAAGAGAAGGACACTGCTCCTACCTCAACATACATAGCACCATTTCCAAAAATCTTTACAACACATAAACCCAAAATTTTTGCCATTAGCCCTTAAATGAACCATATTGAGGGAAAAGTGATTTAAAAGCTTTTTAGGTGTTAAAGAACACAATGGGTAAAAATAAATTCAATTGTTGTTGAAATATCTAATATAAACAAACAATTTAAATAAATTATAACTTGGTTCCCAAATTTAGCTATTTACTACAATTTAAATTGACTAATAACCTTTTTTTATAAATATGAATAATTTATATTTATATCTATGCAATAAAATTAATTTAATATATATTAATAAAATTTAATATATATTATCTGAACTACTCGATACTGTAAAATAAGCAGTGGATTTTGTCGATTAACAAATTAAATCTTAATTTGGTTATTTTTGGTAATTAAGACCAAAAAAATTGGACATAATCAGCATTTTCATTTCACCAAATTAATATTACGGATGGGTCTAATTGACAAACCACTCATTTTGGTATTATTGCTTTTTCTTCTTCGGTATCACTCTTGCCCGATACTTTCTGATTGCTGGGGGAGCATACTTGCTCTTTTATTTAGTTCTAGGGAAGTCTCTTGCCAACAAGAGTTTGCGTTTGAAACCGTTGATGAGTTGTTCCATTAAAAAGGATATTGAATTATCAGTAATCTCCACAGTAGTTTTTGCTATTTCTGGAGCTTTTATGATCTCAGAGTATAATTTGGGAGCAACACTGTTATACGCTGACATCTGGAAATACGGACTATGGTATTTAATAGTTAGCTTTATGGCAGTGCTAATTCTTCAGGATACTTACTTTTATTTTATCCATCGGATCTTTCACCACCCTCGAATTTTTAGATGGATGCATTATGGACACCATCGTTCAGGAGAGCCAACGCCCTGGAGTTCCTCTGCCTTCGACTTACCAGAAGCGATCGTACAAGCACTTTTTTTTGTAGGTGTAAGCTTCATAGTTCCGCTGCATTTCGTCACCTTAGTTGCCGCACTTATAACTATGACAGTATGGGCAGTGTTTACCCATCTCGGATTTGAGCTATTTCCCTCCTCATCTAAAAGTTACTGGATTGGAAAGTGGCTTATTGGTTCTATGCATCATTCCATACATCATCGCAAGTATAAAGTACACTACGGTTTGTATTTTACGTTCTGGGACAAACTGCTTGGTACTGAAGATCCTAATTATGAAAACGAAACCCACACAAGAGAGTTTTAACTATAGCAGTCCTAAATAATTTGTGAAATATTTTTCTGTTGGCTGTCATTAGTCAGTAGTCATTTGTCCTTTGTAATCACAAATGACTCTTGACAAATGACTACTGACTATTTAATTTTTGTCGAATTTTCAAGCTTGTTTGGATTCACCCAACGATTGACAAATTCGTTGTTATGTTTGTAAACCTTGATTTGCACTTGCTTGGAACTTAACTTGACTATTTCGGCGGGAATTCTTTGGACATCGCTAGAATCAGTGCGGGGCTTGTAAAGCCAAATGACTTTTTGCCCAACTTGAAAGTTGTTAAGATTGCTAGTTAAAGAAAGTGTACTTTCTGCCCAAGAGGGGAAAGCAACTGCTAAGTTGATCAAAAGTACTAAGACCACTAGAGTGATTTGAAAAAGTTTCATAATCATTGCACTTGTCTTAGGTTTCATGGGGCAATCAATCTGCTGCTCTAGCATTTAGTTATTGTCCTTCTTTGGGTTCTCAAAGTTGAAAGATCGGTATATTAAAACTTTTTTAGGCTATTTAGTAAAATTTAAAATGTCTACTGATTTCAGGATAAAACGACTTATAGAATAAAATCAAATAGTCTTATTTGTTAAAACGATAACTTAGATTTATATATAGAAGATTGTGTTGCCAAAATAGGTTTGAGAACAAATGGAATAGCTGAAATTTAAGCAGCCCAAAAAATCGAGGCAGGTTCCAAACCCGCCCCAACATCTGATATTCTACGCCCAACGGCTGTTGCTACAGGCTTTAAACTATCAACTAAATGCACCATATCTTCTAAAGAAAGTGCTTGACGGGCATCAGAAACAGATTTTTCTGGTTCTGGGTGACATTCAATAATTAATCCATCTGCACCGCAAGCGATCGCAGCCCTAGCCACAGGTGCGACCAACTCCCGTTTGCCGACGGCATGAGAAGGATCTACAATTACAGGCAAGTGAGTTATTTGCTTGAGTGCTGCCACTGCCCCTAAATCTAGGACGTTACGGGTGTAATCGTCGAAACTGCGGATACCTCTTTCGCACAACACCACATCAGGATTTCCGTGGCTAAGGATATATTCAGCAGCCATGACAAATTCTTCAATAGTCGCTGCTAAACCACGTTTGAGCAGTATTGGTTTACCAGCTTGTCCCAAAGCTTTGAGCAAGTCAAAGTTTTGCATATTGCGGCTACCAACTTGCAGCATATTAGCGTGGGCGGCGACTACTTCAATTTGAGAAATTGACATTACCTCCGTGACAACTGGCATATTGTAATGCGATCGCACCCTGGCTAAAATCTCTAATCCTGACTCTCCCATACCTTGAAAAGCGTAGGGAGATGTGCGGGGTTTGTAGACACCGCCACGCAACCCATGTACTGATGCAGTAGATAGCCTTTGGGCGACTATCTCCATTTGTTCTAAGCTTTCAACAGTGCAGGGGCCGCCGATAATTACCAGTTCTTTACCGCCGAAAGCGACTTTTTCCGAAATCTTAACGATTGTCTGATGGTTTAGATGAGCTTGTGCAGCAAGTTTGGCATTAATCATGGTTATATTCTCCTGAAAAATTAAGTATTGGGAAAGAGGAGGCAGGAGGCAGATCGCTTTTAGCGTCTCCCCTTGGGAGAAGGCAGAAGGCAGGAGGCAGGAGGGGGCAGAAGTTATTTGATTTTGAATTTTGAATTGATTTCTCCCTTGTGCCTCTATTCCGCTTCTCAAATAACAACAAAAAAGCCCGAAACCAAGAGTTCCGGGTGCGTTCTGATTCATTGGCATGACGCTATTTACCCGGAATTTATTCTGGGCCAAAAGTAAAAGCCATAAAACCAACTAATGAAATAAGTCATGACAATGAAATTCTCCTTAAAAAAACAAAAACCGCAGAGTTTGCTCTGCGGTTCACCGGGCGGTTTCCATTAGGAAACTTAATTCACCCCCGGTGAACCACCCTCAACCAAAAATAAAAGTAGGAATTTGTGTTAAGCATTTGCGGACTTTTTGCTGGAAAACTTAAGAAATATAGGTATCTAATGCAAAGCTAGCAAAAAGAGTGGGCTTTGTCAAGACCTGCACAAACTATAAAAAAACGATAGACTCAGTACAACTCTGGGGATTAAGACTAATGACGCTTTGCACAATTCAAAATCACGCTCTGTCCTGATTATACTAGTTGCTTATTTGCGTAGACGAAAAAAGCGGCTGGTCATTAGACATCACAATAGTTATATAACCTCAGAAGGAAAAGCCAGGATTGAGAAGTTAAAATATATAATTCTCCTGACTTCATCTTACGAAAGCTTATTGCAGGGAATTGACAACTGCCATACATTATTACCCAAGTTCTCATTGACCAGATCAATTTTTTAGGATCATCTGTCTCATTATGCCCAGTTCCAAAATCTTAACCCAATCTTTCGACTATTATGGAGCTTACCCCTGCCCAGTCTGTCGAATAGGTAAGATTTCTCACATGCCATTGATGGAAGCTATGGCTTGTGACTTTTGCCAAGAGATTTTTACAGTCAACTTAGAGCAACAGCAAATCAAGATGCCTTCTAGGCAACCACCTTTAACTTGGCGTTGGAATGGGTTTAGTTGGACAGAAGGCCAGTTGGAAGGTGTGGAATTAGGTTGGGGTTATGGATTAGCAGCAGCAGTTTTTATAATTCTTCCCACCACTCTAATTGGCATAGTAGCTTACTATTTTCCTGCTAATCTGAAGGAACCCATTACCTGGATGCCATATATTTGGACAATATTAACCTTCCTATCACATTTATCAATTATTGTTTGGATTTATATTGAAGTCTATCAGATTCCAGTTGCAGCATATTTTAGAGCGATCGCTCGATGGAGAAATGGAGAGATGGGGAGATGAGAAATCAATTAAAAATTAAAAATTAAAAAACTTCTGCCTCCTGCCTCCTCTTTCCCAATGCCCCATAATCCATAACAAATGATGCAGCGGATAAATGACTCCATCACTCATAATTAAGTTGATTGTCCACCAAAATATCGTATGAGCGATCTGGAGCGGTACTATAGAGTTTTAGAATTAGAGCCTGGGGCTACACTTGAAGAAGTGAACCAGGCTTACAAAGATTTAGTCTTTGTTTGGCATCCCGATCGCATTCCCAAAGACAATCTCCGTTTACAGCAGAAAGCGCAAGACAAGCTGAAAGCTATAAATGAAGCTCGTGAAAAGTTGCGTTATTTAAAAACCAAACATCAAACCACACATCAAACCACACATCACTCACCGCCACCTCAACAGGAAAAACCATCTCAAACAATCCAGAAACCACCAAAGCAAAACTCAGACTTGAGTGGCAAAGACTACAGTCGGGCAAATTTGAGCAATAAAGACTTATCTGGTAGAAATCTAAGTTATGCCAATTTGAGCGGTGCTAATCTTAGCGATACTTTTATGCACAAAGTCAACCTTAGAGGTGCAAATTTATCTGAAGCAAATTTATTTCGGGCAAATCTACTTTTAGCCGATCTCAGGGAGGCGAATTTACGCGCTGCTAATTTGATTGGAGCGGATCTTAGTGGTGCCGACTTGCGAGGAGCCGACCTGACGGGAGCGCGGATTCGCTCTGGTGAGCGGCTTCTGGTTAAATTAGTTGGGACTAACTTAGCAGGGGCAATTATGCCTGATGGTTCAATTTATCAATAAGTGAGGTTGTGCCACAACACCAAAACCCTCATTTAGAGACGCGATTTATCGCGTCTTAAAAGGCAAATTATCTACACCAATAACCCTTAAGTGAAACGTATTGGTGCATAAATAACTACAAGTCGGGAATCTGACCTAGCTTTATCCATCCCTACAACCTACGTGTAAAATTGAATATATACATCAAGGCTTTTAGGCATTGTGAACTTTTTTATCGGTTGTGCTGTTTGGGCATACAAAGGTTGGGTAGGCGAACTCTATCCCCAAGGTACTCGCACTGCCGATTTTCTCCATCTCTACAGTCGTCGCTTCACCACTGTAGAAGGTAACACCACCTTTTATGCCGTGCCTAACCAAGAAACTGTAACCCGTTGGGCTACCGAAACACCAGCAGGTTTTGAATTTTGTCTAAAATTACCGCGAGATATTACCCATCAAGGGTTGTTACAACCTTATATTCCAGCTGCTTTAAAATTTCTAGAGGGGATGCGCCCTTTAGGTAAGCATCTTGGCCCAATTTTTGCCCAGTTACCACCCAGTTATGCACCTGCATTACTTGACGATTTGACCAACTTTCTAGAAGCTTGGCCGCATACAGAAGCACCCCTAGCAGTGGAAGTTCGCCATCCCGACTGGTTCAAGGAACCCCATGCTAGTAATTTGACGGCACTTTTAGAAAAGTTATGTGTCGGACGGGTACTGTTAGACTCGCGCCCCATTTACGCTGGAGATGATGACCCGCAGTTGCAATCGGAACGGCGCAAACCTAAATTACCGTTGCAATTGAGTGTGACAGCACCTTTTACTCTGATTCGGTTTATTTCTCATCCGAATTTATCAGTGAATCAGCCATTTATGGAAGAGTGGGTAAGGCAGATTCAGCAATGGTTACAGATGGGAGTGCGAATTTATTTCTTTGTCCATTGTCCAATAGAAGTGCGATCGCCCAGCACAGCCCGTCACTTCCAACAGCTATTGGAACAGAGTGGTACACCAATTCCACCCTTACCTTGGAATAACCTTGAGCATCCCCCCAATCAACTCAGTTTATGGTGATCGTATTTAGTAGATAATTGGGGTTGTAATACTTTTCTGTTAAAGAAAAATTTTTCAGAGTAGTTCCATCAAAGGAGGTTGAGATGAGTCGTCTTCTTTATGAAAAATCAGTCTCATATAAAGGATATCTCATCATTCCATTTATTTTTGGCAAGGCGGATAATTACGAAATTTATTCGTATAAATTGCTATCTGAAATTGGGCACAGAAGCCAATTTCATAAAGCAGAAAATCCAGCAGAAATCTATGGAGGTGACGTTAGTAAGATTATTGATACTGCTAAAGAGCATATCGATCAAAATTCCGAGTTTGTTCATCGGGGGGATAGTTTTAAGTCTCGCTATGTTTATCGGAACAATTTGATTATCATCTTTCAAGAAGGAGACAAATATTTTTATGACCATTACCCACCAGAGTTATTGAATAATATTGCAGCTCCAAAGTTATTCAAATCTGAATATGAATGTCTGAATTGGATTAAACAAGGGTTTGATGGGCGACATGTGCGGCAAAGAGTGATTTGAAGCAGGTAGGAGTATTTGCATTTGTGTATTACAGCTATTTACTTGAAAATAGCTGTAATTTAGAATTTTGCTTTGCAGCATTATTTAAATGTCTGCAATCAACCTTGATTTATTGCGCTTGGCTCCATGTAGATAATTTCCCAAATGTGGCCATCTAAGTCAGCAAATCCATGTCCATACATAAAACCGTGATCTTGCGGTTCATTGTAGGTTGTTCCACCAGCGGCGACAGCCTTGCGAACTATTTCATCAACTTGTTCTCGGCTATCAGAAGATAAACACACAAGCACTTCTGTGCTTTTTGTGGCATCACAAATTTCTTTGGGAGTAAACGTCTTAAACTTTTCATGGGTCAAGAGCATGACGAAAATGTTTTCGGACACAATCATACAGGTGGCAGTTTCGTCAGTGAATTGAGGATTAAACTCAAAGCCGAGTTGAGTAAAGAACTCGATCGATTGATTGAGGTTTTTAACTGGCAGATTAACGAAAATTTGAGTACTCATGGGTTCTTCTTTTGAATTATTGCACAGTGAAAGATCGGCGAAAAAGCGCTGAGGTTTTACAGGGAAGAGGCCCATAAGCGCCTCCCCACAAATCAAGCAGTCTTCTGGCAGTTGACCATCCACGGAATGCCAAATTGATCGACCAACATACCAAAGCGGACAGACCAAAAGGTTTGATCGATTGGCATCTTCACTTTTCCGTTTTCTGCCAGGATATGAAAGATGCGTTCTGCCTCCGCTGGCTCGTCAACGCTGATTTGCACGTAAAAGCCTTGGGGTGTTTCAAAATATCCAGGCGGGCTGTCAGACCCCATCAAGAGGCGATCGCCTAGATCGAGGCAGACGTGCATGATTTTGTCATGCCATTCGGCAGGTATATGCTCGGCTGAGGGGGCATCAGAGTGGGTCAGCATCATGACAATTTTGCCGCCAAGACAGTGTTCGTAGAACTTGAACGCTGCTTCACAGTTGCCGTTGAACATGAGATAAGGATTGAGTTTCATGGCGTTGGCTCAGTAGATTAGGCTATGGGTTGAGCGTGAATACAGCTTGAGAGGTCTGTGGATCGAATGGAACCGAGAGATGTTCGTGTAATATCTGCCATTCGCCTTGATTTTTCTGGCAGACAGCGGTGACGCGCATCCACGTCTGCATTGCCGGATGGTCTTGGGTTCCTGTGAAGCGAAATAGCCAATGTGCAACAGCTAAGTCTTCACTAACGGTAATCTTGAGGTCTCGTGTTTCAATCTCAAAGGTGTCGGGCAAGTAAGGCAAACATTCTTTCCACACTTGACTCCAAGCATCTTTTCCTTGGGTTTGGAAGGGAGGTTTAACATCGAAGACGATGACCTCGGTGGCATAGCGGGACATGATTTGCTCAACATCCTTGGCGCAGATAGCGCGTTGTTGCTCGGCAATTAGTTGGCGAATCTGAACTTCGTGCGATCGCGCTTTTAGTTGTCATTGTCATCTCTCCTTTTGGGTTGAGGTTGAGTGCAGTTACGAATTCTCTGGCAAACCTGCAACTTCAATCACAGGTCGAATTTCAACAGTCCCGACGCGCGCGCCTGGAATCCGCGCGGCGATCGCGATCGCTTCGTCGAGATCCTGAGCATTAATCAGAAAAAAACCGCCCAATTGTTCGCGAGTTTCTGCAAACGGCCCGTCAGTTACTAGCGGTTTGCCGTCGCGTACCCGAACGCTGGTTGCAGTTGCGACAGGGTGGAGTGGGGCGGTCGCGAGATACTGTCCCTTCGAGTTGAGTTGTTGTGCCAGTTGCGCGGATTCTACATAACAATGTTCCCGCTCGGTTTGGCTCAGGGCATTTTCCTCCAGGTAAATCAGCAGTAAATATTTCATGGGGTTGGTTGTCTCCTTTATTTACCGTTGTTACTTCCCTTTGTGAGTAAGTCGAACGGTGCTGACTCAAATCGACACTCCGCCACAAATTTTTATCGTTTAGTACGATCTGGGTATACCTCCCTTGTTTCCCTTTGTTAGTAAGTCGAACGGTGCTGACTTAAATCGACACCTCGCCAAAAATTTTTATCGAGGAAAAGAGAAAACCTGCCACCTGCCTTCTGCCCCCTGCCTCCTTCAATTCAGGTATGATCCCAAACGCAAAAACAGACGTAAACCAAGCGATCGCCTCCCTTTACCGGGCTGAATGGGGGCGGATCGTCGCTATCCTTATCCGGTTGGTGGGGGATTTCGATGTGGCTGAAGAAGCGGTACAGGAAGCCTTTATAGCCGCCGTGAATCAATGGCAGTCCAGCGGCGTGCCCGATCTCCCCCGTGCGTGGATCGTCAAAACAGCCCGATACAAAGCCATCGATCGCCTCCGACGGCGGACACGCCTGACGGAAAAATTGGAATGGTACGCCGCCTCCGGGTTAATCCCAACCCGCGAGGAGCCAACTTACGACATAGACGAAATTCCAGACGATCGGCTGCGGCTGATCTTTACTTGCTGCCACCCAGCACTGGCGATCGAGGCGCAAGTTGCTTTGACGCTGCGGATGCTGGGCGGACTGGAGACAGATGAAATTGCGCGGGCGTTTCTCGTACCTACGGCAACGATGGCGCAACGGTTGGTGCGTGCTAAACGCAAGATTCGGGATGCAGGTATTCCCTATAAAGTGCCGGACACAACCGATCTGTCTGTGCGGGTAGATGCAGTGCTGACGGCGATCTATCTGATTTTCAATGAGGGCTACGCGACGACTAGGGGCGAGACGATGGTGAGGGCTGACCTCTGCACAGAAGCGATTCGGCTGGGTCGCCTCGTAAGGACGTTGATGGCACCGCAACCGCCCTCAGAAGTAACTGCACTCTTGGCGGTGATGTTGCTGCACGACTCCCGACGCAATGCCCGTTTGGATGAGGTAGGCGATCTGGTGTTGCTCGAAGATCAGGATCGTGGTCGTTGGAACCAACAGCAGATTGCTGAGGCGCTACCGCTTGTTGAGGAGTCACTGCGGGGTGGAACTGGCCCGTTTGGAGTACAAGCTGCGATCGCCGCACTACATTGTCAGGCAGCACAAGCAGAAGAAACCGACTGGTTACAAATTGTCCGCCTCTACGATTTGCTCGAACGCTTGCAGCCCTCGCCAATTGTGTCGCTGAACCGGGCGGTGGCGATCTCAATGATCGAGACTCCTCAGACGGCCCTCGAACTCATTGATGGGCTTGCTTCCCAACTTAATGACTACCATCTATTTCATGCCACCCGTGCCGAGATGCTGCGCCGCATCGGAGCCTCAGCGTCAGCCGCAGAGAGCTACGCGATCGCGCTCATGCTGGTTACAAATGACAGCGAACGCCGCTTTCTGGAGCGTCGGCTGCGCGAAGTTCAGCCCTAACGTCCAGTATCACTGAACATACAAAGAATTCAATCTACTCGGTTGATACGATAAACGAAGCAGTCATCGTCACCAAATCGTCGAAACTCGACAAATTGGAAACCAAGACGTTCATAAAAGCGGTGGACGCGGGTATTGCCAGCAAGTGGATCGACGAGTACAGCTATCACTTGCGGGTCAGCAAAACATCAAGCAAGTGCAAGCTGCATCATTTGGGTTCCATAGCCTTTGCCCAAATCACTCTCTTCCCCAATCCAGATATCAATAGCGCGAAGATTCGCCGGAGCATCACCCCAGTAGTGATTATCCTCACGTGCCGGATCGATGATCTGAATAAATCCGATGGGGCGAGCATCAATTTCAGCAATCAATTGTTCTCTCCATTCAGGAGCGCGGTCAAGTTCTATCTCCCAGCCCCAGTCATCGTTAGGATCGGATTCTACTACATGAGGTTGCTCATCCCAATGTCGCAGCAGATCCAAATCAGCAAAGGTAGCAGGGCGGAGATTTATCCTCATCGGAGGTGGTACGTTATAGTTCATGGCTTTACTCAGGTTAGTTAGCACTTACCTACTCATATTTACCGTGGTGTAACCAAATACCAAAGGATAGGGAAATTTTACCAAGAAGCGATCGCAGAGTGAAGATATATACAAATCTAAAGACTTTATTAAATAGCTACCCAGGTAGAAAACGGGTAGTTCTCCGCTATCTTTCAGCAAGCAATTCAGGGATGATTAATTCTATAGAAAAGCGCTAGCAAAAATTTTAGGCTGGCATTTAATAAACCGCATATAAATCAAAGCCCTGAACTTTTATCAGGGCTTTTTAAATTTAAGCAGAGCGATCGCAATCTTTCGAGTCTGATTATTTCGTGGAAGCGATCGATTATTTATACAGTAGTGCTAGTGCTGAAAAACTGATGGCAAGACTGGGATACTTGAAAAGTATATTGCCAAGCAAAAATGACTAATTCAACACCAAGTCGTTTGGGTGAACTCGCCAACCTGTTTTTTAAATTGGGTGTCATCGGCTTTGGGGGCCCAGTTGCCCATATTGCCATGATTGAAGATGAAGTGGTTAAATGTCGTCAATGGTTGACAAGAGAGCATTTTCTAGATTTGCTGGGTGCAACTAACCTAATTCCTGGGCCAAATTCCACAGAAATGGCTATCCATATAGGATACATCTATGCAGGATGGCTGGGGCTGATTGTGTCAGGCGTTTGTTTCGTCTTACCTGCGGTTCTAATTACTGGCGGGTTTGCTTGGGTTTATGTTGCCTACGGTACTCTACCCCAAATTGCTCCTTTACTTTATGGTATTAAACCAGCTGTTTTAGCAATCATCATCAATGCCCTGTGGGGCTTGGCAAAAAAGGCTGTGAAAACTCGCCAATTACTAGCGATCGCTTTCGTTGTAGCATTGCTGACATTGTTATTCAAATTAAATGAAGTAATTGCCCTATTAATTGGGGGATTGCTGGGTATGGTTTGGTTACATTCTGGCGATAAACACGATAAACCAGGAGATAAAGCTAACTTTCTGATTGCTAGTCTCAGCACAGGTGCAACCTTGAAAGCATCCGCTGTACTTGCTACATCGGTAGCTACTGCATCTACTGTAACCAACGTTTCTTTATGGCAATTGGGTTGGTTTTTTCTCAAAGTCGGTAGTGTTTTGTTTGGTGGTGGCTACCTTTTGGTGGCTTTTCTGCAAGGGGGATTAGTTCAAGAATACGGCTGGCTGACACAACAGCAATTGTTAGATGCGATCGCAATTGGTCAATTTACCCCTGGGCCAGTACTTTCCACTGCTACGTTTATCGGTTATGTGATTGCTGGCATACCTGGCGCAATTGTTGCCACCATTGGAATTTTTCTACCTTCTTTTGTTTTCGTTGCTGCCCTAAATCCTTTAATCCCACACTTACGAGCCTCTTCTTGGACTAGAGCATTTTTGGATGCTGTGAATGTTAGTGCTGTAGCCCTAATGGTTGTGACTACTCTGCAACTGGGGGCAGCGACTTTAACATTACCACAAGCCCCATTTGTAGATTTTCTCGGTTTAGCGATCGCGATCGTCTCAGCCATTTTAGCCATTCACTTTCGCATCAATGCTGCATGGCTAGTCTTTGGTAGCGCCTTCATTGGATGGGGTGCTTCACTCTTGGGCTACACTCGATGAAATTGCAAGTATTTTAGATTACTAGCAGATATTAGCTTGACTTTAGAGGATGTTTTAAAAGTGGGTGGCTGTAATTTTAGGCACTTGTTGATCCCCCCAACCCACGCCAGTCGCTCATGGGGGAAACCCCCAGACGCTCTCTACGAGACGCTAAAAGCGAACGCGGACTCGCTAACGCTGCGCTATCGCCCTTGGCGTCTCCCCTTCTCCCAAAGGGAGAGGCTAGCGCCAAGGGAGAAGACCCCGCTGGCTCCCCTTTTTAAAGCAGGGCAAAGTCTCTAAAAGTCCCCCTTATTAAGGGGGATTTAGGGGGATCTAAAACGTTTTGCTACCGATCAGAGGACTTTTAAAACATCCTCTTATACACTTATTCGTTTAAGTGTATTTTTTGATTTAAGCTTTCTATCCTGTCTATGACTCGAATTGATAGAGATTTTTCTGATTTTGACGGCAAAAGTCAAGTCAAACAATAGATAGATTAAATCTTGCTTTCAAACTATTTTCATGTGATAATTGCCATTAACTCCGGTAAATCTATGTTTTTTTAGTAGTTTATAGTCAGAGTTCAAAAATTCAGCTAGTCATCTATTTAAAAATAGTCAATGATATAACTTCTAATCACTGACTAATTTGTGGAAATAAAGTTAACTTAAACTAAGGTCAAATAATGTCAATTCAAAACACAGTATCTAGTTGGGAACAACTGTTAGAAACTGCCCAAAAAAATACCCCGGCTCGACGGGTGCGTAGACCAGGGCAATCTCCTTCTACCGCTCCCATCCCTAGCAGTCTCCATAAACTGCCGCCAGATACAGAACCATCAGTGCTGCTCTACCGCGATACTAACTCTTGGTGCCCATTTTGCGAACGGGTTTGGTTTGCTCTCGAAGAAAAAGAAATTCCCTTTGCAACAGAGTTTATCGACTTGAATAACAAGCCTAAATGGTATACCGATTTAGTTTCCACAACCCTTGTACCGGCGGCCAAAATTGAGGACAAGTTAGTTTACGAATCCAAAGATATTCTGTTAGCCTTAGAAGAACGATTTGGGCCAACCTTACTGCCTGAAGACCCAGAGGAAAACACCGTTGCAAGACAGTGGCTTGAGGATGCTGAAACCAATGGTGTGAGAGATATCGCCTACAAATTTCTCAGACAACCCCCAGAAGATCCGCATGAATTAGCAAGCTTACAGGCGGCTTTTGAAGCGAAATTAGACGAACTAGAGCAACTTCTCGGAAAGTATCCCGGCCCATACTTTTTGTCAACATTTAGCGTGGTAGATATTACCTATAGTCCCCATTTAGACAGATTGGCGGCTAACTTACCCGTTTATCGTGGATATCAACTCAAGGGAAATCCCCGCTATCCTCGGATCAACGCTTGGTTTGAAGCGCTCAAACAGCGTCCTGCTTATCACCGCGTCAAATCGGATGATACCACCAACAATTTACTTTTGCGTCGTCGATGGGGCGTGACACCAATCGGCAATCCTTTGCCACCTGACCCGGCTATTAGTCAAGAAATCCAATTTCGGGCAGAAGCGGCTGAAAGGTTGACTGATAATCGAGAAGTTGCTTTAGGAGATATTCTGAAAAACTCCGGGGTGCAAGCATTGGCGGTCAATGGCGACACAACACCCGTTAAAGAAGCGGTTGATTTTCACCTTAGATTGTTGGCGGACTATCTCATCAATGGCAATGGTGCAGCATTACCGTGGGGACGCGTGGGTGGTAAAGACAATGCCGATCCGACTGCGGCTGCAGTTGGTGCTATCACACTCGCCTATGTGAGAAATCGCATCTGTGCGCCACGGGATATGAGCGCTGGTGCGGCAACTGCATTCCGGGCAGCAGCTGATAAAGTGTTGGTATCTCTTTATTAGACCTCTTGCAAAAGTCCCCTAACACCCCACCCCCAACCCCTCCCCGCCGGCGGGGAGGGGAGAATTTGACGTAAGTCAAAGGCGGGGTGGGGTTCTTTTTTTGATTTATGCAAGAAGTCTATTAGCGATCGCATTTTCAAGTCATTTGCAAAAAAATGTAGAGACGTAGCAGTGATACGTCTCTACAAAGGTTTTAGATGGAGATATTTTATCGATAATCTTGACTTTGAATGCTCCCTAAACGGGCAGCATCACGAATATTGTAATCAGCACGAGTAAAGCGATTTAGCTGCATTTCAAAAAAGTCTCGATTAGCTTGTAAATGCTTGGGATTTTGGTCATCTAAAGGATATAAAAGTGCAGTTCGCAAAGCTTGAATTACCGCAGAAGTGACACAGTACATTGACCGTTGAAAACTCACTCCCAACTGAATCAACATATCTTCTTGACCCCGGCAATGTTGGCTATAGTAATCAATAAGATATGGTGGCAAAAAATGCAACATATCTTGCATTAATAATGTCGGGGGAATGCCAGCAGTACCGACTGGAAATACATCAGCGTAAAGAATGCCATAGTGAAAGTCTTTCTGGTCTTCTGGTACTTGACGCGCTTGAGCATTATAAGATTTTGTGCCTCGGAAGGGTGCGGTCCGGTAGAAAACTGCTTCTACATAAGGTAATGCAGCTTCGTATAACCACATGAAACCCTTAGATTTGGGGATAATTTCGTAGCATTCACCACGAATATAAACGTGATGGTAAATGGGACGACCTGCGATCGCAAATATACCATTAACTATGAAGCTCATCGCCTCTGGGACGCTGCTAATGGTACCTTCATCATAACGGTCTGACATTTCAAAGAATACTGGGGCCATGATTTCCCAGAATAAGCCCAGATTAGCGTAGTATGACATCTGGCGGCACTGTTCCAAAAACATATCGGGGAACAGCTTGTAAAGCCCCAGCATGACTGGGTTGCCTTGGAAGTAAGCTTTAATTGCTCGGTCAGCGTTGGCTTTGTATTCTTCTGAATCTAGGTAAGGGTCAAATTGTCCACCCATCCCTCTATGCCACAACATCGCCCGCATACAAGCTTCCGCAAATTCCATGTTAATGCGATCGTGCAACAAGTGATGCAACAACTTCGGCATTTTGAAAGTTTCACCCTTCTCGATAAATGCCAAAAGTTCTGGATGTGCAGTAGCTTCACCGCGCCAAATTCGTAAATCGGCATCATCGCCAGCGTAATGATTATGCAGTTCTAAATACTCTTTGGGTAAGAAGTATTTAAAGAAGGGAAGCGGGTTTAAAAATTCGCGTTCGGCAATATAAAGTAGGTCACGCCAGTAAAAATCCATCGGCACAGCATAAGCTTTATATAAACCGATGATTTGCATCAAATTTTCTGGAGTATCGGGTAACATTGCACCGCCAGCTTCTAAGCGGTGAATTACATCAGCAAATTCGTGCGTTGAAGGGGGTAATTTAATTGCTGTTTTAATTGCTGTCATGGTAATCGTAAATTGGTAGAGACGCGATTTATCGCGTCTGGGGGATAGGTTTTGAAACGCAATTTATCGCGTTTGGGGGATAGATTTTGAGACGCAATAAATCGCGTTTGGGGAGATAGATTTTGAGACGCGATAAATCGCCGTCTCTACAAGTGTTTTTATCTATTTACTATTTCAGCGCAACTTCAGAGATTACGGTTTTTTCTAAGGGGGGAATTGCAGCCACCATTGTTGTAGTTGTGGATTCACTCCAACGCACTAACCAAGTTGGTTGTACTCCCAAAAAGATGATGAAGGCTGCCAAAATTAAAGCTGGTATTTTCTCAGACCAAAGAACTTTGGGATAGTAGGCGATGTTATCGAGTCTGCCAAAACAAGTACGGTTGAGGAGGATGAGAAAATAAACTGCGGTTAATCCACTAGCCACTATACACAAAATTGTCGGGATGGGGAAGGCAGAGAAACTACCTTGAAAGACGATAAATTCCGCGATAAATCCTGTTAAACCGGGAATACCTGCGCTAGCCATTCCACTTAAAACTAGTAAGGCGCTAATTAGAGGTAAACCGCGTATGGGACTCATTAAACCATTGAGTTTATCTAACTCGCGGGTACCGACTTTGGCTTCTACGACTCCTACCAAGTGGAAGAGAATCGCCAGAATGATACCGTGGCTGAACATTTGGGCGACTGCACCAACGAGTGCTAAGGGAGTACTAGCAGCACCAGCTAGCAAGATATAGCCCATGTGACCGACAGAACTGTATGCTACCATGCGCTTGATATCTGTTTGAGCGATCGCAACTACTGCCCCATAAATGGCGCTGATTGCTCCCCAAATTGCTAAAGTCGGTGCAATAATACTCCAAGCGTGGGGAAACATACCCAACCCAAATCGCAGTAGTCCATAAGTTCCTAGCTTTGCTAACACGCCACCGAGAAGAATGGCGATTGGTGCTGAAGCCTCAACGTAAGCATCGGGTAGCCAAGTATGGAAGGGAATTAAGGGAATTTTAATGCCAAAACCTAATACTATTCCTGCTAGTAAAAGGATTTGCTTTGCTGTTGAAAGATTTTCTGTAGAGACGGCATCAAAAGCAAAATTGGTAGAACCACTCAGCCACACCATACCCAAGAATGTCGCCAGAATTAAGGCTCCCGAAACAGAAGTATAAATCAGGAATTTCATCCCAGCATAACCCCGTTTTGCGCCTCCCCAAATGGAAATTAGCAAATAGAAGGGGATTAATTCTAGTTCGTAGAATAAAAAGAATAGCAGCAAATTCTCCGCGAGAAAAGCACCTGCAACTCCTCCACTAACTAATAAAATCATCGAGTAGAACAGCCGAGGACGTTTAGTTTCTTTATTGCTACTGTAAATAGCAATCCAGGTAAGTAGACTATTTAACACCAACATCAAGATAGAAAGCCCATCAACACCTATTTGATAGCTCAAGCCAATGGTTTCATTCCAGGGTAAATACTCTTTAAATTGCATTCCTGGATTGCTGATATCAAACTTTAGCAGAATAAAAAGGTTCCAAAAAAGAACTGTCCCAGAAAAAATTAATGCTGTTAAACGAATACGATGATTAGGGAAGCTTACGGGTAATATTGCTATAAGAGCGGCGGCTAAAATCGGGAGCCAAATCAAAACACTTAGCATGGTAATTTGGGATTTAGGAAAATTGGTAATTGTTATAGTTTTTCTCGTTTTCAGTCAGAGATTGGAAAAGCACATCATTGCGGTTATGCCGCGAATTCGTGAGGCAGAGCCTCTGAATTTGCATTCCCAGTCTCCGACTGGGAAGGAGATTTAAAAGTACAAAAAATCTAACTTACTATACTAATCTCTCCAGTATCTAAATCGTAATAGCCACCGACTATTTTCAGCTTCTCCGCTTTGATCAACTCAGATAAAACTGTCGATGATTTCAATTTTTCAACTTGCGCTAAAATATTTGCTTTACAAGCGTTTTCTAACTTATCTCCTGATTTATCTTTTGAGCTTTCTACACTTGGTTTAATTGCTTCAAGTAAGCTTCCAATTCGCCCTGGTACTTCAGCACCTTTAATCGCGGCCTCTACCGCACCACATCTTTCATGCCCCACGACCATGATAACTTTAGAACCTAATACTAAGCTACCAAATTCTAAGCTACCAATTTGCTGTGTCGTGGCAATATTACCAGCTATCCGGCAGACAAATAAATCTCCAAGTCCTTGGTCAAAAACAATCTCTGAAGGTACTCGTGAATCTGCACAACCGAGAATAGAAGCAAAGGGTTTTTGACCTTTGGCAACTTCGACTAAACGTGAATATGTTTGGTCGGAATTACGACGTTTTCTTTTAGCAAATCTTTCATTTCCATCTAATAGCTCTTGCAATGCTTTATCGGGCGTAATATCTTCTTCTACTGGTTTTTTTTCGGCTGCAAGCAAGTTTGAGCTAAGTCCGGCTGTCAATACACCTGTACCGATCGCACCTGCACCAAACTTCAATAAACCTCTTCTGGAAAGATTGATTTGGGGATGTTGTATGCTCATGAAATTCTCCTCACAATATTAAACTGTTAGCTTTTAGGGACTTCCAAGAAATAAATTATCCAATCTTGTGGGGTGGACATCTTGCCCGCCTTTGACTATGGACGGGCGAGACGCTGACCCCACAATAAATAGTTGTATATTTTTTTATTTGTCAGTCCCTTAGTAGGATAGTTACTGCTATCCAATTGTCGAGATTTGAAAAACCATATTTAAAAATTGCATTCCCCAAAATGGCCAAGTTACCCACATTCCTAAAAAACTCACTCCTAAAAGAACAGTGAATGCATAAAATTGGGTTTGTCCAGAGGTGCTGTATTTAAGACCTTCGCCACCTAATAGCGAAAATAAACCAACAAAATTCACGATGCCATCGACTACAAAGCGGTCAATCATATCGGCAAGTTGGGAAATTTTGGCAACTCCAAAAATTATGGTCATTTTATAGAGTTTGGGGGTGTAAAAGTCGTATGCAAATAAATCTTGTAATCCTTGCCAAGGGAGACGAATCGGTTTGGGAATATTGCTTAAATAAATCACACCAGTGATGCTGCAACCGAAAATACTCGACCAAATTAAAAGCAGTGCGACATCTTTATTTAGGCTTGCCCAATCCGGTAAAAGTGATAAGCTTTGCAACACTAAAGGAAGATGTAGACTGACACCAAGTAAAATCATTGTTGGCACAATCATCGGCCAGTGAGCTTCAGGCGATCGCTGACTCATTTGTGTTGGTTTACCGCCAAAAACTAAACTAAATTCTCTGGTTAAACTTACGGCTGTTAAAGCATTTACCGCGATTATTACTCCCACTAACCAAGGTTGCGTTTCCCACAACCCATCTGTTAATTTTACCAGCGCCCAAAAGCTACCCAGTGGTGGAAAACCAATTAATCCTAATGTCCCGACGATAAAAGCGATCGCAGAAATCGGGCGACGCCTCCACAATCCGCCTAATTGGGTAACATCTTGGGTGATGCTATTCCAAATAATTCCCCCAGTACTCATCACTAATAGGGCTGCGGATATGGCATGGGTGAGTACTAACAATAGCGCCGCTTCGTATTGTTGCACTCCTACAGCGATAAATACTAAACCCATGTATGCGCTGACAGAATAGGATTGGCAGCGTTTAAGATCGATTTGAGCGATCGCAATTAAAGAAGCACCCACAGCTGTCACCGCACCAATCGCAACCATCGCCGAGGAAGCTATGGGCGAGATGCTTAACACAGGTTGCAATTTAATTAGCACCCATGCACCACTGGCTACTACTACCGAGTTCCGCAAAATCGTACTGGGAACAGGGCCTTCCATCGCTTCATCTAGCCATAAATGCAGGGGAAATTGGGCACATTTACCCATCGGACCAGCAATTAAAGCTAAACTTACCAGTGCCATAGTTGTCGGGTTGACGTTAGCAGTAGCCGCCCACTCAGCTAATTCTGGATAATTCCAAGTTCCAGCTAAAGGCCATAATGCCAACACGCCCATCAGCAAGAATAAGTCTCCCACCCGCTTGGTTAAAAACGCATCTCTTGCACCTGAAACTACCAAGGGTTGGCTAAACCATAAGCCGACTAGTAGATAGGTTCCCAGCGTCAGCACTTCCAAAATTACATAGCTGAAGAACAAATCATTACACAAAGCAAGGGCACACAATCCCGCTTCAAATAATCCTAATAAGGAATAGAAACGTCCCCAACCCCAATCCATTTCCATGTAGCCGATCGCATAAATCTGCGCTAGCAAATTCAAGCCAGTAATCACAACTAAAGCGCCGACACTGACCGAGGAGATTTCCAAAGCAATGGTTAAGTCTAAACCAGCCGTAGATAACCAAGGAATAAATACTTCTTGGGCTGGATAATTCCAAGTTGCTTGTAAGGCGATCGCACTATGTACAAACGCCAAAAATGTCATTACCAAATTTACGTAACCCGCCGGTCTTGGCCCCGTTTTCCGAATGATCCCTGGCGACCAAGGGACGGCTAATAAGCCACCGATTAAGGCATAGCACGGAACTAGCCAAACAGTCTCTAGTAGAAACTGAGCCATCTAACTCACCTCTATAATTGTTATTAAAAATTTGTGGTTTTGAGTCAACTGGCGTTGATCCCAGTTAACCCAGCGACGATCTACGACGGACGACGCCTACGCAGAACATACAAATTTATGTTTATTTAATTTTGTTAGAAACAGCTTACCGTTATATCTGTCAAAATGGAATTAGTTAATTAAATAAATTTAAGATAATAACTCTAATTATTTCTTATATAACCAACTATTTCAGCAAGAAATAATAGGTATTTATTCTTATCTATACATCAAGTGAGGGATAAATCAATAGTTATCATTAGTTTTATCAATTAATATAAATGACGAGAGACGCGATTGATTGCGTCTCTACAAATCGACTAAATGTAATTTATATTTTGGTGATTTTGTCAACCTGCCAGTGAGAGATAGTAATAGCAGGTGGTGAGTCAACTTGGCTGATGGGGGCGGGTTTCATGTCTCGGTAGTCTAGGAGTTGGACTACGATGAGGTAGGCGATCGCTAAAATCACCGAAATCGCACCTGTAAGAATAGCAATTATTTTTGAACGTTCCATCAATATTTCCTGTAATGCAAGTTATTGCGCTGTGCCTATCTCTACATTAATACCTGAGAAACACATGACACACTTGAGGATGCGATCGCTAAAATAGCAGAAATCGCACCTGTAAACCGTTATAAAATTTTGAGTAGGAATTAAATTGCAAAACCGCAGATGCTTTCTTCACCCATGTGGGTATGCAATACGGTTCGGATAAGATCCCCCCGCCTGCGGCGACCCCCTTAAAAAGGGGGTAAATATCAAAAAAAGCCCCCCTTTTTAAGGGGGGTTGGGGGGATCTTCGAGGGACAAACATGTTAACTAAACCGTATTGTGTAGGTATGAGCTTTCAGCTAGTTACCTAGTTTTAACTCTTGACAAACCGCAAAAATCTTGAACTTGTCACGCATCGGACAGCGGTAAATCATTTAAGTCGCTTTTAATAAAAACGTGTAAAAATGAGCCTTTGAACCTCAACGTTGACCTTCTGAGGCTCGAAGTTGACCTTCTGAGGCTCGACGTTGACCTTCTGAGGCTCAACATTGACCTTCTGAGGCTCGACGTTGACTTTCTGAGGCTCGACGTTGACCTTCTGAGCCTCGATGTTGACCTTCTGAGCCTCAATGTTGACCTTCTGAGCCTCGATGTTGACCTTCTGAGCCTCGAAATTGCGGCTTTTATCCTCGAAGTTGCACCTTTGAAGCTCAACTAACAAATATATCTAACCATTCCTGAATTTACAGGGGTGAGCGTGTAGTAAAATTTGCTCACCTCTGTAAAGTGGAACATGGCTTTAGACTTCTCCGGTCAAAATCTCCGAGGACGCAACTTCAAAGGTAGACAAGACCTTGCGGGTGCAAACTTTAGCTATGCCGACATCCGAGGGGCAAACTTCACTAATGCTAATTTAACAGGTGCAAACTTCAGCCATGCCAAAGCTGGACTGCAACGCCGTTGGGCAATTTTACTAGTCATTGTCTCGTGGCTGTTGTCGGGACTGTCAGGATTATTATGGGCTTTCAACGGTTATTTGGTGTCACTAATATTTTATTCCAAATTAGACAATCACATTGCCGGCTGGACTGCCCTAATCGTATTAATTGCCTTTTTCTTCGTCATAATTCGCCAAGGAGTAGCAGCTGGTTTAGGAGCCGTCGTCTTCGCCTTCGCCGGAGCCGGAGCCTTCGCCGTCGCCGGAGCTTTAGCCGGAGCCTTCGCCGTCGCCTTTGCCGTCGCCTTCGCCTTTGCCGTCGCCTTCGCCGTCGCCTTCGCCGTCGCCTTTGCCGTCGCCTTTGCCGTCGCCGGAACGTTATTTAGTATCTACATCAGCTGGCGAGCCATGAAAGGAGACGAAAAACACTCCTTGATTCGTAATATCGCGATCGCCTTTGCTGCAACAGGAGGTACAAGTTTTTATGGCGCTGACTTAACCAATGCTGATTTCACCCAAGCTACGCTCAAAAGTACAGATTTCCGTAACGCTATCCTTATTAATACGCGTTGGTATCAAGCCAAAATGCTTGACCGTGTTCGTCCTGGTTTGACTTATCTGCAAAACTCACAAGTACGTCAACTGATGATTACAGGACAGGGACAGGATAAAAACTTTGACCGTCAAAACCTCCGAGGTATCAACTTAAAAGAAGCTAACCTAGCAGATGCCAGCTTTATTGGCGCTGATCTCAGTGAAGCTAATTTCCAAGATGCCGATTTGTCAAGAGCAAAGCTGAAGCAAACGCAACTAGACGGCACAGATTTAACAGGTGCAACACTCACCGGAGCTTACATTGAAGATTGGGGAATTACAAATACAACTAAATTGCATGGGGTGAGGTGTGAATATGTCTTCATGCGCTTACCCACCAAAGAAGACCCTGACCCCCTCCGCAAACCTGATAATAATCAAGAGATATTTGCAGACGGAGACTTTGCCGACTTTATCCAGCCAATTTTTGATACCCTCGACCTTTACCATAATCAAGGCGTTGACCCCCGCGCTGTTGCCATTGCTTTCAAAAACCTGGCCGAAAATCATCCCGAAGCCGAGTTAGAAATCGTCGCAATGGAGAAACACGGCAATGATAAATTTTTACTCAGAGCCAAAACCGCACCCGGTAGCGATAAATCTCAATTGAGTGCAGAATATTTTGATGATTATAATCAACTCAAAGCTTTATCGCAGAGTCAGCAATTATTGCTGGTAGAAAAAAGCGATCATATTCGTAATTTAGAAAATATGATCACAACCGCACTTGGGCATCCTAAATCTTATACACAAGGAAATACCATCATGTCTGATATCAGCGGCATCAACATTCAAGGCAGCAGTAATGTCAGCGGTATCGCTGGGAATAGTTCTGTTGCTAATCTGGGAACCATCAGCGGTAATGTGAGTATTGCCCTCAATGAGTTACCTGATGCGCCAGATGCGGAGAAACCAGGAATCAAAGAATTATTGTCGCAGTTGCAAGATGCGATCGTACAATCGACATATTTACCAGAAGAAGACAAAGCCGAAGCGCTAGAACAGGTGAAGACTTTGGCAGAAGCGGGTAAAAATCCTCAAGAATCCACCAAGCAGAAGACGGCAAAAACA
Organism: Nostoc sp.; assembly: GCF_036917235.1. GTDB lineage: Bacteria > Cyanobacteriota > Cyanobacteriia > Cyanobacteriales > Nostocaceae > Nostoc. The sequence goes on from NZ_JBALDU010000104.1 coordinate 157,317, forward strand.
GCAATCACCATGTTGAAAGGGATATTTACAGGCTTACCTGCGATCGCCTCGGTGATTGAAGCGGCTAATAAATTATTACCTGCGATTTCTAAATTATTCGGTTTGGGATAATTTAATGTGAGGTTTTTTGAATAAAAAATGCTTAAGAGGATGTTTTAAAAGTTCTTTGGTCGGTAGCAAAACGTTTTAGATCCCCCTAAATCCCCCTTAAAAAGGGGGACTTTGATTTCTGTTCCCTCTTAAAAAGGAGGACTTTGATTTCCGTTCCCTCTTAAAAAGGGGGACTTTGATTTCCGTTCCCCCCTTTTTAAGGGGGGTTAGGGGGGATCTCTCTCGCATAAGTCCTGTTCTAATTACGATTTACCTGGCCACGATCGCATCTACTTTCTTCATTCTCAGGTAGTTTTGGAATGTAGAGTTAAGTTTTTCCAAAATGTCTTTAACTGAAGAAATTCTTTCCCAATTACCCGGCGATGTTTTAGGAGGATTGCGCCAAGGCGATCGCATCTTAACATCTGTGCGCGAAAACTCCGCACCAGTACCAACGTTAGTTAAAGAAAGTCAACAACCTTTAGGCGATACGGACTTCGATGTACTTATCTGCGGTGGCACTTTGGGCATTTTAATTGGTTGCGCCTTGGCGGTGAAGGGATTGCGGGTAGCATTGCTGGAACGGGGAATTTTGCGGGGGAGGGAACAAGAGTGGAATATTTCTCGCAAAGAATTAGATGTATTTGTGGAATTGAACTTGCTGACTGAGGAAGAATTAGCAAGTGCGATCGCAACTCAATATAACCCAGCACGAGTTAGTTTTGCTGGCGGTACAGAAGTTTGGGTAGAGGATGTTTTGAATATCGGCGTAGATCCAGTTTATCTACTAGCTACCTTGAAAACCCGATTTCTCGCTGCTGGGGGAAAGTTGTTAGAAAACACACCTTTTACCGAAGCAGTGGTTCATCCCAATGGTGTGATGGTAAATAACCAATTCAAAACTCGGTTATTAATCGACGCGATGGGACATTTTTCACCCATCACCCAACAAGCACGCCAAGGCAAAAAACCAGACGCTTTATGCTTAGTTGTCGGAAGTTGCGCTCAAGGTTTTCCAGAAAATAACTCAGGCGACTTATTATTATCATTCACTGAGTTGCAAAATCAATGCCAGTACTTCTGGGAAGCCTTCCCAGCCAGGGATGGCAGAACCACTTACTTGTTTACTTACATGGATGCAGAACCCCAACGTTTGAGTTTAGAAGCTCTATTTGAGGAATATCTGCGTCTTTTAACAGAATATCAGGGAGTAGAGTTGAGCAACCTGAAATTTCAACGGGCACTATTTGGTTTCTTTCCCACCTATCGCCAAAGTCCGCTAAAAACCCCTTGGAGTCGCATTCTACCAGCCGGAGATAGCAGTGGTAGTCAATCTCCCTTGAGTTTTGGTGGTTTTGGGGCAATGGTGCGTCACCTGAAGCGTTTAACTTATGGCATTTCCGAAGCGCTGGAAACAGAACAATTATCTGCAAAAGCATTAGCACTGCTGCAACCCTATCAGCCAAGTTTGACTGTTACCTGGTTATTTCAAAGGGCGATGAGTGTTGGTGTAAATCAGAAAATTGCCCCAGATCAAATTAACCAATTACTCTCAGCGGTATTTCAGCAAATGCAACAGTTGGGTACACCAGTCCTAAAACCATTTTTACAAGATATAGTACAGTTTTCGGCACTAACACAAACACTGTTAAGAACTGGTTTATATCATCCTGGATTAGTTGCCAAGATAATTCCACAAGTAGGTTTGGCAAGTTTGTTAGATTGGATGTTACATTACAGTAATTTAGGTGTATACACTGCCTTGTTTTCGCTAAGTCCAATGCTAGAAACATGGATTAAGAATCAACCAAAAGAACAACAATATTATTGGCATCGTTTGATTGATGCTTGGAAGTATGGTTCTGGCGGTGATTACTCAGATGAAACTTAGAATAATATCGGTGTGAGGATAACATGATGGAACGGAAATCATCAGGAATCAAATACTTTGCAGTGCTGATTGGATTCCTGCGCGATCGCCAAGGTTTTCTAGAGGAAATTCGTCAAGGTACGAGATTACCAAATAAAATCATTTCGCTGCTGGTTTGCAGTTCCTTATTTATTGCTGCTTATGGCGGAATCATTGGTGCATACCATAGCTGGATGCAAGCTTTATCTTCCGCAATTAAACTCCCAGCCCTTTATTTAATCACACTTTTGATTTGCATCCCGACGTTGTTCTTTGCCAACATTATTTTTGGTTCCAAACGGAGTTTTGCACAGCATTTAGCATTAGTTTTAACTGCGGTTTCAGTCACGAGCGTACTTTTATTTAGCTTTGCTCCAATCACATTGTTTTTCTTAATTACCACCAATAATTACCAATTTTTAATTCTGTTAAATGTCTTGATCTTTGCCATCACTGGATTTATTGGTGTTTCATCTTTGTATCAAGCCACAAGTTTAGTTTTAGAACAAGATAATGAAGGTAGTAAAACCCGCCAGAAAATTTTACAATTCTGGCTATTTCTTTACGCTTTCGTAGGCAGTCAGTTAGGATGGACTCTCAGACCGTTTTTTGGCACACCTGGTTCTGTCTTTGAACTATTCCGCGAAAGAGAAGGTAATTTCTATTTAAGCGTCATTAAATCTCTTAGCTATCTCTTTGGATTCCGTTAATTAGTCATTAGCAATTCCACAAAATATACAAACTATAAAATCATGCTGAAAAAGCAAAATCGCGGCATTCAACAATTTGGTGTTTTGGTTAATTTACTGCGCGATCGCCAGTCATTCTTAGAAGAAATTCGTCAGGGAGTGCGATTACAAAATAAAATCAGTTCTCTGTTCGTAACTAGTTCTATATTCTTTGCCCTTTATGGAGCAATTATCGGTGCGTCCCACAGTTGGGGACAGGCATTGTCTGGTGCTATTAAGCTTCCGGTATTCTATTTAATCACACTGATTATTTGTTTCCCGACTTTATTCTTTTTTAATGTTTTATTTGGTTCTCGGAGCAGTATTTTACAGCATTTCGTTGTATTACTCACATCTGTATCAGTGATTAGTGTACTTTTATTTAGCTTGGCACCAGTTACCCTATTTTTTCTAATCACTACACCCGATTCTTATCAATTTTTTAAACTGCTGAATGTATTTATTTTTGGCATTACAGGCATATTTGGCGTGAAGTTCCTGTATGAAGGAATGCAATTACTTTCTCAACAAGATGAAGTTGGTAAAAAAACTCGCACCACTATTTTAAGATCCTGGTTATTGCTTTATGCCTTTGTTGGTATGCAATTAGGATGGTTTCTCAGACCATTTTTTGGTGCGCCTGACTCTAAATTTGAGTTGTTTCGGGCAGTGAAAGGTAACTTTTATTTGGATATTGTAACGGCGATTTCCGAAATTTTAGGTTTGCGTTAATCTGAGAAAAAGATAATTACTCTAGTTTCCAGTGACAACTAGTAGTTAAAACTTTCATCGTTCCCAGGCAGCAGCCTGGGAATGCATTCATTAAGTCTCTAACTCAATAGACCTCTTAAGTCCCTCTCCCAAGCTTGGGAGAGGGACTTAGGGTGAGGGCTTTAGATTCATGCAACAAGTCTAATCTCAAAAAGCTTCTTATAGACTGACTTTCAGCTTCAGCTTAAGGGTCAGTTTTCAGATATTCTTGTAATTGCTGGGTACGCAGTTTTGTGGTATCTTCCAAACAACCAAAATAAATGCTAGAAGCAATACTTCCGCCCTCATATCTGCTTCTCTCAAACTCACAATTGGTATCTCGAAACTTGATCCATGCTACCTGTGCAGCAATCAATTTCTGTTTTCTAGGTCTTTCTAATGTAGATATCAATTGTTGATAAACCTGATTCAGTTTTTTATCTGCATTCTGATAAGACAACTTCGTACATTCATTAATTGCTGCTTGAGTTTGAGGATTATTGCAGTTTAACTTTTGAACTAAGCGCATCTCAGATAAATCAGACGTTGTACCTGCTATTGTCATCGCAGAAGTATTTAAACTGCTGAGGGTTAGTATACTGGAAAAAACTAGTAATAATTGACGCATAGCAAAATCTTGATTGTTAAGTATAGAAATTTGATATTCTTGGTAGCCTCGAACTCAGAATCAGAGTAGGAAGTGGTATGCTCCACAAAGAAGTATCATGGTTCATTCTGGCTACCAGTACACCCCAGCGATGGAATTTTGGTTAAAAGAAGAAGACAGCAACTGCACGAAATCGAATAAGCGATCGCTAGTATATATACTTATTGCATCATCCAGAAAAAGGGATGAAATTTTTATTTAAGCAAATAAAATATATATTTTTGTTTGAAGTATGATATCTGTGTCTAAAATATTTTTATTATACAGCCAAATTCCGATAAAACTCTTGCATTGATCGTTAAAATAACTGTATTCTTTATATTGTTGAAAATTGTTTTTCACAAAATCAATAACAAAGCACAATTTCAGCACATCGCAAAAAACATTGACTGGGCAAATCGATAAATGTCGATATCAAACCAAAATCTATGTATGCTGTTGTTGCTGGCATTATGAGTAACAGGAGCAACTCCCGAAATGAAAAATCAAATATTTTATTTATGTGTGTAGTGTAGCAAGGAATTCAAAATTTTTTCTATTCCCTATCTCTTACAGTCCATACCTAATTTGAATAGAGAAGAGTATTGGCTAAATTTTCAATCTTTTCATCTCTTTAATCAGGGCAAGAAATCTATTCTGTGCTGGCTGAGTTTGGGATTTCAAACCCATTTTATCAACGAATCAAGACCAGGAAAATTATGACCTCTTTAGATCCTAATTTTTTTGACATCCCGGACAAAAGCCTAATCATCAACGGCTGGGTCGATGATGACTATAAAAAGCTAAATGGCAACAACTTGGAAGTCATCTTTAAAGACGTAGTAGATACAGAAGTAAGAACGGTAACTTCAGAAGCACAAAAACTGCTGAAAGCTCCACCAAAGGAATTATTAGCGCCTCCTGGTGATTTCAATCCTACACTACTATTGTTTTTTGCATCTGTGACAGTATTGGTGTCATCTCATTGTGGTTACTGGCTTTGGCAATGGCCAGACTGGCTGTGTTTTAGTTTTAATGTTATTGCTTTGCATTGTTCTGGAACAGTAATTCATGATGCTTGTCACCAATCTGCCCACCGCAATCGAGTCATTAATGCCATATTAGGGCATGGTAGCGCCCTGATGCTAGGGTTCGTTTTCCCAGTGTTTACACGAGTACATTTGCAGCATCATGCTCATGTCAACGATCCCAAAGATGACCCAGATCATTTTGTTTCTACAGGTGGCCCGCTGTGGATGATTGCATTTCGATTCTTGTCCCACGAGGTGTTTTTCTTTCGACGGCGACTGTGGCGCAAATATGAACTATGGGAATGGTTAATTAGCCGCTCAATTGTTGTTGCAATTGTTTATATCTCAGTTCAGTATCATTTTTTAATGTACGTTCTCAATTTTTGGGTTGTACCTTCTGGTATCGTGGGATTAATACTGGGCTTGTTTTTTGATTATTTGCCCCATCGTCCCTTTGTTGAACGCGATCGCTGGAAAAATGCTCGTGTATACCCTAGCCCAATTCTTAATATCCTGATTTTAGGCCAGAACTACCATTTAATTCATCATTTATGGACTTGTATTCCCTGGTACAAATATCAGTCTACATACTATCTGATGAAGCCTTTATTAGATGAAAAAGGCTGTTATCAAACTTCAGGGTTACTACAAAAGAAAGACTTTTTAGAGTTTATTTACGATATCTTTGTAGGAATTCGTTTTTCTCATCAAAAAACTAAAAATCAAGATGAATCACAAAGTCGTAAATAAGCCTTAACTCGTGAATTAGTCATTAGTGATTGGTCATTTGTAAATAACCAATGATATCAAGTTCGCTTAATGACTTATTAAACTCTAATCACCCCACCCCGCTAAAACATTGGGGAGGGGTGCAATAACTCTGGGAATTATAACTATTTTATTTTTTGTAAATCAAAAAAACTGAACCAATCGGCCCAAGGTTTTCTACATAAGTTTTCTGGTTGTAAGACAATCCTGGAGACATACCTCCATCAAATAAAATCCCTTCTTGAATCTTACCTAAACAGTTATTGCTAGCAATACCTTCCAAGACATTATCAAACATATCTGGTAGTAACTCTTGATTAAGTTGAGATAATTCAATCTCGGAATTAGCTTTCAAGTCATTAACTAATAAGATTACATAGCCTTGATTGGTGATAGCTGCCAGAGAGCGATTAGTTGCATTTTTACAAGCAAATTCTCCCAAATCTTGACAAATATCTTTAAACTTACCCTGACGATAGAATCTGCCATTACCGCCCACTAAATTGTAATTGAGAATATCGGTCTTTCTTCTGCCAGCTTGAATAGTAGCCTGTCGCTGCTGGGGTGTACCTCCTGATATTCCAAAGGAAGAACGTTTATTTTTAAATGCTCCTGAATACTCTACGCCACGAGAAATATTTAAGCCTTGGGGTTTATCATCAGTATCTATATAGTCCGCATTAATTGCGGCAATGGGTAGCTGTCCGTTTAACTTGGTATTTTCATCAGCGATGAGTTCATGAAACTGTTTTGCTACATATTCTTTACGTAGTTTACCTCTACTATCTTTGGCGTAGAGTTTATGAGATAGACCAACATTAACTTTGAAATCTAATTCTGCTGATTTGGGATTAAAAATAATTACATTGTTAATACCTTTGGGATTTTTTTTACCTTGATTATTGGTTTTAAAAAAATCAATACTGAACTTGGGATCTTTGCCAGAGCAACTTTTAGACGCTTTTGGGACTAAATTTGCTTCAATCTTTTGACAACCTGATAATAAGCTTGCACTAATTATCAAGATAAATAACAAAAATAATTTTTTTGTAGACATAATAATACAAAAAAAACCGCTACAGAATTACTATAGCGGGGAATAATTTAAAATTTCAGTCTGGAGTCAATCTCAGAGTATGTTTGAAAAGTCCTTAGTGATGTATCAAATACTCTTAGATCCCCCTAAATCCCCCTTAAAAAGGGGGACTTTGATTCCGTTTCCCCCCTTTTTAAGGGGAGCCAGCGCGGTCTTGGGGGTTTCCCCCATGAGCGACTGGCGTGGGCTAGGGGGGATCGATAAGTGCCTAAAATCACAGCCGACCCCTTTTCAAACAACCTCTCAGAGCCAAAACTTAAGAGAACCATTCTAAAACAGCTTCTTCTTTGGTGTTAGTATTCCGAGATGGTGTCTCACGATTAAATTTCATCTGAATTGAGCGGGTTTGCTCACCATCAGCAGCTACAGCCAAAATTGGGTAGTCAATTAAACCATCCTGGAAGGACATCTGGAAGCGGAATGTTCCATCTGGATTTAGCTGAATTGGACGGCCACCAATGGTTACAGTCGCATCGGGTTCGGTTGCACCGTAGACTATCAACTCAGCATCGGCAATTAACCAGAACTTGCGCGGACGTACTGGTACGGCGGAAGCCGAGAAGCCAACACCTGACATTCCTGCACCGGAAGCGGTTAAGCCAGACACGGTAGGAGTTGCCCACAGACCTACACCCGATGGGAAAATGTAGGAGCTAATAGCTTGTTCAGGACGTGCTGCACCTTGTTGGGAGCCGAAGATAGAACCAGCAACTCGTAGTGATTCGGCAGATTCTGCTAAACCAAATATTTCGTCGTAGATGGGGTTGCCATTCACAGCATTATTACCAACATTGCCATTGGCGGTAGCTGCAATCTTTTTGGCAGGGGGAACTAGTTCGTACTGAGTTTTGCCACGTAAATCTTCTTCAAAATTTACAGCGATGAAGACATCCTCAATCCAGTCAGAAGGATAGACGGGAGGAATGTGTACTCTACTAGAACGAGCTAGTACTAACCAACGACCATCAGCGGCACGATAGCCAATATCGATTGTATAATCGCGATCGCTAACTGGAACTGGTAGATACCATTCTCTAGCTAGTTCATCAGCAGGATATTCTTGAATGCTATGTGGGCTTTGGTATTCGATATCGATGTCGGTGACATCATAAATCCGTAGTGCTAGTTGTTGTCCGCCTTGCCGACGCAGTTCCTGTTTGTGTTCATTGGGAATATCCCAGTAAGTGTAAGCCCACTGAGGATCGCGCGGTAAAAGTACAATCCGGCTTTCACCATAGCCAGAGGGCAAATCTGCCAGTCCTTCATCAACATCAGCCAAAGATCCGCCAGTACGATCTTCCTGACCTAATTCAAACTTTGCAGCTTCCACGGTTTCTTGTGCCTCCAATGAACGAGATGGGCTGAGTAAGTTTTTGCTACGCTGGACTTCTTGTATTGATGCCAGTAGTTGTGATTTACGCATTCGGCTATAGCGAGAGATGCTATATTCGCTAGCAACTTTGCGTAGTTGGCGTAAGGTCATCTCTTCTAGTGGCGGGCGTTCTTTTGCCATTAATTTGGCCTCCAGTAGTTTAAGCGGTAAATGATTTCCCCTGGTTAAAGAATGCTATGTAAAATCTCATCCATTCCAGATGAATTTCTTATCCTGACTCCTGGTTTTGCCCAGTTTTTAAGTTTTTTAATCTGTTTTTAAATTGAGCCAACACCCTTTCAATTCCTTATTGTGCCAAAATTAGCATTTCTTTGGGATCGGAGGATTTTTGTTTGTTAAGTCAATATTAACCACTAAGCATATCTAGGGATCAAGGGGTCAGAGGTAGGTTTTTTAGATGTTTCACGAATTTATCAGCTCTTCTGGGATCTAATTATGATGATTTCATAACATTTATCGTGGTTTACACGTTAAGCGATGGCAATAATATCAAGTTTTCATGACATTGCACTTTTGGTTAGCCAAAAATCACAATCCACAAGGAAAGGAGTAGGATTCAAAGGGATTGGGCATTGAACCCACCGCTAAATTCCTAGTTGGCCAATACCGATCGCAAACCAAAGCGTGGAGCAAACTTAGTTAATCGTTACTTTAGCGATCGCCTTTCTCACCCACCGTTATGTGAAATTAAGTCCCCAGATAGTGTGTACCCGACCATCGAAGAACTTAAGCTTGGCGTATAAGTTTAGGGTTTAGGGAAATAATTATGAATAAGGAAACAGTTCCTAGTCAGGCTGAAAAGTCTAATCCAGAAGATGATGCGCCACAATTAAGTCCAGAGGTACTGGACAAAATCAAACACCCTGCGAGAATAGACGATGTTATTCGAGAGCAATCACCAGCAGAACGTAAAAGTAACCCAGCTTTAGTACCAGAAATGATTGACGATCCAACTGATGATTAATTGGGTTTGCAAAAGAGGAATCGGAAAGCTCAGATTCCCGACGTTTTAGAGGATGTCTGAGAAGTATCAAAATTGATCGAGATCCCCCCCAACCCCCCTTAAAAAGCTATCCATTAGTCACATCTTTATTTACAATCTTGAAACGCTTGTTCTGTCGGCATCTTGAACACTGAGGTGTCAAACATACTTGACAGATTGGCTCTTAGCCTTATCGCTAAAATTAGGTTTTTATTGAGAATTGATGACGAACTAATCAGGGTTAGAAAAAGCGTGAGTGAATACTCTCGCAAATGTTAAGAAAGATCCGGGTAATGGATAGCTTTTTAAGGGGGGTTAGACAGGGTGGTTTCATAGGAAAAAAGAAAAACACATAAGTCTTGATTTCTCGTTTTGTGCCTAGGTTTTTTCCCTCTCTCCAAACCTCTCCCCCACAGGGGGAAAGGCTTTGAAACCCAGTTTAAGTTTTTCTCTGTTTGTATGAAACCACCCTGCCTTTTTAAGAGGAGTTAGGGGGGATCTAAATCCAGCTTTAAGAAGTGAATTTCCACTCTACATTACTTCAAAATCTAAGATTACTTATCATCGTCATCTATACTAAGTTAGATTTAACAAAGATTAAATTTTATAACCAGAGTCGTATATACAGGTGCGATCGCAAAGTAATTTAATCATGAAATGTACCTAATTTCTGAAAACTAATATCCACACAAATTCTGTTGAAGACGCAACAAATTCTGTTGAAGACGCACATAAAATTCTAAATACTCTTCCTAATACCAGCAAAGTTTCCAAATTTTAAAACCAACAAAACTAAATATCTGGTGATAAATTATTAATCGAAATCAACTCAGGAATTATGCGAAATTATGAAATAACATAAGCACACCGCAAATGCGTCTTATTGGCACAGCCTCTCCTAAAAAATACCAGCAGCTTGCCACAAAGTTGTTGCGTAAGTCCTGATATTGTGAAACCATAGCTTGTAACTTGCTAATACAACTGCAACTAACCTGTCTCTCGCCTCACTCCAGAAAAAAGTACTGGTACTGATAACAATCATGACGCGATCGCCAAATTCAGAGAACAATCAGGAACCATCTAATCGTCGTCTGTGGCTCCTGCTTCTAGGACGTACTAGTTTGGCTCTGGGTGGGGTTTTGCTAGTTGGAATTATAGTTGGTGCTTGGTGGGCTAGAAACTATATATACAAAGATTTAGCACCGTTAGTACAGCAAAATCTTGAGCAATTACTGGGGCGTCCAGTAAAAGTTGGGAACGTTGAACGTTTTTCGCTTTCTAGTCTGAGATTTAGCTCTCTATCGATACCAGCAACTTCCAGCGATGCAGATCGGGTGGTAGCAAAAGCTTTAGAGGTGCAGTTCTCGCCGCTGCAACTTCTTCTTAGCCGAAAACTGGCATTAAATGTCACCTTAGTTCAACCCAACGTCTACGTTCAACAGGATAAAGATGGTCGTTGGGTGACAGCCCAAGTTAAGGCTGGGGAGGGACAAGGCTTTATTCAAACTGAGTTGCAGTCACTTCAAATTCAAGATGGCAATATAGAGTTGATGCCATTCGCTGCACCAACTAAACCCAAAGGCTCAGTCATATTAGATCGAGTTGGTGGTATTGCCCGATTTTCCGATCAAAATCAAAGGATCGGTTATGACTTTAATACTCAACTCGCCAGGGGAGGCGCTGTTAAAATTGTTGGCGAAACCCAACTCAAAGCTCAACAAACTAACCTCCAGCTTTCAGCACAAAATTTACAAGCATCTGATATTACTCGATTAATTCAGTTACCGATCGCTCTGCAAGCAGGGTATTTAAATGCTGACTTAGGGGTTCAGATTCCACCCAAACTTTCAGACATCGCAATTACGGGAACAGCTACAGCGAATCAAGTCACCGCTAAAATTCAAAATCTTCCTCAGCCAATTTCTAATTTTAATGGGAAATTTCTATTTCAGGGTCAGACAGTTACTTTAGATAATCTGAGTACGAACTTTGGGAAAGTTCCCATTCTGGCTAATGGAACAATTAATACTCAAACAGGTTTTAATGTTTCTGCTCAGATAAAACCTGTTACTGCGAAAAATATCTTAGATACCCTGAAAGTAAATTCGTCAGTCCCAGCTAGTGGCGAAATTCAAGCAAATATTAAAATACTAGGCGCACTTCAACAACCAATCGTCAGTGGTACAGTAAGTAACACAAAACCGATTCAAGTTGACCGCGTTCAATTTAAAACCATTAACACTGATTTCCGCTTGAATGCATCTCAAACTGCATCTCAACTTACTGTCTCCAATCTGAAAATAGTCCCCGCAGCTGGTGGTCAAATTATCGGCGGCGGTCAAGCTAATCTGGGAGCCAAAGATGGGGTAATATTTAATGCTCAAGCTGATGGGATATCAGGAGATATACTAGCAAAAAGTTATGGCGTTACTCTACCGATCGCAGTGGGGAATGTTTCAGCAAAAGCCCAAATTTCTGGCTCACTTCGCAAACAGCCTTTAAAACTTGATGTTTCCAATGTTCGGGTAACGCCGCCAGCCGGGGGACAAATCACAGCCAATGGTCAAATTCAACTTGCTCCCCAAGGTGAGGTAGGCGTAGATATTCAAGCTGAAGGTATCCCAGGAAATGCGATCGCTCAAGGTTATGGTATTTCAACTCCCATTAATGTTGGTGGTATATCTGCAAACGCTAAAATTACTGGTTCTCTGGGTACACCGTTAAATGTCAACGTTTCTCGCGTTCAAGCAAATCCAGAGGTAGGAGGGCAAGTCACAGCTAGCGGACGAGTTCAGCTTGCACCCCAAGGTAGGGTGGCGTTGATTGTGCAAGCAAAAAATATACCAGGAGATGCGATCGCTAAAGCCTATAATTCCTCACCCTCCATCACCATTGGGAATGTCTCGGCAAATGCCGATATTTCCGGCACTCTGAGCAATCTGCAAACAGTAGCGCGGGTACAAGCGCCTAGTGCCACCTATCCCACCACCGGACGAGTTGTTGTTACCAAACAAGGAGAGAATATCGTCTTTCCCGATGCGGTTGTGAACGTCGCCGGTGGGACAATCACAGCTCAGGGTCAACTTGCACAACAACGCTGGCAAGGGGTTGTCAAAACTTCTCAAATTCAACTCAACCGTTTCTCACCACAACTACGAGGACGGCTGAATAGCAATATACAAGTAGCTGGCACAACACAATCTTTCCAGCTTGCGGATATTCGCGCCGCCGGACAAATCAGCCTTCCCCAAGGAGTAGCGCAGCTGGCAAAACCGCTGACTGCAAGATTTCAGTGGAATGGACAGCAGATTATCGTTGAAAACGCAAGTACCGCAGGATTTAGTGCTAATGGTGCGATCGCTATTCAGTCTCCCCCAACTGGCGCACCCCAAATTGCCGGATTTGATTTAAATGTACTGGCACAGAATTTCAACTTACAAAATACTGGTTTTAAAGTTCCTGGGGACGTAGCAATAGCAGGACGACTGGATTTTAATGGAAAAGTTACAGGAACTCCAGATGTACCCCAAGCTAATGGGAATATCCGGCTGCGGAATTTCAATGTGAGTAACTTGGCATTTGACCCACTTTTAACCGGAAATGTGAATTTTCAAGGGGGACAAGGAGGAAGTCTGCGATTAGCTGGGAAACAAGACCGGATTGCGCTTAATTTAGGTGCAGATTATCGTCCCACCTCATTTTTAGTTAAACGCGATGAGGCAGTTACTACAGGTAGAACTGAGGGAGATAACTTGATTATCAACGCCCAACAGTTTCCCATCGCTCTTGTTGGCGGCTTTTTACCTAACAATCAATTGAAACCTTTGGGGGGGCAATTATCGGGTAATTTAGTTGTCAATCTGAATAATTATGCCATTGCGGGAGACGTTGCGATCGCAGGGCCTCGTGTTGCCAGAGTTGCAGCGGATGAATTTCGCGGCAGCATCAATTATGCCGATGGTACGGCTAGCTTGGCTAATGGTCAATTGCGGATTGGCGATACCAACATAGCTCTCAGTGGTAATGTGCAAGCAGGGAATGATCCGCAATTTCAATTCCAAGCTAATTTTGCCCAAGCCAATATTCAGAGACTTTTACAAGCGTTTAATATCTTCGACTTTCAAGACCTGAGTACCGGGTTGCAGCCTCCAACGTTAGCTGGTGCAGAAGCACTTCCAACTGAATCTATCAGTTTGCCTGATGCAGATTTGAAAACACAGTTAGCATATTTCTCGAATATTACAGCAGCACTTGCAAAAGAACGGCAAGCTGAAACAAAACAAACCCCATCTTTACCCAGCCTTGCAGAATTAACAGGTGCTTTAAACGGAGCAATTACAGCCAATGGCTCGTTAAAATCTGGGTTGAATGTTGGCTTTAATTTTCAAGGTGCTAACTGGCAATGGGGTAATTATTCCATCAATCAAGTCGTTGCTCAAGGCAATTTTGCCGATGGTATCGTCACCCTTTCACCCTTGAGTGTGGGGATTAATCAAGGACTAGTGGCGTTTTCAGGACAGTTAGGAACTGAGCAACTATCTGGAAAATTGAATGTAGCCAGTCTGCCCTTATCACTTTTAGAACCTTTTATCGAAAAATACCCCGTAGATATCACTGGTAATGTAAATGCTGATGCCACTTTAGCGGGTAGTTTGCAAGACCCCAGAGTTCAAGGGAAAGTAGCGCTAGCGAATGCAACTCTCAACAAGCAACCCGTGCAAACAGGACAAGTGAACTTTGATTACAACAAAGCTCGCTTGAATTTTGATAGTACCTTACTAGTAACAGGAACGCAGCCAGTCGCCATTACAGGTAGCGTACCTGCTCCTTTGCCTTTTGCCAAAGTGCAACCTGATAGCAATCAAATCAACATCAACGCAAATGTGCAAAATGAAGGATTGGCACTGTTAAATCTGCTTACCAACAATCAAGTCGCTTGGGTAGACGGTCAAGGAAAAGTAGATTTAAATGTTCAAGGTACTTTAAACGAACCAATTATCAACGGCAACGCCACACTTAATAATGCAACCTTTCGCGCTGAAGCCTTATCTGAACCTCTAACGAATGTCACAGGAACAGCGCAATTTAATGGTACTACGGTAAGCGTTGAAAATATCCAAGGTAATTACAATAAAGGGCAAGTAACTGCATCAGGCATCTTGCCAATTTTTGATCCTCAACAAGCCGCAGCGAATCCCCTGACAGTATCAATAGCAGACAAACTCAATTTTAAGCTTGCAGGATTGTATGAAGGTGGTGTCGGCGGCGATGTCGTGATTCGCGGCACAGCCTTAAAACCTGTAATTGGTGGAGAGATTAAACTGAGTGATGGTCAGGTAATTATTGGCAACTCGACTACTACTGCTAAAACATCAGCAGCGACAGCAGAGGCTAATACTAAGGTCATAAATCTAGATAGACAAGAGGTTAACCCTAACGTCACACCGACAGCAGAGAATAGCGCTAACTCAGTAGCTACAGTAGACGGAAGTACTAAGCCACTAGCTACAGTAGATGGAAGCACTAGCGCCGCAACTCCACCCAATTTACCTGTAGAGTTTGCAGATTTAAAGTTGATTTTAGACAAAGATATTCGGGTTACAACTCAGTCCCTACTAAGCTTTGTACCAGGAGGAGCGGCATTAAGTCAGCCTCTATTGAGGTTTGACGCTAAAGGCGACTTGACTATCAATGGTACATTAGCTAAACCACTTCCTGAAGGAGTCATTCGTTTGACAGGAGGAGGACTGAGCTTATTTTCCACTCAGTTCACCTTAGCGCGCGGCTATGAACAAACTGCGCGGTTTACTCCAAGTCAAGGACTTGACCCGACTTTGGATGTCCGACTGACGGCAATTGTACCGGAAGCATCAGCAAGGAACACTCAAACTTTGGAATCACCCTTGTCTTCTGAAGTCAGCGATGTTTCTGTAAACAACTTTGGGACTTTACGTAGCGTTACTGTTCAAGCTAGGGTGGACGGGCCAGCTAGTAAATTGGGCGACAATCTAGAACTGACGAGCGAACCTAGCCGTAGTAAGGGAGAAATAGTTGCTTTGCTGGGTGGCTCAATTCTGGGTTCTTTCGGTCAAGCAGATGCAGGCCAAGGGCTGACTAATTTCGCTAGTTCTACCATTTTAGGTAGTTTACAAGGAACTATCACTGCGATTGGACAGGCTGTTGGTTTCAGCGAATTTAGGATATTTCCGACTCCATCTATTACTAATGATGAATCAAAAGCATCAAGAGCTTCAATTCTTAATTTATCAGCGGAAGGTGTGTTTGATATTAATAAAAATTTCTCTGCCTCTTTATCACGCGCTCTTTCTAGCGATGACTCTTTCCGTTTCAATGTCCTCTATCGAGTCAATGACGAAATTCTGATGCGAGGCTCAACTGATGTAGGGGATGACAATCAACTTCAAGTTGAGTATGAAACCCGATTTTAAATTGCTGCATTGGCATTGTTAGCCGAAACAATCGCATTGTTAGTCGGCACAATCGCATTGTCAGCCGAAACAATCGTATTGTTAGTCGAAACAATCGTATTGTCAGCCGAAACAATCGTATTGCTGGCGAATAAATTAACTAGTTATATCATGTCCGCATAATTAGTTGTGATTCCCCTAGTCATTACACCCCACCCCTTAATCCCCTCCCCGCTCTTCGGGAGGGGAGACGAAGCGTAGCTTTGGCGGGGTGGGGTTCTTCGGGTTTAATAAGTAATCAAGCGGACATGATATTACCCGGACAGAATATCACTGATGATTAAGCTGTTGGTTTGGATGTTCTTGATTTGTTACTACAGGTGATGCTGCTGTCTCCACACTTTTTTCTTGGGCTTGTATTTCCAGTAGTTGGGGAATTGTCACAAACCTATAGCCTTGGGCCTTTAAACCTGCGATCATTTCTGGTAAAGCCTTGACAGATTTGGAACGGTTGCCGCCTCCATCGTGCATCAATACAATTGCACCGGGTTTTGCATATTTCAGCACATTTTTGACTAGTCCTGGAACTTGAGGCGAACGACGTTGAGCATCTCCCGATTCTTCTGACCACATCATGACAGCGTATTTCTCGTTTTTGGCATATTCGGCTAATCCATTATTCAGAAAACCCCCAGGAGGACGAAATAGAGTAGTTTTCTCTCCAGTAGTCTTGTAGATAATTTCTGCTGTACGATCGATTTCACTGGACGCAGTAGCTAAGTCCATGTGGCGATACCAATGATGCCATGTGTGATTACCAATTACGTGACCATCAGCAGCCACTTGCTTGGCAACTTGAGGAAAATATTTCACCATTTGCCCAATCATGAAGAATGTGGCTTTTACATCATTTTTCTTCAAGATTTCTAAAATCTGTGCCGTATTTTTGGGGCCGGGGCCATCATCAAAAGTTAGGGCAATAACTTTCTCATTCGGTTTTAGTTTCCCTTGATAAACGATTGTTCCCTGAAATGCCTTTGGCACTTCATTCATCTGGTCTGTGACTGGACTTATATTCTGTGCATCTGCACTCATCAGCTTGTTATAACTCGCTTTAGCACTCTCGCTTTTTGGTTTGATAATTCCCAACAAATGCTCAAATCCGCTTGTGGTTAAAAGCAAGCTGATACCTAAACTACTAGCACCAGTAACTAATGTAATAATTATTAGTTTCAGGAACAAAGATAATTTACGACTAGACATATTAAATCTCCTCAAATATTAGTTATTAGTTATTAGTTATTGTGGATTGGTTTTTCCCTGATGTTCCCATACCTTTACCCCGACTTGATATTACTCTTAGCCTGTTGTAATTAACATATTTACTACTGAAAGAAAAAAGAAAACAATAAAATACCTTGAAACATTCCAGCTAAAGGATGTCTCAATTTATTCTGTACTAGTTTGCTATCATGATTAAACCGAATAAAATAATACTCAGTAAATTTAGCTGACCAGTAGAGCCAGTAATGATAGCAGTATAACCGTAACCTGGAGAAATGCTAGGTAGTCGTTGACCAATAGAGTCGATGTCAATATTTGCTATTTGTTTGCGATCGCTTCCAGCGGGCGGTTACGCCATCGCAGTTTTTGCTTATCTTTGTAAAGAGGCAGAAGGTGACAACCTCCTACCTCATATCCTCTTCAATCTTCGTCAAGGGCTGGGAAAGCTTCTTCAAGCTGCCACAACCGATCTTTATTTTCAACGAACCAAATACGAGTTTCTGGAGTTAATTTACTCCAAATGTCTTCAACAGGGATGTGAGGAGATGCATACTGGTAGTGTTGACCAAGTGATTTGAGATTGTCCGCCACATCACGGGGAATTCCGAATTGTTCCCAGTCAACTGTTATATGTCTTCCCGAAACTCCGGCTGTAGGGTCGAAAACCAGTTGTGCCGATCTGACTAAATCAGCAAAGTGTTTCGGTTTGAGTTTGGTGATTTCCTGAATTTGGAGTGATTCGTTATGCTCTTGAGACATGATCGCCGCAGTGGTAAAGATTAGTGGTCTATTGAACTTACTGCCAGAGATTTTTATCCCAATATTTTTACTTTAGCGCAGACCCGCTAACTCGATCGTGACTTAACAAGACTTGGGGTTTGAGCAAATCGTTTGAGGTGAGCAAATTTACCACGCATTTATCAGTACAATGTCTAAGCTATAGGAATCCGGTTTGATTCCTGAATACCGACTTACTAATGAGCAAGCATTTTGAATAAGTCAAAGGTCATTTTGCTTGTGGAAAACACTGAAAATAGTAAGCAAACTGGGGTTTGAATAAGTCAAAGCTCATTTTACTTGCGGAAAACACCAAAATGAGTAAGCAAACTGGGGTTTGAATAAGTCAAAGCTCATTTTACTTGCGGAAAACACTGAAATGAGTAAGCAAACTGGGGTTTGAATAAGTCAAAGCTCATTTTACTTGCGGAAAACACCAAAATGAGTAAGCAAACTGGGGTTTGAATAAGTCAAAGC
>NZ_JBALDU010000105.1:0-98624 GCF_036917235.1 Nostoc sp.
AAATGGTTGATAAACTAATCTCAGTTGCACTCAATTTAATAAATCCTCAACATTTAAGAAACTGGTTTGCTAGTTGCTGCTACTGTACCTCATAAAAGCCGTAAATGCTGTAATATTTTTATTTTCATATATGAGGCGATCGCTCAGTTCGCCCCCGTATCCACAAAGCTAGTACACTCATTAACAACACCCCCATCACTCCTTGTAGGGGATTATTATTCACACCAGTTATCCAATCAGGAACCTGACCAGAATATTTCACTAATTTACCCACATTAATAATGTAGTAACCCCAAACTAAACCACCATGTAGACCAATTGGAAAACCCAAGCGTCCCCTACGCCAACGCTTTCCCCATACTTGCGTTAACCCCAGCAGTACTAAAGCTGGAAATTGCGGCAGTGTATGAATAATTGCCTCCAAGGGTTTAATAAAGTGCAATGTAGCAAACGCAGTTGCATCTGTCCACAGTGCCACACGCGGGCTGTAATCTCGTTGTAATTCATCTAACAACCAGCCTCGGAATAACAACTCCTCAGCAAATCCAACACCTAAGCCAACAAGTGAACCCTCTAAAACAACTTTCAGCAAAAAAACTTTCGGTTGTTGCCACACCAACCAACCCAACAAACTTTCTACCCCAAAAAGTATCAGAATATTAATTATCCCCAGAGCCAAGCCACGCAGTAAATTCACACCGTTTTGCCGCGTAAATTCTAAACCATAATGCCGCAGAATTTGGGGCTGCTGGTAGATATATTTACCCCATAGTCTCAGGAGGAAAATAAATATTGCATATAACAATACCAATGTCAATATACTTTCTAAGTTTGAATCATGCACTAGTAAGTATATTGGTGTAGCCAATGGCAACCATAGCAACAATAAAGTCAAAATAAAACAGCCCAGCCTAATGGGGGCAGGGCGTTCGGCTAAACGGAGAAAGTTTTTTTTCATACCAAGTAAGTCACCAATCACCAGTCAATGCTCTATATTTCGACAAATGACCAATGACAAATGACTAATGACTATTCATCAGGTTCAATTGTGCTACTTAAACCGTGACTTATCAATGTTTCGCAATAGAACTCAGCGTGTTCCAGAGCGCAAGTAATGACTAAAGCTAGCCCGTTAGTATGGGCTTCCATCATGATGCTCACAGCTTGGGGTTGGGTAAGGCTTGGTACAGTAGCGATTAGTGACTGTACAACATGCTCCATCGAGTTGTAGTCGTCGTTATGGAGCAAAACGCGATACCGAGGCGCGAGCTTGCGGGTTGTGGAAGGCTTTTGAATAGTTTCAACTGACACGGCTCTTTGCTCTTTTCTCGTTACTTCACTACAACAAAGTCTCTGTTTTGCGATCGCTCAACAGTTGTTTACCTATTCTATAGTATTTCTGCTCAGATACTATGCGAGGAAAACCCTTTGCTGGCAGGGATTGGTTGTATTAGTTTTGCGTAGCCACTTGATAAGGCACACGTCTAAGACATGGCTGCCGTAAGAGTGCTACCCTAATCTTACAGAAGCTTTCCTTAAACGTAGCGCATTTTCACTTTTAAGATTAAAGAAGTTGCAAGCAAAATAATCCTTGCCCCTGCCCAAGATGGACATGAGCCTAGATTTTCTTCAACCGGGACAAATTGTGTCTCTAGAGTATGGCGACAGGAACCTGTATGCAGAAGTCATTCAATTTGTAGTTTCCCGCCAGTTGTGCTGGGTGCGTCCTTTATTAATGGTTACTTTCATAGAAGAATCACCCCTAATTACTGATTTGCGAGATGCATCTGACTTACTTTGGCCTGCAAATTTATTTCGCCCAGCATTAGACACAGAAGTAATTACCTTCTTGAGCCAACTTTTAGCGAAAGAACCAAAAACTGAACCTGATTCAGTCGCAAAGCAGCAACTGAATCAGTTTATTCACCAACTTTGGCAAGCCTATCAAGAGGGATTGGTGATTGGGGATTAGGATGGGGCATTGGAAATAGACAACATAGAGACTTCTTGAATAATTCTTCCTTATCTTCCTTGTCCCCCTTGTCTTCCCAGTCCCCAGTCCCTAATTCCCAACATTTTTCATGCGTTGAAGACTGTGAAATTCGATTGCTACATCCTTCGCACCCGAAATTATTTTGTCCCTTCGTAAGGTGGATAATTCTGGTTAGCAGCGTGGTCAATCGCCTCATCCATCACCTGAAGGATATGACTATAAATCAGTTTCTCTGGCTCGTCAGCAGCCATATTGATGATATCAACTCCCTTAGCAACAAGTTCATTCCGCTTGTGGACAATTTCAGCAAACAGATTGGGAGGAATTTTTTTAGGCGTTTAGCGAACTGTATGGAAATTTTCGATGAATGCATAATGTAGAGGTTCACCAGCACAGTTTACGCCACCTTAAGTATTTAAATAATCAACCTCATAGAAAAAGACTAGCAATCATATCGCTCTTGTATCCCCCTGCTAAATTTAATTACGAATTACGTTAAGGAGTCATTGTAACCTTACAGAGAACCGAGCTACACACAACTTCTGTCTACGACACGCTGTTCGCGTTCGTAGAAAGCGTCATTATGAATTATTTTAAAATCCCAGGCTAGGAACCAACTGGATTCGTCCAGCATCCATCTCTGCCATTAATAATTCTAGGGCTTCGTAATCAACATCAGAAATGTAACCTAGTTCCGTCAGTTCTGAGTTGATTTCATTCTCTATCTCAGGAGTTAGTTTTTTAATGTCAAGAGCTTTTTCTACCAATTTACGAATAGCATACTGAGTTCTCATAAGTAATAACCCAACTGTAATATGACACTAATCATCCCAGATCAGCCTCAGTATAAAGAGTGATCCAAATACTAACTTAGTAGTGATATATATCACAATTTAACTAGTTAGATAGATAATTCACTATGACTTTGCCGTATGCCATCAGCAACGCTAAAGTGGGAGACTTAACCTAACGTTAAGGCTTGGCTAAATTAGCTTTAGTTATAGACTAAGCAAGGTTTATCAGCATAGTTACTGATAATTTGTCTGCTCTATGGCCGTCTATAGTTGATTGTTTTTGAAGTGACATAAAAAAAAAGTATATATAAACACATTTTAACCTGGAATTATAACAATCTTTAAACAGACATACTAAAGCAATAAAGATTCAGCAAAGAGAGCTCAGACGTATGGTCGATGCAACAAAATAGAGTTTATGTTCAAATAATCCTTAGCTTGACGCTTCAAAATTCTTAATAGGATGTAAATATGCAGGCAGTGCTTAACTATCCCAAAATTGCAGTTATTCGCCCCCAAGGGTGCTTAAATGCTGCAAACGCCTTGGAATTTGAACGAGATATGGCTACAGCGTTGGCGCAAAATGGTATTTCCACCTTGGTAGTAGACCTCGCAGCAGTAGAATCGTTAGACAGCGCGGGGTTGATGGCATTGTTATCTACACACAAGCTGGCTCTTACTTTAGGAAGAAGTTGCCAACTTAGCGCTGTTGCCCCACAAATTAGAATGATTTTTGAACTGACGCAACTTGATAGGGTATTTGAAATATTAGACGCTGAAGCCAAATTGGCCCAAACATAACTTTATGTAAAAGCACAAAGGTTCGGGCAATAATAAGTCGACTTTATGTAAAGGAGTTGTAAGTTGCAACGATAAAATCTGTTAGAAGACCTAATTCAATGCTAATGTTGGGTTTAGGTAGCTGTAATTAAGGTAGCTAGAAGATAGCACAGTGGTTGTTGCAGTTGAAAAATTAATAACGTCGGATATTTTAAAACCAGCACGTTACCTGGGTAACGAGCTATTAGCGGTACACAAACCTTGGGATACGGCAGCAATACGTTGGGTTTTAACCTACCCAGAAGTATATGAAGTCGGTGCATCTAATTTAGGGCACATAATCCTTTATAACGTCTTGAATGCCCAACCGCGTCAATTGTGCGATCGCGCCTACCTCCCAGGAAAAGACCTGGCAGCCAAACTACGCGAGACTAATACGCCATTGTTTGCGGTAGAGTCAAAGCGATCGCTGACAGAATTCGACATTTTAGGCTTTAGCCTCAGTTACGAACTGGGTGCAACTAATATCCTCGAAATGTTGGATTTGGCAGGAATTCCTTTGACGTGGCGAGAGAGGCAAGGGAGCAGCACTTCTCTACCAGAGGCTGCGCTCTGTTACCGAGGGGCAGAGGAGCAGGAAAGCAGAGAATCTACTGATACCCAGTCATCCTTTCCGTTGATTTTCGCTGGTGGGCAAACAGCGACATCAAATCCTGAGCCTTATGCTGACTTCTTCGACTTTATCGCCCTTGGAGATGGAGAAGAACTGCTGCCAGAAATTGGTTTGGTATTAGAAGAAGGCAAACAAGCAGGATTAAGTCGGGAACATCTGTTACTTGACTTGGCACAGATACCAGGCGTATATGTGCCTCAGTTTTACGATATGGCAGAGGATGGCTCAGTTCACCCTAATCGCCCAGATGTCCCGAAACGAATTCTGCGACGGGTTGCAACTCCCATACCAGCATATTCTATTGGTTTGGTTCCCTACGTAGAAACAGTGCACGATCGCTTAACCATTGAGATTCGGCGTGGTTGCACTCGTGGCTGTCGCTTCTGTCAACCAGGAATGCTGACTCGACCAGCACGGGATGTAGAACCTGAAAAGGTTGTAGAAGCAATTGAACAAGGTATGCGGGCAACTGGTTACAATGAGTTTTCCCTGCTATCTCTGAGTTGTTCTGATTATTTGTCCCTACCAGCAGTGGGGATGGAAATCAAAAATCGCTTAAAAAATGAAAACATTTCTCTGACTCTACCAAGCCAACGGGTAGACAGATTTGATGAGAATATTGCCAACATCCTGGGAGGTACAAGGCAAGGTGGACTGACTTTTGCTCCAGAAGCTGGTACTCAGCGGATGCGAGACATTGTGAATAAGGGGTTGACGAATGAAGAATTGTTGCGGGGAGTAAAAACCGCTTGGGAGCAAGGCTGGGATAAAATCAAGTTGTATTTTATGATTGGCTTGCCGGGTGAAACGGATGCTGACGTTGTGGGCATTGCGGAAACGGTAAGCTGGTTACAGCGAGAATGTCGAGGTAAGGGTAGAAAACCCCTAAACTTTAACCTGACAATTTCTAACTTTACGCCCAAGCCCCATACACCATTCCAGTGGCACTCAGTTTCTACCACTGAATTTAAGCGAAAACAAAACCTGTTACGGCAAGAATTCCGCCGAATAAAGGCAGTGAAGGTAAATTTTACCGATGTCCGCATTTCGGCAATGGAAGATTTTGTGGGACGAGGCGATCGCAATTTGAGCAAAGTAGTCCGCCTTGCCTGGGAATTGGGTGCAGGTATGGATTCTTGGTATGAAAATTTAGATCGAGCTTTTGGCGCTTGGGGATCTGCGATCGCCCAAGCTGATTTAGATTGGAAATACCGCCAAGTAGAAAATGGCGAATGGAATTTGTTTCACGCAGAAGCGTCCAAGGGCATAGAAGTAGAGGAGAATAGCCCACTCAGTACTCCCCACTCCCTCGATATTCCCCTACCTTGGGATCATATTGATACCGGGATTGACAAAAAGTGGCTCCAAGAAGACTTGCAACGCGCTCTAGAAGCTGCAATTGTACCAGACTGCTCTTTTGAAGGTTGTTCTCATTGTGGCGTCTGTGGCACCGATTTTGGGCATAACGTGGTGATTGAATCACCTGCTATCCCAAAATTTGCTGGCGAATTTGTCCCCAACACAACTAAGGCGCAAAGACTGCGAGTTTGGTTTGGGAAACAAGGTAATATGGCTTTAATGAGCCATCTTGATTTAATCCGTCTGTTTGACCGAGTTGTGCGACGAGCAGGCTTACCAATTGCTTTTACTGGTGGGTTTCATCCAATGCCACGCATTTCTCTAGCAACTGCTTTGGCTTTAGGGGCTACTAGCAGCGGTGAAATTGCAGATTTTGAGTTAACTGTGCCAGTGGAAGTTGATACTTTCCAAGAAAAGTTGGCTCGTGAAATGCCCACAGACATACCTATATATAATGTGGAGCAGATAGATTTAAAAGCTAGTGCCGCTACCCAACTGCTAGAGTCCGCAGAGTATTTAATTACTGTAGCAGCACTTGCAGAAACAACACCCATACAATGGCAAAACTGGATTGATACAATCAAAGCAAAAGAGGAACTTTGGTACGAGCAAATAACTAAATCAGGCAAGAGCCAGTTAATAAATCTGCGCGATCGCTTATTTGAACTGGAATTAGTAGAAAACTACAATTGCGTTGCAGAATCTATGTCATCTGTAATCCGTTATTTAGGTAGTTATCGTCAGGACGGTTTGCTGTTGCGTCCCGAACAAATCCTGTTTATGCTAGAGACAGTGGCTGGTGTAGAATTCCAACTTCTGCACATCCACCGCAATCGGCTAATTTTAGGGGTATAATCCCTGTAGGACAACTTGCTAGTAGTTGTCCTAAGATGGCAGCTCACAGGAATTGATTTTTAGCAAGGTTGCGTTAGAATAGGGTGAAGAGAAATTTTCTGGCGCTGCATTGAATTAGCTGGTTCACTACCCTGGTATTCAGGGGGCGAAAGCAAAGATATTAGAGTGCAACTTCTAGGATTTTATCCTAGACAAACAAAAAGCAGATTAAAGAATGCACACTCTCTCTATAGCTACCTTGTGAATCAGTAACTAACAGCAGGCTCGGTTAGCTTCTCTAAATCCATGCTTTTAAACAACTGCTGAATGTCTAATCCAGGTAGTGCCCAAGAGCTAGTGCATTACTTTTTTAGAGTTAAAGCAACGTACTGTCGGTTATGCCGACTTGTTGTAGACGTTCACGAGACGCGCAAAGCACTGTTTGTCTTAGGCTAGAGCGGCTCAAGGCAGGTTAGCAACTGGCGCAGCTGAGTATAACCCTAAGATAAATCCGGGGAATGGAAAATAGAAATAGTTTCTTTTTCTTAACCAATTCAGTAGGTTACTCTCAAATAAAGCATCCTGAGTTAGAATGCTCACTCAGGATTTAGAACTTTCAACTCAGAACTCTCAAGATTTGAGGGTATTGCATCACAAATCAACCACGGACGGTTGATTTAATTGCTTAAACGATATACAGCAGTTCTGGAATAATCAGCCGTAGAAACGCTCTTAAGAGCGCCAATAGCTATTTAACTTAGAAGCTCAGATTTGCGATTTTTATTATCAGTAGCGCCTTTTGAGGGTTGCGAGGGCAGCAAAAGTATAATATCAAACCGAGAAAACACTGGTAATTAAAACTGACGCGGAGACGCAAGTAGTTTTGAATTATTAAGTAATTAACCGGACTTGATACAACAAACCTCAAACCTGTAAGTGCTGCCAATTTTTGAGGAAATTGAATGCCGAAACAAATTATCATCGCGGAGCAGCACCAAATTGCTGCGGTTTTTTCTGAAGATCAAATACAGGAACTCGTTGTTGCTACGGGGCACCATCAAATAGGTGATATCTACTTAGGAGTAGTAGAAAACGTATTGCCTGGGATAGATGCAGCTTTTGTCAATATTGGCGACCCAGAGCGCAACGGTTTTATTCACGTTACCGACTTGGGGCCATTGAAGCTCAAGCGTACCGCAGCGGCAATTACAGAACTACTTGCACCACAACAGAAAGTTTTGGTGCAAGTAATGAAAGAGCCAACGGGGACAAAAGGTCCCAGGCTCACGGGTAACATTACCTTACCAGGACGCTACGTAGTACTGATGCCCTACGGTCGGGGCGTAAATTTATCCCGACGGATTAAAAGTGAAAGTGAGCGCAACCGCTTGCGAGCGCTGGCGATTTTGGTCAAGCCGGCGGGAATGGGTTTGCTTGTGCGTACAGAAGCAGAAGGCAAACCCGAAGAAGCGATTATGGAAGATTTGGAATTGCTGCAAAAGCAATGGGAGGCGATCCAGCAGGAAGCGCATTCCACCCGCGCTCCAGCACTGCTCAACCGAGACGATGACTTTATCCAGCGCGTATTGCGGGATATGTACGGCGCGGATGTAAATCGGATTGTCGTGGATTCCAGTACTGGTTTGAAGCGCGTCAAACAGTACTTGCAGAATTGGAGTGGCGGCCAAACACCGCAGGGATTGTTGATTGACCATCATCGCGATCGCTCTCCAATTTTAGAATACTTCCGCATCACTGCCGCGATTCGAGAAGCCCTGAAACCAAGGGTAGACCTACCTTCTGGCGGTTACATTATCATCGAGCCGACGGAGGCATTAACCGTAATCGATGTTAACTCAGGTTCGTTTACGCGATCGGCAACAGCTAGAGAAACAGTTTTGTGGACAAACTGCGAAGCGGCAACAGAAATTGCTCGCCAGTTGCGTCTGCGAAATATCGCCGGGGTGATCGTGGTTGATTTTATCGATATGGAATCGCGACGCGACCAACTACAAGTTCTGGAACACTTTAATAAAGCACTCAAAGCAGACAAAGCTCGTCCCCAGATTGCCCAACTTACCGAACTGGGTTTAGTAGAACTGACCCGCAAACGTCAGGGTCAAAATATTTATGAATTGTTTGGTGAAACTTGTCCCACCTGTGGCGGTTTAGGACATACTGTACGTCTGCCTGGAGAAATTGAAAACCGATTGCCAATACCGGCAGAGACACCAGAGCGCGAACGTTTTGTATCCTTACCTCACCGAGAACCACGTCAGCCATCTGCTCGTATCCCGGAACCACGAGAAACTTATGATGGATTTGGGGAAGCATTTGAGGGCGATTCGGAATTGAGCAACCTAAATCTGATCAATCATCCTAGTTATCAAGAACTTAATGATAAGCGCCGTACCCGCACTCGCCGCAGTCGAATTGGTGTCAATGGGTTAAACGGGAAAGATGAAGCTCGGATTGTTCCCAGCCCCCTAGCTTTTGTCAACGAGCCAGATTTAGACCTGGATGTAGAACCAGAACTAGGAGTTGCACCAGAAATTCCCTCACCCACCCTTGGTAAACCAGGCTGGAGTGAAAGAGTAGAGCGCACTAAAATTATCAAGGCAGAACCAATTAAGCCAGTGGTAGAACCACCGGAGATTAGAACTGTAGAAATGAGCCTCCAAGAACAGGATATATTTGCCTTGATGGGAATATCTCCCTTGGTGAAGTTAGAGCAAGAGGTGAAAAATACCAAGTCTGTGATTATTAATGTGATTCAGCCCGGTCAACAGCCAACGGCCCCAATTGAATCAACCTCAGAATCAACTATTGTCCAAAAAGCAACACCTGAAATAATCACTATTGCCCAAAAGGCAACACCTGAAATAATTGCAAGCAAAATACCGACACCAAAAGTTATTGAGCCAGAACAAAAATCTTTGATCGAAGAGACAACTGAACCACCATCGGAGTTAACTGTGAATCCTTCGGGACGCTTGTCTGCGAAAGCCGCCGCGAACGAGATCGCAGATGAAAGTGAAGCTAATAGTAGCGCCACAGCCAGCCGCCGCCGCCGCCGCCGTTCCTCAGCAATCGAAGATAATTAATTTGCTTTATGGTAGAAACATCACCAACGCCTTTGGAACAATCCACTTGGCTGGAGTTTTCTACCTTGTCAGAGATTCTAGGGTTGGTTGCAGGTGTGGATGAAGTAGGGCGAGGTGCTCTATTTGGGCCGGTCGTGGCGGCAGCAGTGATATTACCAGATCGGGCTTTGCCAATACTGATGGCAGCTAAAATCAAAGACAGTAAAAAGTTGTCTATTTCTCGGAGAACTGAGCTAGCGCAGCTAATTTGTGAGCTGGCTATAGACTGGAAAATTGGGTTTGCTTCTACTGCCGAAATTGACAAGATAAATATTTTGCAAGCGACGTTGTTAGCAATGAAGCGGGCTGTGCTGAAGTTAAAGGTACAGCCTGCACTTTGCTTAATTGACGGCAATCAGTCAATCAAAGATTTGCTATTACCGCAACAAACAATAGTCAAAGGGGATGAGCGATCGCTCGCTATTGCCTCTGCTAGTATTGTTGCTAAGGTTTGGCGTGACGATCTGATAATGCGTCTAGCATTAAAATACCCTATGTACAACCTGGAGTGTAACAAGGGTTATGGTAGCCAGCGACATTTGCTGGCTTTGCAACAATATGGGCCGTCGCCTCTGCATCGTCAGTCTTTTCGTCCTTGCCAAATCAAAGGTCTGAATGTTGAGTGATTGAAGAAGAATTCAGAATTCAGAATGAATTAGTGGGAATTCAGTCGTGCCACTAATTACAGAATTCAATTCTGTAGCTTGCTTCCCTGAAAGGGTATTCTGGCTCTTGAATTCTGTTTGTTAAAATAATTACTCAGCATTCAGAATTGGGAATTCAGTACTATCACTGTCAAGTCCTCTATCTTTGGTTTGTGATATCACCCAGTAGCGATAATCCGTCAAAAGTTGATTCAATAACCGTTGCTTGACCGACAACAGTACGCTTTTAAGCAAACCATTGCCAGTAGCTTCTAAAATCGGCTTAGGAGTAAAGGAAAATGGCGGTGGGAAATCCACCACCACTTCTAAATCAGCTTTTCCTTGCAGGCGAGTGCCAGTGCTAAACTCTTTGGGAGACAAATAGCCTTTTAAATTGAGAGCAAAGCGCTGGTTAATATACTCGAAACCTAAAATTTCACAGTTTAGCGATCGCAAATAAATTATTCCATTTGATTCGGCCCAGACTCTCATGTCTACAGTAGGTTGAATACTCAGTGACATAAAAGTCAGCGGACGCATTTTCAAGCGAAATACTTCTTCAGAAAGCTGCTGAATTCGGCTATTATCAACCAAGGCCTTAACCAGGCGTTGAGGCTGACGCAAGTAGTGCTGAATGGGAATAGGCTGCTCTGGAACAGCGATTTCCACTGATTGGGAGGCAGTAAACTTGGTAGCCATGAATTGAAGGAAGTAATTGTTTGATACTTCTATTATTGATTAATTTATTATGTTTATTTTTTTTAATTTAGTTTACATTTGGCTAGCAATTTCAACAATAATTCCATCCAAATCACGGACATAAGCTACTGTTTGTCCCCAAGGCTTAACTTTGGCATCTACAACAATCACAGCACCAGCTTCTATGGCACGCGATAAAGCTGCTGTTATATCGTCTGTTACAAAAGCAATCTCCATACCAGCAGGTAGATTTGAGAGACTGTTTTCTTGGAATCCTTGGGGAAGGTTAGATTTTGCAAGTTCATTTGAGGCGAAAGCAAGAGTTGTTCCACCCGTTTCCATCTCGGCGTATTGTTGACTCTCGTGAATAAACTGCTGTTTCAGTCCAAACGCCTTTTCATAAAAAGCGACCGATTGAGCAACATCCTTTACATAGAGAATTGTGTAGAGAACTTCATAATCTTTATTTCTCACTGAAATCAAGCTAGTACATTTGCTCTACTTAGTCAAGTACCCACAGCGTTGTACAGGTATAAAGTGTATAATTACACTATCTAAAAGATTGATACTTAATTAAATGAATCAAATTAAACTAATATTCTTGGTCAATAAAGAAAGGCTGGGTCTACTCACGATATAGTCTATAAATTGAACAGATAGCTACTAAACACATGACTATATCGATCGCACATTTAGGACCTCCCGGCACTTACACAGAGCAAGCAGCTGTTTTTTATGTCAACTGGCTAACTAGAACTACGGGAGTTGAAGCTAGGTTATGTCCCTATCCCACCATCCCTCAATCACTGCACGCCGTTGCTGATGGTCAAGCTCACTTGGCTGTTGTGCCAGTAGAAAATTCTATTGAAGGAAGTGTGACTACAACAATGGATACACTATGGCAGTTGGACAATTTGCGAATTCAGTTGGCTTTGGTATTACCCATTGCCCATACATTAATTTCTTGCGCGTCTAATTTAGATAAGATTAAAACTGTTTATTCTCACCCGCAAGCTTTGGCACAATGTCAGGGATGGTTAGAGCGGTTTCTCCCAACTGTACAGATTATTCCCAGCAATTCCACAACCGAAGCACTACAGCGATTGGAGCAAGAGACAACAACAGCAGCGATCGCTTCTAGTAGAGCTGCTCAACTCTACAATCTGCCGATACTTGCTAGTGGTATCAACGACAATCCAGAAAACTTTACTCGTTTTTGGGTAGTAAGTCAGGGTGAGGTGGACGCTGGATACCAAGCAACAAAAGCACCTGCTAGTCACACATCGCT
Organism: Nostoc sp.; assembly: GCF_036917235.1. Taxonomy (GTDB): domain Bacteria; phylum Cyanobacteriota; class Cyanobacteriia; order Cyanobacteriales; family Nostocaceae; genus Nostoc. The sequence goes on from NZ_JBALDU010000105.1 coordinate 12,208, forward strand.
GGCTTTTAGTATGCCTGCCAACACACCCGGAGCATTGGTCAAACCTTTGCAAATATTTGCTCAACTAGGGATTAACCTCAGCCGGATTGAATCTCGTCCTACGAAGCGATCGCTAGGCGAATACTTGTTTTTCATGGATTTAGAAGCGGATGCCAAGGAAGCACAAATGCAATCTGCTTTAGCAGAATTAACTATCCACACAGAGATTTTGAAAATTCTTGGCGCTTACAATGTTTTACCGATCGGCACCGTTACTTAAGAAGTTAGGAGTTCTCATTTAGGATTTACAAATTATCAGCCAGGAAATATAAATTATAAGTTGTCGATCTTTTATTTTTGTTTTTTCTTCCTAACTCCTCACTTTTAACTCCTAACTCTTAACTCCTCACTTTTCACTAAATGTATCTTTGAGAACAGCGCGAGCTGCCAAGTGATTCCGAGTAGAAGTTAAAATTTCTGCTTCTCGCTCTAGACGAGTTACAGTATCTTGCATTTCTAATAATAATTGCTGCTCTGCGGCGACACCATAAAGGTTACTGGCTACCCAATAAGATAATTCTGTAGGTAGATCGGGCAAATCTTCTGGCAATTCGATATTTTGTTCGGTTAATTTAGCTGATAGACGCACAACATCTCGCAGTAGTTGTTCTACTTCAGAAGATAAAGGTCGCAAGTCTTTAGTTGGTGGTTGATCTTCAATCCACTCCACTAAACCAACGCGGTATGGCTTTTCACGAACATACTCTAAGACACGAAATCTTTGCTGCCCTAAAGTCATCATCTTGATCCGATCGTCTGGCAGCCTTTGGTGATGAATGATTTCGGCACAGCAACCAGTGTTTGCAATTGTACCTTTGACTGGATCAAACATTAAAACACCAAACCTGCGATCGCTCTCCAAAATCGTGTTCATCATGATTCGGTAGCGAAATTCAAAGATGTGCAGGGGTAATGGCCTGGTAGGAAACAGAACTACTTCGGGTAACGGGAACAGAGGTAGTTCGCGAACTGCAATTTTAGAAGATGATGTCATTGTTACTTTGGTATAAACTTAATCTTTAAAATTTCTTTTTCTCTGCTTTTCCCGTACTTTATCTACATTCTATCATTTGTTTTCTAGCTAAATAAAAGCCCTGAGATATATTTCTTCAGGGCTGTGTAAATATTCATACTAATGTCCTTTGTCCTTCGTCCTTTGCTAATGACAAATGACCAATGACTAATGACTAAATTAAAGTTTGACTTCAATATCTACGCCTGATGGTAGATCCAATTTCATCAGGGCATCAATAGTCTTAGAGGAGGGCTGGTAAATGTCAATAATCCGGCGATGAGTACGGGTTTCAAAGTGCTCCCGTGAATCTTTATCTACGTGGGGCGATCGCAGTACACAATAGATTCGGCGTTTTGTTGGTAAAGGAATTGGGCCTATGGCTGTAGCGTTAGTGCGGTTAGCGGTGTCTACAATCTTCTCGCAAGATGTATCTAATAAGCGCCTGTCAAAGGCTTGTAAGCGAATTCTAATCTTCTGCTGCTGTAGAGTTGCCATCTTTAATTTTCCAGGTTCTGCGTAATTAGGGGAGTATTTATTGGTTAAAGGTTACAAGTTATAGGTTACAGAAAACTATGACCTGTCCCCTGTAACCTATTACCTTATTTATAGAGGGAAGAGAAAAGAGCAGAGAGGCACAATAAATACCATCTACTGCTCCTTTGTTATGAGCAAAAAGGTGCTACTTGATAATTTTGGAGACGACACCAGCACCGATGGTGCGTCCACCTTCGCGGATAGCGAAGCGCATTCCTTGTTCAATCGCGATCGCGTTGATCAATTCTACTGTCATCTTGATGCGATCGCCTGGCATCACCATTTCTACTTCTTTGCCTTCATCGGAGGTGTAAGCTTTGATGGTGCCAGTTACATCAGTTGTCCGCACGTAGAACTGGGGACGGTAGCCAGCGAAAAATGGAGTCTTACGACCACCTTCTTTTTCTGTTAGGACATAAACCTCACCTTCAAATTCATTGTGAGGTTTAATCGAACCAGGTTTGGCGATGACCATACCCCGTTCAATATCAGCCTTCTGGATACCCCGGAGTAATACACCAGCGTTATCTCCAGCCATACCTTGGTCGAGACTCTTCTTGAACATCTCAATACCAGTTACGGTAGTGGCGCGAGTATCTCTGATACCCACTAGTTCAACGTTATCGCCAACTTTGACTACACCGCGCTCAATCCGACCGGTGGCGACAGTACCACGACCTGTAATTGAGAAAACGTCTTCTACAGCCATCAGGAAGGGTTTATCAACATCCCGCTCAGGAGTGGGGATGTAAGAATCTACAGCATCCATCAGTTCATAGATTTTGTCTACCCACGGATTTTCACCGCGTTTGGTCTTGGGATTCTTAGTCATTGCTTCTAGAGCTTGCAAACCAGAGCCTTTGACGATGGGGATATCATCGCCAGGGAAATCATAGCTGCTTAACAGTTCTCTCAGCTCTAGTTCTACTAGTTCCAAGAGTTCTGGGTCATCCATCAAATCTTCTTTGTTCAAGAAGACAACCAGACTGGGAACGCCTACCTGTTTTGCCAACAGGATGTGTTCGCGGGTTTGGGGCATAGGGCCATCGGTAGCAGCAACTACGAGGATACCTCCGTCCATTTGGGCAGCACCGGTGATCATGTTCTTCACATAGTCAGCGTGTCCTGGACAGTCTACGTGAGCATAGTGCCGACTTTCGGTTTCATACTCTACGTGAGCCGTATTGATGGTAATACCGCGTGCCTTTTCTTCTGGGGCATTATCAATTTGGTCGTAGCCCTTAGCTACAGCTTGACCAAGAGCTGCCAATGTCAGGGTGATGGCTGCTGTCAAGGTAGTTTTACCGTGGTCAACGTGGCCAACTGTACCGATATTAATGTGGGGTTTATTCCTTTCAAACTTTGCGCGTGCCATGAATGCTCATTTCCTTATTTTAACTAAGCGTTCCCTTTGCTTTTTGCAATGATAGTTTCAGCTACGCTGCGAGGCACCTCTTCGTAGTGGCTGAACTCCATCGTGAAGGTACCCCGACCTTGCGTTTTTGACCGGATATCAGTGGCGTAGCCAAACATACTCGCTAGTGGAACTTTTGATGTTACCTTAGCAAGTCCCTTTTCGGTGCTTTGGCTTTCAATCTGCCCTCGACGGGTGTTGAGGTCGCCAATGACGTTACCCATATAGTCTTCAGGAACTTCAACTTCAACTTTCATCATAGGTTCTAAGATGACAGGTGAAGCTTTTAGCACAGCCTCTTTCATCGCCATTGAGCCAGCGATTTTGAAAGCCATTTCTGAAGAGTCTACATCGTGGTATGACCCATCAATTAGCGTCGCTTTAACGTCAATCAATGGATATCCAGCTAGAACACCGGATTCGCAGCTTTCTTTCATTCCTTGTTCTGCGGGGCCAACGTACTCTTTAGGTACTGTACCGCCGGCAATTTTGGAAACGAATTCAAAGCCAGTACCGGGTTCTCCAGGCTCCAAATTGATCACAACGTGACCGTATTGACCTTTACCACCACTTTGGCGGATGAATTTGCCTTCAACTTTGTTCACAGCTTTCCGAATTGTTTCTCGGTAAGCTACTTGTGGCGCACCTACATTCGCTTCCACCTTGAATTCTCGTAACATCCGGTCTACTAGAATTTCTAGGTGTAGCTCTCCCATTCCCGCGATCACGGTTTGGTTTGTTTCGGGATCGACGCGGACACGGAAGGTGGGGTCTTCTTCTGAGAGAGATTGCAGAGCCTTGGACAGCTTGTCCATATCGTTCTTGGTTTTGGGTTCAACCGCCACCGAGATCACAGGCTCAGGAATGAATAGGGATTCCAGAATTACTGGCGATCCATCATCACAGAGCGTGTCACCTGTCAAGGTGTCTTTCAATCCCAGAGCTGCTCCCAAATCACCCGCTCGCAGTTCATCAACATCTTGCCGATCATCTGCCTTCATTAGAACTAAGCGGGAAATCCGTTCTTTTTTATTCTTACTAGCGTTGAGAACGTAGCTGCCCTTTTTCAGGACACCAGAATAAACGCGAACAAATGTCAGGCGACCGTAAGGGTCAGCCATAATCTTGAATGCCAGAGCCGCTAGGGGTTCGTTGTCATCAGCCCGCCGCTCAATAGTATCGCCATTGGGCAGTAAGCCTTGAATTGGCGGTACTTCACTTGGCGCTGGCAGGTAATCTACAACGGCATCCAGCATCAACTGTACGCCTTTGTTTTTGAATGCCGAACCGCAAAGTACTGGTACAATTGTCCCCGCAATTGTGCCTTTACGCAGGGCAGTCCGAACTTCCTGTTCTGTAAGTTCTTCGCCCTCGAAGTACTTAGCCATCAGAGCATCATCGGTTTCTGCCGCAGCCTCTATTAGCTTGGTACGGAATTCGTCTACCTGCGCTTGTAGTTCTTCTGGGATATCAGTTTCCTGAATATCGGTTCCTTGGTCATTAGCGTAAATATACGCACGTTGCCCTACTAGGTCAACGATACCTCGGAAGTCGTTTTCACTACCAATTGGTAGTTGAATGGCGATCGCATTCGCCCGCAGGCGATCGCGAATTTGCTCGTGAACTTTATAAAAGTTCGCTCCGGTGCGATCCATCTTGTTGATAAAGGCGATCCGAGGAACTTTGTAGCGTTCTGCTTGCCGCCACACTGTCTCAGACTGCGGTTGCACGCCGCCCACAGAACAAAATACTGCGATTACGCCATCCAACACGCGCATGGAACGCTCAACTTCAATCGTGAAGTCTACGTGACCCGGAGTATCGATAATGTTAATTTGATGATCTTTCCAGCTGGTACTGATAGCAGCCGCAGTAATGGTAATTCCCCGCTCCCGCTCTTGCTCCATCCAGTCTGTGACGGCAGTTCCTTCATGAACTTCGCCAATTTTATGAATTATCCCAGAGTAAAATAATATTCTCTCTGTTGTTGTTGTTTTGCCCGCATCTATATGCGCCGCAATACCAATGTTGCGTACTTTGTCTAGCGGGATCGTGCGTGCCACAGCTACCTCCTATAGTTTTTGCCTCATGATATCTTGTATATTACTCTTTGTTAAGATTCTATACTTTTACGGAAAACCGTCTTTGTTTTTGTAAATCCACGATATACCGCTTCGGCAAGACGATATATCGCTTTTTTACTTAATAACGATAGTGAGCAAATGCTTTGTTAGCTTCTGCCATCCGGTGCGTTTCTTCGCGTTTCCGAATCGCATTGCCAGTTTCGTTAGCAGCATCCATTAACTCATTTGCCAATTTACTTGCCATTGTCCGCCCTGGTCTAGACCGGGAATATTGCACTAACCAACGCAGTGCTAGGGTAGTGCCCCGTTCTGTACGCACTTCCATTGGTACTTGGTAGGTTGCTCCACCTACTCGCCGAGCTTTTACTTCTACTAAAGGCGTGGCATTTCGCACTGCTCTTTCAAAGGTTTCTAAAGCACCGTTACCAGTGCGTTCCTCAATAGTTTTCAATGCTTCATAAACAATTCGGGCGGCAAGTGATTTCTTGCCATGACGCATGATCCGCCTGATAATCATGCTCACAAGGCGACTGTTATATACAGAGTCAGACGGAACTGGGCGCCTTTGAATAACACCACGACGAGACATACTTCACCTTTAATTCGGAATTTGGCAACGAAATTATATGCTATCAGACACCGGAAACCAAAAGCTGTGGAACCCAACCCTCAGACTTTTTCAATTTTGTTTTCGACTGTTGCAGTAAGGCTGACCTATTGACTGCCAATTTTGGATTAGAATTTTTGGTAGACGTTCCGACCACAAGGATTGGAAAAAATCAAAAGTCTGTAAGCCTCATCCCTTGTGGGTTCGACCAATCCAAAATTGCAAATCTAAAATCTAAAATTCATTGACTTGCTACTTGCAACTAAATACTCACGGTGACAAGATTCTAAACCTTAATGTTCAGATGAGAATTATGCTGTGGGTTACAGCCTTCTCCTCAGAACTTCTACACTTGCTCGCTTAGTGTAGGTGTAGCTTGCTTGATTTTTTTTAACAGACTTGAGCAGCTTTCATAACTGCTCTTAGAACACAGACCCTGATAGTTTTGTTTTTGTCCTTGAGCGTTTTTAAGGTAAACGATTAATCGTGTTGGGTGCGATTAATCGCCTAATCCTATTTTTTCGCTGCTGCTTTTGGACGCTTGGTTCCATACTTGGAACGCCCTTGCTTGCGGTCTTTGACTCCGGCTGTATCTAGGGTGCCACGGATAATGTGGTATCTCACGCCTGGTAGATCCTTAACCCGACCGCCACGAATCATCACAACTGAGTGTTCTTGTAAGTTGTGACCAATCCCTGGAATGTAAGCTGTGACTTCAAATCCAGAGGTAAGTCTGACTCTTGCTACTTTACGTAGGGCTGAGTTAGGCTTTTTTGGTGTGGTCGTGTATACTCTGGTACAAACTCCCCGACGTTGGGGACATTGTTTCAGAGCAGGGGACTTGGTTTTCTGACGCGCTTGTTCGCGCTCATTTCGTATTAGCTGCTGTATTGTTGGCATGAGTTACAGCGCGTAAAGCTGCTTATGGTCTAAGTTTTAACAAATCCTGATTATATCTTTTTTTACGGCTTTATGTCAATTGTTATTTTTACTTAGGGATCAAACATCTGTTTTTTGACTAATTGTTCAATCATTAAGGACTCAAGGAGAAGGAATTGCCACAGCCACAGGTAGCGATCGCTTGGGGATTGTGGAAGCGAAAACCACCACCCATTAAGTCTTCTGAATAATCAACTCTCAAACCGTTGAGGTAATTTAAGCTTGCGGCATCTATGACCACTTGAATCTCATCCAAGTCGAAAACCTGGTCGTCTACTTTTATTGCTTCATCGAAGGACATATCATAAAAGAACCCGGAACAACCACCTGGTTTTACTGCCAATCGAAACAAAACATTTGACTGCTTGGACTTTATTCGCCCAATCTCACTTACGGCTGCTTGACTCAGATGAATCATGGAACTCGTTTTTTGCAATTGAATACCCCATCTTCCATTTTACAGATAGGTTGACCCTTGCTTGTGCAAAATTCCAAATCACCAAAGGCATGAGCGCGATCGCTATTACTACATTTATAACACTAACATATTTCAGTCCCCACCTTAACTAGGTAGGGACTTCTGGGGTGTAGTAGTTGGTTTACAAAGATGGTTTACACAAAAATGTATTCAGCTTTGGGATTAGAACTTTAATAGCTTTCTTTTGGTTTTAATCTTTGGTACGGGCATAGTCATCTTGGTAGCGAATAATATCATCTTCTCCCAAGTATTCGCCATTTTGGACTTCAATCAATACCAAGGGGATCACGCCAGGATTCTCTAAACGATGAGATGTACATTGGGGTACATAAGTTGACTCATTATTGCTCAGTAGTACTTCTTTCTCACCACAAACTACTCTAGCTGTACCAGAGACAACAATCCAATGTTCGCTGCGGTGATGGTGCATTTGTAGACTGAGGCGGTGTCCAGGCTTAACTTCGATGCGCTTAATTTTGTATCCGCGCCCTTCTTCTAAAACTGTAAAAGCACCCCAAGGACGTAATTCAGTTGCAGCAACGCCCCTGGAAGTTATGGTTGGAGGGAGGTGTAGAGTTTCAGTCTGTGTAGTTTCTTGATATCGAGCCATAGTTACCTCATTTGAAGACATAACAAACCGTTGGTACTCTTAATTATTGATAAAAAATCTGGCGCTATCTTGCAACCTTGAAAATCAGCAATTTTGTCGCACTTTGATAAACATAGCAAAATCAAACCTTATGGTGTAAACCATCACTACTAAAATTCTGATGTCTACACCAAGTCTTCATCAAGCAAAATGACAGCTTGTTCTAAACTTTAAAAAGTGACTGGGGATTTGGGACTGGGGATTGAGTTTTTTTCTATTACCTCATTTTCGTGGTTGTAGGAAAATACCAATTCCGTTGTGAACACGAGCAGCGGTACTGGGCGATCGATCGAGTAGTTGCCCTCCTAAGTAGAGGCTGGTAGAACTACCACCATCCAAATTTAGGGCATCTACACAGCCCATCTGTTGCATCAATTGGGCGTGTTCTGCCAAATTAGGCCCATAACCGCCGACACGATTATGTGTGGCAGTAATCATCAGCGTGCCTGTTGCCGTTGTGCAAATACCGCTACGAATAGCTTTTTCGGCAATAAAGGCATTGCTGAATTTTTCGGTTTTGGCATCAAGGACAACTTGACGATTTTGGATTAGTAGCGGCCCAGCCCCGATAATGTGGGGATAACGACTAAAATCAGCTGGAGTAGTGGCGCTGGAAATGCTTACTGTGTTTCCAATAGGTAGCTGGGAGGCAGCACTAGTAGCGTTAGCGCGTAAAGTTAGCAGGTAGCCATCCTGGGGAATGGGAACCGCAGCTGCACCAACTTTGCCGCCTGGTAACTGTTGAGTAATTTGGTCTTTCTGTACCACTAAAATAATTTCGTTATCTGTTAGGGGCGTGTAAGTTGATCCCCAAGCTTGGGTATAACGAGCAATGCCACTCTGGACGTAACCACTATTGAGAAACAGAATTGGTAAGCGCTGGTCATTTGCCGTGATTAAAGTTTCTTCTAAGGTGAGACGACCGAAGTAAAATTGGCCTGAATCATTCCAAGCGATCGCACCCCGGTTCAGAATCGGGCCTGATAACCATTGACTATCTCGACGAATCGCACCCAATGGCAATTTATTATTACGGTTAAAATAACCACCATTAATTCCAGCGACAGCTAAGTAACGTTGTGCTGTTTGAATTAAGGGAGCAGTACCCGCAAGCCCATCAAGACTAGCCCACATAGGTTTCAAGGTTAGCCCAAATTTGCGGGGATTAACTTCTAACCAGACCACTGGAAAACGTTCTGTGCCTAAGCTGACATAATGCTGTCGCCAGCGCAATCCTGGGGCCCAAGTAATATCCCGTTCTTCTAAAGGATCGGGTCGAATATCGATAATCAGGCGATTGGGGTTAGTGACAGTACTAACTTGGGGCGATAGACCAAAGGGAACGCTCAGACTGATAATCGTTTGGTTTTTCACCACCTCCACTTTTTGAATCAGTGGTTCAGGGGCTGGTGGTATTGGTTCTGTTGGTGTAGCTGGTGATAGTTGTTTGAGCAGGTTTGGCAGTAATGTTGGTGGTGTTACTGGTGGCTGGGGGGTATAGCGTTCTATCAAAACGGGATCGGCTATTCCATCCAGGGTAATTGTCCACTGTCTATTTGGCGGTGTGGTGGCTTTGGGAGTTGGCGTGTCTGGATCGGAAGATGGAGTTTGCAATTTTGCGATCGCTGACCCTTGTGCAACTTGCCAGGGAGTAGGACGATCTAAATCGACAAGAATCCGAGACTGTTGCAAAGGGGTACTCGCTTCTGGAGGTTCCTGACTCTGAACAATATTTGTGATTTGTGTTTTTGGGGTAGCAATCACCAAAGTGTTGCCATTAGCTTGAATTTGCCAGCCAGATGTTTGAGCAAAATTAGTGATATCCAGATAGCGATATGCTCCTAGTAGGCTGGTGGTCAGTACCAGTGGCTTTGTCGCCGATGAAAACCACTGTATTGGTTGCTTCGCTGAATTACTACTGTTTAAGAAATTTACTCCAATTAATTGCCTAAATGCCCCATCACTAATATTGGTTGTCACTTGGCCAGATTTTCCAGGTCGCTGTAACCAAGTTCCTGGTAAAGTACGACCATTGAGGAAAATTTGATTCCCAGAGGATGCTACACCTGTTAAAGGAGGTGCAGGTGACTGTGAGATCAACCTGGGTATAAATTTGGTGGTTTTCGGGGACTCTTGGGCGTTGGTAGCAAAAGTAGTCGTTAAGCACAGTACTGTTAAAAGTATTGGTGACACAGTAGCCCGGAAAAATCTGCAAACGCCAAGGGCGATCGCAGAGCCATCGCTAATCTCTGATTGGCAACAATTCGGCATTTTTACCATAATTTACTAGGTACTTTGGAAAACTATTACCCAAGGTTTAAACTAACCAATTATTTGGAAATATAAAGGAAACATGACTTTATTTTTGAATAAATATGGTAATCTATATATTGGCTAGTTATCTCTTTTAGACACACACTAATTTATTTAGACGCTAAAGCCACTGCAACCAAGCTTTTTAACTCTCACTAATTCTAACCACACTATATACGGTAGTTTTAGTTATCAAAATTGGATTAAGATATTTAATCCTAACTGAATTTTGCTACTGTTATTACTTAAGAAATGTCTAGTTAATAGTAATACATGCGGCAACTGGTAAGCGGCAAAATTCTAGACAACAACAATATTTGGGAATTGTCAAATGGGTATATATTGTAATACGCTGATTTTATTGCTGGATCGGGATAACTTTGGCTTTAGAACATAGTACAGCGTTTAGTTTTAGTTTTGTTTGTTTCAGGTGAGCCAAGAAATAGGCTCTATGAGTAGCTAGTGTGCATCTGGAAAAAAGGGATTGAGAAAATACTTAACTTCAAAATATAAAAAAGAAACTGTCAGGGCAAAAATAATGTCTTGGCGGAGGTAACTTGTCTAACACCGCATAAACACATAAAAACACGCAAGTATTTTAACACGGGGTAACTGATAAAGTAAAACCGAAGTTAAAATTTTTTTTCCCTAAATTTCGGTGCTTATATATTTTTCCATCGCTGAATTTAGAAATTTTTTCCCACAATGTAGTGGCAAAATTGGTAACTCAATACTTCAGGAACAGGGTATGAATAATAAACCGATGAATCAAGGCCAGAAAATCACAGCGGATATCAACTCAAGAGATACCTATCAAGGGCAAAAGTGGTTAGTAGAAGAACGAGATGCCTGTGGTGTAGGTTTTATTGCTCATCGCCAAAATCATACCAGCCATGAAATTGTCGAAAAAGCCTTAGCTGCTTTAACCTGCTTAGAACACCGAGGAGGTTGTAGCGCCGATCGCGACTCTGGTGATGGTGCTGGAGTATTGACAGCAATTCCTTGGGAGTTGTTCCAACAAGACTTTGCCCAAAGGGGGAAGGAATTTCCATCTAGCGATCGCATAGCTGTGGGGATGATATTTCTACCACAAGACCAGCAAGCTGCACAACAAGCGAGGGTGACTGTCGAGCAAGTAGCTGCTGAAGAGAAATTAATTGTATTGGGTTGGCGAGTAGTGCCAGTGCAATCTGATTTGCTGGGGGTACAAGCAAGAGAAAATCAGCCCCAGATTGAACAAGTTTTGTTAGCTTCCGTTGACAAAAGCGGTGATGAATTAGAACGACAGTTGTACATTACCCGCCGCCGAATTAGTAAAGCTGCAACTAACATCTCAGAAGAATTTTATATCTGTTCGTTGTCAAGTCGCACAATTGTCTACAAAGGCATGGTGCGTTCCGCTGTCTTGGGCAGCTTTTATGACGATTTAAAAAATCCAGCTTACAAAAGCGCCTTTGCTGTTTATCACCGCCGCTTTAGTACCAATACCATGCCCAAATGGCCCCTAGCGCAACCGATGAGGCTTTTGGGTCACAACGGCGAAATCAATACCTTATTGGGTAACATCAACTGGATGATGGCACGAGAAGCTAGCCTGAATCATCCTGTATGGGGCGATCGCATCCAGGAACTTAAACCATTAGTTCACATTGATAACAGCGACTCAGCTACCCTAGATAACGTAGTGGAATTGCTGGTTTGCTCTGGACGCACCCCCTTGGAAGCTTTAATGATTATGGTTCCAGAAGCTTACCAAAATCAGCCTTCTTTACGTGAATATCCAGAAATTGTTGATTTCTACGAATATTACAGTGGTTTGCAAGAAGCTTGGGACGGGCCAGCACTTTTAGTATTCAGCGATGGCAAAAAAGTTGGTGCAACACTAGATCGTAATGGTTTAAGACCAGCTCGCTACGCGATCACCAAAGATGATTACATTGTTGTAGCTTCGGAAGCTGGTGTGGTGGATTTCCCAGAAGCCGATATTGTCGAGAAAGGTAGACTCGGCCCAGGGCAAATGATTGCCGTGGATTTAGAAAATCATGAAGTGCTGAAGAATTGGGATATAAAGGGGCGCATCGCCAAGCAGTATCCTTACGGGGAATGGTTGCAACAGCACCGTCAAGAACTCAAAGAAATTGTCAGTAGTCAATCGTCAGATGTGAATGGAAATGGACATTTGGCTGCTGAAAATGGTAACGGGCATAGTCCAAGTGGCAAAATTGACAAGCAAACCTTACTTCAGCGTCAAACTGCCTTTGGCTACACCACAGAAGATGTAGAAATGGTGATTCATCCAATGGCGATCGCAGGTTCGGAGCCGACTTTCTGCATGGGTGATGATATTCCCTTAGCGGTGCTGTCACAAAAGCCCCACCTGCTTTATGACTATTTCAAACAGCGCTTTGCTCAGGTGACGAACCCAGCGATCGATCCCTTGCGGGAAAAGCTAGTGATGTCTCTGAAAGTCGAACTGGGTGAACGAGGTAACTTATTAGAACCCAAGCCAGAATATGCTCGGAGATTGAAACTCGAATCGCCAGTGTTAACTGATAGTGAATTAGAGGCGATTAAGCTGTCAGGATTTGCCACGGCTGAGTTGTCAACCCTATTTGCGATCGCCAACGGTCCAGAAGGATTGAAAGCCGCAGTGCAGTCTTTGCAAGCACAAGCAGCTGAGTCAGTGCGGGCAGGTGCAAGGATTTTAATATTAAGCGATCGGGATCGGGTCAATGACAGTATCAACACAGAATATACCTACATTCCTCCCTTGTTAGCAGTGGGTGCGGTGCATCACCATCTGATTCGTGAGGGGTTGCGAATGAAAACATCCCTGATTGTCAATACCGCCCAATGCTGGAGTACCCATCACTTTGCTTGTCTGATTGGCTATGGTGCTGGCGCAGTTTGCCCGTACATGGCTTTAGATACGGTGCGTGATTGGTGGTCCGATCCCAAAACTCAAAAGTTAATGGGTGTGCAAAAAATTCCCACCCTCACCCTAGAACAAGCTTTAGGAAACTATCGTAAAGCAGTAGAGTCGGGTTTGCTGAAAATTCTCTCCAAAATGGGAATTTCTCTGCTTTCCAGCTATCAAGCAGCCCAAATATTTGAAGCTATTGGCATCGGTGGAGATTTAATCGATCTGGGATTCCGTGGGACGACTTCCCGCATCGGTGGTTTGAGTGTTACCGAACTTACTGATGAAGTGCTTTCCTTCCACGTCAAAGCTTTCCCAGAACTAACGACCAAAAAGTTAGAAAACTTGGGTTTTGTGCAGTACCGTCCTGGCGGCGAGTACCACATGAATAGCCCCGAAATGGTTAAGGCGCTGCATAAGGCTCTAGATGGCAAAAACTACGACCACTACGAAGTTTACAAAAAGCACCTCCAAGGTAGACCAGTAACAGCTTTGCGAGATTTACTAGATTTCCAAGGCGATCGCCCGTCGGTTCCTCTAGAAGAAGTGGAATCGGTATATGAAATAGTCAAACGCTTCTGCACAGGCGGTATGTCTTTAGGCGCTTTGTCAAGAGAAGCCCACGAAACTTTAGCGATCGCCATGAACCGCATTGGCGGTAAATCAAATTCTGGAGAAGGTGGCGAAGATCCAGTGCGCTACACAGTTTTAGATGATGTAGACGAGTCTGGTCACTCGCCAACCCTACCTCATTTAAAAGGTTTACGGAATGGCGATCGAGCTTATAGTGCCATTAAGCAAGTTGCATCGGGACGCTTTGGTGTCACCCCAGAGTACCTAGTTAACGCCAAACAAATTGAAATCAAAATTGCCCAAGGTGCAAAGCCTGGGGAAGGTGGACAACTGCCAGGGCCGAAAGTGAGCCAATACATTGCGATGTTAAGACGCTCCAAACCAGGTGTGACGCTGATATCGCCACCACCGCATCACGATATTTATTCGATTGAAGACCTAGCACAACTGATTTTTGATCTGCACCAAATTAACCCCAAAGCAAAGGTGTCGGTGAAACTAGTTTCAGAAGTTGGCATTGGCACGATCGCGGCTGGTGTAGCGAAAGCAAATGCTGATATTATCCAGATTTCTGGACATGATGGTGGTACAGGTGCATCGCCACTCAGTTCGATTAAACATGCTGGTTCACCGTGGGAACTGGGTTTAAGCGAAGTGCATCGCGTCTTGATGGAAAATAGCTTGCGCGATCGCGTGATTTTACGCGTAGATGGCGGACTCAAGAGTGGTTGGGATGTGGTAATAGGTGCATTGATGGGCGGTGAAGAATTCGGTTTCGGTTCTATTGCCATGATTGCCGAAGGCTGTATCATGGCGCGGATCTGCCATACAAATAATTGCCCCGTCGGTGTTGCCTCTCAGAAAGAAGAACTCCGCAAGCGGTTTACGGGAATACCGGAACAAGTTGTCAACTTCTTCTACTTTATTGCCGAAGAAGTGCGGAGTTTGTTAGCCCGACTTGGCTACCGTTCTATGTCAGAAATCATTGGACGTGCAGATTTGTTAAAACTGCGCCCAGAGGTAAATCTTGCCAAAACGCGATCGCTAAATCTCGACTGTTTACTTCAGCTACCAAATAGCAGAGACAATCGTAGCTGGTTGGTGCATGAACAAGTCCACAGCAACGGCGTAGTTTTAGATGACAAGTTCCTTGCCGATCCTGACATTCAGGCTGCTATTAGGGATCAATCTACTGTCACCAAGACTTACCCAATTATCAATACTGACAGAACAGTAGGCACAAGATTAGCGGGTGCGATCGCTTCTCAATACGGTGACAGTGGCTTTGAAGGACAAATTAATCTCAACTTCACAGGTAGTGTTGGGCAAAGCTTTGGTGCTTTCAACCTCCCAGGCATAATTCTGAGCCTAGAAGGAGAAGCAAACGACTATGTAGGTAAAGGGATGCATGGTGGTGAAATAATCATCAAACCTCCAACGGATGCTACCTATAACGCATCACAAAACGTGATAGTTGGCAATACCTGCCTCTATGGTGCTACTGGCGGCATATTATTTGCCAATGGTCTAGCAGGAGAACGCTTTGCTGTGAGAAACTCCAAAGGCATCGCAGTGATTGAAGGCGCTGGGGATCACTGTTGTGAATACATGACTGGTGGTGTAATTGTCGTCCTCGGCAAAGTAGGACGTAACGTAGCTGCTGGCATGACTGGTGGACTGGCATACTTCTTGGATGAAGACGACTCATTTCGTGAGTTAGTCAACCCAGAAATTGTCAAAATTCAGCGGGTGATTACCGAAGTAGGTGCAAAACAACTGCAAGAATTAATCCAAAATCATGCAGAACGCACTGGTTCACCAAAGGCGAAGAAAATTCTGCAAAACTGGCAAGAATTTTTGCCGAAATTCTGGCAGTTAGTTCCGCCTTCTGAAGCTGATAGTGCAGAAGCTAATCCTGAAAAAACAACTGAGTTCAGTTTAGTGACTAGTCATTAGACATCGGAATTAAAATGAAGTAGGCACAATTCATTAATTGTGCCTACCAAGGATTTACGGCAGCGTATGCTTGATAATTTTAATTAAAAACACTCCTGTAATAGCTCCGTCGAACATCCCAAAGAATAATCCAAAATATCCATAATAATGAATTTTAGTTTTTAGCCGCTTACTATTAACTAATTAACCATAATTAATAATTATTGCTTTTTGTTAGCAATCAACTTTTGGTCTGCATCTTCTATTTCTAAAAGTTCTGGAATAGTAACAAAGCGATAGCCTTGCTTTCTAAAGTTGCTAATAATTTCTGGTAAAGCTTGCACAGTTCTAGAACGATTACCACCACCATCATGCATTAGCACAATTCCACCAGGTTTAGAATCTTTAATGACGTTATCGATCAATTTTGGTACAGTTGGTAACTTGTAGTCTGTGGAATCAGCCGACCACATCACCACAGCATACTTTTGCCCTTTAGCATAACCAGCTAATCCATTGTGCATGATGCCACCAGGCGGCCGGAATAGATTTGTTTTGACACCTGTAACTTGATAAATTAAGTCTGTTGTGCGCTCAATTTCAAAAGCAGCTGCTTGTTGATTAAAGAAGTGATACCAGTGATGCCAAGTATGGTTGGCAATGACGTGACCTTGAACGACAATCTGCCTTCCTAACTCTGGATAATTTTTTAGGTTCTGCCCGACTACAAAAAACGTCCCTTTGATATTATTTGATTTCAGAATACTTAGCACTTGCTCTGTAGTCTCAGGCCAAGGGCCATCATCAAAGGTGAGAGCAATCACTTTCTCACCCTGAGTAAGTTTTGCAGCCTTAATGATTTCCCCTTGAAAACGTGATGGTATAGGGTAGGCTAGACCCTTCGTTTGTGCTTCTTGCTGCCAACTTGTAAGCATCGCCGCCTTTAATTTCTCAAGCCGCTGCTGAGTTCCTACGTTTGCAGATACATCCTTGATATTTATAGGTCTACTCTGAGCATCCGAAGCATTTGGTCTTAGAAGCATCATAAACGCAAGACTAAAAACACCACCTAAAGCAAGTAGTGCAATTAATATTCCTTCTGGCCACAGAAATGACTTATTGTTTTCCACCTCAAAGCTCCTTCAAAGATCGAACCATCACCACGGTTATGACGGTACGTTATAGCACATTTTTATTAGATATTTAGATACCAGTTGCTTTCTGGTAATCATGAAAATTAGAATTGGTACTAACGGGAATTCAGAATTGATAAGACAGACTATATTGCTTTAACTAAAATCTATATTCTCTAGATTTGGACAGCGTTGAATATACAATACTTGGTACTGTTTAATTTCAACCCAGTCACAAAAGGGAAGCTCTGCGCTTCCACATTCTTACCGCTAGCTCTAAGAAGGAGAGGAACACAATCAGATAATTAACCACACCCCAAAATCCTCTTAAATAGGAGTTATGAATTAGTTGCTGTTTTTCAGTTCACCGCTAAGGCAGCATTACAGCGCTTCCGGCTATTATGCAATATAGTTTTATTCTCGCCCCTCTCCTATCATCGCTTTCAGCTTTTAGGACGTACCTCATAGCTGCCGGAAGTGCTGTATCTTTTCAAGTTTTATAGCTTTTCAAATAAGATGAACTCAGTTGTCATACCTATAATTTGCACTTTTAGCCAGACTTTCTGACAGTAAAACTGTATAATTTACAACTTAAGCGAATTGTTTGATTAACATACAAAACTACTTAAAAGGGCGGTATCTCTTTAAAAAAGAGTCTGGTAAACTATTAGTTCTATTCTTGATAGGATATATTTTACTGCCTGTTGCCATTGTTTCCTTTTTAAGAAAAAGTTAAATTTTAAACTGACAGAATGTTACCTTGTACCTTCTATGAAATAGAGCAGACGAAAATTGATTCAATATAGTTTCTTCTTGCCAAGGGGCATTTATTCTTTAAATCTAGTCACCTTTGACTCATTCAACAAAAATAATTCTATCAGCAGCTTACTTCTCTTTCGGATGCTGATACTTTAGCCGAAATTGCTAGTAGCTTTTTATCTGTGAATGTTTTTCTCGATCGTTAAGTATGTTTATATCTTAATTAATAGTACAGTTTAATATGCACTGTCACCGTGTAATTACGGAAATTAATTTCGTATATATAGGCCAGTGATTAAAATCACAATAGCATGGCATCTATCTATTGAACAATAAAGTCTATATTTCATCTTTAAAAGTAGTATATTTTACTAAAAATGCTTACTTTAAGCAAATTTGTGCATTTAAACATACATTTATATTTTGGTTAAATTTATGTAATATCACTTAAGAATACAGACCACAATATATTTTTTTGCAACTCAATCTCCAGCAAGACTGCCTCTGCCTTTTTTCAGTAAAGTGAGGTACATACTGTCAAACATGAGGTATATCTATTTTGCAACTCTACGACCAATTTTCTGTTTAAAGAAAAAACCTACTGCTTGTATCGCTCTAGCAGTCTGTAACTAGCTTCTTTAGCAGTAAAAAAAATTATAATCGTCTCATAACTTGCCTTATAATTACAGCAATTAGAATTTTTATTTTTAATAATCTATTTAGCAATCCTAATTATTAGCTTATATTACCTTAGACAAGTCATAGTTTATTTACAGTACTTTTGCTTATCTTTGGTAAATGGATAAGTGTATTATTTAATGTCTGTATAGGTTGAGCCTAAACCCTGTTTTCCTATTAATATACCTTTTGAGTCAAAATAATCAAAGTATTTGTCTCACTTCTGAAACTGGCTAGAAACTTTTATGATTCCTCACGAAAGTGATGCAAAAGAAGAGCGTGCGTCGTTAAAAGTATGGCGTAGTTGGCAAGAAAATCTGATTTTAATTGCGATCGCACTGTCTTTGGCATTCTTAATCAGGACTTTTATCGCCGAACCGCGCTATATACCTTCTGACTCGATGTTACCCACCTTACATACTGGCGATCGCTTGGTAGTTGAAAAAATCTCCTACCATTTTCACCCTCCCATAACTGGCGATATTATTGTTTTTCAGCCACCCGTAGAACTACAACGTCGAGGATATCCTAAAGACCAAGCGTTTATCAAGCGAGTTATTGGCCAGCCTAGTGAGGTAATTAGTGTTGCTTCTGGCAAAGTCTACCTTAACGGTCAACCCTTGGCAGAAGACTACATCGCGGAACCTCCAAATCAGCCATACCAACCGGTAAAAGTCCCAGAAGACGAATTTTTTGTTATGGGAGATAATCGCAACGATAGTAATGACTCTCGCTATTGGGGCTTTTTACCCAGAAAAAATGTCATCGGTCGGGCAACGTTTCGCTTTTGGCCTCTCGATCGCATTGGGTTCATTTAATCAGTTTTAGATTTTGGATTTTTCTTTCAATCCAAAATTGCCAGAGTTAGGAGTTATTTTAAGACTTCTAACTTAAAATCTCAAATAATACATTATCTGGGCGATCGCATCACCAGTTAACTCCAGCCGCCGCTGGAAATCAGCCAGGTTGCGGTAAGGCCCGGCTGATTGCCGATTTTGCACCACTGCTTCCGCTAAAGACAAATCTATAAATGGAATTTGTGCTAATTTTTCAACGGTTGCTGTGTTCGGGTTGAGTAAATGGGTAGGATTTTCTAAAGATTCGTGGTCATAGTAAATAAAATTCAGCAGAGGCTTTAATGGCTCTAAGCGCGGCGCTGGTATACCCAAAGCCGCAGCGATATCTTCAATACAGTAAAATTTCACACCCGAATGTGAAAGTTCCACAAGCGATCGCGCTTGGTGAATTGACAAACCTGGTAGGCGTAACCAATCATCTACAGTCGCTTGATTGGCATCAATGCGGATACCTAATTGAGCCGCTATTTGAATTTCTTCCCCAGATTGTAGGCGATAGTAGGGATCGTTGAGAAGCTTGGCGCGAAGTTTTTGCAGTCTGGAATTTAAAGGTAGCCAATTATTCATGATTGTTGCTTACCTCAAGAAATCTGGTCTAGCAATTGGCGGCGCTTTTGCTCAAATTCATACTCTGAAATCAGTCCATCCTGGCGCAGAGCATCTAATTCCCGCATTGCGTCAGCGATCGCTCCTACCTGATTAATCGCTTTTTGTGAGTTTCTTGCCGCTGACTTGCCTAGATTAAAATTACGATCGAAAGCTTCTTCATCCTGAGCTAAATACCAAACTCCCTCAATCGCACTAGCTACCTTGGGAATCGGCGTCCAGGAAAGCAACACATACAAAACACCCCACAAAGGCTGTCCCAGGTAGAATTTATGTAATCCTGAAATTGTTAGCGTCCCAGAAAAAGCTAAAACAGCGGCAACACTTCGACTTTTGCGCTTAGTTAACATATTTCTAATAAATATACGAATACCATAGTTCCTACAATAAGACAGCCAAAAGGCACACAGACAATTCAAAACTCACTCATTTTAGTCAACCACCCTGTTTTGTCCTTCCGACTTTTGGGTGGTAAGCCCCACAATTTAATATTTGAAGAAATTTGAGTAAGTTTCACATGACTGTGCATTGAGCTTTGATGTTAATTTTAAGTTTTTAACGGATCAGATTACTGCAATGTCACAGACCTTCCTACCGCCAGAATGGTTTAAACAGCTTTGCGATCCTTACGCTGTGCTAGGAATTTCTGTGAGTGCTGACGATCGCCAGATTTTTAAACGCTATCATACTTTAGCGAAACTGCTACATCCCGATCGCTATGCTAAAAGCTGCAATCCAGACCAAGAATTAGCAACGGCAATACTTAGCCATTTAATCAATCCAGCTTACGAACAAGTCAAAAATCGACACAAGCGTTTAATTGCCATAGCCATGCTGCGATCGGACGCAAGAGTATTACAGCAGGAAGCTTTGTGTGGGAAAAGTGCCATAGCTCAAGAACTTAGAGAAATGTCTGCACCCCAAGCAGAATTGTTTTATGAAGAAGCGATCGTCTCCTATGCAGAAGCTCAATACAAATCACTCCATCAGTTTTATCAAGTTACACAACAAATTAGTATACTGAATTTAGTTTATTTACAGTTGCATAAACCTGACCTGTTTCTACCGCAAAAAGCTGTTCCCATCATCCCGGAAGTAGAAGTCAAGCCAGTTGAATTGACATTAAATGAAAAAACTAATGTCGAACCAGTTTTGACAAACTACGCTCAACGTCACTACCAGCGAGCGATTGAGTACGTCAGGCTAGCCAATTGGGCCCTAGCTGTGCAAGAACTGCGCGATGCTATCAAGTTAGAGCCAAATAATAGCGACTATTATGCCTTATTAGGTTTAGTACATCTCAAACAGAAATTTATTGGGATGGCCAGGGTCTACATCCGTCAAGCATTAAAACTTAACCCGCAAGATTCACTAGCTTTGAAATACGCTATCAGACTGAAAATTGAACCGGGTGAAAATACCAATCCGAAATCAATGGCTAAAGCTCTGAGTATTGCGACTTTATTAAGTCGATTTAACAAGGGGAAAAGTTCTCAAGTCAAGTGTTGAAATTTCGGTAACAAACCGTACCAAAACCGAAGCTTCGTGACTAGATTACTCCCCTAGACTAAAATAATAAATAGAAGTAAAACTATTAAGCTACTGAGTCTGGGCGCTCAGTTTAATATAAGCAATATGGGATTCTTCGATTCTGAAATAGTTCAGCAAGAAGCAAAACAGCTGTTTGAGGATTATCAAGCGCTGATCAAGCTTGGCAACAGCTACGGCAAATTTGACCGCGATGGTAAAAAGCTGTTTATTGAGCAAATGGAAACCATGATGGATCGGTACCGCATCTTTATGAAGCGCTTCGAGCTATCAGAAGATTTCATGGCACAAATGACAGTAGAACAACTGAAAACGCAATTAGGTCAGTTCGGTGTCACCCCGCAACAAATGTTTGACCAAATGCACCTCACTTTAGAACGGATGAAAGCCGAGCTAGAAAAACAGCCCTAGTCAATTTTAGATTTTGCGGAAAGTCAGATCGCCGGAAATCGACGTTCCAACTTTCCCAGACAGATATTGGATTCATTGGCAATCCAAAATTCAAAATCTCAAATTAAATTATTGTGACTTGGGGCGAGAAAACTGGGAAGGTGGCTTGAAGTTTTCTACTGGCGTGTTCTTAAGCGCCTTCTCCATAAAATCTTTCCAGATGGGAGCGACCATAACACCACCTGTTGCATGGTCAGCTAGTTGTCTGTTGTCGTCTCTTCCTACCCAAACCGCAGTTGTTAACTGTGGCACAGTACCAACAAACCAAATATCTTTTTCTGATGATGTTGTTCCCGTCTTACCCGCAGCTGGACGACCGATAGCAGCACCTTTACCAGTACCTTCAGAAATTACCGATCGCATCACATCTAGAATTGCGGCTGATGCCCAAGGATCGAGAACTAGCTGTGGTTTAGGCGTATTGTCTAGCAATACGTTACCACTACTATCGGTGACACGGGCAATTACAGTTGGTGGTGACTGCCACCCATAATTAGCAAATGTGGCATAAGCACTAGCCATTTCCAGAGGTGTAACACCAATTGCACCAAGAGGCAAGGAAGTAACAGGTTCCATCGGACTCATAATACCCAAGGTACGACAAGTTTCGATCACTCTATTCATCCCCACAGCCTTACCAATCTTGATTACAGGAATGTTTCGTGACTGGGCTAAAGCTGTACGAATTGCCATCGATCCCCTAAAACTCCCATCATAATTTCTGGGGAAGTACCAACCGTTACCATCTCGATAGCTAACTGGAGAATCATCCACCGTTGAGTCTGGCGTATATTTACCAGTAGCGAAAGCAGTATAATATACAAATGGTTTAAAAGAAGATCCAGGCTGACGTTGAGATTGAGTCGCACGATTGAATTCACTGATCTTTGGATCTATACCGCCCACTAGTGCTTTGATAAAATGTGTGCGCGGATCGATAGACACCAGAGCCATTTGGTTCTTAGATAATCCTTGATCTAAAAGTGTTTTATGCCACTTAGTGACGGTTTCTTCTGCCATTATTTGGAACTTGGCATCAACTGTCGTTTGCACGCGCATCCCACCTTTGAGTAGTGTCTCACGCCCAAACTTTTTAGCCAATTCCTGCGCTACGGTGTTGGTTACATAAGGTAGGGCACTACCTTGAAAGGATTTGATTCTCCCAAGTTTGATTTCCTGCTTGAGGGCATTGTCATACTCTGACTGGTTAATCCAGTTTAATTCCAGCATCCGCCCTAGCACTTCTTTTTGTTTCTGTTTTGCCAGCTTCATGCTCACAAAGGGGCTGAATTCTTCTGGTGCTTGAATCAAACCCGCCATCATTGCTGACTCGCCCAAGGTTAAATATTCTGATGACTTATTAAAGTAACTGCGGGCTGCCGTTTGTACACCATAATTGTTATGACCCCAATAAACTTGATTGAGGTACATTTCTAAAATTTGGTCTTTGGTAAGAATTTGCTCTAACCTGATTGCTAGCACTGCCTCCGCTAACTTGCGGGTAAAGGCACGCTTTTGAGATAAAAACAGGTTTTTTACCAATTGCATAGTAACAGTAGAGCCACCCTCTTTGACTCCACCTGCTACAGCGTTAACTACTATAGCGCGGCCAACACCAGTGGGGTTAATACCGTGGTGATCGTAGAAGTGACTATCTTCACTTGCTAATACTGCCCGTTTTAGGTTCGGGGAAATTCTATCCAGGGGTACGACTTCTCGGTTAGCTTCCCCGTGGATACTCGTTAAAAGTTTACCCTTAACGTCATAGATGTAAGTTGTTTCTGAGGGAAAGAAGTTACGTAGCTGTCTTACATCTGGCAAATTACGGAAACTAATGGCTAAACCAACCAGTCCTCCGGCTACAATGGAACTTGCCAACATGGTAATTGAGAGCAGAGTACCGCCAGTTACCTGACCAACTCCTTTCAAAAACTCAAAACCTGATGAAGCCCGACGTTGTGGCTGTTTATCTTCAAAAGTCCTAGAAGACGACACGGCGATTTCACTTCCTCACTTATAAATTTAACTGTAATTGATTGGACGAAGCAAGGCGGTTAATTTTTTGCAATTATAGTAGTTTGGCAGATGAGAAAGCGGATAAATTGCAAGTGTTTATAACCAACTTAACTTCTAGTGTGCAAAACATAGCTAATAATGAGTCTCTTAGTATGACGCAAGATTTTGCTTGGTTGCATCGTGGTGTAGTAGAAGTTTTCCCACAATCAACTGATGTTAACAGCGAAAGTCTAGAAAGGCTCTTACTAACTACAGACAAACCTTTAAGGGTCAAATTGGGAATTGACCCTACAGGTACTGATATTCATCTTGGTCATAGCATACCAGTACGAAAACTGCGAGGATTTCAAGATGCAGGTCATACAGCAGTTTTAATTATTGGCGATTTTACAGCCCGTATTGGCGATCCAACTGGTAAATCTGAGGTGCGCCGCCAGCTTACAGAAGCAGATGTCGCCCAAAATGCCCAGACTTATCTTGACCAAGTACGTCCTATCTTGGATTTTGACACACCAGGAAGGTTAGAGGTGCGCTATAACTCCGAATGGCTCTCTAAGCTCAACTTAGAGAAAATTTTAGAGTTACTCTCTACGATGACGGTGGGGCAGATGTTAGCTAAAGAAGGATTTGCCGATCGCTATAAAAAAGAGAATCCGATTTTTATCCATGAGTTCCTGTACCCGTTAATGCAAGGTTTTGATTCGGTTGCAGTTGAGGCAGATGTGGAATTAGGTGGCACCGATCAGAAATTTAACATTGCTGTAGGTAGAGATTTGCAGCGCCATTTTGGTCAAAAGCCCCAATTTGGTATGCTGCTGCCAATTTTGATTGGCACAGATGGCGTGCAAAAAATGTCTAAGTCTTTAGGTAATTATATCGGATTGTCAGAACACCCAGGACAGAAGTATCAAAAGTTGCAAGGAGTTCCCGATCAACAGCTGGAACAGTATTTTGAATTGTTGACAGATTTACCTTTGGATAAACTGCCAGAAAATCCTCGCGATCGCCAAACACTCTTAGCATGGGAAGTTGTCAAACAGTACCACGGTGAAACCGCAGCCCAAGAGGCAAAAGTTGCAGCCCAAAGCGGCGGTAAGGAAGGTGCAGTTCCAGAATTCTCTCTAGCTGGCGTGCAGCAGTTCCCTACGAAGTTAGCGTATATTCTCAATGTCACTGGCTTGTGCAAAAGTACGGGAGAAGGAAAGCGGAAAATTCAAGAGGGTGGAGTGCGCCTAGATGGCGATCGCATCACTGATGTTGATACTACTTTCGCTGCTCCTAGTGAATTACAAGGTAAAGTTTTACAAGTTGGGAAAAATAAGTTTGTGCGCTTAGTGCCTTAAATGGGGAGTGGGGAGTAGGGAATGGGCAATAGAGAACAGTTAGAACAACGAGTTATTGTGGCTTTGGATGTGCCGGATGAGCAAAGTGCGATCGCTCTTATAGATCAACTCCCGCAAGTGGTTTGGTGGAAAGTCGGTTTAGAGTTGTTTACCAGCACTGGCCCGAAAATTCTGGAAGTGTTAAAGTCTCGGCAAAAGCGCATTTTCTTGGATTTAAAGTTTGATGATATCCCCAATACCGTTGCTGGTGGTTGCCGGAGTGCAGCTAGATACGGAGTGGATTTACTGACAATTCATGCTACTGCTGGTAGAGATGCCCTGAAAGCCGCAACTGAGGCGGCACAGGAAGGGGCTGCAAAAGCAGGTGTACAGCCACCAAAGTTAATTGCGATTACTTTGCTAACGAGCATTTCTGCTCGGCAGTTGGCATTTGATTTAAAGATTCCCCTAGAATTGCCAGAATATGCTCTAGAAATGGCCCTGCTGGCTCAGGAATCTGGTTTAGATGGGGTAGTTTGTTCGCCTCAAGAGGTGGCACAGCTACGACAAACTTGTGGAAATGACTTTTTACTTGTTTGTCCGGGAGTTAGACCAACTTGGGCTGATATTGGCGATCAAAAGCGATCGCTCACTCCAGCCCAAGCAATTATTGCTGGTGCAGATTATTTAGTGATTGGGCGTCCCATCACCACTGCTACTGAGCCTGAGTTAGCCTGGAAGAGGATTTCTGAGGAGTTAACCACGGTGGCATGAAGCTAAGAGTTAGTGAGACACTCAGAGTGCAGGGCGCAGGGGAGAACAATCTTGCCTCTTCGCTCAGTCAGAAAAATTATAGTTTCCTGTTTGCTTGTGGCTTCTGGGTTGTAGTATCAAATAGCTTTGCTTACCCAGCCTTCTCGATAAACCCCACCCCTAAACCCTCGACACTAGCAGAAAGGGAAAATGTCAAGAGTGGCGCGAGGTCTTTGTGTTCTGAGCAAAATTTAGAAACATTAACTATACAGCTACTACAAAAATTACCTAGTTATACCAATCGTGCTACTCAACGCGCCCGCCGCCTCAGTAGAAGCAGTCAGGTTTACAGTTATATGTTAGTGGCAGGAAGACCTGAGTTTATTCCTCTGCCCCTTAACCTTGAAGAATATAGTGCAGATGCATTTAAAAGCGCTGCATCAGGAGTTGAGCAAGTTTTCTTTACTACCTTGGAGCGGCAGTACATAAGTAAGAAAGTTGTAGAATTGCAACAATTTCACTGGCTGTTATTGACTAAAACTCAAAGTGGTTGGCAACTAGTAATGATGTTTTCTCAAGTTGGTTCCCATTCAGAACAGCAGCCACTATCTCCGCCACGCGATAGTAGTAACGGCACTGTTGCCCAAGGAGTTAAAACTTGGTTGCGCGATTGTGAAGCTGGAAGTTTACGTCAATAAAACCTAATTCCAAATCTTCGTAAATTAGGAGAATATTAAATAATGTCTAAAATACTTACTCAAATTCTCTATAAACAGGATTACCACTTGTGGTTAGAAACTACATTGAAACAATTGCAAGAAAGAGATTTAGAGTATCTTGATTGGGATCATTTGATTGAGGAGATTGAAAGATTGGGTAATGAACAGAAGCACAAGCTCGAAAGTTATTTACTGCAACTTCTCAAACATTTGCTTTTGTATCAACATTGGAGCCTGCCTGAATGTAAAAATCATTGGGAAGTGGAAATTGATAATTTTCGGGTGGAACTCAGGAAATTAACTAAATCTAAAAACCTCTACAACTATCTGCTCACAGTGCTTGAAGAAGTCTACATTGATGCGCTACGACAAGCAAAAAAGAAAAGTGGATTGAATTGTTTTCCGCAAACTTGTCCTTATAGCATTGAGCAAATTTTAGATGTAGATTATTTACCACCATTTGAATTTTGAATTCCGTTTTGCGGTACTAGTCTCTTTACATAAAGATAAAAATACATCATCTAACTAGCTTGGATCAGCCGAATTACACCTGTATCTTTAGGAATATTTTTAGGAAAAATAGCTGATAAATAGCTAAAAGAAGGAGACATTATTTAAAAACCTACACTGGCTTGAATTTAAGCGTTGTAACTCCTGTTTTTTGGCGATAACATGGAAAGAAGTTTATTTCAAGCTTTATCAAACCGCGTTTAGCGTCAGTTTTTTTATGGACATTCAGTTAATAAACATCGGCTTTGGTAACATCGTGTCTGCCAACCGAGTAGTTGCCATTGTCAGTCCAGAGTCTGCCCCGATTAAGCGGATTATTACCGATGCACGAGACAGAGGTCAACTGATTGATGCAACTTACGGTCGTCGGACTAGAGCTGTAATTATCACCGATTCGAGCCACGTAATTTTGTCAGCGATTCAGCCGGAAACGGTAGCGAATCGCTTTGTGATTTCTCGCGAGCATCAAACTGTAGATAATTGACTAGCAGTGGATTTTTCCCACTCCTCTTTGCACCGTATCGGTAGTACTATGTGAATTAGACAAATTTTCTGTCACTCTTGCTACAAATTCTTTAGTCACTAGTGCACTAGACCAGGAACACAAGACTAATGAATAATATGTATTGATTGATTCACAGGTTGAAGGGATGATGCCAGTTTTACCCATCCAGAGTAGTGCGACTACCGAAGAATGCTTACATTTAGGCAGGTTAATTGTTTTAACTGGCCCCAGTGGGGTCGGTAAAGGCACTTTAATGCGATCGCTCCTAGAGCGTCATCCAGAACTCTATTATTCCGTATCCGTGACAACTCGTTCTCCCCGTCCAGGGGAAATCGATGGCAAAAGTTATTACTTTATCAGCCGCAGTAAGTTTGAGCAATTAGTTGCTGAAGGTGAATTTTTAGAATGGGCAGAATTTGCTGGTAACTATTACGGCACACCCCGTGAAGCTGTACTTAACCAAATTCATTCTGGTAAGTTGGTGGTGCTGGAAATTGAACTAAAAGGGGCAAGACAAATTCGTGCTTCTTTCCCCAGTGCCCTCAGCATTTTTATTTTACCGCCTTCCTTTGATGAATTAGAGAAACGAATACGCTCTCGTGCCCAAGACTCTGAAGAAGCGATCGCCCGTCGTCTGCTCCGCGCCCAAGAAGAAATTCAAGCCGCAGATGAATTTGATATTCAAATCGTTAATGACGATTTTGAAACTGCTTTAAATGATATTGAAGCTGTTTTGTTTAAATAAGTTAGGAGTTAAGAGTTAGAAGTCATGAATTTAAACTCCTAACTCCTAACTCCTAACTCCTAACTCCTAGTAATTAACCAAATAGACCTTGAATTAGTGCCAAATTACTAGTCAAAAAGTAAGCAACTACTGCACCACCAATACCACCAATCAAGAAAGAACTACCGAAGTTGTTCCAGCTTTCTTTAGAGTTAAAAGCATCTGCTGGAGGCTTGGGTACGGTAACACTGGGAAGTGCTTTGGGTGGATTGCTATTTGCATACAGCGATAGAGCGCCTGTGAGAACTACAACCAAGCCAATGGCTGACAGTAACCCAGCTAAGTTAGCATTATCTGTGTCCCGCAGTGGACCTAATTTGGCAAAGGGGCCAAATAGCCAGTAACCATGAGCCATACCAACTTCTAAACCGCGTCTAGCAGGAGCCAGACCTGGGCGATAAGCAGGTAAATTATTAATAAACCCCTTGACCAAGGGAGAAGAATTAACCGGGGTTTCTAGGTTGCCTATCTGTGGATCGCCAAATGCTGGAAAAACAACTTCCCGATTTCTAGGATCGCTAGGAAGATTCTTTGATGCATCTACTGCTTGTGCCATATTTTATGTTCGCCTCTAAATTAAAATGGTGGCATTTTTATATTAATAATAATTGTCGCTCAAGAAGCATTTTGTTTAGGAAGTTTAGAAAAATTAATTTAGCTTATTTTAAAACCGTGAAACTCGCGATCTGTAAACAGTATCACGAGTTTCAAAAAACTATTTTTGCCGGCTATTTTAGTGATAATTCTGCCTAACTAAGCTGAAAAAATCAACTACACAATATTAGGCAAAAAACAAGACATTGATTCAACAGTCCTAAATTCCATTTGACACTTATGGTAGTGGGTGGAAAAGTAGGTCGGGGAAAAAGCGGTTGAATTCAATCAATATACCTGCTGTGATGAACAGCCATATCGTAGCGGCCACGGGCGCTGTGGAAATGAATTTAATCAAATAAGCTGATTGATCGCCTTTGTCTGCCATGAATTTAGTCTCCAAAACGAATGAATTAGTTAAGCTGATTTAGCGTGGGGAAATGGGGATTTCTGTATCCTTGGCTGCTAATTTTCCAGAGAGAAGTTCTTGGACTGCTGCTACTGGCCAAGTAAAGCCTGACGCTATGATAGGTAGTGCCAAACCAAGATCGATTTGGATTTCTTTTAGTTCAGTGTCAGATTCCTTTTTAATTGCTTGCAGATAGGCACGACCTACCCAACCAATCCAACCAGCAATATATAGAAACAAAATGCTAGGGATCAGGAAGTCACCAGCATGATCTAGACGACCATCAACAATCAAGTGGGGATATCCCTCAGGACCACACAGTTCTTGAGAATAACGCTCAAACCGCTTTTTCCCTGATTGGGGATCGGCGGTGGTGTTACGGGCATTAGCTGCTAGCTCTTGAAAAGCGGCATTGTCTTTACACGGTGTCAAATTAGCCCCTAAAGCTTGTGCTGGGGGGGCAAAGTTGAACCAAAGACTAATCGCTAACATCAAAGCAAACAATCGTCGCATAGAGTTGTTTCCTTTTATTACAAAACAAGAAGTTCTTTGTACAAAACGAAGCGGCTTGTACAGTTGTTTATTTGCATAACTAGGAAGTCATCATACTCTTGGGTGGGAACCGAGTAAAGTTTAAGTCAATAAAAGTTAAAGCTTCTCAACCAAAATTAGTGCTGAGTGCTGAGTTATGAGTGCCGAGTATAAGAATTGTTGTTGTAGGGTAGTAAAGAAGCAAGATTTTTTCTCTACTATTCAGGACTCAGAACTCAGCACTCAGAAACTCAGAACTCTCAATGACAACCGTTTTAGCAATAGAAACCAGTTGTGATGAAACAGCCGTCGCAATTGTTAACAATCGTAAAGTTTGCAGTAGTATCGTAGCCTCGCAAATTCCAGTCCACCAGCAGTATGGCGGGGTAGTGCCAGAAGTAGCCTCTCGCCAACACCTGGAAACCATCAATGAAGCGATCGCACAAGCCTTAGAGCAAGCCCAACTAGATTGGGGACAAATTGACGCAATTGCCGCAACTTGTGCCCCTGGACTTGTAGGAGCGCTATTGGTGGGGTTAACTGCTGCCAAAACTCTAGCGATGGTACACAACAAGCCATTTTTGGGAGTTCATCACCTCGAAGGTCACATTTACGCAACTTACTTGAGCGAATCAACTTTAAATCCCCCTTTTCTTAGCTTACTGGTTTCAGGCGGACATACAAGCTTGATTTATGTCAAAGATTGTGGTATCTACGAAACTCTGGGACAAACCCGTGATGATGCTGCGGGTGAAGCCTTTGATAAAGTGGCGCGATTGTTAAAGCTGGGTTATCCGGGTGGGCCAGTGATTGACAAGTTGGCACAGCAGGGTAATGCTCAAGCCTTTGCTTTACCGGAAGGAAGAGTTTCTTTACCCGGTGGAGGGTTTCATCGTTATGATGCGAGTTTTAGTGGGTTAAAAACGGCTGTATTACGTTTAGTGCAGCAGTTAGAGAAAGATGGGGGACAAGTACCAGTGGCAGACGTAGCAGCTAGCTTTCAGGATACGGTAGCGCGATCGCTAACCAAAAGAGCGATCGCCTGTGCCCTAGACTATGGTCTAGATACAATTGCCATTGGTGGCGGTGTAGCAGCAAATAGCGGGTTGAGAAAAAACCTCCAAGCCGCCGCCGTTAAACATAACCTACGCGTCCTATTCCCACCTCTAAAATTCTGTACCGATAACGCCGCCATGATTGGCTGTGCCGCCGCTGACCATCTATCCCGTGGTCATACATCCCCCCTTACACTAGGTGTTGAGTCTAGGTTAGGGCTTACTCAGGTAATGAAGTTGTATCACTCTATTGAGTAGTCATTGGTCATTGGTCATTTGTAATTACCAATGCCCAATGGAACTCAGTAGTGCTGAGTGGGGAATTTTACTTCCTTACTCAGCACTCGGAACGGGCTAAAGGCCCCGCTACCGCTAACGAAACTCAGAACTATTTTGCCCTATACCCTATAACTATTGACTATCGCCCGGATGTGATCGGCCACTGCATCCGGCTGTTCCAACATAGCCAGGTGTCCACAATTAGGAATTTCCAGAACATTGTCACCACAATATTGAAAAAGCTTGTGAAAGCTGGCTAAATGGCGCACATACTTGGGTTCCATAACCTTGTCTTCCGCGCCAGCCAAAAAATAAACTGGCTGCTTCAGTTGTGATACTAGCTCAGGTAAACGATTGATTTCTTCTTCAGTTGTGGAGTCTAACAGAGTTCCCAGAGCCGCTTCTGGGTCAGCCACAACGAAATCTATTACTCGCTGACGTGCCCAATAGCGCTCTAAAGGACGAGCCACACTAGCTCTGGTAAACAGCAAATCAATCAAAGGCACTTGGGACAGCCAGCGCGGACGGACTTGCAAAAATTTCTGACCCGCCGAGCGAAACTGCTCAAAGGCTTCTTTGAGGTAAATACCACCGCCAGCGTTGATACAGATAACTCCCTTAACACACTCAGGCATTTGATCTGCTCCCCAAAGAGCGATCGTCCCGCCTAATGAGTGACCAATTAGCCAAGCACTCGTAATATTTAGCTGTTTCAGGAGAGCTGCTAAATCCTGAGTATACGCAGCAGGAGTATAAAGAGAATCGAAAGATGAGTCAGCCGCACTACTGGAGATGGGCGTCAGACTCAAAGACGTTTGTGCTCGACTAAAATCAGTTTTTACCTGGGATTGGGATTCACCAAAACCCCGCAAATCATAGGACAGGCACTGCAAATCATCTGATAGGCGGGAAATCACAGGTTGCCAATATCCACGGCTATTGAGCCAACCGTGGATAAATACTAAAGCATGGGGGCAGGAAGTGGGAGCCGTTAGCTCGTATGCGTGTGGAACGCCCAAGATTTCGATAGTTGCCATACTTGTATCGTACCCTTAAGGACGGGTGCGACTAAATACTAAAGTGGAAAGAGTTAGAAGTTAGGAGTGAGGAATTTTTAACTCATAACTCATAACTCATAACTCATAACTTCTCACTTTTTTCATTTACCCAGCAACCTCTGTCGCACCCCTTCAGCAATTTTGTGACCCAGATATTCAGGAATCAGACTTTCATTTGGCCCCAACAAGTAGAGAATTAGCCGTGTACGTCCGCGCCAAACCAGTAAATTGGCATTGACTACCAGCAGGTCTTCCTGCCAGATAGCGTACATCACTTTGTAGAATAATCCTGGTTGATTATCAGCTTCAATCACTAAGGCAGGGAGATGAAAGACCGGATCGACATAGAACTCAGTTTGTACCTGCTCTAAGCCAGTGTCAAGATTGAATTCTACTGCCAGCATCTCTTCTACCTCAAACCGACCTCCTAAAGCCTCGCGAATGGCGCGACAAACATTTTCTGCGGTTTTCTCGGTCAAGGCTTTACTACCACGAGATACCAACAGTTTGATAAAAACTAACATTGGCGGACGGATTTGACCGTATAGACTTAAACCGTGGATAGTCAACCCATAAGCTGCTAGTACACCAAAAATATCGCTGAGGAGAAAAGACTGGTTGCGGTAAGCAAAATGCAGGGCACTTTTGCTACCTTCCGGTTTCAGCTCAATAACAGCGCGTCTAGTTTTATAGAGACGGTAGGCTAACCGCAAATTTTGTAGTTGAATTTCACTACTGACGAATTGCTCATAAAACTGGGGAAACGCTCGGTTAAAGCGCTTTAGGAGTTCCAGTGTCGAAGATTTTAAACCAGAAGCCATTGTTAAGGGTAAAACTCGCTTGCTTTCGTCATCTGGGGGCTGGGTGTTGGGGGTTGGGTGTTCAGGACTGGGGACTGAGGATTGGGGACTGAGAGGAGGGAGGAGGGAGTAAGGGAGAAGAGTAGTTTTACCCTCTGCCCCCTACACCCCGCCCCTCTGCATCAATGTCCAATCCTGTGTATACAATTCATTCCTAAGCTAACGTGCATTTAAGCTCTATACGAGCAATTGCCAGGATTAGGTTTTTCCATTATGAATTTTAAATTTTGAATTGTTTATATCCTTACCCTTTTAGTGAATTTCTCCTAGCCTTTACAACAAAATGCTAAAGTTGAAAATGATTGGTGTGAAACACGCTCTAACTGGCTGCTACCATTGCAAATCCCGAAAACAACCGAAAAACTTTGAGTGTAAAGGGTAGTAAATGGGGGTAGCGATGTTAAAAGTGAATCAACACTCCTGAGAGTGGAAACCAATTCAGTTATACTACCCGAACCGCGTTGGCATGGGTTTTTGGAAATCTTGGTTTAGTACTCCTGAATCTGTAGGGACAACTAGGACAAACCTCTTTGAAGAGCATACAGCGGAAACTGCGGGCAACTCCAGCCCCAGTAGTATTAGCGAAGCTGCTTCAAAGGAGGCTCGGATCGTCTTCAGTACGGAACGAGATATTGACCTATATGAGCTAGAAGAACTCTGTGATGCAGTTGGTTGGTCGCGTCGTCCTCTAAGAAAAGTAAAAAAAGCTATTGAGCATAGTTTTCTCGTTGCCTCAATGTGGCAAGTGAGAGGAAACCAAAAGCGGCTCATTGGTTTTGCCCGTGCTACCTCAGATCACGCGTTTAATGCCACTATCTGGGATGTAGTGGTTCACCCAGACTTTCAAAGTCAAGGACTGGGCAAGGCGCTGATGAAATACGTTCTCAAAAAACTTAGGAGTGAAGAAATTAGTAATGTCACTCTCTTCGCTGACCCCCATGTTGTAGATTTCTACCGAACTATGGGGTTTATGGCTGATCCAGAAGGCATCAAAGGTATGTTCTGGTATCCTCACTAATGCTCAATCCAAATAAAACCCGATTCGCACAATAAAATCAGGTATAGTAGTACAAATCTATTATTTAAATTTGGTTTGACAAGGTTTAGCCGACGAACGCACAAGTAATATCTCTTGTAAAACTAAGTCGGCAGACAAACCTTTAACCTTTATCAGTTTAAATATCTAATGTAGCTAGTATTTGCAGAAGATATAAATATATTAGGCATGAGCGGTGTTATGTGATATGATTGCCTTAACGCTTTTGTGAAAGCGCGATCGCTTTGATGGAAACTAAAACTAAACCCAAAAAAGCGGATGAGTATAACGGGATGTAGCGCAGCTTGGTAGCGCGCCTGCTTTGGGAGCAGGATGCCGCAGGTTCAAATCCTGTCATCCCGATTTAATTAATATAGTTAACAGTTAGGGTAGTTAGTTAAGTTTTATTTACTAATATCTGCAATTTAATTGGATATTTTTATGGAGAAGACCAATTAAGCTGTTCTGCTGTTGAAGCTTAACAGGTAAATTTAGTAATTAAGTAGTAAGGTAATTTTTAACACTGAGCTTTGTATAGATTTGAGAAGATATTAAACCAATCGCAGATGGAACGATTGATTAACTAATAGCGTCAACTGATATTAGCAAAAGCCGATAAAATGGCATTTATCATCTCCAAGGTTGGAGAGATGTAGAGACTTTTTGCTGTTTGAGAAGACATATAATAAGCATCTACGGCATTTCGCGGTCAATAGCGAAGCGAAACCTAGAATAACACAACGTTAGCACAGCCAATTTGTGAAAACGATACTACAGCAACTCTCAATAGTTAGGGAACATTGGATTTTGACCGTTGACCCTCCGGGTTCGGCAGTCCCTCTTTGTTGGAACAACAAGACCGGGCTGTCTCACGCTTAACACTCAACCTCAACGCGCACAATGAATTTTTCACAACTGAAATAGATTGCTATATAACTAAAGCTAGTTGGTGCTGTGCAAATCCAACCATTTGTTTAATTTAATTGGACTATTGATGCGAGGAGCAGTCATGAAATCATTTATTCGCTTAGGCGCAACATTGGGTATAGCTGGTAGTGTATTTTTAACGGGGCTTTCAGGAATAGGCAATCTACCAGGAATGGGTAATCTAGAGGCGATCGCTCTGCCACAAGATCAGATAGTGAAAAAGCTCCAAGAAGTACCTGTATTCACGCTCACCAATCCTAAAGGCGAATTCGTAGTTCTTTCGAGAAACAACGCATCCAAGCCAGTATCACAAGTGGGATTTTTTATTAGCAAGCAAGATGCTCAAAAATTCCTTGACAATCGACTCAAAAAAGAAAATCCCCAGTTGGCAAGCACTCTACAGGTTAGACCTTTGTCCTTGGCAGACTACTATAAAATAGTCCAAGAAAGCAAAAAGAAATCAGATTCTGTGATTTATACTTTAGTTCCGACGCAACAGCAAGTAGCTTCGGCAACAAGTATGCTCAATCAAAATGGTAAAAAGGGAGAGCAATTCAATGGTATTCCCTTATTTGTACCAAAATTTAAGAAAGATAATAGCTATCTGACTATTCCCCTTGCTAAAGGTAATGAGCGATACATCCCTTTCTTTTTTGAGAAAGAACAAGCAGTGGCTCTGTTAGAGGAATTCAAAAAAGCCGTGCCAAAGGAAGGAGCCAATACTGAAATTCAGGTGGTAGATTTGTACGGTGTTATGGAAGCTCTCAATAGCAGCAGCGACCCTAGTATCAATAAAATTGTTCTATATCCATCACGGGAGTCGATCAATTTTATTCGCTCCCTGGCGCCAAATCAATCACCAGGGGCCAAGCCAGCTCCTGCCGCCGCTCCGAAAAAATAACGGATATGCGCTCCAAGGTTGAGCTATGGGGGAGAAACATCTGATAGTCTCTGGTTTACAACTTTGGCAGTGGCGGAATGCAGCTCTCAAAGCAGCGATCGCCACTGATGTCCCAGCAATAGAGGTAGATTGGCTACTCCTGGAAGTTGCTGGGTTAGACCGTTTGGCACTACGTTTGGAGTCTTTTAAAAACTGGCCGCAAATTCAACTGCAATTGCCGCTACAAGAGTTAGAAGAGTTATGGCAGAGGCGATTAAACGATCGCTTACCAGTGCAGTATATTGCGAGAGCTACAACTTGGCGTCAGTTTAAAATTGCGGTGTCGAGTGCGGTTTTGATTCCTAGACCAGAGACAGAGTGTTTAATCGATTTAGCTGAAGCATCTGCTAGCAATGCTTCAGGACATTGGGTAGATTTGGGTACTGGGAGCGGTGCGATCGCCATCGGATTAGCAGATGCCTTGCCAAAAGCCACAATTCATGCTGTCGATTACAGTTTAGAAGCTCTAGCGATCGCTCGAACCAACGCTGATAATTTGGGTCTTGCTGACCGGATTCAATTTTATCAAGGTTCCTGGTGGGAGCCACTGACATTGTTAAAAGGTCAGTTCAGTGGCATGGTGTCGAACCCCCCTTATATCCCCACCAGCATCTTACCGACTTTACAACCAGAAGTAGTTAACCACGAACCACATCTGGCTTTGGATGGTGGCGCTGATGGCTTAGATTGCATTCGCCATTTGATCGAAGTCTCCCCTAGTTATTTGCAATCGGGTGGCGTGTGGCTAATTGAGATGATGGCTGGACAAGCGGATGCAGTGCGAGAACTTTTACAAAATCAAGGTAGCTATTGTAAGATTCAAATTCACGCTGATTTAGCTGGAATTGAACGTTTTGCCTTGGCCTACAAAAGTTAGGAGTGATGAGTAATGAGTTATGAGTTATGAAATTCCTCACTCCTAACTTCTAACTCCTATTTTTGTAAACATGACCCAAGTTTCTCTAACAAATCTAATTAGTGGCGCACGCGCTGGTCTTTTGGTAAGCTTTCCTACTGATACTGTTCCGGCACTTGCAGCGATACCAGAAAAAGCAGCATTAATTTTTGCAGCGAAGCAACGCAGTCAAGATAAACCTTTGATTTTGATGGCGGCTAGTGCTGAAGATTTGTGGCCGTATGTCAAGGGTAGTGAGAATGAATATAAAGTTTGGCAAGAAGTAGCAGATAAATATTGGCCAGGAGGGCTGACATTAGTTTTGCCAGCGAGTGAACGCTTACCAAAAGTTATGAATCCCATCGATCCAACAACAATTGGGATTCGAGTACCAAACAGTGCGATCGCTCAAACTATTTTGGCGCAAACAGGCCCTCTTGCCACCACTAGCGCCAATTTTTCTGGTCAGCCACCTTTGCAAACAATGACAGAAATTGAGACTCAGTTTCCCCAGGTTTTGACTTTAGCAACGACAGAATGCCAGGGTGGAATGCAGGCGATAGGTGTACCTTCCACCGTTGCAAAATGGACAGGGAGAAATTGGCAAATTTTGCGACAAGGTGCGATCGAGTTAGAGATTTCGAGTGATAACCAAGTATAGGTAGCTATAATGTTGTTTTCGTGGTGTTAACAACAGAGAAATCTGAAACTTTAGTTTGCGCTGTTGTACTTAATTAGCAAATTAATAATTGCCAGATATGAATTGGAGCAACTGGATATATCTAGGAGCAGGAATAGCACTAGGTATGGTTTTCCGTCAGATATTTGGGCGGTGGCTACGCCCAAAGCAGGCATCGCCAAATGTTTCATCTAGCTCATCCCCAGTAGCGCCATTAGCTCAACAGGATATGTCACTAATATTACAACAGCTACAGCAAACGCAGCTGGCATATCTGATGGCAAGGGAAATGAGCCAGTTTAAAGCTGGTTTTTTGGCGCGGACTACCCATGAATTGCGATCGCCTTTTAATGGTTTGATTGGCTTACATCAATTAATTTTGTCAGATTTGTGTGAAAATCCAGCTGAAGAGCGAGAATTTATTGCCCAAGCTCACGAGCGAACGCTGAAGTTGCTGAAGCTAATGGATGAAATTCTCAATGTTGCTAGAGTTGAACACGGCACCAATAAATTAGATATTCAGCCCAGACCCTTAGCCCAAATTTTAGATGAGGTTCATGACTTAACTTATATGCTGGCGGCAAATCGCAATTTTCCCTTAAAATTATTACCCGCCGACTCAGAAATTTATGTTTTGACAGATTACCTCTGGCTCCGCCAAGTATTGATAAGTTTAATAGATACTGCCATTACTCAGATGGAGGAAGGGAGCATTTGTATTTCCACTAGCACCCTACCTACAAATAATTTTGTAACCATTTGGCTAGATTTACCGACCCATGCTGTATCTTGGAGCGAACCGATTGATTTGCTCAAATTTGAAGATCGGTTGGCCCAGATTGAACAAAAGAAGGCTGCTCTTTCCCCAGGAATGAGGCTATTAATCAATCAGACTCTGGTGGAAGTTATGGGAGGAAAGTTAGAAATCTTGCCTTTGACCATTGTGAAGGAACCACTTCAACAGCTTACCAGACTACAAATCTCTATCCCCCTAGTGAGTAGTGCTGAGTGCTGATGAGTAGTGCTGAGTGCTGTTAGCGGTAACGGGGCGTTTAGCCCGTGCTGAGTAGTAGAGACGAAATCTTGGTTCTTGACTATTTTACTACTACAACAGTTCTTATACTCAGCACTCAGCACTCATTGCTCGGAACTGCTGCGGTGATTCTTGCAGATGAACTTCTGTAGCAGAAACGAAAGCACGATTAGCTTGATTGTGTAACACCATCGTAGTGGTAGTGTTGGTTTGAAAACCAATCTTTTCGTAGAAACCCTGCTGGTGAGTAGTCATCAGGTAAACACGCTCAACCGACCTCATGCGGGGATGTCTCAAAACAGTTTCTACTAAATTGCTTCCCAAGCCACTATGTTGATACTCTGGATGAATCACAACATCCCAAATTGTGGCGCGATAGATGCCATCGGATGTTGCTCTCGCAAAGCCAATGAGTCGATCGCGATCGCAAACAGAAATTACTGGCTCACTATTGGCAATCGCTATACCTAAATCCTCAATACTGCGTCCCTTTGCCCAAAAAGCGGAAATGTTTAACAGTTCTTGCAGTTGATAAAGGTCAATTTCAGACTTGTGTTCGCCTCCGGCGCAGCGCAGATGTTCGCTAAATTTAATCTGAAGATCGTTCATGTATGGCATCCACTTTTAGCAGTATCTTTGAGCAGACATTTGGTGTTAAATATGCACCTACTACATCTCTACATTCTTTTTCAGCAGATGTCTCGTACAATGTCTACAGCTAGTAATGAAAAGTTTGTAGTAAGCACTTTAGTGCTGAGAAAATTAAGAACTAAAGCCCTTACTACGAACTTGCTTACCCATCAATTTAAACTTTGAGTTAAGTCATATTTTGCTATAAATTACTGTACGTGTAGAGAAAGAAAATTTAATGACAAACCCATTTCCATAGAGGATGAGTTGCTCCCTGCTGACGTATCCGATAAACTTGTTTTTCTAAACGTTGTTTTTCCTGTGGTGGCAGTCCGAGTAGAATATTCCGACTTTGCCAAACTAAAACAGCAGCAGTCATCCCCAAACAAAAGGCGAGACCGAAGGTAGACAGTGGATGGTAAAATAATCCAAATCTCACTGCCACCCAGGTAAAATATTGTTGCCACAGAGCAATTTCTGTACGTAGACCCCACAAAGAGATAGGCGCAATGGTCAGCCATAAACAGCCCACAAATAGCCACCTGCCATATACTGTTAGCTGATGTAGCTTTTGTACTTGTTGAGCAAACGATGGGTCAAATTTCTCCGAGTCTGGGACAGAATTTAATGTTTCTTCTGGTTGATCCATAGGGGAATAAAATTGCAAGGCGTGGGTGAGCAATTCAAAATGCTTTCACCCAATTGTGAAATATACACTCTTTTTAACTATCCTGGGAACTGGGAGATGTATCAATCGAATCAGGGTTGTCTAACACCTGCGATTGCCCTTTACGCTCTCGCCACCAAGTTAGAAGAGTACTGGCGATGAAAATACTCGAATAAGCTCCCATTGTGAAGCCAATAATCAAAGCGAGGGAAAAGTATTTCAGTGTTTCCCCGCCAAATAGAAAGATTGCAGATAATGTCAGTAATACGGTTAAGGTAGTGTTGATCGATCTTGTCAATGTTTGGTTAACCGCATCATCTACAATTTCGGCAATCGACTGTTCGGGATGGATTTTAAGGGTTTCCCGAATGCGATCGTAAATTACCACTGTGTCGTTGACTGAGAAACCTGTGATCGTAAGTAAGGCAACGATAAACAGGCTATCGACTTCGATGCCCGCCACCAAACCCAAAAATGAAAAAGCCCCAACTGTGATCAAGATATCGTGGAATAGGGCAACGATCGCAAACACAGCATAATCCAACTGGAAGCGGAAACTCATATAGATAGTAATACCAATGAAGGAAACTATCAGAGCTAACATCCCAGATGTAAACAGTTCTTTTCCCAAGGTGGGGCCAACGGAGTCAATCTGGTTCTTTTGTGGGTCAAAAACGCCGATTTCTTCGCTCAAAGCGTTTTGTAATTTGGTACGCTGATCGACACCCAAATCTTTCGACCGAATTAGTACACCATTTTCTACACCATTTTCTGAGACAAGTTGGATACTGCTATCACCTAGTCCCTGTGCTTTTGCTACTTCCCGGACAGCGTTGATATCAATTGGTTTGTCGCAGTTACCAGGTTTGGTGCAATCTCGGACAAACTGCAACCGCGTACCACCGATAAAATCTAAACCGGGACGTAAGGGGGAATGAATATTCGGTTGTTGCCAAGAAATCACCATTGAGATGATACCAGCGATGATGATAGCGGCAGAAATACTCCACCAAAGCGATCGCGATTTATTAATACTTAGTTTCATGGAGTCACCTCTGCCTTATTTGATGCTGGCAGGTTTGGACAGAAAAGTTCTGTCTTCCGCAAGGAGTGAATTGAAATTGCCAAAAACAGCAATGTCCGACTACAGGTAATTGCGGTAAACATACTCACAGCTACCCCCAAAGCTAAGGTAAGAGCAAAGCCTTTGACTAAACCAGACCCCAGCCAAAACAGGGCAGCGCAAGCAATCCATGTCGTGACGTTGCTATCTAAAATACTAGAAAATGCCCGATAAAAACCAGATTCCACAGAACGATACAGAGATTTACCTGCCCGCAATTCTTCCCGCGTCCTTTCAAAAATTAGCACATTGGCATCAACTGCCATCCCAATACTGAGAATAAAACCAGCAATTCCTGGCAAAGTTAGGGTAACACCCAACAAAGCAAAGGTTGACCAAGTTAAGAGGGAGT
The DNA here is from genome assembly GCF_036917235.1 of Nostoc sp. Taxonomy (GTDB): domain Bacteria; phylum Cyanobacteriota; class Cyanobacteriia; order Cyanobacteriales; family Nostocaceae; genus Nostoc. The sequence goes on from NZ_JBALDU010000105.1 coordinate 53,416, forward strand.
AGATCACTAGTGATATATCCGCAATCAATCCTGGTAGTCGATAGTAAACCACCATGAATATTAATACTAAAGTCAAACCACCGACTCCAGCATAAATACTACTTTGAATGCTATCTTTACCCAAGGTTGCTCCGACTGTCCGCCTTTCTGCGATTTCTACTGGTACGGGTAATGCGCCACCGCGTAACTGCACGCCTAAGTCATTGGCTTGCTGGGCGGTAAAACGTCCTGTAATCACAGCAGAACCACCAGTAATGCCAGTAGCGGCAAATTCTATACCCACAGTGGGAGCGCTAATCACTTCATTGTCCAGAAAAACACCAATGCTACGCCCAGTACCAGCGAGATTTTTCGTCAAATTGGCAAAGAGTTCGCCACCCTTTTGGTCGAAGCGAATGGCAACATTCCAGTTGTTACCTTGAGTGGGTTCACCATAGGCATCCTTGAGGTATTTGCCAATTAGCGGTGGATCGGTGCTTTCAAACAATTCTGCGATCGCTTGATTATTTTTTTGTAAGTCTTCTTGATTCTTGACAATTGCCGCTTTGTCTGTATTCTTTCTTAATTCTTCTTGCTTGAATTTCAATTCGGCTCTTGATGCTTGAAAAGCCAGCAGTTGAGTTTCTGTATTCGCCTTTTGAGTCCGAAATTCTAACTGTGCTGTACCTCCTAGCACCCGTTCAGCTTGCTCTGGATCGTTGACTCCTGGTAGTTGCACCAATATTTTATCTGCGCCGACTGTTTGAATTACTGGCTCAGAAACGCCTAGACCATTAATCCGGCCTTCGACAACTTTCTTCACACCTTCCAATTCTCGGTCGGTGATTTTGGGAATATCCGCTGATGGTTTCACCTGAATTGTGAGCTGTGAACCTCCGCGCAAGTCCAGCCCAAGGGGTATCGGAATTGTGGCAATCACCGTAATAGCGGCGATTGTCAGGACTAAAATCAAAATTAATAGCGATCGCTGTCTTTGCATACCATAACTCGCAACTGACAAAGGCTATAATAGCGCTCTTTTATGGAGTTATGAGCAAGTATTGGGTACTGGGGATCGGGGATTGGGCATTGGTTATTTTCTTTGTACCCAGTCTCCAGTCCCCAATCCCTAATCCCTAAACTCGCAAGGCTACCATTTTTTCCACAGCTTCGACTATTTGCTCTGGTTGGATGATTGTTAGCCGTTCCAGATTGCCGTTGTAAGGTGTGGGAATATCTTGGGAAGAAAGCCGCAGTACTGGCGCATCCAATTCATCGAATAAGCGATCGTTTATTGAGGCGATGACTTCTGCTCCAATACCCGCAGTGCGCATCGATTCTTCCACAACAATAACTTTATGGGTTTTACGTATTGATGCACCAATGGTATCAAAATCTAATGGCTTGAGGGATATTAAATCGATAACTTCTGGATCGTATCCTTGTTTTTCAAGAGTTTTTACCGCTTGTAGCACATGATGGCGCATCCGCGAGTAAGTAATAATGGTTACATCTTTCCCTTCACGCACAATTTCTGCTTTATCCAGAGGTAGCAGATATTCTTCTTCTGGTAAATCTTCTTTCAAGTTGTAAAGCAAAACGTGTTCAAAGAACAATACTGGATTATCATCGCGGATAGCGGATTTCAGCAGTCCTTTAGCGTTTCTTGGTGTGGAGCAGGCAACAATCTTCAATCCTGGCACAGCTTGGAAGTAGGTTTCTAGTCGCTGGGAATGTTCTGCGCCTAGCTGCCGTCCTACACCTCCAGGGCCGCGAATTACCATCGGAATTTTAAAGTTACCGCCAGAAGTATAGCGCAGCATCCCAGCGTTGTTGGATATTTGATTGAAGGCGAGCAGTAAAAAGCCCATGTTCATGCCTTCAATGATCGGACGTAACCCAGTCATTGCGGCTCCCACAGCCATCCCAGTAAAGCTATTTTCAGCAATGGGGGTGTCTAGAATGCGGAGTTCGCCATATTTTTGGTACAGGTCTTTGGTAACTTTATAGGAACCGCCGTAGTGTCCAACATCTTCACCGAGAACGAATACGCTGGAATCACGCGCCATTTCTTCATCAATGGCTTCCCGTAAGGCGTTGAAGAATAGTGTTTCTGCCATTTAGACCTTTTAGTACGATTATGGTTTTAGAATTTTATCGTGCTGCTGTCGCAAATACAGTGAGCGATCGCACTAGTTAGAGTTTAGGTTTTTTAAATAAACGGCCCCTAGCATAGAGCGAGTGATTGCCATAACTATATCAAAGCTATTTAATTCCGATTTTAGATGTTTTATGAGCTTTGGTGTTTTCATTTAGATTACCGTAAGTAGTGGCGATCGCATCCCTAAAACACCCGCTCAAAAGGTTTTTTCCGATAACGCCGATAAATATCAAAATCACTGTCCAAAGTAGCGTAGGCGTAGCCCGCCGCAGGCATCGCAGCAATATCTAAGCGTTCTGAAATGACAATCAAGGATAAATCTGCAAAATCCCCTGGTAAATCTCTATACTGAGTATTCAACTCAGCAATGCGCGAAAAATCTTGCGGTAATATTTGCTCACACTCATAGAGTTGTTTAGCAACATCTAGAAGAAACTCGTTTTGTGTACGCCAATCAAAGTTGAGCAACCACACCACTTCTGCAATAAAAATGGGCGTAGTCACCAGCCTAGAAGTACAGTTTTCAAAGAAGCGACGCACCTGTTGGTGATACTGATCTCTGGCACTGTAGTACGCAAACAAAAACCCGCTATCTGCGAGTATAAGCGGATAATAGGTCATGAATGCCGCTTGTTGAGATATTGAGCGATCGCTTTTTTACGGTTTGAGCGTTCCGATAAATCCGTTGGTGCATCTTGTAGCAGATGTTCAGGGTGTCCACCCCGTCTCTCTAGCAAAGTTTTACCTGCTTGTAAGGTTAGCCAGCGTTCAGCAATCAAGCGTCGGATCAATTCACTCTTTTCCGTTTGCTCGTGAGCTAAAATATCGGCTAGCTGCCGTTCTGTTTCTTCATCCAGTCTGACACTGAGTATAACTTTTATTATCATTGTCATACATATATTACAAGGATAACGCGGATTAGTTAAATTTTGCTTGATTTCGCACCAGCCAAACCCAAAATACAAAGAATCTCACACCCAAACACCAAAACACAACTGTGCGTCTTCGCGCCTCTGCGTGAGATTTCCCCCTAAATTACTATTCAATATGCCTAGCCTACTTTAACCATCTCGCCGCATCTTTGGCATGATAAGTCAAAATCAAGTCTGCACCAGCGCGTTTAAACCCAGTTAAAGTTTCCATAACCACCCGCTCCTCATCAATCCAACCATTGAGAACCGCAGCTTTCACCATCGCATACTCACCAGAAACATTGTAAGCTGCAACTGGTAAATTACTCGCTTCCTTCACCCGCCAGATAATATCCATGTATGCCAAGGCTGGCTTAACCATGAGCATATCAGCACCTTCAGCGATATCTAATTCAATCTCTTTAATCGCTTCGCGGGCGTTACCTGGGTCCATTTGGTAAGTTCTTCTGTCCCCAAATTGTGGTGTCGAGTCTGCTGCATCCCGGAATGGGCCATAATAACCCGAAGCATACTTAGCAGCATAAGATAAAATCGGCGTATCTTGAAATCCTGCTTCATCCAAACCCTGACGAATTGCTTGCACAAACCCATCCATCATTCCCGAAGGCGCGATGATATCAGCACCAGCTTTCGCTTGAGAAACCGCTGTTTTCTTCAACAATTCCAGAGTTGGGTCATTTAAAACTCGTCCTGTTAAATCACCAGTTTGTAAATAACCACAATGACCGTGACTGGTATATTCACATAAACAAGTATCAGCAATTACAACCAAATCTGGCACTGCTGCTTTTACCGCCGTCGCTGCTTTTTGGACGATACCGCAATCATGCCAAGCGCCAGTGGCATCTACATCTTTATCAGCCGGAATCCCAAATAAAATAATCGAAGGAATTCCTAAGTCGTAAACTTCTTTTGCTTCTTCAACAATTTTATCTACCGAAAGTTGGTAGACTCCGGGCATCGATTTCACCTCATTAGCGATTCCCTCACCCGGTACAGCAAATAGTGGGTAGATTAAATCGCTTGTTGTTAAAACAGTTTCACGAACCATCCGGCGCAGTTGGGGATGAGTACGCAGACGACGGGGGCGATGTGTAGGAAACATAAAATTTTATGAAGAAAAACAACGCAAATAGACACAAAACAAAGCGTCACAAAAGCAGGTTAAAATTTTCCTGCCGTCAGACAGACTACAAACAGTGCTTAACTGTCCTTTGCCCTACTCTTAATCAAGTTGTGGGGCAATTTTGTATTCTACAGCTTGGTTGCACCTATCCGACGGACTGGAAAAAAAAACAACATTATGAAGCAATTCAAAATTATAAGACTCTCTGTTGGCAAAATTGTGGGTAATTGAGGGGTGAAATTTAAACGCAAAGTGGCGCATTCGCAAAGCGTCTCGAAGAGAAGGTAAACGCAGAGGTACGCAGAGAATTTGCTACGAATTAATTAAATTTTTTGTGTATTTGGTAGCAAATAACTGACAATTACCAATGCCGAATGCCCATACTCATAATCTATGCTAAAAAACTCGGAAAATATAGGGATAACGGAAGGGTATATCAGGATTGCTAAAAACTCCAATGAGCGCCCAAATTGTTAATCCCCAGTGTAATAGATATCCCAGACCGGCTAGTGGCCCCAGCAATAATAGAGGTAATACTAACCAACCGAATAGAAAAAATAACGCTCCCAGAACTGCACCATAAAGCCAGACATTAAAATGGAAATTGATGGATTCTTTGGCGTTTTCTTTAACAACAGGATCGTCAGATACGAGCAGTATGGCGATAGGTATACCTACAGATACCACTGTTGTGCTGAAAAAAATCGCTCCATGAGACAAGGCAGATAGAAGCTTTCGCTTGTCTGTGTCGTACATTGCTTTCTCCTATTTAGTCAGATTGTTGGTTATACTACGACCCTATCATGAGCATCGTTGTCTTAAGATTAAAAGACTTGCCAGAGTCAAAAAAATTAAGCTAGCTAACAAACAAATACATTTATGTCTACTGAACTTCAGTCTGAACTTATTCAAGCAGTTGAACTTCGCCGCAACTTTGCGATTATATCTCACCCCGATGCAGGTAAAACGACACTAACTGAAAAGCTACTCCTGTACGGGGGTGCAATTCACGAAGCTGGGGCGGTTAAGGCACGACGGGCACAGCGCAAAGCTACTTCTGACTGGATGGCGATGGAGCAACAACGGGGTATTTCCATTACCTCCACAGTGTTGCAATTTGAATACCGGAATTGTCAAATCAATTTATTAGACACTCCCGGACACCAAGATTTCAGTGAAGATACTTACCGCACCCTCGCCGCCGCTGATAATGCAGTGATGCTGATTGATGCGGCAAAGGGTTTGGAACCGCAAACCCGCAAATTGTTTGAAGTATGTAAGTTGCGGGGTATCCCAATTTTTACATTTATCAACAAGCTCGATCGCCCAGGAAGGGAACCTCTGGAACTGTTGGATGAAATTGAGCAAGAATTGGGATTGCAAACTTATGCAGTCAACTGGCCGATTGGTATGGGCGATCGCTTTAAAGGTGTTTTTGACCGACACAAGCAACAAATACACTTGTTTGAACGCAGCGCCCACGGTAGCCGAGAAGCCCGCGATACAATAGTGGAGTTAGGCGATCCGAGAATAGAAGAACAGCTAGAACAAAGCCTGTACCACCAACTGAAAAATGATTTAGAACTGTTAGAAGGAGTTGGGCCAGAGTTAGATTTACAGTTGATACACGAAGGCAAAATGACCCCTGTGTTCTTTGGTAGCGCCATGACTAACTTTGGGGTAGAGTTATTCCTCAAGTATTTCCTCGACTATGCCCTTAAACCCGGTTCTCATGTCAGCAGTGTTGGCGAAGTTCCCCCTACATACCCGGAGTTTTCGGGGTTTGTCTTCAAACTGCAAGCGAATATGGACCCGAAGCACCGCGATCGCGTCGCATTTATCCGGGTTTGTACTGGTAAGTTTGAAAAAGATATGATGGTGAATCACGCCCGCATTGGTAAACTCATCCGTCTCTCTCGCCCGCAAAAACTCTTTGCTCAAGAGCGAGAATCGATTGATGTGGCTTATCCTGGCGATGTGATCGGTTTAAATAATCCCGGTGTTTTTGCGATCGGGGATACAATTTACACGGGACAAAAGCTCGAATATGAGGGGATTCCGTATTTCTCGCCGGAACTGTTTGCATCTCTGAGGAATCCCAACCCCTCGAAGTCTAAACAATTCCAAAAAGGCGTTGCGGAATTGCGAGAAGAAGGTGCTGTGCAAATTATGTATTCAACTGATGAAGCCAAGCGCGATCCAATTTTGGCGGCGGTGGGTCAGTTGCAATTCGAGGTAGTACAGTTTCGCTTACAAAACGAGTATGGTGTAGAAACCATATTAGATGTATTGCCCTACAGTGTCGCCCGTTGGGTTGAGGGTGGTTGGGAAGCATTAGAAAAGGTGGGACGAATATTCAATACCACTACAGTTAAAGACAGTATGGGACGACCAGTGTTGCTATTCCGCAATGAGTGGAATTGTCAACAGTTATTGGGCGACCATCCAGAGTTAAAATTAAGCGCGATCGCTCCAGTATTTTCTAGTCAACAACCAGTGGAGGAATAATTCACTACGAATTTTAGATTTTAGATTTTAAATTTTAGATTTTTTTGTTCATGCCTTGCCCCTAGTGGGTAGAACAAATCTAAAATCTTTAATTTAAAATCCTTGAGCCAAGTAACCTTGTGGTCAGGCTCAATCCAAAATCCAAAATCCAAAATCCAAAATTAGTTGACAAACAAAACTTGAGCGCGGTTGATTTCCACGGCATCCGAGGTTCGCGCTTTTGCACAAACGTGGATCATTTAGAAGAGATTGGAGTGCCAGAATTTGTATGCCTTCACACGCCAAACCGTCTTTGGAGGCTGGTTTAGTTGCCCTCAAGCAGGGGAATTACCAAACAGCGATCGCCCAACTAGAACCTATTGCTAGCAGCCAAAATAATGGCACTGCTAGCTTACAAGCTCAGGTTGGTTTAGTGATGGCTTATGCTCGCACTGGCGAAGTTCCCAAAGCGATCGCTATTTCCCAGAATCTCATTGAGAGTAACAATCCGCAAGTTCAAGAGTGGGCAACACGCGCTCTCGAACACCTGACAAAACGTAAAAAAACCGAGCGAGAATCAAAAAAAGTCGAAACTGGATTTGTTCCCTTTGAAAATTCAACACCAGATTCAATACCAGATTCAACCCCCATTACTCCCCTGGAAACTGCTACATCAGAGGAAAAACCGAACGAGCAAGTAATAGAAACCAAAAGCGACGACATCCCGCCGATGGTGCCACTAGCTAGACTCAAAGCTACATTAGCGACACCGCCACCACCACTGGCTGCACCTTTAAGCGGCTTCATGGGTTCTGTTACGCGCACCCAAGCCAAATTATTCGGTGTTATTTACTGGCGACAAGCACAACGTGCCAGAGCATGGCAACCACTACGTAAACCAAAATTAATTCCCTTGCGGCTACTTTCAGCCGGAACATTTATCGCCCTGTTTTGGGCGATCCGAGAAATCCTCAAGTTAGCATTGGGATTAATCAACCAGACTTTAGTTAAACTACCTTATCTAGAGCCGATACAGTTTTTATACCAAGATCCTACTCAACTGTTGCTAATCGCATTGGTGATTTTAATCGGGGTATCACCTTGGTTGCTGGATTTGCTACTGGCGAATTTGTATGGTCAGCGAGAATTTCCGAAAGATGTATTGAATACCCACAGCCGCGAAGCTGTTCGGGTGCTACAACGTTGTTCTCAACAGCGGCACTGGCCGTTACCCAAACTGCGGGTTTTACCAACGGCTGCACCAATTATTCTGACTTATGGTAGTTTACCACGTAATGCCAGGATTGTTGTCAGTCAAGGGCTATTAGAGCAGTTAGCAGATGATGAAATCGCCATTATTTACGCCACGCAGCTAGGGCATATTGCTCACTGGGATTTTGCTGTAATGTCTTTGTTGCTGCTGGTGACACTACCAACTCATAAGCTATATCAGCAAATGTCGGAGTTGGGAGACAAAATATCAGCGAAAATTTGGCGCTGGCCGGTGACAGTTCTGGCGAGTCTAATTTATGGAATTTGGTGTTTGCTGACTGGAACTGCATTGTGGTTGTCGCGGTTGCGGCTTTATTATAGCGATCGCGTCGCCGCTGAAATTACTGGTAATCCCAATGCCCTGATTCGCGCTTTACTCAAAATCGCCATTGGCATTGCCGCTGATATCCAAAAACAAGAACACACCAGTTGGCAACTAGAAAGCTTAAATCTTTTAACACCAGTCAGCTACCAACAGAGTTTATCTTTGGGTACTATTGCCAGTAATTTATCTTTTGAATCCTTTTTGAACTGGGATACTGCCAATCCCTATCGCCGATGGTTTACGATTAATAATACCCATCCTTTAATGGGCGATCGCATCGAACGCCTCTGTCAAATAGCCCGTCACTGGCATCTAGATACCGAACTACATTTTGCTAGCGTTCCATCAAAGGTTAAGCGTCAGTCTTTTCTATTACAAGTCGCTCCCTGGTTGGGAATTCCTCTAGGGGTTCTGTTTGCAGCTTTCGTCTGGCTAACCTGGCAACTAGCATTCACACTCAAGTTTTTAAACCTAAAGTGGATATATGAAGATTGGTCTTTCATTACAGGCTGCCTTCTGATTGGCTTTAGCATCGGTACTGTGATGCGGATTAATTCTTTCTTCCCCGATATTAAACCTGCCACCGTACAAACTGACGACAGCTTACCCAACCTGTTAGCTGACCCTTCTGCCTTACCTATTGATAGCGTCAGCGTGCGTCTTGTGGGTAAATTATTAGGTCGTCAAGGTACTAGTAACACTCTAGCGCAAGATTTAATTTTGCAATCCAGCGCAGGTTTGGTGAAATTGCACCACATTTCTTGGCTAGGACAGTCAGTCAATCACCAGGATCTAATCGGGCGGCAAATTATTGTCACAGGTTGGTTCCGGCGAGGAGCAACACCTTGGATCGATATCCAAACCCTAGAAACTCAAAGTGGTAAAACCATTCATAGCCCTCATCCCATTTGGTCTACTTTTTTAGCTGTTGCAGCACAGGCTTGGGGCGCATACGTCTTTCTAACTGGTTAGTCATTGGTCACTTGTACTGAGTTTCGACTGCGCTCAACTACCGCGTAGTCGTTGGCGCAGTCTCTCGTAGAGAAGTATTAGTCACATTAGTCATTGACAAGGGACAAAGGACAAATTGGAATGTAAACAAAAGTTGCAGGTTTTCTTAAAAAGTGTTACATTTATTTACACAAACAATAGCAACCGACATAACTCAGTATCACCACTTAGTTATAGATTTAGGTGCTTTTTCCCCGCTCTATACCTTTTTATCCTCCCAACACAGCAGCAAATTAACCAGCCAGTGGCTGGTTTTTGTTTCAAAATATGCTCACTTGAATAAAAAAATGTGTTTTATGTTACGATGCAGTAATACTAATGCCAACAAGATATGCGCTAAACTAGCTACGTAGAAAATACCGTGGTAATGTAAGGAATGGTATTTGATTCTGCGAAAAAGGGCATAGAAGAAAGCGTGTACTTTAGCAGGCAATAGGCTATTAAATTTACAATTCTTAGAATTAAGGTGTTATTAGCTCACCATAGTGTGAGCCTTTGGATTAAACAAGCTTGATCCCGACGAAAAACTGTATTGTTGTATAAGTTGACAGTTTCGAGCAAAAAAATTGGTTTATGGCAGTCTTGGTCAATAGCATCTATTTAAAAGCCAAAGCTAAGTGATTGTTTTCTTGCCTTGCCATGTTCATTCAACTCTGGAGGTATAGTTCATGTCCGTTCGCCTATATATAGGTAATTTGCCTAAAGATGAAATAGATCGTCAAGATCTGCAAGCCGTTTTTGCAGCAGAAGGTGATGCTGTAACTACTAAATTAATTAAAGACCGCAAAACTGGCAAATGCCGTGGTTTCGGTTTTCTTACAGTCAACAATGACGAACAAGCTGACGAAATTATTGAAAAGTATAATGGTCAGATGTTCAAAGACACTCCCATTAAGCTAGAGAAGGCATTACCTCGGACAAAGGGTGAAGAGGGCGACGAGCAAGCTCCTAAACCAGTTACTCTTGCTAGTACTAGTAATAGTACCCCGACTCCTAGCCCTAACAGAGAAGGTAGCCGTCGTGAGAAAAGCTCTAAAAAGCCTCGTCGTGGCGGCGGTGGCGGAGGTTCTCGCGAAACCAGCACTACAACCACCGATTCAGACGCTATTCGTCCAGATCCTCGTTGGGCTTCGGAATTAGAAAAGCTGAAGCAGATGCTAGCTGCACAAACTACGAATTAATCCTTAAGGGAGAGAAGTTAAAAATTAAAAATCAGAATTTTTTTTTGATTTTTAATTTTTAATTGTTGATAATTATCTAGCTGCTTAGTTTAATGAACTTGCAGCTAATTTTGTAAATAAGTAGGTGCAGCTAGACGTAGGCATCGAATTGTCGAATCGTGGAGAATTGAGGGTTGAAATTTAAACGCAGAGGAAGGCAAAGGTAAGCGCAGAGGCACGCAGAGAATATGCTACAAATTAATAAAATTTTTACTTAGAAGAAAATTAAGTTTTTGTGATTAGACGCATGAAAAAATCTGGACGATGGGGATGCGATGCCTACGGCGGGCTACGCCTACGCAGTCATTATCTAGATTTGACGAGTTATAGTCAATAATGGCAATTATGGCTAGCTGAGATCGCAAGGTGAGACGGAGGCGCGATCGCTTTCAAGATAATCTACACTCAAGGTGATACCGATCGTTTGCAGCTTCTGTTATGTCCTCAATTCTAGATTCTTTGCCACCTGCGCTCGCTAAAATTGTCCAGCGCTTTCAACGCGCTTCCGAACCGAAGCGACGCTACGAACAGCTAATCTGGTATGCTCAGAAGCTCAATGAGTTCCCAGAAGTTGATAAATTACCCGAAAATAAAGTTCCTGGTTGCGTGTCTCAAGTTTATATCACAGCAGCCTTGGATGACGGTAAGGTTGTGTTTCAGGGCGATTCCGATTCCCAGTTAACAAAAGGATTAGTAGGGCTTCTGGTTGAAGGACTGTATGGACTAACGCCAACTGAGATTGTCCAACTTACCCCAGATTTTATTCAAGAAACAGGTTTAAATGTTAGCCTGACACCTTCCCGTGCTAATGGATTTTACAACATTTTTAAAACCATGCAAAAAAAAGCATTGGAATGTAAGTTAGATTTACCTAACTAAACTTGGTTATTTTAGTCATTTGTCATTAGTAATTGGTCATTAGCAAAGGACAAATGACAAATAAGGTACAACTACCAAAATTTAGTCTTATGTCAACAAATTTATTATCTACCCCTGCTACTGGCTTTGGTGGAGTGGTTCAAGAATATCTCTGGAATTGGGAAAATCAGCAATTGCGCGTTGTTTATGAAACCCTTGGTAAAGGTTCACCGTTATTGCTACTACCATCTTTCAGCAGTGTTTCGACGCGTTTGGAAGTCGGCGAACTTGCCAAGTTACTAGCTCCCAATTTTCAAGTTGTAGCTATAGATTGGCCTGGATTTGGTGAATCTTCTCGCCCTAGTTTGGATTACCGACCGGAAATATATCAGCACTTTTTGGAAGATTTTGTCAAAGCTATTTTTAATACTCCTGTTACTGTGATCGCGGCTGGTCATGCTGCTAGTTACGTTTTACAACTAGCTGTGAAGCGAGCTGCTTTTTCACAAATTTTGTTGTTAGCTCCTACTTGGCGTGGTCCTTTGCCGACAATGGGGGCAAGTCAGCAGATAGCTGGTTTTGTGAGAAGATTGGTGCGATCGCCTATACTTGGTCAAGCTCTCTACAAACTCAATACTGCCCCATCTTTATTAAGTTTTATGTATCGCCGTCATGTCTTTACTGACGCGGCTAACAATTACACCCAGTTTCATTGAGAAGAAGTGGCAAACAACTCAACAACCAGGAGCGCGATTTGCTTCTGCTGCCTTTGTAACTGGTAATCTTGATGCTGTACACGCACAATCTGATTTTTTGGAACTTGTGCAGTCTTTAACCGTACCGCTCATGGTAGTAATTGGGGAATCTAGCCCTCCCAAATCACGAGAAGAAATGAACGCTTTAGTAGCCTTACCAGGAGTGAGAAGCGTTGTCATTGCTGGTTCTCTGGGGCTGCATGAAGAATACCCAGCAGTTGTTTTAGAAGCAGTTCAAGATTTTTTGTTATCCCCAGAAAATTAAATTTTCACATTGCACTTTGATGCGAGACTAAGATTATATAACTAGCCCTTTCAAGATGGGTAAAAATATTGGTCAATAGAATTCTTTTAAACCGCAGAGGCGCAGAGGACACAGAGAGAAGCAAATGCAGTTATCGCACTTTTTGCTCTCTGCGATAGCCTGCGGCAAGCCGCTTTGCGTCTACGTAAAAAAATGACTTTGACAAAGAGTGCTAACTTTAACCCAACCGTATTGACCGCAGTGTGGGTTGGCTTGTATGCAATATTCCTATCAGGCTAGTTCAACTTGTGAACATTTATTACTTATTACAGATGCATAAAAATCAAATGTTTGGTGATTAAATTATGTGATTATTTTGCTGAAATCCAAAATAACAGCAAGTTCGCACAAAAATATAAAAAGATTTATCATAGGCGAAAATGATTATCCATAAGGTGAGACAAGAGGAATTTAGAGTATGGTGGCTGACGTAATCAACAATTCAGTTCCCGTTACTGTTCTTACAGGCTATTTGGGAGCAGGTAAAACGACTCTACTCAATCACATCCTCACCTACGAACATGGCAAAAAAGTTGCTGTGATTGTCAATGAATTTGGGGAAGTGGGTATTGATAATCAATTGATTATCGATGCAGATGAAGAAATATTTGAAATGAACAATGGCTGTATCTGTTGTACAGTGCGCGGCGATTTAATTCGCATCATTGGCAATTTGATGAAGCGACGCGATAAATTTGACCATTTAGTAATTGAAACAACTGGACTAGCCGATCCTGCGCCAGTGATTCAAACATTTTTTGTGGATGAAGATTTGCAAAGTCAACTGTCTCTAGATGCTGTGGTGACAGTCGTAGATGCCAAGCATATTTGGCAGCACTGGGATGCAGACGAAGCACAAGAACAGATTGCTTTTGCCGATGTAATTTTACTTAATAAAACAGATTTGGTAGCGCCGGAAGAGTTGGATGAATTAGAAAAGCGGATTCGGGCGATGAATGCGATCGCAAAAATTTACCGCACCCAAAATTCTGAACTAGGAATGGATGCTTTATTAGGTGTCAAAGCCTTTGATTTAGAACGCGCATTAGAAATCGATCCAGATTTCTTAGGCGAAGATGCCCACGTACACGATGAAACTGTATTTTCTGTAGCTTTAGTAGAAGCGGGTGCAGTTGATGAAGAAAAATTAAACGCTTGGCTTTCGGAGTTACTGCGTACTCAAGGGCCAGATATTTTTCGGATGAAAGGCATTTTAAATATTGCTGGAGAAGATAATCGATTTGTATTCCAAGGAGTACACATGATATTTGATGGCAAACCCGATCGCCCCTGGAAAGCAAGCGAAACCCCTAAAAACGAACTAGTTTTCATCGGTCGCAACCTTGATGCAGCCAAACTCAAGCAAGATTTTCTCGCTTGTCTAGTTTAAAAGAGTATTGGGGACTGGGGATTGGGTATTGGGTATTGGGAAAGATTCACCCCCTAGTTCCCGTCCCCAGTCCCCGTCCCCAGTCCCCGTCCCCAGTCCCTACGGTGTACACACAAGTCTGAAATAGCTGATTAACCAAGATTTTACCCCACCCTAACCCTCCCCTTATAAACCTATCCATTAGTCACATCTTTATTTACAATCTTGAAACGCTTGTTCTGTCGGCATCTTGAACACTGAGGTGTCAAACATACTTGACAGATTGGCTCTTAGCCTTATCGCTAAAATTAGGTTTTTATTGAGAATTGATGACGAACTAATCAGGGTTAGAAAAAGCGTGAGTGAATACTCTCGCAAATGTTAAGAAAGATCCGGGTAATGGATAGCCTTTATAAGGGGGGTAATTTGATTTGTGTGTACACCGTAAGTCCTTAGTCCCCAGTACCCAGTACCCAATAAATATGAACTCCACAACCAAATCTAAGGAATTTGAACAACACTATTCGGGGACACTTTCAGATTATGTAACTGCGATCGCTTGGTCGCCACAAGGTCAAACTTTAGCAGCAACTTCTGCCGTCGGCGAAGTAGTTCTGTGGAATGATGGCGAACTCACAAGCTTACAAACTGGTAATGGTAAATCAGTAGACTGTCTCGCCTTTTCACCAGATGGCAAATTTTTAGCCGTTGGTGGACAAGATGGACAGGTGAAAATTTGGCGCGATACTGAATTAATCGCCACGTTAGAAAATGCCCCTGCATGGGTTGACAAGCTAGCTTGGAATTACACCAGTAACCAACTGGCTTTTAGTTTGGGGCGTTACGTTCAAGTTTGGGATGCAGATACTCGTGAAATTGTTGTAACGCTGAATTTTGACAATTCTTCAGTATTGGGTATAGATTGGCGCATTGATGGACAATACTTAGCCATTAGTGGTTACAAAGGAGTCAAGATTTGGCATAGTCAAAACTGGGATGAAGAACCATACAGCTTAGATATGACTACTGTCAGTTTAGCGATGGCTTGGTCGCCCGATGGCAAATTCCTGGCTTCTGGCAACATGGATCGCAGTGTTACCGTTTTAGAATGGAACAACCCCGATCCTTGGGTAATGCGTGGCTTCCCCGGTAAAATTCGCCAATTGGCATGGTCAGAAGCTATGACCAAAGTAGGTGCGCCAATACTCGCATCTTCTAGCGTTGAAGGGATTGTCGTGTGGGAAAAGTTAGAGGATGATTCTTTAGGTTGGGAAGCACGAGTATTAACAAATCATGTGGGTGTAATCAATGCGATCGCCTTTGCACCCAAAAGCTTCCTTCTCGCTTCTGCGGCGGCTGACGGTTGGTTGTGTTTGTGGAACAAAGCCAAGGAAGTATCCCAAATTATCACAGGTGTCTCAGCAGGATTTTCTAGCCTAGCTTGGCATCCCCAAGGTAAGTTATTGGCCGCAGGGGGTGAACAGGGCGAATTACTTGTATGGTCAAAGGTTTTGCGGGGTCAAGGATTCGGGCGTAGTTAAGCAATATTTGGTAATTAAAATTGAAGCTGGGCAATTTATTAGCTATGCTGTATCAGCAAAGCTATCTTTGTGTGAATTATGAAAATTGTCAAACTGATTTTACTCGCCTGTCCCGCATTTCTGGTATCCATGCTGCTGGTAGTCAATCCAGCAAACGCATCTAGCCTAAAATCTACATACGCTACCCAAATTCTGATGGTAGTATCTACACAACAAATTCCCGATCTGGCAACACCAAATTTGATTCAAACATCTCATCCGATTATCGATCGAGTTGGTTGCAATTGTGCCAACTGTGTTCAGTCTAAATTTCAGTCGCTACAAGGCAAGCTGCCATCAGTCGGTTTTTAATAAAGTTAGGAGTTATGAATATTCTTGGGGCACAGCAATGCTGTGCCCTTATTAATTTTATAAGCTTTTTGTACGTAACTATTGCACTGGTTGCAGCATAATTATTGATCGTATTCGCTAAAGTTCACGCCTGAAAAACGAAGTAGGAAGGTTGTTAAGTGAATCCCTGGATACTGAGAAAGCTGCTGGTAAAGTAGTAAGGTTGGTGCGATAGTTATTTGCATCCAAGCTGTTAAGCTCTTGTTAAAAGAGCTAGTCCGGGGATTAGAAAACTTGCTAGAGTGAACAGAGTTAGCCTTAATGTCTAATCGCCAAAACCTATACATCTCATGGATTTTGCTAATATTGCATCCCAGCTAAACGCTGGAACGATTTTACCAGAGGGGATTGTTATTCTCACCCTCTTGGGGGTTTTGATAGTTGATTTGATTTTGGGGCGTACATCCGCACGCTGGATTGGATATCTAGCGATCGCAGGTTTATTTGCTTCGATTGTCGCCCTATATTTTCAATGGGACTCTCCTAATCCCATCGGTTTTACCGGTAGCTTTAACAGTGACGACCTGAGTATTGTCTTTCGCGGTATTATTGCCTTGTCTGCGATCGCCACTATACTGATGTCAATTCGCTACGTTGAGCAGAGCGGCACTGCTTTAGCCGAATTCATCGCTATTTTGCTGAGTGCTACTTTAGGAGGGATGTTTTTATCCGGGGCTAGTGAGTTGGTGATGATTTTCATCTCCCTAGAAACCCTGAGTATTTCCTCTTACTTGTTGACAGGTTATACCAAGCGTGACCCCCGCTCCAATGAAGCGGCGCTGAAATACTTGTTAATTGGGGCTTCCAGCACGGCAATATTTTTGTACGGTGTATCACTGCTGTATGGACTATCGGGAGGACAAACCGAACTTAGTGCGATCGCTAATGGTATTGCCACAGCGAAAGTCGGTCAATCTTTAGGTTTAGTGATTGCCCTGGTTTTTGCGATCGCGGGTATTGGCTTTAAAATCTCCGCTGCACCCTTCCACCAGTGGACACCAGACGTTTACGAAGGCGCTCCCACCCCAGTCATCGCCTTTTTATCTGTCGGTTCCAAAGCAGCTGGGTTTGCCTTAGCCATCCGCTTGCTGACAACAGCCTTCCCACTTGTTGCTGACGAGTGGAGGTTTGTCTTCACAGCTCTAGCCGTTCTCAGCATGATTTTGGGTAACGTAGTCGCCCTAGCCCAAACCAGCATGAAACGGATGCTAGCTTATTCATCCATTGCCCAAGCTGGGTTTGTGATGCTTGGCTTGATTGCTGGTACACAGGCGGGCTATGCCAGTATGATATTTTACCTACTGGTTTACCTGTTCATGAACCTGTGTGGCTTTACCTGCATTATCCTATTCTCACTACGCACCGGAACCGACCAGATTGCCGAATACTCTGGGTTATATCAAAAAGACCCACTCCTAACACTGGCGTTGAGTATCTCCCTGCTTTCCTTGGGTGGTATTCCACCATTGGCTGGGTTCTTCGGCAAAATTTACTTATTCTGGGCTGGTTGGCAAGCAGGACTTTATTGGTTAGTTTTGTTGGGCTTAATTACCAGCGTCGTCTCCATCTACTACTACATTCGCGTAGTTAAGATGATGGTAGTCAAAGAACCCCATGAAATGTCCGACGCAGTGAAGAATTATCCCCAAGTGCGTTGGGATTTGCCTGGGTTAAGACCTTTGCAGGTTGGGTTGGTGGTAACATTAATTGCCACCTCCATAGCAGGGATTTTGTCAAATCCACTGTTTACATTGGCTAACAATTCCATTTCCCATACCCCATTTTTGCAAGCAACAATCAACAGTAATGTAAAAGCACAAAATCTCCTGCTTTTACCAAAATCAGATTCGGTTAGTCAGTCTCAATCCTCAGTTGATTCTACTGCCAAGATATAACCGAGTATCAACCATACTTTGTACTCAAAAACACGCCTGTTTGCAAATTAGCAGACAGGCGTTGTCATATCTTTATAACTGAAATTTTATGAGACTAATTGAATAGGTATCTTAATTACAAATTCTGCACCTTTTCCTGGAACAGAAAAACAGTTAAGTTGCCCGTTATGTTTTTCAACTATAATCTGATAGCTTATATATAGACCTAATCCAGTACCTTTGCCCACAGTTTTAGTGGTAAAAAACGGATCGAATAGCTTTGAGCGAACTTGTTCATTTATCCCCAAACCATTATCAGCAATACTAACCACTATCCATTTTTCATCGAGTAGCTCAGTTTTAATTTGAATTTGGGGATTATTATTTATCAGTTTTTGACTTTCAGCTTTTTGTGTATTTACTTCTGAATACTGGCTGTTGAGTGCCGATGCTTCCAATGCATCAATCGCATTAGCAAGAATATTCATAAACACTTGATTGAGTTGACCAGGATAGCAAGTTACATTTGGTAGTTGACTATATTTTTTGATGACTTTGATTTCTGGATACTCATGCCTGGCTTGCAGGCGATGCTCCAAAATCATCAAAGTACTATCAATTCCTTCATGGATATTGACTTGCTTAAGTTCTGCTTCATCCAGCCTGGAAAAATTACGTAGTGATTTAACAATTTCCTGAATGCGTTCTGCTCCCACTTGCATTGATTGGAAGAGTTTGGTTATATCTTGAATCAAAAAATCTAAATCTATTTCTTCTACTTGCTGTTGGATTTCTGGAAGAGTATTTGGAAAAGCTTGTTGATAAACTTCCACCAATTTCAGTAAATCTTGAGTATATTTATGGGCGTGGTGAAGGTTCCCGTAAATAAAACTCACAGGGTTATTAATTTCATGGGCGATACCAGCGACCATCTGACCTAAACTAGACATTTTCTCAGCTTGGATAAGCTGAGTTTGAGTAAGCTGTAGTTCATTTAGTGTGTCTTGTAAAGCAGTTGTACGTTCCTCAACCCGAATTTCTAGCTCTTGATTCGCTTTCTTAAGCGCTTCCTCTGCTTGTTTTCGTCTCTGAACTTCTTTGGCTAACTCATCAATTTTTTCGTTCAACAGAACGAAATTACTACTGGCTAAAACTCTATTTTCCAAGCGTAAGAGAATTAAAGCTGAAGATTCAGGAGACCACGGTTGAATAACTGCTCCTTGACTACGACATATTAACGTTTGTCCATCATTCATTCGTAAAGTCAAAGAGCCAATCACCATTGCCCTACTACTAGAACAAGCTTGTAAATACTTTACAATATCGTTGCTAGACTCAGTTACGAGTTCAAAGAGCATTCTTCCCCGCAGTTCTTGACGGCGTAACCCCAGCATATCTGCTACTGGTTGATTCGTCGCTAACAACTGACCCTCTGCACTTACCAGAAGTAAAGGTTCTGGTAAAACTCTGGCAAATTCAAGAAATTGTTCAGGAGTCATGGAACTTCCACTTTCACGGTTTGACTCTACTTTACATATCTGCACTAAGCTTAATCCTGGAGTTATTTTGTTTGATGGTGAAGGATTTACACAGATTCTAGTCCCCTAAAGTATTCTCGACCTTCTGCATCTTCTGCTTCTTCTGTAAGTTTTAAGTAAACAATAACTCTACATCCAGGATCGCCCTGTGCTATGGTTTCTTGCAATTCTACTTTCGCATATCCCAGATTATTAGCTGCGATCGTTCCAAAAACGTTTGAAGTCATCATGCACATGGCGGGGCGATTAAGTACTTTGTCGCCAAATGGGCAAATACGGTTGCCAAAGACAATTTTTTCATCATTCTGCTCAATAACATAAAAATCGCCCTGGATTCGTTTTTTTAAATCAATCAAGACATCAGCTACCTGCTTACGAGAAAGGTGAGAGATTTCCAAGGCAGATTTATAATCTTGGTTAATCTGCCTTCCCATTCTTTCACCAACAACGCTAATAAATCCCGAAGCTTCTTCTAAACCAACTACATCCTGCAAAGTACCAGATAATTCTCTGATTAGTGTACGTAAAAATATATCGCGTTCTAAAGAAAGATTAAGCGTAGCTATTGACTGCTTGGGTACATCGATCATAAATTTGGAGGATACAATCTAAGAAGTACAGTTATAAGTAGAGCGGTGTGAATAATTCAAGGTTTGTAGTGTTCGGGAAGCGTCTCGCAGAGAGCGCTGCGCGAGCACTACGAACTAATCTCAATATTGTTTACATTACTTAATCTAGTTTGATTTATTCTCACCGACTTACTTAGAGTTCCCCAAAATGTCCCTAAAGTAACTACTTAATATTTTTAATATTTTTATTCTGAGAATTTAATGTTTCTTTTGGTTCTAATTAAAAATAATCTCCATAACAAATTCTGAGCCTTCTCGTTGTGACAGTTTACGGTTTTGCATACTTTCTTCTAGGTTAAGTCCCCATTATCCTTTCTAACCCTCCTTAAACAGTGGGGAATTAGCTCGATTCTTAAAAAGTTAGCCAGCAAAATATTAAGTGTTTTCCCCATGAATAGTTCGTCTGAACAAAACAACATCAATGTGATTGAGTCTTGCTGAAACTCTAAGACTGAATAAATTTCTCCATCTGTTATTCCACCAATCAACTCAATCCCTGAAAAAACCCGATCGATTTGCTGCAGAGAGAATGATCAAAATCAATTGCAGCAAAAATAATCCTAGCTTTTGGTATATCTCCTGCAAGAGAACTTCTTCAACTGCTGCTAGAGAATCTGGATCGTTACTGTAACCTACTACTGCCTTGAACATAAATTCATTTATTATGTTGATAAACGTAAATTACTATAATTATTAAATGGGAAGTTTAATGATAAACTCTGAACCTTGATCTATTGATGAACTTACCTCTAGAGTTCCTCCATGTTTTTCGACAACAATTTGACGAGCAATTGATAACCCTAATCCTGTACCTTGACCCACAGGCTTGGTGGTGAATAAATAGTCAAAGATTTTTTGTTGGACATCAGCCGACATTCCTACGCCATTATCTTTAATCCTAATCAAGATATAATTTTTATCTTCAGTAAGAGTAGTTTGAATCAAAATTTGATTAGGATTTGCTTCAATCTCCATATAGGTAAGTCCTACATTAGATTCCTCTAAAGCATCAATAGCATTAGCTAATAAATTCATAAACACCTGATTGAGTTGTCCGATAAAGCATTCTAATTCTGGCAATATATCATAATCTCTAATTACTTGAATATCGGGTCGATCTTCGGATGCTTTTAAACGGTGTTTGAGAATCATAATTGTACTGTCTATGCCATCATGAATATTGCAATAAACTTTGCGATCGCTATCTGCTCGAGAAAAGGTTCTCAAGCTGGTACTAATGTTACGAATGCGCTGAACTCCCTCTTTCATTGAGGAAATTAAATTAGGTAGATCGGCAAGTACATACTTCAAATCTATCGCTGCAATTTCCTCTTGAATTTCTGGAACTGGATTAGGATAGTGCTGCTGATAGAGGTCAATAATCTTAATCATGTCTTGGAAATATACTGAAGCGTGTCCAAGATTGCCATGAATGAAACCAACTGGATTATTAATTTCATGAGCAACTCCTGCTACTAATTGACCAAGGGCAGACATTTTTTCTGTCTGTACAAGCTGAAGTTGAGACTCTTGTAGGTCTTTTAATGCCCTAGATAATGCTGATGTCCTTTCTAAAACTCGTTTTTCTAAAGTTTTTGTGAGATTTCGTAATTGAATATGGGTTTTAATTCTAGCTAATAATTCTTCTTCATGAAAGGGTTTTGTAATGTAATCAACTGCTCCTATATTTAGACCCTTTACCTTACTATGAGTATCCGAATTAGCTGTCATAAAAATTACGGGTATATCACAAGTAGCTGAATTTTCTTTCAGTCTTTTACAAGTTTCAAATCCATCTATTCCAGGCATCATCACATCTAATAGAATTAAGTCAGGAAGCTGGAATTCGACCTGCTTAATTGCTCTTTCTCCATCATTTTCTGTTATAACTTTAAAGCCGATATTAGTTAATATATCAAAAACAATTTCTAAATTAGTAGTAGTATCATCTACCACTAAGATTAAACTATCTTCTGGGGTATAAAGCATTTTTACATCTGGTTGTTCATTCATATATTTAAATTAATTTTATTCATTGTTAGTTATTCCCTATTTGCCCTGCGATCGCAGCTAAGTCCCCTATATTTTATTGGCAGACTGACTGATAAATTTCTCGTGTGACAACCTTATAGTTCCCAAAAACCCTGATAACACCAACATTTTCAGACTAAATTGCCCTATGCAACCAACAGACCTATCTATCGCTACAGCATGGAAATTAACCACTCATCTGTACTTTCACTAAAGTTGAAAATCCTCTTTTATGAAGCGAGTGCTTTAAAATTAGTTATTCTTACCCTTGCCTTTTTATAAAAGTAGCGCTATCAAAGTTCAAGATTGTTGATGCCATAAGTTAATTTTTTCAGTTAGTCAACAGTATTTATCATGAGTATTTCTAGATATAAATTTTTTATCAAAAAATAGAATTCTGGATAATTTCAGTAAAGTTACGGTTATGCTTTTAAAGAAAACATTGAAGAATACTGTTTAAGTTAGGAAAGATTCAGATAGATTTATACACCACTAACAGTGATGCCAATATGATTTACACACTATATAGCATCTCGTGTTTTAGCTAATTCTTTTCAAGGAATTGTCATAGGCTCTCTATGAGTCTATTTATTTTTTCCTTTGTAATTCATGTTACTCACTTTTAACCAATATATTTCTATGAAGGAATTACTTTCCTCTGATTTATACTGTCCATTTTCATCCCATATCAATAAGCATGTTGATGTTTTGGAAGAGTATGCTTTTGAATGGGTACTACGCTTCAATCTGCTGGCAAATGAATCGTCTTATCAGCGTTTCTGCAAGGCAAAATTCTTTTTATTAGCCGCAGCTACTTACCCTTCCTGCCAGCTTGAAGAACTGAAGATTGCAAATGACTTATTGAGCTGGTTATTTATTTGGGATGACCAATGCGATTTGTCAGATTTAGGAAAACAACCTGAACTACTAAAGGGTTTTCATAATAGATTTTTGGAAATATTAAATGGGGAAGAACTTACAAATCAAGATGTACCCCTTGCTCATGCCTTAAGTAACTTAAGATATCGAATACTCGAAAGAGGAAATACGAAATGGTTTTATCACTTCCTCCATAGCTTTAAAGGCTACTTCCAAGGATGTGTCGAGGAAGCAACTAACCGTATACAGGGAGTTATACCTGATATTGACACTTATATGGCGATACGTATATTAGCCGGAGGGGTGGAGCCTGTTATCGAGTTGATTGAATTTTGCGACCATTTAATAATTCCTGATTTTGTCCGAGAACACGACATAGTGAAAGAACTAAAACTGATAGCAAATAAGGTTCTTTGCTGGGGTAACGATATTTTCTCGGCACTCAGGGAAATGGAAGATGGCGACGTTCATAATTTAGTCTTGGTACTGCATTATCAACAGAACTTGCCTTTAGTACAAGCAATCCAGCGTGCTGCTGAAATCCACGATCAAGATGTGCTAAGTATGATGAAATTAGAAGCATCTATTCCAAATTTTGGAGAAGAGGAAGATGCTGAACTCGCAAAATATATATCAGGATTGCATAGCTGGATAAGTGCCAACCTTGCTTGGTGTGCTCAATCTACTCGCTATCAGACTGCTGAAAAGTTAGAGGTAATTAAATGTTAAAAAAATTGCAAATTTCTAAGCAAAGTAGGAAACTGTTGCATTTTATTTGTACTTTTTGCTGCTTGTAGTTCTGAGATTTGAGCATTTGAACATAAAAGTGGAATAGCCACTTATTACTCTAAAAATAAGGGCGAAAAATTAGCAAATTTTCAGAATTAAACATTAAATGCAACTACCTAATCCTCTCAAAACTCCCTCTTTGCTACAAAAGCTTCAGTGGGTTACTGACCCTGTTAGCTATATGGAAAATGCAGCTCAACAGTATCCCGATATTTTTACTGGTAAAATAATCGGTTTTGGTGACACAGTAGTTTTTGTGAACCATCCCAAAGCAATCCAAGAAATTTTAACTAATGATAGAAAGAAGTTTGCTGCTGTTGGGGAACTCAACGAGATTTTGCAGCCGCTTTTGGGGAATTATTCAGTGGTAATGCTGGAGAGCGATCGCCACAAACGCCAACGACAACTGGTGACACCCTCTTTTCATGGAGAGCGGATGCAAGCCTATGGTCAGTTAATCTGTAATGTGTCTGAAAAAATCTTTAGTCAGTTACCACTAAATAAGCCCTTTTTAGCACGTAATCTAACACAGGATATATCTCAGCAAGTCATTTTACAGGCTATCTTTGGCTTGTATGAGGGAGAAAAAATTCAAAAACTTAGGCAACTATTGCCGTTGCTGTTAGAGCTTTTCCAGTCACCTTTCACTTCTAGCTTATTCTTTTTCTCATTTTTGCAACAGGATTTAGGAGCTTGGAGTCCTTGGGGAAAGTTCCTACGCAATCGAGAGCAAATTAATCAATTTCTCTACACTGAAATTGCCGAGTGTCAGCAACAACCCGATCCAGAACGCATCGATATTCTCTCTTTGCTGATATCATGTCGGGATGAAGCGGGCCAACCGATGACGGTTCAGGAGTTGCGCGATCAGTTAATAACCTTAATACTTGCCGGTTATGAAACTACAGCATCGGCAATGGCTTGGGGATTGTACTGGATTCACCAAAAGCCTTTAGTCTATGAAAAACTGCTCCAAGAACTGGACACTCTCGGTGATTCTCCAGACCCTATGAGCATTTACCGACTGCCATATCTCACAGCTGTCTGTAATGAAACCTTGCGAATTTACCCCGTTACAATGTTTTCGTTTCCCAGAGTAGTGCAAGAACCCGTTGAATTATTGGGACATCCTTTAGAGCCTGGAACTGTGCTACTTCCCAGTATTTATCTTACTCATCAGCGAGAGGATTTATATCCCCAGCCTAAGGAGTTTCAACCAGAGCGCTTTGTTGAACGTCAATTTTCTCCCTATGAATTCCTGCCTTTTGGCGGTGGTGCCCGTCGTTGTATTGGCGAGGCTTTGGCTCTATTTGAAATGAAGCTAGTATTAGCAACCGTTTTGTCACGCTATCACTTGGAGCTAGTTGATCAGCGTCCAGAGCGACCTCAGCGTCGAGGTTTTACCCTTGCGCCTTCCAGTGGAGTCAAGATGGTAATTACAGGGCGGCGGGCGCGTCAAGAGTCTTTAGTTAATATGACAACTGCACCCATACCCTAGTAGCTTGCCAGAGTTGTTTTGATCAGTCTTAGAAATCACCTAGTTTTTGTGACAAACTGGGTTTTTAAAATTGTATGTTGGGTAGAGCGGAGCAAAACTCGACAAACTTCCAAATGTTAGGTTTCGCTTTACTTAACCCAACTTTGTATTTTCAAAGAAGCGTTACTAGTCTAAATATCTGACTGTTGCATTGGGATCTCAATCACGAACTCAGTCCCCTTTCCTAATGAGGAATCACAGGTTAAACTACCCTTGTGTTTGTCCACAATAATCTGATAGCTAATCGACAACCCCAACCCCGTGCCACTTCCTACCGACTTGGTGGTAAAAAATGGGTCAAAGATTTTCTGCTGCACTGCTTTTGTCATACCAGAACCGTTATCGGCAATCCGAATTATCGCCGTATTAGAATCTGTTAGTTTAGTAAAGATGTGAATTTGTCCTACCTTAGGAGATGCTACTGAAGCGTCTATGTCGTTTGTTATTTGTTCTTTGTCATTTATCAATGATCGATGATCAATGACAAATGACTCTTCTAAAGCATCAATCGCATTACTCAGGATATTCATAAACACCTGATTTAGTTGACCAGGGTAACAATTAACTTCCGGTAATTTTCCGTATTCCTTAATAACTTCAATTTCAGCAAAATTGCTCTTTTCTTTAAGTCGATGCTGCAAAATCATTAAGGTGTTGTCTATTCCCTCATGAACATTTACAGGTTTCATCTCAGATTCATCTAGGCGAGAAAAGTTGCGTAAGCCTAAAACAATATTCCGAATCCGTGAACTCCCCACTTTCATTGAATCTAGAATCTTTGGCAAGTCTTCTGCTAGGAAATTTATATCAATCTCCTCAGCTTTCTCCTCAACTAAAGGCGAAGGAGAGGAATATTCCTGCTGGTAAAGAACTACCAAATCCAGCAAGTCTTGGACATACTCACTAGCATGATTAATATTGCCATGAATAAAGTTAATAGGGTTATTGATTTCATGGGCAATTCCCGCTACCATTTGTCCCAAAGAAGACATCTTTTCACTTTGAATCAATTGGATTTGGGTTCGTTGCAATTCTTGTAGAGCTTCTTGTAAAGAGTGATTTTTATCGTTGATTTCCTGCGTCCTTTCCTGGACTTTTTCCTCTAGCGTATGGTTGTATTCTTCCAAGCTTTCTTTAGCTTCTGCCAAATTTTTGTAGAGGATAGCATTCTCTAGGGATATTGCTGCTTGAGTAGTGAGGAGTTTGAGGACTTCCACGCGATCGCGTGTAAATGCTCCTGTCGTCAGATGATTTTCTAGGTAAAGAATCCCAATTAATTTACCTTGATTTAGAAGAGGTATAGACAATAAACTCTTAGGTTCTTCACTAATAATGTAGCTATCACCTACTAGAAAAGAAACAGCCATTGCATCATCAATAACCAAGATTTCTCTAGAGCGTTTAACATAGTTAATCAAAGTAATGGGAACATCGTAGCTTGACTCCAGACAAGTTGATGGAAACTCAGTGTAGGTATGTTCCAAATTTGAACTTGAACAAACAGCCGTGACAGTTAATGCTAAATTATCACCTTCGCTCAAAATTAAAGCGGATTTAGAGGCTCCTGCATTCTCCATAACAACTTCCATCAAAGTAGAAAGCAGTCGCTCAAGCTCGATTTCCCCAGAGAGTGCTTGAGATGCTTTGATGAATGCGGCTAAATCCAGAGAGTCAGAAATACTTGTCTTCGAGCCAATAACAGTTTGTTGATTACTCAGGGTAGATAAAGATGATATAGATGTACGATTGAAAGAAGTGCTTTCCTCGCTGGAATGGATACCCAGTTTTTCTTGCTTAAATATGGGAGCCAGTAATTGAGGATAGCGTTTTGCCAAATCGTCAACCTTGGCTAACGCTCCCCAGCGAACGTAGCTATAGTAGGCATCAGTTAGGTAAGTTTGGGCAATCTTATCTTTGTCCCACTCTAGATAAAATTTAGCCGCAAGTTCATTAGCCAGAGCTTCTTCGTTGATATACTCATGTTTTTTCGCGAGGGAGATAGCACGATCATACGATTCCATTGCTTCAATATATTGATCTCCAATTCGATGCCGTTCAGCTTCTACAAGATAATATTTATGTAAATAATTCATCGGGGCATGATGCGCCCATTTTCGCATCTTATTCTGATTGGCTTGTACTTTATCAAGAATAAGCTTTTGCTCAGAAGCAGATGCTTCAGAATACACCGCAAGTCTAGCCAATGAATCGTAAAAATGGAAAAGAGGGAAAACTAGCTGTCCTATACCACCATCTAAATACTTTTCTGCCAAAGTAGCATTTTCAACCGCTTGAGGGAACTCATGAAATGAGTAGCATAATTGCAATTTATTGTAATATAAATATAAAAGTCCTATAGCATCCTTCGTTTGAAGGTGAAGCGGTTGTATTATCTCTTCATTATATGCTTTCCCGATCAAATAACAGGGATTTACAACATTTCCTAGCAAGTTTAAAGTACTCTGCTGATATATGCTATTCCAGTTAAATACTGTTTCCTGCTTGATTTGTCTGATAGCATTGCTGTAAGTTCCTATCTCCCGTTCCAGCTCTGTCAATTCTTTACCGATGAAATATGTAGAGTAGCAATAATTGTTAAGACAGTAGGCTGCATATTCTAAATCTCCAGTTTCTAGCCCGACAGAATAAGCCTCAAGCAAAGGTTTTAATATTTCCCTACTATGCTCCTTCCAATGCCAGATAGATGTATAGAATACCATCATGATCTTAGTTTTAACTTCTTTAACATTGGATTTAACTAAAAGGTTCAAAGCTAATTTGCCAAATTGATAGCCAGATTCAATATCTCCCACTATCCCGCAGAGAATTACCCCGTAAGCAACATAGGCATAAGCAGACGAGGAAGTATTACCATATTTGAGTGACAAGTTGATTTGTTTAATAACAATCAGCGGAAATAGTTCAGGAGTGACTGAATAGGTAACAGCAGTTACAGCCGATAGAATACGCATAGCTGCTATCTGCTGGGATTGTGTCATCTCTGGTAGATTCATTAAGTCATCAATGGGTCTACCATTGAGATTTGATGTTAATTCTGCCATTGCTAACTGAATATCAGACTGACTTGGATGTTCAGGAAACTCCACTCCCAAAAGTTTCAAAAAGGTTAGGGCAGTATTTACAGCGTTCAGTGCTTGGTTCTGCGCCCCATAAGCCTGAATTTTGACTTCATAAACTTTTACTTTTTCTAGCAGTGGTTTACGTACCAACACCACTTCTGCTAATTTCTCCATCTGTTCAAAGTTGCCAGCTAAGTATGCTGCCTCTGTCGCAGTCTCATATAAAGCCAGGGTGAGATAATGTTTCGTCTCCCAACTATCACCTGCCAGCAGTTCGATGCCAGTAGTTAAATACTTCACAGCAGCGGGATAAGCTGTTGATGCTAAAGCTTTACGTCCAGCAATTAGATTCATCTGGGCTAGTTCATCTCGTTTAGCTTGAGAAAAGATGAATTCCACTGCGATATTAAACTGATTGACAAGCTCAAAAATCTTTTCTTCCTGTTCTGCAACTGGAATATTGTTCAATAACAGTAGCCCAATTTTTAAGTGAATTGGCTTTTTTTGTTCTTCGGGAATCAAAGAATAAGCGGCTTGCTGCACTCTGTCATGTACGAATTTATATTTAGGTAGCTGTAAATTAGAATTTGAAAATTGTGTAGATTCTATTCCATGAACAATGAATTCTTGATTAGTATTATCTTTTGAAAAGATGTTATAGTTCTCAGTCTGTGGTAAAACTAGCCCATCAAGTAATGCTTGCCACAAGTCTGATGCTGTATCTACTACAGATTTTTTATTGACGATCGCCAGAGTTTTTAAGTCAAACTGATTACCAATACAGGCAGCCAGCTTGAGAACTTTTTGGGTATATATTGGTAACTTTTCTATTTGCAGTCCGATAAACTCTACTACATCATCTGTAAGAACTAATTCTTTGATTTTTGAAATATCATACTGCCAATAACCAACATCTAAATTTAATACAATTAGCCCATCATCATATAAAGATTTAAGAAATTGAACGGAAAAGAAGGGGTTGCCTTTAGTTTTAGCAAACACCATCTGCGTGAGAGAAACAGCAACTACTTCAGGGCAATGAAGAGTATCAGCAATGAGATGATTCAAATCACCTTGATTTAAGGGTGCTAGAGCGATTGTATTAATAATTGCTCCTGCTTGCTCAATCTCCTGTAGTGTAAAATAAAGCGGATGTGCCTTGGAAACTTCGTTATCTCGATAGGAACCAATTAACAATAAACTCCCCTGAATTTCATACATTTGTTCTGTCCCTTCTGAAACAGAAGACAACGTGTTTTCACACATTAATAGCTGAATCAATTTCAAAGATGCCGTATCTGCCCATTGCAAGTCATCGAGAAATATAACCAGGGGATGTTCTTTCGTTGTAAAGATTTGGATAAATTTTTGAAACAGTAAATTAAACCGATTTTGGGCAGCACTGCCAGAGACTTCTGTAACCGGAGGTTGCTTGCCAACAATCTGTTCGAGTTCAGGAATGACATCAATAATCACCTGAGTTTGTGTACCCAACTCTTGCATAATTTTGACTTTCCACTGTTGAATTTGGGCATCAGTTTCTGATAGCAGTTGCCCGATTAAGTCCCGAAAGGCTTGCACTAATCCTGACAAAGGAATATCACGTTGAAACTGGTCAAATTTGCCTTTAATGAAGTAACTACGCTGCCGCACAATAGGTTTGTGGACTTCATTGACCACGGCAGTTTTGCCAATGCCAGAGAAACCTGCGACTAATATCATTTCTGTTGCCCCTTCTGTTACACGCTTAAAAGCAGCGAGTAGGGTTTCAACTTCACTTTGGCGACCGTAGAGTTTTTCGGGGATTATAAAACGGTCTGAGATGTCTCTCACACTGAGTTCAAAGGGTGCAATATTTCCTGTTTCTTGCCACTGGCTTTGGCACGCCTCCAAGTCATGTTTTAACCCCAAAGCAGTTTGATAGCGGTCTTCGGCATTTTTTGCCATCAGCTTGCTGATGATGTCAGACAAAATTGGCGGAATATTGGAGTTAATCTGACTGGCTCTTAGCGGTTGTTTGGCAATGTGAGAATAAACTAACTCCGTGGGATCTTTGCTGGTAAAGGGTAACTGTCCGGTGAGGAGTTGAAAGAAGGTGACACCGAGGGAATAAAAATCAGTGCGGTAGTCAATACCTCGGTTCATCCTTCCGGTTTGTTCTGGGGAAATGTAAGCCAGAGTGCCTTCTAGGATGTTGGGGTTCGTGAGAAACTGAATTTCTCTTGGCAGAAGGGTGGCAATACTAAAGTCGATAAGTTTGATTTCATCTGTGGTAGGGTTTATGAGGATGTTGGCAGGCTTGATATCTTTGTGAATGATGCGAGCGCGATGCAGTCTTTCCAAGGTAGAAGCAATTTTAATCGCAATGTGGAAAAACTCGTTCAGGGAAAGCCAGTTTTCCTTTTTTCCCTTGTCCTCTATTCGGCAGTTTTGGAGGGAAATACCGCCAAAATCTTCCATCACTAAGACATAGCTGTTACGGTAATTTTCTAAGCTATAGGTTTTGACTATGCCAGGAATATCGAGGTTTTTGGTGATGATATATTGATTTCGGAACTGAGCTATTTCCGCAAAGGTAGGATATTCATTCCGCATCAATTTGAGAACGACTGATTTTTGGTCTTCTTCTCTAATACCCCGATAAACCAGGGTTTTGCTGCCTGAGTAGATTTGTTCAGTAATGCGATAGCCAGGAAACGAATATAATGTATCCAATACTATTAACATTGCGGATTATGCTCATAATTATTGTTTCTATGGCTTATTATTCCCGCGCCAAGACTATCCTCATCATAAAATAGGATTTTTTGTTGAATTTGTTTGTATTATAAATATGACTTTTAATATATTTTTTTACTAAATATCTGAATCTTGAATTGTAGCGTTTCTTCGTCAAGTTAAGTACATATTAAAACCTCAACCAGAACCCCTCTCCGAACTTACGAAGAGGGAAGATAAAGTACAGCTTGACCTTAGCCCGGTAAAGCTGTACCTCACTAAATAATGATGATTTGTCAACATAAGTGTTTTTGAACTAACTATTTTTACCCGCTTTTAATCGGACACCAGGATATATGGTGTATTTTTGGCTGCGATAATAATAACGAGCACAAATACTACTTAATTTTTTGTTTAATAAAAGTCACAACCTGAGTTAGCTGTTTCTTCAAACCATCAATTTCTGCTTGCATTTTGACAATTTTCTCATTCAATGCATTAATTTCTGCCTCGGAGACTCCTCCAGTACTGGGGGTTGCGACGCTAGAGGTTGCGACGCTAGGGGCTACTACCGTACTATTGGCGATACTAGAGGTTGATAACGTGCCATTTTTGACAGTAACTCCTGCTCCTACTGGGACTAGTTCTGGGCGTGGCTGTTTCGCCTTAGCCATAGCTAACTTAATAGCGCCAATTAGTTGTTTCTGATCAAAAGGCTTGCCCAAAAATTCAAAATATTCAAATGGTTCTGTGATTTTCTCAGTCACCTCTTCCTTGCGACCAGACATGATCACTAAAGGAATTTTCCTTAACTCCGGATCGGCTTGAACTTTCTGGAAAACCTCCCAGCCACTCATTTTAGGCAACAGGAAATCCAGCATAATCAGGCTGAGTTTTTCCTGAAGAATGAAATTTAGTCCTTCCAAACCGTCTTTTGCTTCTAGTACCTCAAAATTGCCCGGAGGCAACATTTCTCGTACTTTTACCCTGACAACTGTAGTGTCATCGATAACTAAAATCTTGTTGCTTGCCACGACTGTTTGCTCTAACAGAAACTATAAGTGTAAATAGCGACTTTGCCGATTGTCCTTGAGAATCCTCCCACTATATACATAATTTCTAGCAATTGGGGGATAGTATATTTCGGTATAAATGACATTGTTAAAGGTGTTTTGCAAAACTTTTGCTTGCGCTCTTTTAAATTTGTGTCATTGTGATATTTAATCAACAGACCACTACATCTATATCCGCATCTTGCTTGGATGTCTATGATTTCGTCACAACAAGCCGAACTAAAGTCTGAAATTAAGGCAATGCCTAGCTGGTTACGTCGCCCAATTGGCAAAGCCAGTGAAATCTCTACCGTACAACGCATTATTAAGCAGCGCCAAATTCACACAATTTGTGAAGAAGGACGCTGCCCTAACCGTGGAGAGTGCTACGCCCAAAAAACTGCAACTTTTTTGCTAATGGGGCCTACTTGCACACGCTCTTGTGCTTTCTGTCAAGTAGATAAAGGTCATGCACCAATGCCTCTTGATTTAGAGGAACCTGAAAAGGTTGCCCAGGCGGTGCAGCTTTTAGGATTGCGTTATGTGGTGCTGACTTCTGTAGCCCGTGATGACTTGCCCGATCAGGGTGCAGGGCACTTTGTAGAAACGATCGCGACTATCCGCCAATTAAATCCAGAGGCTCAAATTGAAGTGCTGACCCCCGATTTTTGGGGTGGTGCTGGTGTTGGAGAGTCAGGTCAACGCCAGCGGATAGCGATGATTGTCAAAGCCAAACCAGCTTGTTTTAATCATAATATTGAGACAGTGCAACGGTTAACTAGTCCAGTGCGCCGGGGA
The DNA here is from genome assembly GCF_036917235.1 of Nostoc sp. GTDB lineage: Bacteria > Cyanobacteriota > Cyanobacteriia > Cyanobacteriales > Nostocaceae > Nostoc. Next base: position 86,071 of record NZ_JBALDU010000105.1, read on the forward strand.
GCCAAGTACGATCGCTCGCTCTTGGTGCTGGCTATGGTTAAAGAAATCGATTCGACAATTCCCACCAAATCAGGTTTGATGCTGGGACACGGAGAAACAGTTGATGAAGTTATCGAAGCAATGGCTGATTTAAGGGCTGTGGGATGCGATCGCTTGACTATTGGGCAGTATATGCGTCCTTCTTTAGAACATTTGCCAGTCCAAAAATATTGGACTCCAGAGGAATTCGATCGACTTGGCAGATTAGCATGGGAAATGGGATTCAACCACGTTCGTTCTGGGCCTCTGGTTCGCAGTTCCTACCATGCTGGAGAGGAGTGAAAAAGGGAATAGGGTAAAGGTTACAAGGTACAGATTATTCCCTGTCACCTGTCACCTCTCACCTCTCTCCTAATCCCAATTCCCAACTTCACACAAATATTCTTAAAGAATTTGAGTATTTGGTACACCAGTTTGGTATTTCTTTAAAAGTCATGACATAAGGAGAATCGCATTATGACCGCTAAAAACAAAGATTTACCAGTTGCAGACAGTGGAGCTAAACCTCCCTACGCCTATCGCACAGGCTGGGCACTGTTCTTGTTAGCTATCAATTTCCTGGTAGCAGCCTGGTATTTCCACATTATTGAATAATTAGAAGTGGAATGGTGCTGCTCAAATCGTTCCTTTGAATAAACCTTTGGGGCGAATGAGCAGCACCAAAATCATGATCAACAGTGCGACACCTTGTTTATACTGGGAACCCAGCCAAGGAGTACTGATTTCCTGGACGATGCCAATGATAAAAGCTGCTGCGATCGCACCGTAGGGGTTGCCAATCCCACCAAGTATTACTGAGGCAAATAATGGTAATATTAGGAACCATCCCATGTTTGGGCGCACAGCTGTAATTAATCCATACATACTGCCGCCCAAAGATGTAAGAGTACCAGCTATTAGCCAAGTCCAGAAAATTACTCGGTCAACATTAATACCTGAAACCCTGGCTAAGTCCAGATCGTCCGCAACTGCTCGCATCGCCTTACCAATTTTGGTATTTTGCAGCAGATAATGCAGCGCCAAAATTGCTAGTACTGCCAACCCTAATACCAATAATTGATTTTGCGGTATCTTTAAACCCAAAATATCTAAAGCCGGAGTAACAGGTAAATTATAATTTTGGTTCTTGCCACCCCAGATAAAAATAATCCCATTGCGAAGAAATAAGGCAAGTCCGATAGAAATAATAATCAGCGTAGTGGAAGTAGCACGGATAGAGCGCATCTTTGACCACAGTAACTTTTCCGATAACAGCATTGCTGCTACTGTTCCCGCCGCCGCTAGGATCATCGACAGCCAAATATTGACTCCAATGGTGTTTATCAGCCAAGTCAGATAGGCTCCTAAAGTGAGAAAGTCACCATGAGCAAAGTTAGATAGCCGTAAAATTCCATAAGTAAGAGTCAGTCCGACTGCGGCTAAAGCAATAATGCTCCCCACCGCAATCCCATTGACGATTAGTTGGGCGAATTGTGTATCCATAAGTCTTAAGTTGGGTTTAAAAAATTTTAGGTTAGTGGTTCATACAATAATTTTTTTTGGAGTAGCTGCTAAACTCGACATCATAAGTTATGGTTTATAACAACATAAGTTGTAATTTAAAAATAAAAAAGAATTGTCCGCTAATATACATAAAATCCTGTTGGGATTTTTATGCGTAGCTAAACTTGTTCAACGGTCTAGTTGACCATGCAGCAGTATTCAAGCTTACCAGACCAGAACTCACTGATAGATGCAACGCCAAAACTTTTGACAACAATTGAGCAACTTCGCGCGCAACTGTGGCTGGAGAGCAGCTTAAACCAGTTGCAAAGTCGCCTTAATGATTGCTTGCTTTCTGCTTGTAACACTGTCCCACAGCCAGAAGCAGCACAAGCGGAAATTTTCCAAGCCGTGGTTAACGAGATTAACAGTGCTGTTCATAGCAGTAATCTGGCACTTACAGAATGTGCCGTAGGCATCGCTATGTGTCAACCACAAGAAACTGTTGCCACAGTTTGCTATGTTTCCCGTTCTTCGTCCCCAAATTCAGCGCCTTTATTTCTAGAAGTGCTGACAGCAGAAAACAAGCTGCTGTTGAGATTGCAAGAGGTGATAAAACTTGAAGATTTGCAACAGCTTGAGAATCAACAACTACCGAGCGCTTGGCGGTTAGCGGATGATTCTGGCAGCGTTATAGGCTGGCTAATTATCGCCACAGCGCCCCTAAGTTCTCATCATGAGTCACTCATAGAATCGCAAGCTCAACTCAGATCGCAATTGATGGCAAGGTCTGCCAAGCAGTGTACTACAGCCTTGGTACAACTTAGACACATCTTGTCTTGGCCGCAACGGTGTCAACAGTTAAGTAACTCTAATCAAGAATTGGAGCGCACTAATCAACTGAAAAATCAGTTTCTGGCAAACACCAGCCACGAAATTCGCACACCGCTTAGTTCCATTATTGGGTTTACCCATCTGCTTTTAGCTCCAGGGTACGAACCAAGTAAAGAACGTCAGCAAGAGTATTTAAATATCATTCAGTCTAGCGGTAAACACTTACTAGCTTTGATTAATGATATTTTGGATCTCTCTAAAATTGAAGCAAATCAGCTAGAAGTACAGTGGGAAAAAGTAGATGTGCCACTGTTGTGTAACAATGTTTTGGCACTGGTGAAAGAGAAAGCCGCTAATAAGGGCTTGAAACTGTGCCTAGAACTTGAACCCGATATTACAACCCTAGTAGCTGACCCCTTACGACTCAAGCAAATGTTGTTGAATTTACTCTTCAACGCCCTAAAGTTTACTACTAAAGGAAGTGTTGGCTTACAGGTTGCTTCCAAAGATGTATTTGTGCATTTTACAGTTTGGGATACTGGCACTGGCATTTCCCAGGAAGACCAAGTTCAACTGTTTGAGCCATATTTCCAAATTGCTAAGGCTGTAGCAGATGGTATTGAAGGTACTGGTTTGGGTTTAGCAGTGACTCAGAAACTCGCCCAAATTCATGGTGGTTCGGTGAAAGTTGAATCTGAAATGGATCGTGGCTCCCGTTTTACTCTTGTACTTCCCCTTAAGCAAGAACTGGGAGTAGGAGGACATGAGGGTGGAGAGCAAGATGAGGAAGCAGGGGAAGCAGAATTTTCCTCATTTCCTCTGCCTTTGACACCTAGTTATTCTGTAGAAGTTTTGCTGGTAGAAAATGATTTACCCAATGCCAATTTGATGCAAATTTATCTACGTAATTTGGGATATCAAGTGACTTGGGTTAAGAATGCTGCCGAGATGTGGGAGGCTCTAACTGTGTTAGAGCCAGCGGTGATTTTAATGGATGTTTGTTTGGCAGATGAAAATGGTCTTAACTTGGTGCAACAACTGCGAGAAAATCAGCAATATGGGAAGATTCCGGTAATTGTTCAAACAGCAATGGCGATGAAAGGCGATCGCGAAACTTGTCTAGCTGCTGGAGTAAATGACTATATTTCTAAACCGATTGATTTACCGCTTTTAGCTAGTCTGGTGGCCAAGTACAGTAAACCGCCAATAGCAACTGAAGAGGAAATAGAGTAGGGAACATCTCAGTAAATATATTTAGAAATTAGAAAGCACGGCTATAAAAACGTAAGCGTTCACTTAGCGTTTCCTAGTTTGCTTACCGTACTCCTACGGGGAAGCAAGCTATGCATAGCGTGGTTAGTCTGTTTCCTGAACTCTAGGAATTTGAAACCCGCCTACGCGGGTTTTGTCTGTATAGCCGCGAATTCCATGATTCTGTTGGTGAATTCATGGAAACCACATTTTACGCAGTCAGTTGCTACGAACTTTCAAGACTGTCTAAAGCTTAAGCAAATTTACGTATAATGTGAGTTAGTGCAACAAAGCAAGTCATGAATAATGCTGATCCTCAAGCAAGAGCAGTTGAAATTGAAAACTTAGTCGCCTCAAATGAACTCAATCAAGCAACAAAGCGATTAATGGATTTTGTAGCAGACTTTTCCAATAGTAAAAAGCATAGGCGAAACATTATTAATATTAGAGCTTCATACACTAACTTAAATGACGAGCAACGTCGTTTGGGAAAAACAAATGCTAGCGAGATTAGGAAACTCAGAGTAGAAATTTTGGAGTTTGCCGACTTAATTTTACAGGAGTATCAACCAATAAAAGAAGAAATTATTAGACCAGAAGATACCAATTACAGTAACTTAGAGCCTTTAAAAGTTCCAATTGATGTTTATGTTCCGCCGCAAAAGATCCATAAGATAGACGAAACTAAAACTAAATATGAAATAGCTAGAGATAACTTTAAAAAGCAGCGAGAATTAGTTATAAATTCTACTTATTCAAGCGTATTTGAATGTAACGGAATTTTTAAGAGCTATAAAAGCCGCGCTGTCAAATTTCAACTGTCTAACATTGATATAAATTTAAAATTAGGTGAAATAACGGCTGTTGTTGGTGAAAACGGAAATGGGAAAACTACTCTCTTGAAAATAATAGCGGGAGAATTGGCAACAAATACAGGAAAAATAACTTATCCATGTTTGTATTTAAACAGTAAACCAGATTTTTATTATATAAAACAACAAATCGCCTATATTCCTCAAGAATTACCAAAATGGTCTGGTTTATTGGCTGATAATCTACATTTTGCAGCATCAGTTCATGGCATTACAGGTGAAGATAATCAAGATATAGTGGATTTTACTATTAGTCGGCTAGGACTAGAAAAGTACAAAAAAGCGTCATGGAATGAAATATCTGGTGGTTTTAAAATGCGATTTGTACTAGCAAAAGCAATTATCTGTAATCCTAAACTAATTATTTTAGATGAACCTTTAGCAAATCTTGATATTAATACTCAAGTTCTTTTCTTGCAAGATTTAAAAGATTTTTCTCGGTCTAAAAAGAATCCTATCTCAATTATTATAAGTTCACAGCATCTATATGAAGTTGAGAAGATTGCTGATAATATTCTTTTTCTTAAAGATGGGCTAGCTGAATATAATGGCTCAGTTAAAGACTTAGGTAAAGATAGAGATAATAACTCTTATGAAATAAATTGCAATTTATCGAAAGAACAAATAACGGATTTACTTGAAAAGCTTAATTATAAGACAGTCGAGCAAGCAGGTAATAACTTTATTATTCATACATCTAAAGATGTAACTAATAATGACTTGCTAAAACTTTTTGTAGAACATAATATTTCGTTGGAATACTTCAGAGATATTAGCCAATCTACTCGCAATTTATTTGAAACACAATTATGATAAAAAAAGTAATTGAGAAAATCCAAAAATGGTTGTTCAAGATATTACTTCCTGAATTTTTAGATAAAATAAACCATTCTTGGTTGCTTGAGCGACCAAGACTATGGTTACTCAGACTACATTATATTACTTATTATGCACTGGTAGTAAATGTAATAATTTTTTTTATTGTTTTTATTTTTCCGATTAAACTATATCATTTATCTAGTTTTTTGATAGGAGGAATTGTTATTATTGCTATTTGTGAACTAATAGCGCTTATTTATTGGTTATACAAGCAATCTTCTTATAATATTGAAAAACAATATGGTAATCTTTGTAAGAGTAAAGGTTTTTTAGAGTTATTTGGTTATAGTGTCTGTATAATGCTAATTGCTTCAGCAACATTAGTATTCTATTTATCAGTGGCTTTGAAAAGCGCAATTGTTATTCCTCAAACCGACTTAAGTATTGATTTATTAATATTAAACTCAATTAGTCGTAATTTTAATAAAAATTCAATTTATATAGATATAGAGGGAGCTAAAGATTTTGCAACATAAATAGAACAAAATCAATTTAAAACATTAAATGAATATTTAGAATTATTAATTAAGTATGAGAGTCGCCTCATGCAAAAACAGGGAAGAAAGAGCATTTTCTCTAGTAATATTCAAGAGTATTCAAGAAAGGAAGAAATGCGTATTTCCTACTCAAAAAGAGAATTTTTGTATATTCAATCTTTGCAAGATTTGCACTTATTTTTCTTAAAGAATGAAAAACTAAAAGATTTTTTAAAAAGTTCAATTAGTCTCGAAACTTTGAAATTTATAGAATATGATGAAACACCTTCTCTTGATCGAACAGCAAAGATATTTAATTATTTACTAAATAAAAAAGAATTTAAATCTATTAAAAATAGTATTCTTGCAAATTTAGTAGAATCAATAAACAAAGGCAATACACAAGATATTACTCTTCTACTAGAAAATTATAGGGGATCAAATATATCTAATCAGCAATCGAAATCTCCAGATACTACAGATATTTTTGGTATACAAAAAGCTGAAGATATTGCCTATGATATTTATCAAAATTTTTATAGCAATGATTTTATTATAGTAATTTCATTAATTAACTATTTAATTTTGGATTTAGTTGTTCTACTTTTATTTTTATTTAAAAATACCTATTGGCTTGACTTTATACTTGCTATAATTTATCTTTTTATTCTTATAGTAGTACTTACTTTTACTGCTTCTTTGTCATCAGTCAATGACTTATCCTTAATAAAAAAAATAATGATTTTCGTCTTTTTACCAACTCTATTTTCTTATTTTCAAACACTAAATTTTATCAAACCAAATAAATATTCACGCTTTAAGACACTTAATATTATAATTTTCCCATTTGCATTAATTATTGTTGCTTACTTTATTTTATACATTTTATATGATAAAAAAATACTTGTGAGTGAAGACGATAATTATATGTCTAATTTTATAAAAATTACCATTATTAGTTTAATATATCTACCGTTTATCCCTTATATAAAAAGTCAGTTAACTAAACAATTATCTTTACCCAAGGATTAAATTATGAATAGCAAGTTTACTAGTATTAGAAACCTAATTCAGCAAGGTGATTTACAAAATGCTATTTCAAACCTCACTGAAATTACTAATGAATACTCATCTCGATATCATAATGAAGCGATTTTACACACAGCTAATTTAAAGGAATTACTAGAAAATGAGCGTAAAGGTATCCTCACCACAGAAGAAATCAGACGTGAGAAGAATCGAATCAGATATGCACTACTAAATTTAAATAATGAAATTGAGCAAGAAAATGCCACAAAAAAGATTATTAAGATTCTGTTTCTAGCTGCAAATCCTTTAAAGACTACTCATCTCAAATTAGATCAAGAGAGCCGCTCAATAGATCAAGCATTACGTAAATCAGAATTCCGCGATAAATTTGAGATAATTCAACATTGGGCTGTTCGTGTCAGTGACTTACAGGAAATTTTGTTACGTCATAAGCCTGACATCATACATTTTAGTGGTCATGGAAGTCCATCAAGTGAAATTCTTTTAGAAGATAACTCTGGTAACAGTCATCCTGTTTCAGTTAGAGCATTAAGTCAACTATTTTCTGTATTAAAAGATAATATTCGATGTGTTGTTCTGAATGCCTGTTATTCGGAAGCACAAGCAAAAGCGATCGCACAACATATTGATAGCGTGGTTGGGATGTCTAAAGCAATTAAAGATGATTCAGCTATTAGTTTTGCAACCTCATTTTATCAAGCCTTGGGCTACGGGCGTGATGTAAAAACAGCCTTTGACTTAGGTTGTGTACAAATCGATATGGAAAATTTAGATGAGCAAGACACGCCACAACTACTCGCTTTAAAATACAGCCCAACTACCATTTTTTTTACAAACAATATTTGAATACCACAATCTGTATCTTGATATATTGCACCATTCTCAATAACCGTAGGATGGACACTACCTACAATGTAAAAACAATAGTTTGAGCGAACGGTAAGCAGTACCCACGCTACAAAAATTGTTTAGCCGCCTACAATAGTATTTGTTGGGTGCTGTAAGGTTTTGGCAGGATTGGGAAATGATGCTGACAGAAAAATTTGAGCAATTAAGAGCTTTATTTAGAGAAATGGAGCAGGCATTGATTGCCTACTCTGGTGGTGTTGATAGCACTTTGGTTGCCAAAATTGCTTATGATGTGTTGGGCGATCGCGCTTTGGTTGTCACGGCTGTTTCTCCTTCACTGTTACCAGAAGAATTGGAAGACGCGAAAATTCAAGCTGCAACCATTGGGATTCCTCATAAAATCGTCCAGACTCACGAGATGGAAAATCCCAATTACACTTCTAACCCGGTTAATCGCTGTTATTTCTGTAAAAGTGAGTTGCACGACACTCTCAAACCCTTAGCTTTACAGTTGGGTTATCCTTATGTAGTTGATGGGGTGAATGCTGATGATTTGCATGATTATCGCCCAGGAATTCAGGCGGCTAAGGAAAGAGGAGCGCGATCGCCTTTAGCAGAAGTGGGTGTCACCAAAGTTGAAGTTCGCCAACTTTCGCAACAACTTGGTTTACCTTGGTGGGATAAACCTGCTCAACCTTGCCTCAGTTCCCGGTTTCCTTACGGTGAAGAGATTACTGTCGCTAAGTTGCAACGAGTCGGCAGAGGAGAAATTTATCTGCGAAAGCTAGGTTGGCAGAATTTACGCGTGCGATCGGAAGGAGATACAGCACGTATTGAATTACCACCAGAAGAAATCAAAGAGTTTGTGTTAACTAACGATTTACAAACATTAGTTTCGGCATTTCAAGATTTTGGATTTATCTACGTAACCTTAGATTTAGAAGGTTATCGTAGCGGTAAGTTAAATCAGGTTTTAAATAGGGAAGCCTTGGGCGTTAAAGTATCGGATTTTAGTTTTATAAAATAGAGTTTATTTACCTTCTAGAGCAACTAGAAAGCAACCGTTAATTCTCCAGATATGATTGGCCTGTTTTTCCATAAAATATAAAGCCCTCAAGGGAACTCCATCAGGAGCAAGTAGCAACACTGGTTGAGTTATGTTTCCCTGGATGGTTGTTATTTTTTCAAAAAAGACAGAACGAGGACGGTATACTGCTGGATAGCTTGTCTTTACCATCTGGATAAAATTTTCTGGGGTTACGAATTGCGCCTGAATTGCTGGACTGGCAAAGGCAAAAGCGCCTTGGGCATCATCTTTTTTAAAAGCTGCCAATTGGTATTCAATTACAGAACGTATGTTGATGGCATCAGTATGAGTAACTTCCATAAATTTAAAAATTGCGTAGGCGCAGCCCGTCGTAGACATCGCTCCAAGTGTTGGCAAAGCGATCGCTCAATTCTCACGCTGAGTGAGTGTGTATTCTATCTGCTGTAGTGCCGTTCGCCACACATCATATCCCTCTTGAGACAGGTGCAACCCATCTGTGGTTAATTCTGGGCGCAAATTGCCTTCCATATCCGTAAACCAGCTATAAATATTGAGATAATTAGCGCCTTCTTGTTTGGCAATCACGGTTAGTTGGATGTTGAGATGACGAATACGGCTATTAGAAATTTTTGGTAGACGAGTAGGCAAAATTGATTGGACAATGATTTGAGCTTTGGGGTGAGTCTGGCGTAAACGCCGGACAATCCGGCGATAATTATACAAAATTGTTTCATCACTAGCGCCTTTTCGTAGGTCGTTAATTCCAGCCATGATGTAAATAACATCTGGGCGCGTTGCTGAAAATGCTCCCAATCTTTTTAAAACGCCACTAGAAGTATCTCCAGATATGCCTTGATTCAGCCACAATTTACCAGCAGGCAGTTTTTCTCTCGGAAACCACATGCTCAAAGAATCACCAACTAAAATACTTAGATGATTGGCGCCTTGACCTTGAGCGATCGCTCTAGCTTCTAAAGTTAATAAACTTTTCCAGTCATCATAAGTTAGCTGACGTTTCTTGATCGACTCCCACAATGATTGCAAATTATCACTATTTACGCGTGTATAAATCTGACCTGTTTTCAGAGCTGCCAATCTTTGGTAGTAAAGTTGATTTCCAGATGTCAATAAGAGGCTAGTTGCTTGGGTGCTGGGGTTGAGTGATGACTCTGTTGATACTGGTAATCCCTGACTGCTGAATTCTGGTACGCTAGGGACGCTTTTCTCACTTACTATTGGCTGCGAACTTTTTAGGGATTGGAACGCTTGGCCGCTGAGTTCGGGTAAGGAGAGATCAACGCTCTTGATAATTTTTGTACTGACTATTGTCTGCGAACCTTGTTTTAAATCCCACAGGAATCTAGAACTTTCTGGCAGGACAATTGACAGATGTGGAAGAGCCGATGCTGGTATTGCTAATCCTGTTAACAAGCCTGCTGCCAACAGATAAGGGTCCCTCATCGCTTTCTCTCTCCTCTACTCACTGCTTTTCCTTATGACGGCATTAATTGCCTGTATTCAGGAAAATTTTACTTCGGTTAAGTTATTATTCTTATTTACGCTGTATAGTTCTGTAAAGCGTGTTCATGAGATTATATTTGACAATTTACGATCTCTTTAAAGTACGGTTTTCCCGCTGGTATACAAGTCTCGTTTATGCGAATACTTCTACTGAGGGCACTGTTTTCTTTAGCCGACTACTTTTCATAACTCAGTTGTCACAAATATTGCAAGTTTGCAAACTAGGCGATTAGTGAGTGATTTTGAGGCTCTCAGGACAAAGGTTTTTGCTTTTGATGTTGCTAATATGTGAAATAAGCATCAAATTTTAGGTTTCTAGATTTTAGTCAATTGTCGCGATCGCGTGAGAGTTGATCGACAAGCCGTTTCTCTACAAGACACTACGCGAACACGTCTACATTTTTCACTTTGTAATGTGAAATTAAGCAGTGCAAATGCACCAGTTATTAAAAGATGTGATTAGTTCAGATTAACGATTGGAGAACTAGCACAAGTAAAATGATGGTCAAGCAAAGAACTTTCTGACCGTTCTGGGATAATTTGCAGCCCAGTTATAAGTTATAAGTGTCGTCGTAAAATGGCAACAGTTGACTTTACAGTTATATACAAATTAGCTCATGCCTTTAATTTTACAATTGAGGACTTGGTGGAAATTTTGGAGAAATAGGCAAAATTATAACTGTTGAGAATATTGATATCATACGATGATATGTCTTCAATGAGCAAGTACGACGTTTGCCATACTGAGAATTTGAGAACTCACTATACATAATTCAAAATTTATGTTTACTCATTGAAGTATGAGTTGAAACACATTTAAATTAAGTTTTAACTCTAGAAAATAACCTCATTGAAAGTGCTAAGATTTAGGCTTAATCATTAGTGTTTTCCTTTTCTTCTGTGGCTAGAGCTAGTACAGCGATTGGTGTCAGTCCCATTATTAAAGAGATTGTGCAAAAACAGGCACATTCCACACGTTTGACCCTGAAAGAAGTTATTCTCATGGGGATGTTAGCTATTGATAAACTAGATGATCGAGGTCGTCAAGAGCTAGCAGATCAAGTTCATCAAATGCAGGTGAATGGAGAAATTTAATTGAGTAGTTATGAGTTAAAAGTTATAAGCGATGCCCTGAGCCTGCCGAAGGGTTATAAATTTTAACTTTTCACTCCTGACTCTTTACTTAATTTGGTTATTGGCTAAATCTATAACGACTTCCCATTACATAATTTTCATTAATTTCAAAAGATATCCATCGGCGTTGCAGAGTTTCAGCAACAAAGCCTGTTGTATTAGAACCCGCAAATGGATCTAATACTATATCACCTTCATCAGTTAAGAATTTGATGAAGAACTCGGCGAACCCTTGAGGAAAACGTGCTGGATGAGGTTTAATTTCTGCTGTTTTGCAGCGTCGTAAATAAGCACTATTCGATTCAGTATTAGCAATTTCTAGTAAATTTGGTGGAATTGCGCCTTGGTTATCCTTTTGGAATTTATCAGAAATATCATGTCCGCTAGGACGTATTTTTGCTTTATAGCCATTTTTGAGTAATTGTTTCATACTTTGGCTATATGGCTTTAAAACTTTTCTGTTATCTGCTTTAGGATTCGGTGTTTTAGACAACCACCAAACTGTGTTTACTGAGTCTTTCACACGAATTCGCCTAATTGTCACCCACTCAGCAGGGGTTGGCAGTCGAGCCGGATTATAGTGGTAAAATTCTTGAGCAAGAAAGAAACCTACTTCTTTGCATAAGCTCACTAAAAGTTCGTATTGGTAGATACTCCGCACTGGATTACCAGGCAGGTAAGCGCCGCCTAAATCTAATACGAATGAGCCATTATCTGCGAGAACTCTTTTAAATTCATAGGCAAAAGGTAGAAACCAATCAATATATTTTTCAGCGGTTTCATTACCGTATTCTTTTTTTCGGGTTAGTGCGAATGGAGGTGAGGTGAGGATGAGATTAATACTGTTGTTTTCAATAGACTTAATTAGTTCTAGGCTATCACCTAGATATATTGCGCCGTGATTTTGGGTGTAATATGATTTTAAATTTATTTGTTGTAAGTTCAAGAGTTATAAAATTATTCCGGCTTTGGGGACTTCCAAATCAAAAATAGTATCCAATAATTTCTTGTGGGGTGGGCATCTTGCCATTGGTGTCAAGTTAAGAAAATTAGAGTTTTGTCAAGTGGGTAAAACTCAATGGTTAAACTGAACACAATGGTGTTGAGAATAGCCATGAC